>NZ_QSOP01000040.1 GCF_003436275.1 Collinsella sp. TM09-10AT
TCGCTGCTCGAGGCTGGGGTAGAGGTGGTAGAAGCCGTCGAAAAGGCTCTTGACTACTTTCGATTGATGCTCAGTGCCCATTGTATTCGCTACGATTAAACTCGGCACAGGGGATACTGGTTTTCCGTGCGAAAACGCTCATGCCGCTAAATTGAGCGACCGCCTGTACTGCAGCGGGATCATCCGCCCGAGCGATCCCTTAATCCGTCGCCCGTTGCGCCAATCGGCAGAAGCCACGCGTGGACGCTAATCGCTCGAGCGAATCGTCGTCGGTTTCCGTTTAACGATTTCTTTTTCCGCTATTATCCGACCCTCGGACTTCCTCGTGATAGAAGTAGTCCACGATCACCGGATGCCCCTGGGGGACTCTGCCATAAGGCATTTCGTTGTCCACAAAGGGGCAATCGTACTTCTTGGCCATTTCCTCGGCTTTTACTTCAAGCGCTTCAAAATAGCTACGGTTGCGCTTGTTATAGATCTCATCGTAAAGCGGTACGAGATTGGGATGTTTCTCGGCGATATAATCCAGGATCGCTTTTTTGAAACCACCCCGAAGATTGAGATTTTCGAGCCAAAACAAATCGCACCGATCTTTTACTCGCTCAAAAATCATCTCAAAATCCGTGATGCCGGGAAATACCGGGGACACGAAGCAGACCGTACGGATACCTTCGTCATACACCTGCTTCATAGCAGCGATACGACGCTCGATGCTCGACGCGGAGTCCATATCGTTCTTGAAGTTCTCATCCAGCGTGTTGATCGACCATGAAACGGTCACTCGTCCAAGCCTCTTCAGCAGATCGATATCCCGTACCACAAGATCGGACTTTGTGCAGATCAGAATATCTGCATCGCTGCCAATCAGCTGCTCCAGGAGTTTCCTGGTATTCCCGAATCGCTCCTCCTGTGGATTGTAGCCATCCGTCACAGAACCGATAACCACCCGCTGTCCAGCGTATTTCTTCGGATTCTTGATTTCCGGCCAATGCTTCACATCAAGAAAGGTGCCCCATTCCTCCTTGTGTCCGGTAAAGCGCTTCATAAAGGAGGCATAGCAATACTTGCAGGCATGCGTGCAGCCTACATAGGGATTGACCGAGTAGCCGCCTACCGGCAGGCTGGACTTGGTCATGATGTTCTTTGCTTCCACCTCATTGATGAGGATTCCATCGATCACTTCCGCCATGTTCTCTGCACCTCCAGCACTCTTTCGAATTCTTCCGGCAATTCCTGAATCATGTTTTCGTCCCCTATGACAGAGACGAGGTCTTCCTTCATAAACATTGGAATGCCAAGCGCGTGCGCCTGGTCCGTCAAAGACCATGCCCACTCCGGTTCCGTATGAACCTTCCTGCTCTGCGCCCCGGTCATGGTACCGACGACGATCCAGTTGATTCCGGAAAGGTCGACCGTACCGGGATCGTCGAATAGCGGCTCAAAAGTAACGAAGAAGTGATTTGCTTTGACGTTTTTCCGAAGGGCGTCGATACGCCACAGCTCCGCTTTCCTCGTCACCGTAACGCCGAACCATGCGTTTTCCAGGTCGGTATCTAAATCCAGCAAATCGGGTCTCTTGGTCAGGAACAGGAACTGATGCTGTGGATTCTCATGGATCTTTGCAAATACCTCGTCTCGCCATTCCAGCTTCCACCCGGAGAGATCGCTCATGCCGGTAAGGAGAAAGTTCTGCGGGCGTTTCTTTTCCATCATCTTGAGCTTGCTCGGGAAGAACGCAGGATCAGCGAAGTCGTCAATCATATGCCAACGTTTCACATTGTTACGGGCATAGCAATATGGACACCCCACCGTGCAGCCGATGACGATATTCATATTCTGAATCTGATTTTTGATGCAGATGCTCATAACGCCTGCCTACCTGCCTCTCCCGTAAACACGCAATCAGCCTTCCCCACCTTGCGGGCAAAAGCCTCGATATCTTGCTTGCAAGCAGCAGGCTCGCAATCGCTCAAATCGTATGACGTGCCGCCGTTTCGATAGACGGCCCGATGGGAAAACGATCGGCTGACAAGCCCGATGCCGAGCTTCTCGCACAGGGTCATCCGTGCTCCCTTTCAGCTATAAAAAACAGGTGTCTATAAACAGTATCCTTGTTGATTTTCGCAGGGGCAATGAACAAACGCGTGCACCTGTCGATAAACGAACAGCTACTGGACATTGTCAAACGACTCAGATTGGAGAGGCGATGGGAGAAACCAAGATCGACCGCCGGCGGCGCTACACCCTCTCGGTCATACAGGAGGCGTTCTTCGCGCTGCTGGCCGAGGTCGGCTTCGCGAAGATGACGGTGGCGGACATCTGCCGCCGCGCCGAGATCAACCGGGGAACGTTCTATCTGCATTGCGAGGATAAGTACGCGCTGCTCGATGCGCTTATCGACGAGGCATTGGCAGCGGCTCCCCCGCTTGAGGGGGTTGAATCGGCAACGCTTTGCCAGCGTCCGTCGGCAGACGACGATTATCGCCTGCTTTATTCGGACAGCGACTCATACGCTCGCGTAGCCCAGCGCGTCATAGAACGCGGAGCGGAGCAGATGGTTCCCTGGGTCATGGAGAAAACAGGGCTTTCACGCGAAGACGCCTTCCTGCTCTTCGTCCACAACGTCCAGGGCGATCTGGCCGTCAACCGCCTGCTCGGCTGGAGACGAGGCCCCGAGTTCGCCCATGCCCAGGAGCTGCTCAACGCCTATTCCGAAGGGGGCTTACTGGCGGTATCCGCTCTTCGCGATTCCGATAACCCATCGTGACCTGCGATTCAGGAATACCAGCCTCCGAGCCCTCTCGTTCGGAGGCTGCGGCTAAAACCTCATTGCGCGTCTACCGCTCCGCGTTACTCGCCACCTGCCCGCGCCACCGAGAGCAGGGCGCCCAAATCGGCCTGGATCGCCCCTGCCTTGCTTCCGAGCTGCAGCGGAGCCGAGCCGCCCGAGATGTTTACGCTC
>NZ_QSOP01000041.1 GCF_003436275.1 Collinsella sp. TM09-10AT
TTCAAAAGGGGCGCGCTCATTATTTTTCGCTAACTACGTCCGAAAAATAATGTGACAAATGACAAATGACAAATCAGGTTGAGCGGGGGAGTTTGAGGGGGCTTGCCCCCCTCATTCGGCGCCCGCGCCGATGGCCCGCACCTCATGAGCGACGCCGCGAATGAGTAGGGCTGGGGGGTCTCGGGGGGAACGCCCGAGCGGGTGCAGGGCTGGCCCTGCCACGTCCTTAGCGTAGCTAAGGTCTAACGTGCTAGACTTTAGTCGGCTAAAATCTCACGCAAGGCGGTTACGACATGGCACACATAGCGAAGTACAAGGCAACCTCGGTCGGGCACATGCTCGCTCACTACAGGCGCGACGCGTCCAGCATGGAGCGCGACAACATCGACCCGAAGCGCGTGAAGAACGACATGGTGGTCGGTCACTACACGAACAAGGACGGCAGGCTTGTTGTGGGGCGTGTGGTGTCCCGTGAGGGCGAGCCGAACTGGGGCACGGTCGAGCGGCGCATAGAGCGCGTGAACGAGGCACAGAAGGCAGCAGGGAAGCGCGCCACGCGCAAGGACGCGGTGGTTATGGCGGACGTTGTTGTGACGCTTCCCGACAACGTGCGCAAGGGCGATGAGGACAGGTTCTTCCGTCTCACGTACTGGTACCTGTCGAACAAGTTCGGCATCGACAACATGATGGGCGGGTTCGTCCACAAGGACGAGGTGCTGAAGGACGGCACGCCCGCCCGCGACCACATGCACGTGCCGTTCACGCCGATACTCGATGGGCGCTTCAACTACAAGAAGATGTGCCCGCGCTCGTTCTACCAGAGCATGCACAAGGAGCTTGGGGACTATCTGGAGAAGCGACTGGGCTACCGCCCAGAGGTCGAGCTTGGCGAGGAGACGCGGGCGCAGCGCGTGTACACCGACAAGTCCGTGGATATTGACAAGGTGCGCGGCGCGGTCGATAGGGCGGTCGTGCGACCTGCCGAGGACGAAGCGGCGCGAATCGTCGCGGCGGCTAAGGAGGAAGCCGCCGCTTTGCTAAACGAAGCCGAATTGCGTAAGGCCGAGCTCGTGACCGAGATTGCCGAGAGGGAGGGCGAGCTCGAGGACGTGATGGTCGATATCGAGGATGCGACCGACCGATTGGAGTGCCTTCGGCAAAGAGCGAACGGGGTTGCGCGAGACGTTGAGGAGCTTCGACCCGTCGCTGCCGAGGTTCGGCGCTGGGAAGATGCGGGAAAAGCTGAGCGCGGCTCAATCCTCGATTCAATCGCTGCTCGATGCGCAGGAGCGGCGCGAGCAATTGGAAGAGCAGTTGAGGAGCTTGGAGACCGAATCTGGGCGCTGATGCGTCCCAGGAAGGTGCAACGCACCGAGCGCGGCTTGGATGATGTGATGAGGGAAGCCACGGAAGTCGCGCGTGCGAAGGAAGCGTTGAGCCGTAATCATGTTGCACCGGCGCGGTCGCGCGGGCAGGCGCGGTGATGTGTTATAGTAGTACCTGTATTACACATCAAGGAGGTGCAGCATGGCTACCGCAGTTACTTCGATGAGGATTCCTACTGAATTGAACGAGCGTTATAGCAGACTTGCGAAGGAAACTGGCAGGTCAAGGAGCTTTTATGTGAATGAAGCCCTGCAAGAAGCTATAGACCGCTTCGAGTATGAGTACGGGATTCTCAAAGACATTGAGGACTACCGTGCAGGCAGGCTTGAGACCTACAGCATCGATGAGGTAAGGGCGCATTGTGGCCTGGCGAATTGAGTTCACGAGGAATGCCGACAAGGCGATGCGCAAGCTAGACAAGGGCGTTGCGGCGCGAATGTTCGACGAGCTGGACGAGATAGCGAAGCTCGAAGACCCGAGAAGCAGGGGCAAAGCCCTAACGGGGAACTTGGCTGGCGTGTGGCGATACAGGGTCGGTGACTATCGGATCCTGTGCGATATCAACGACGGCAGGCTTGTCATTCTCGTGGTCGATGTGGCGCACAGGCGCGAGGTCTACAAGCGCAGGTAAAAAGAAAAAGCCCCAGCAAGCTTGGCGGCAGCAGGGGCATTCGAGACAAGGAGATTATAGCATGGCGGCAAACGCTGGCGAGACGAAGGTAAAGCTCTGGGAGGGAATCTGCTACCCAGAGAACATGCTCGATGATTGGCAGGAGGAGATAGACGACATCCTCCAAGTTCCGTTCGCTTACGCAATTCACGACATCGACCATGACCAGAAGAGCAAGCAGCGGAAGACCCATGTTCACATCATCGTGGTTTGGGGCGGCAACACAACACGCAAGGCGATAATCAACGTCCTGAACCGCTTGAGCGCGGAAGGCAAGAGGTGCTGCTCCTCTGCGGAGCCAGTCAACAACATCAGGCACGCATACGACTACCTCATCCACGACACGGCATCGTGCCGAAAGAAGGGCAAGGAACTGTACCCAGTCGAAGCCCGCATCGAGGGGAACAACTTCGACATCGGGCAGCTTGAGCAGCTCTCGACCAAGGACAAGCAGGACATGCTCTTCGAGTTGGTCGGCTTCATTATGGTCGAGAAGTTCGAGACCATCAACGACTTCACGACTGCGGCGTTACGTGAGTTTCCCGAACAGTACCGAGAAATCATCGTCGGCTACAACTCGATTCTCGAGCGCTACTGTCGCGGCAACTACCTGAACGCCGAACGCAAGCGCAAGGCACGTGAGACAGGCGCGTGCGGAAAAGTAGACGGGTCAATGGAGTAATCAGCGACTACGGGGGCGGAGTAGTTCCGCGCAGCGGATCTACGCAGTCCTCGTTCGCGGATTGCGGAATTGACGCGGCGGTCGAGCCAAAAGACAGACTGGGAAGAGGGTCGATGTGAGCGCAAGCTCCCATCGACCCTTTCCTTGCCTATGTCGCGAGAAAGGTTGATTTGGGGATGGAACCTAGGGGGGGGGG
>NZ_QSOP01000042.1 GCF_003436275.1 Collinsella sp. TM09-10AT
GGCACGCTCGTGGAAAAGATCAAGTCGTCCTCGCAGACGCTCAAGCAGGAATACCTCGATACATACGAGGAAGGTGAATGACATGATAGGCAAGAGCTATGCAAAGATAGCGATTGTTGGCTTTGTACTTTGTCTTGCAATGGTGCTATGTGCATCATTTGCGAGGTATAGGTCCGAGCAGTCGTTCATCGATGGCGCTGAAAATGGGTTTGGCATAGACGGGATGTATGTCAACGATGGCGCGACCAGGCCGTCTATGGCGATTCTTGCAGGCGAAGACATGGAATGGCAAATCTGTAATGACGATGGTTCTTGTATGAGTGGTCGTTTGGCCGCAACGAGCGACCCGAATTCGTTCGATCTTCTCGACAATGATGGAGCGGATTGCGGTTCTGTTCACCTTTCATATGCATCGCGAGACGGGATGGACGGCATCCTCTACGTCTCCCACGAAAATGGCAATTTCAAGATGCGCAGGACTAACCGGGTGCCGGCTTTTATCGAGGAGTGAGAGTTCCCGGCGGCCTGCCGATCAGACCGCCGGGGTATTGAACCCCGCATTCATCCGTACACACACGGATGAATGCGGGAAGTGTCCGGATGAAGTTGATAATCAAGGAAACAAAGCCGTTCTGCCTGGGACGGCATTGGCTTGGACTTTAACTACAACATCGCAATCGACACTTATCAGCTCGCGCAACGCGCATGGCCAAATCTCGGACGCTGGTGCATGGAGGACCTTCGAGATTTACTGGACATCCAAAACGACGACGCACACCGCGTGCTCGCCGACTGCGAAGACGAGATGGCTGTCTACAATGCGATCAGAAACGGCGTGAAGTCCGGAGAGCTTTCTGTGGAACCGCCGCACCGTCGCGCGAGCCGACCGGGCAACCCGGGCAATCTGGTCCCGACTCTCCCGGTCGTATTCCTACGATATCGCCCCTAAATCACCAACGTGTCAGATAAAGAATGATGCAATGATTATGATCAAGCATACGGCGGATGCGACGACTGCGCCTTTTTTCCTCTCCTTTAGTCCGACGAATAGGGTTGCCGTAAAGTAAAGGGCGGAAAGGCAGTCTATGGCAAGCAAAACGAGTTCCTTGGGCGGTTTCAGCAAAAGGTCGCTAGCAAAGAGTAATGCAAGCAGGGCAAAGCCGATTGTGGTCAAGTATCTCGATTGATTTTGCGACAGCATGGCAACCTCCTTTTAGAACATGCAAGTGAAAAGTCGGCACGATGTCATTGCGGTTGCAAACAAGCCGCCGCCAGGACCGGTTGTCACGAGACCGGCGATAACTTCAGCGGTGCCAGCAAGGTAGGGATCGCGCAGGCAAGACTCCTCCTTCACGTTCAGCTTGACCTTGTGAGGGACGGTGCGGTTATTTGCAAATCCGTGAGAATCGCACCACGCCTTGGAATATGAATCCGTGCAGCGTCCGCGCTCAAAAAGGGATATATCGTAATTTTCGTCGTAGTTGTCTCCGACGTAGATTTCGCTGCTCTCGGCGGGAGACCCCTCGTCGGCATAGGCTGCCGCAACGGGCACAAATGGTGTCATGACAAGGGAGAGGCAAAGAGCTGCTGAGACGATGGAGAGCAGGCATTTCTTCATGGCTGGCTCCTTAATCTGGCCTTTGATAGTTACTTGATGTCGCCTCCTTCCGCTTTATATCCGTTGTATTTGGCGTATTTCTTTAATAAGGCAAGAGGTTCTTCCTCTCCTTCGGATAAGCCGATGATGTTTCCTTGATCATCCAGTATGAATATGGACGGAATATGCTCAAGTTCATATTGGTCATACACGGTCTTATCTTAATCTATGTATATGGGAAAGTCTCCTTCATGGACCGAGGCTTCTTCAATTGTGCTGTCCTCGGAAACAGTGAAAAGGTTCTTCCTTAAGGCTGCGAAATTATCAAGTTGTTGCATATCTTCTATGAGAGATTCGCAGTGCTGACACCACGATGCCCAGAACATCAAGATATTTTCCTCATTAGGTTTTAGCTTGTTAAAATAATTCACGTTTCGGCCGAGGCTGAAATTTTGGCCCATTTTAATGGACAAAGATGAGGGATAAGCATCGTGTTGCGGTTTGATATTGACGGCGATCAAGGCGGCGAAACACGTCAGAGCCGCCAAAGTCAGTAAGGCGATAACGCATTTTCTCGGTTTCCAGCTCATGACAGATCCCTCTCTCATGGTGAAACGCATACGTTTTGAAACGGGATACCGCTTCGATTCGTTCCGGACGCGGATGTGGACGTAACTGGTCTCGGTGCCAAGTGCGATTTCAGTGCTGTATATGACTTAACGGGAATGTCCGAGCAGTGTCGGAGTGGTACCGTCAAGATTCTTTCGCAAATTGATCGAGGCGGCCTCGGCCCCGCC
>NZ_QSOP01000043.1 GCF_003436275.1 Collinsella sp. TM09-10AT
AGGCGGGGCCGAGGCCGCCTCGATCAATTTGCGAAAGAATCTTGACGGTACCCTTTCCAGCGAGGCTAAAACCGAATACCGTTACCCTTGACCGTTTACCCGACACAGCAGGTAGACGGTCTTTTGTTTTGCCAAGAAGGAGGTCAAACACGATGGACAAGTCACGCGAAGAATTAGAGAAAGAGTATGCTGAGGCCACCGCTAAGTTGGAGCAGTACCAGCACAGAGGCCAGCGGTATGAGAACCGCATCCGCTACTACACCCAAGGCGAAAGGAAGAAGCGAAACCACCGACTTATCACCCGTGGCGGAGCGGTGGAGAGTATCGCCCCGGAGGTGCGCGGCATGAGCGAAAGGGCCTTTTTTCTTTTGATGGAAAAGGTCTTTTCCCTGCCGGAAGTTGCCGCCCTGGTGAGCCAAGCCACTGACCAGCAGGAAAGCGGATAATTGGCCCTGTTCCATCTCCACGTTACCCAGGTCAAACGGAGCGCGGGACAGTCTGTTGTCACGTCCGCCGCCTACCGAGCCGGGGAGAAATTGTATAGCGAATACTATGGCGAGGTCAGCGACTACACCCACAAGGGCGGCGTGGTCTGCACAGACATTCTCCTGCCGCCCCAGGCCCCCAACCAGTACCAAGACCGCGCCACCCTCTGGAACGCCGTGGAGAAGGCCGAGCGCGGCAAGAAAGCCCAGCTTGCATATAGCTTTGACATTGCCTTGCAGAACGAGTTTTCATTGGAGGAAAACATCGCTCTTGCAAGGCAATTTGTTTCGGAGCAGCTTGTGGGCCGGGGCATGATTGCCGACTTTGCCATCCACCAGCCGGACAAGGAGGACGGCGGTATTCCTAACCCGCACTTTCATGTTCTCTGCCCCATCCGGCCCATTGAGCCAGACGGCAAATGGGGGTGCAAGCAGCGCCGCCGCTACCGTCTGGACGAGGACGGGAACCGCATTATGGGAGAGGACGGCAAGCCCCTCTTTGACGCTGTTCCCACTACCGACTGGGGAAGCCCGGAAACACTGGAACATTGGCGGGAGGCGTGGGCCGCTATGGTGAACGCCAAGTTTGAGGAAAAGGGGCTGACCTGCCGCATCGACCACCGCTCCTATGAGCGTCAGGGCCTTGACCTGCTGCCCACCGTCCATGAGGGCGTGGCCGTCCGCCAGATGGAGGCCAAGGGCATCCCCACCGACAAGGGCGATCTGAACCGCTGGATAAAAAAGGCCAACAACATTCTGCGGGATATTCGGAAGAAAATCGCCGGCCTGACGGATTGGATTAAGGCCATAAAAGAAGAATTGAGCAAGCCCCAGGCCCCGACCCTTGCCGCCCTGCTGACCGACTACTATGAGGGCCGGAACGCCGGAGCATGGAGCCGCAACGCCAGGATTGGAAATCTTAAAGGTTTTGCCGAGGCCATCAATTTTCTGACCGAGAGGGGCATCGCTACGCTGGAAGATTTAGAGACCCATATCGCCGCCCAGAGTGAACGAACGGAGGCCATCAACACATCCATGAAAGCGAAGCGTGACCGTCTGAACGAATTGAAGGAACTGCTTCGCCTTGTTGACCTCTACCGAGACACCAAGCCCGTCTATGACGAGTTGCAGGGTATCAAGTGGAAGGGCAAGCGGGAAAAATTCGAGAGGGAGCATGAGAACGAGTTGAGGACGTTCCACATGGCCCGCCGGAAGCTGGACAAGCACCGTTCCCCTGCTGGTAAAATCCCCGTTCATGCGTGGGAACAGGAACAGGCGAGGCTTCACCAGGAGTACACAGCCGAGTATGAGCAGTACAAGCCTATCCAAGACGATTTGCGGCGGCTTCAACAGGTGAAGCGGAACGCCGATGCTGCCATACACCAGCAGGAGCAGACCCAGCAGAAACGCCGGGAGGTGGAGCGGTGAACGGCATTCCCCGACTGACCTACCAGCAGTACCGAGCCGTCCGGCGGCTGGTGCATGACTGCTGCAATTATGACGGCGGCAACTGTCTTGCTCTTGATGACGGCTGGGAGCCTTGTGTCTGCGTCCAGAGTATCACCTATTCCCTGGTCTGTAAATGGTTCCGCGCCGCCGTCCTGCCAACAGACAAGGGGTCCTTGATTATCGACTTTATCCGAACACCTCCCACATTCATCCGTACATGTACG
>NZ_QSOP01000044.1 GCF_003436275.1 Collinsella sp. TM09-10AT
GTCATCGAGATTGAAGAAGGGGGAGGCCTCGCGGCCTCCCCCTTTTTTGCGTTTACGGGGCGTGAATGACTCAATTACACCAGACGATCTTGTTGTTTTCGGTATTGAGCCTTTATTTAAAGAAAATAAATCGTATAACAAGGGCAACTGCTATGGCCGCAATGATCATAAGCAGGATTGTCAGCTGATGCTGCTTGCGTCGTTTACTTGACGAAACGAAGATTGACTTTCCCTGTTTTGGCGTTTCGAGATAGCGAGCCGAATGCGTCAAGGTTTGCTTGGGTCGAGGCCCTCTTTGTTGATGAGCGGCGGATGCTTTCATCGGCTCATCACTAGCTACGCTGTTTTTAGATAATGGTGCGTCTTTCAGATATACAGGGTCTCCCGAGGCGACGCCCATATGTTTGCGCCCCGTTTGCGCTTCTTCGAGTGTTTGATATCGGTTTCTTGTCACATATTTGGGCTCTGGGCCATTGATGGGCTCTTGCGAGATGTGGGGGCGATGGAATCGAATCGGTTGCTGGCTGGATGCTTCGTCCTGCTCCGGCATAAACGTGTTGTCCTGTTTTTGATCGTCCATGATGCCCTTAGTTCGTCATCAATATCGTGTATGCGCCCATTGTAAGCCAGCCGTCTAGTTTTGATGGGATTGCATACATTATTTAAGCCTTCGTTCAAATTCCGTTTATTAGACAAAACCTTAGTCAACCAGACTCAGATATGCTTATATCAATAGACTCAAAAAACTTTATAGTCGATGTATATATAAGAAGCGGTTGGGCATATATATGAGCGTCAAAAGAAGTCCCAACCACCTAGAAGATGGCTCGGCAGTCCTTACAAGGAGTGGTAAACATGGCAAGCATGGTTCCTTATCGTTCGGTTTTTGGTGTCCGTCCTTCTGCAAGCTCGCTGTTCGATCTGTTTGATGATATGACCGATCTGGCAAACAACTCGATCGCCTCTAAGGCGTTTCCCGTCGATGTTGAGGACAAGGGCGACGGTTACGAGGTCAAGGCCTATCTGACCGGCGTCGCGAAGGACGACATCGACGTTGAGCTCAATGAGGGTCGTCTTTCCATTAGCGTGAATGTTGAGGAAGGCGACGAGAACGAGGGCAAGAACTTCCTGCAGAAGGAGTTCAGCTCGTACAGCTCGACGCGTGGCGTGTATCTAAAGGACGCTTCGAGCGAGGGCCTTTCTGCAAAGTACGCTGACGGCATCCTTACCGTTACGGTTCCCAAGATTGTCGAGAAGAAGAACGTTACGAAGATCTCCATCGACTAACGATGGCTCTGCTTCAATCGAGAGTATGAGTTAAGGGGGCTGGGAAGTGATTCCCAGCCCCCCTTTGTTTAAAGGCTTTAGCCTGTGCGGGGCGCGCAGCGCGCCGCATCAGAAACCACCCGCTATGCGGGTGGGGACAACCGGCTTTACAAAGCCGCCCCCTCGCCGGACACTTGCGATTGTTCAGGCCGCAAGGAATCCGAGTCGAGAGGGCGGTGGTGGCGTATGGCCCAGAAGGCCTACAGCCTGTCGCACACGAAGTGGATGTGCAAGTACCACGTCGTGTTCACGCCGAAGTATAGGCGCAAAGTCATCTACAACCAAATAAGGTCCGACCTTGGGGAGATCTTCAGGAAGCTCTGCCAGTACAAGGGGATAGAGATCATCGAGGGGCACCTGATGCCCGACCACGTCCACATGCTGCTGGCGATACCGCCGAAGTACAGCGTGTCGAGCGTGATGGGCTACCTGAAGGGGAAGAGCTCGCTGATGGTATTCGACAGGCACGCGAACATGAAGTACAAGTTCGGCAACAGGAAGTTCTGGGCCGAGGGCCACTACGTTTCCACCGTCGGCCTGAACGAGGCGACGATCGCGAAGTACATCCGGGAGCAGGAGAAGGCCGACATCGCGCTCGACCGGCTGAGCGTCAAGGAGTACGAGGACCCCTTCGATAGGGGGCCGGGGCGCAAATAGCGCCGGTTTGACCGGCCCGTCACGGGTCAACCTGCAGTGCGGCCCGAACCCCGTGAGGGCCGGCGCCTTTAGACGCGTGCCGGAAATCCAAGGGTTATACCCTAAGAGCAAACCACCCCTTTTAGGGGTGGTTTTGATT
>NZ_QSOP01000045.1 GCF_003436275.1 Collinsella sp. TM09-10AT
GTCATCGAGATTGAAGAAGGGGGAGGCCTCGCGGCCTCCCCCTTTTTTGCGTTAAAAGGCGACATTCTCTATGTAATTAAATCAATCCTATCATCCGCCGGTGAATATAAACGTTCACCGTTCTGTGGCTGGTTCTCTGTTCTCAATGGACTAATATTTGCTTTAGCGCACTGCTGCGCTTGTCCTGTTTTACACGGGTCGTTTTATTGATTGTGACGGAAGGACTCACATGGCAGATGTTCATGAGCTGCTTGATACTTGGATTGCCAATGTCAAGGACGAGGAGCTCCTCGCTGAGCTCAACACGATGAAGGAGCAGGGTGATGAGGACGCCATCACCGACGCTTTCTTCCAGGATCTCGCCTTCGGTACTGCCGGTCTTCGCGGCACTATCGGTGCGGGCACCAACCGTATGAATATCTATACGGTCGGTCGCGCGACGCAGGGTTTTGCTGACTATCTCAATGCGACCTTCGAGCATCCGACGGTAGCCATCGCTCGCGATAGCCGCAATAAGGGTGAACTGTTCGTTAAGACGACGGCTGCCATTCTTGCAGCAAACGGCGTGACTGCCCTCGTGTATCCCAAGATTTCTCCTGTGCCGACGCTCTCCTGGGCCGTCCGTGATCTTAAGTGCTCCGGTGGCATTTGCATGACCGCTAGCCATAACCCAGCGCCTTATAACGGCTATAAGGCCTATGGCCCCGACGGCTGCCAGATCACCAGCGAGGCCGCCGATGCAATTTCTAAGGCTATCGCCGAGACCGATACGTTCACCGGCGTGAAGTCCATGGACTTCGATGAGGCTCTTGAGCAGGGTCTGGTCAAATGGATCGATGACTCGTGCCTCGAGCGTTATTACGACGCCGTTCTCGCCCGCGGCGTGACTAACCTTTCTGCCGAGGAGATCGCTGGCGCTCCGCTTAAGCTTGTCTATACGCCGCTCAACGGCACCGGCCTCATTCCCGTCACGACGGTGCTCGAGCGCGCTGGCATCACCGATGTCACGGTTGTTCCCGAGCAGAAGGAGCCTAACGGCGATTTCCCGACCTGCCCGTATCCTAACCCCGAGATCCGTCAGGCCATGCAGAAGGGCATCGATCTCTGCGAGCAGGTTCACCCTGATTTGCTGCTTGCAACCGATCCCGACGCCGATCGTGTTGGCGTTGCCGTTAAAAATGGCGATGACTATCTGCTACTGACCGGCAATGAGATGGGCGTTCTGCTGCTCGACTATATCTGCAAGACCCGTGCTGCCCGCGGTGAGGACCTCACTAAGAAGGTTGCCGTTACTACTATCGTTTCTTCCGCCATGGTTGACGCTCTGGCCGACGAGTACGGTTTTGAGCTCCGCCGCTGTCTGACGGGCTTCAAGTACATCGGCGACATCATTACTTCTCTTTCCGATGCTGGCGAGGTCGATCGCTTTATCTTTGGTTTCGAGGAGAGCTACGGCTATCTGGCTGGCGACCACGTGCGCGATAAGGACGCCGTGAGCACTTCGCTGCTGATTTGCCAGATGGCGCAGTATTACAAGCTGCAGGGAAAGAACCTCGCCGATGCGATGCACGAGCTGTACGAGAAGTATGGCTACTATCACAACAAGACGATTTCGCTGAGCTATCCGGGCGCTGAGGGTGCGGCAAAGATGGCCGGCATCATGGCTGGTCTGCGCGAGAACCCGCCCGCGGAGCTCGCCGGTTCCAAGATTGAGGCCGTCGTGGATTACAACACCTGCGTGAACGGCCTGCCGAAGGCTAACGTCATTGAGTTCGATCTTGAGGGTGGCAACAAGGGTATTGTTCGTCCTTCTGGCACCGAGCCCAAGATTAAGCTGTACATCTTCGCAAAGGGCGCGGATGCCGCCGAGGCTGATGCAGCACTTGACGCGATTGAGGAGTCCGGTCGCAAGCTATTGGCCTAAGGCTTTGAAAGCCTAAGTCTATAGATAGACGAAGGAGGGGATCTCGGAAACGAGGTCCCCTCTTTATTACTGCTAAATACAGCTGAGAATTACAAACTGTGTAGGAAATGTGTACGCCCAGATTCCCGCCCCCGGCGCCCCTCGGGTCTGGCAATATATCTCCTTGCCGCGCGGCCCGGTCGGACCGGATGAGCCGC
>NZ_QSOP01000046.1 GCF_003436275.1 Collinsella sp. TM09-10AT
AGCCGCGGCGGTTGAGCAGGCGCAGGCCGAAGCAGTCGGCGAGGTAGTAGCCCATCTCGCAGCCACCGTTACCATGATCGGAAGCCATCT
The DNA here is from genome assembly GCF_003436275.1 of Collinsella sp. TM09-10AT. GTDB lineage: Bacteria > Actinomycetota > Coriobacteriia > Coriobacteriales > Coriobacteriaceae > Collinsella. The sequence goes on from NZ_QSOP01000046.1 coordinate 91, forward strand.
TGACGCAATTCTCGGCGCCGACAGCCTGGCCGATGGGACCCTCAGGCTTGGTCATGGCGTAGACGCGAATGCCCTTTTCCTTCATCTTCTTGACGGCCTCGAGGACCTCGGGGGTGGTGCCGGACTCGGAGGCGGTGAGCACGACGGACTTCTCGGTCATGCGCTTGTGGCCGGAGACGTTCCACTCGGCGGCGTGGATCAGGTAGACCTCGAGGTCGCGGTCGCCGAACTTGTTCATGAGGTACTCAAGTTGCATGAGCTCGTCCCAGGTGCCGCCGACGCCCATCAGGAACACGGCGTCGTAGCCCTCGTCGGCGACCTTGTCGGCGAGCTCAATCATCTTCTTGCCGGTCTCGTAGACGTTCTTGCCGTCCTCGACGTAGCCCTCCTGGCTAAAGTGCATGATCTCGATCTTCTCGGTTTCCTTCATGGCTTTTCCTTTCTGTCCTGCACGCAACTCTATACATCGCGTTTCTTTTCGATACCAATTATAGACATACACCTAATGTGTTTTTAATACCACTTATCAATCTGCTCCAATCCTCGGTGAACGGTCGAAATTCTCTGGTGAGTGGTATTAAATTAGAATTGAATGTATAGCTAACGCCTCTGGCGCCTCCCTTGTGTGACAAAGAACAGCGTTCCTACCAGCGCAATAATGGTCGATGCCCCAAACAGTACCGTCTGGACACCCAAAGCCTCCGCCAAAAACGGAGCCGCCAGCAGCGGCAGCACGCCGGCGCTCATCAGGCCAAAACGCACAAAGCCGGTAATGCGCCCCAGGTATTTGATGTCAGCGCGCTCCTGAATCAAGATCATCTGCAGCGGTTCCAGGAATCCCCAGGCCAGACCGTTAATCGCTTGACCGATAATCGCGACCCCCAGCATATCGGTGCCCACGTACACCATGGACCCAATGCCCACGGCCATGAGCGCGCCGAGCAGCAATCGCAGGTTGACATGGCGGGCAGAAAGCTTGGTCAGGATGAACGCGCCCACCGAGGAAGTGAGGCCCACGACCGAGGACAGCCAGCCCAGCCAGACGATATCCACGTTGAGCACATCGCGATAGAACAACGACTCCAGCGAATCGAACGCGCCAAACGCAAAGAAGCCCAGAAAGCCCGAGATAAAGATAAGGCGCAGGTCGTGGTCGCGAAACGTAAGTCGCGCGCCCTCGGCCATGCCGCCCAGAATGCCGCCCTTCGGCTTCTCCCCTTTTGCGGGAGCAACACACTCGTGACAGCCCAAGGAGAGCACGGCCGCCACACCCATCATGCCCGCCATGAGCAGATAGACCGATTGCGTGGCAAAACAGCTCACGATGGCACCACCGAGCAGCGGGCCAGCGGTATAGGCGATATTGCTGTAGAACACCATGAGACCGTTCACGCGGGTACGGCCCTCGGTGGTCGACTCCAGGTATCCCGGAAACGCATGCGTACAGGTGTTGATAAAGCCGCCCGCAAGCCCCAAGACGCACGCGGCAAACACAAGCCCGGGGACAGACAACGGCGCCAACCCCACGCCAAGCGATAGCACCGCCGTAATCACGCACGTCACAAACGACGTCCGGCGCGGTCCAAAGCGGTCGATGACCGAGCCCGACACCATATTGCCCGCCGACGTCATAAGATTGCGTACGAGCGTAATGGCAGCAACCAAAAAGGCCGTGCCAGCCAAATCATACGTCGCCGCGCCGATAAGCCCTAAAAAGTACACCGCGTTGTTGGCGCACCATTGCAGGGACTCAATAAGAATCAGCCTGACCTCTGCCGGCGTCAGGCGCATTGCTTCGCGATCCTTCGCGAACATACGAACTCCCTCTATACAAGTAAGGGGATGGAGGGCATAGGCCCGCTCCATCCCCTTACCAGGTTGCAATGACAGTCTATGCAGCCGGGCCCTTACGCCAGCACGCCGAAGAACGCGCCGACGATGCCCACGACCA
>NZ_QSOP01000047.1 GCF_003436275.1 Collinsella sp. TM09-10AT
TCGGAAGGCACGTGCAGACCTTTCGTCATGGCCTCCTACCTTTCTTTCGGGCCCTTGTCAGGGCCGATTCGTTAGCGCCCCTCCGTGTGAGGCGTTATTGCTGACGACATATTTATATCCAAAATCAGCCCATACTTCCACCTCGCCCCCGAACGGTTTTTTATGAGGGGTGAACGGCATACACATATACTTCACGCATGGCACACTTTGATTTAATAAAGTTAATTTACGTGCTTAAATGCTTTTTCAAACCAAATAGCAAATGGAACTTAACTTTATTGAACCACCCTCAAATTGCATATTTCTAATAAAGCTATGAATAGAATTAGCGATTCATACCGCGTCTCAACCATTTTCATTTTTATTCAGAAAAAAGTTTGTCCTATTCATTTCTGGTATGCATATTACCGTTTACCAGACGTTGGATACCGTTCACCGGAAGTTCAGTATAAGGCCCAACGAACACCGGCTCGCCTTACGGCCTCATTTGTAACAACTTGACTTCTCGGTATAGAAAAACAGACCCGCTCCCCTCATGGGTAACGGGTCTGTTATCGATAATCGTAGACGGATTTGAGTGGCTTTGAGAGCCGTCGGAATCCTAGCGATCAAACTCCGCCAGTGCCTCGCCCAGAAGCCTCAGACCCTCGCGAAGAACATCTTCGCTTGCGCAGTAGCCCAGGCGCGCTCCGCAGGGAAGCTCAAAACGGCTGCCGGGGACCAACAGCACTCCCCTCTCGGCCAGCAGACGCTTGCAGAACTCCTCGTCATCCTCGGGAATATCCAGCTGGATGAACGAGGTGGACACGCCCTGCGGGGCCGTCCAGGAAACACGATGCTGCGTATCGATCCATGCCTGCGCGATATCGCGGTTACCAAACAAGATCTTGCGGTTGCGCTCGAGAATCTTGTCCTTGTGCTCGAGCACGTAGGTCGCCAGGGCGTCGTTGAACACGCCGCCGCAGATCATGGTGTAGTCGCGATACGTGCGGATGCGGTTGGACACCTCTTCGTCGGCCACAACCCAGCCCACGCGAGCCGCAGGCGTCGAATAGGTCTTAGACACCGAGTTGGTGACAATGGCCCTATCGTACACGTCGGCCATCGACATAAAGGACTCGGTGTTCTCGAGCGGCAGATAAACCTCGTCGCACAGCACGTAGGCGCCCACCGAACGGGCAATCTCGGCAATCTGACCGAGCGTATCGGCATCAAGCACCGTACCGATGGGGTTCGATGCGTTATTGATGCAGATGAGTTTCGTGTTGGGGCGCACCGAGCGCTTGAGCTGCTCGATATCGGGTTTCCATCCGAGCTCCTCGCGAAGCTCCCAATACTCAACCTCGGCGCCGAGCGTACGCGGGATCTCATAGAGCGGCGCATAGGTAGGCCACTCGGCAATCACATGATCGCCGGGCTCGACAACGGCCATGATGGCGTTGAGGTTGGCACCCGTGCAGCCATTGGTCTGCAGAATGTGATCGGGATTGACCTCGCGACGATACAGCTTGGCGACCTCGGCCTTAAACTCCGGCGAACCCTCGATCCAGCCGTAGTTCATCTTCTCGCGATCCAGGCGCTCGTAGAACGTGGCGCCGCCCTGCTCGTCAAGCGCACGAAGCTCGCCCATGGTCAGCGACGAAATCGTCGACTGAGCAATGTCCCACGTAGCGCTCTTCTCCCAAACGTTGAGCCACTCCTCAACGCCAATTGTCTTGATATCCATGGCCACCTTATCCGTTGTTAATTTAGCGTCATTAAACATGAATGGGACGGTGCGAAAGATCCGCACCGTCCCATTGGGAGACATCTAATGGCAGCTAGATGTTTGTATTAAGACCTGTACGGGTCTTTGAAAACCTTAGAGGTCCTCGCGCCAGAAGGGCATGCTCATGCAGCGCGGGCCGC
>NZ_QSOP01000048.1 GCF_003436275.1 Collinsella sp. TM09-10AT
AGGCGGCCGAGCATGGCGAAGCCCATGGCAGGCAGGATGTTGGCGGCAACGCCGCAACCGTCGATGATGAAGGGCGGGATGAAGTCGAGCAGGCCCTGGATGGCGTCGGAACCCAAATAGAAGGCGCCGCCGCACAGCAGGAAGTACTCGACGCAGCCCCAGATTCCAATTCCCCAATGAACGGCGTAGATGCCTTTGAGGTTTCCCTTGAGGGCGAACTTGTCTGCCATATCGACAAACACAGGGAACAAGGCATTGGTAATGTTGCCGATCGTCAGTGCAAGGACGGCGATGGGCATGGCGAGCGCGATGGCCGTCTCGGTACCCTGACCGAGCTGAATGGCAAACGCGCAGGCGAGCACGCCGCCGACGGTTTCGTTAGGCGGCACGTAGGCGCCGATGGAGATCGAGCCCATGAACAGCAACTCCAGGCTGGCGCCAACGGCAAGGCCAGTCTGCAGGTCCCCCAGCACCAGGCCCACGAGCGGGCACAGGACGATGGGGCGGAACGCGTAGAGGGTGCCGAGCTGGTAGTCGAGACATCCAAAAGCTCCGACTAAGCCGACGAGGATTGCTTGGACAAGCATAGTTCCTCCCAATAAGGAATCTCGAACCGTCGTCACTCCCGTCGCGCGCGTTATTGATATCAATCCGGGAGTTTGACCACACGGTCCGAACCGCACCTGGCGTGCTGCTAACACCCATACCAGGCACAAATGATTTGATACCAATTATAGGTATGCAGGTTCGCCTTATTTAATACCAGTCGCTCAGCGGGGTGTTTTTTACCGTAAACGGCAGGCGCATCCCATTAGGCACGCTCTTTGTTTCGATGGCGGACAAGCGCCACCAGAAAGCCGTCGCCAAAAGCATCGGATGCCAAGTTGGCCACAATCACCAAAACGATCATCGCCGCGCCCAAGAACTCGTTCCAGCTAAAGACCTCGCCAAAGAGGAGCGCCGACCAGCAGGGAGCGAGCACGACCTCACTCATGCAAACCAAGTTGGCCGCAAACGCGTTGGTGCGCGCAATCCCCTTGGCATACAGCACACTCGCAAGGCCGCTGCAAAAAAGGCCATGCACCAGCATAAGCCCCCACTCAAAGGGTTTCACGGAGCCTAGGTCGCCGGCAAAATAGACGATCGGAAGTATCGAGATGCCGCAGGAGATGAGCGAGGACACCATGGGCGACGCATCGGGGCGAGAGTTTAAAAAGAAACACAGCCCAAAGGTGGCGCCCGAAATGACGGCAAGCAGATTTCCGAGCATGCCCTCGGCGCTCAAATCACCTAAAAAGAAAAGTCCCATACCCGTAAAAGCAACCACCACGGAGGCAATCTTCGCAGGCGAGGGCAACGTGCGAGTTGCGAGCGATTGATACACGATAACGAAAATCATCGAGGTGTACTGCAGAACGATCGCGTTGCCGACCGTCGTGAGCTGGTTGGCAAAGTTAAACGTGGTGCCCGTCACGAAGTTGCAGACGGCCACAAGGACAATAAGACGGCTGACGCGAAGGACGGGTCTGCCGACGAGCAGGATAAAGAGCGCCATAAATATTGCCGTGACGGCACCGATCAAAAGAGCTGACTGCGAATTGGCGCGAACGAGGATGCCGATAAAACTCCACAAGAGCGCCGTGCCAAATAGATACATCGCCCCGCTCACGCCATTATCGGGTGGATTGTCAGATCGAATCACGAAGCACCTCCAACTAGCTTTCGGTAATAAAAAACGGCGACCGCAATGGGTCGCCGTTTCCCTTGGGGGCAAATAATAGGCCGGGCCCTTACGCCAGCACGCCGAAGAACGCGCCGACGATGCCCACGACCA
>NZ_QSOP01000049.1 GCF_003436275.1 Collinsella sp. TM09-10AT
AGGCGGCCGAGCATGGCGAAGCCCATGGCAGGCAGGATGTTGGCGGCAACGCCAAAGCCAGCAAGGACAAAGGGCGGGATGAAGTCGAGCATGCCCTGGATGGCGTCAGCACCCAGATAGAACGACAGCGAGCACAGCAGGAACGCCATGATGATACCGGTCAAACCGATCAGGAAGTGCATCGCATAGACACCCTTAAGGTTGCCCTGGCCGGAGAAGACATCAGCGCGGTCAACCAGAATCGGCAGGGCGGCGTTGAGGATGTTCTTGATGGCAAGGCACAGCGTGGCGATGGGCATAGCGAGCGCGATGGCTGCCTCGGTGCTCTGGCCCAACTGGATAGCGAAGGCGCAGGCGAGCACGCCGCCGATCGTCTCATCAGGCGGCACGTAGGCGCCGATGGAGATCGAGCCCATGAACAGAAGCTCCAGGCTGGCGCCGATCGCGAGGCCGGACTGCAGGTCCCCCAGCACCAGGCCCACGAGCGGGCACAGGACGATGGGGCGGAACGCATAGAGCGTACCGAGCTGGAAGTCGAACTTACCAAATGCGGCGATAAGTCCGATGAGGATTGCTTGGGTAAGCATATATCCCCCTTTCCTAATAGGACACTACGAAGAGCTCAGACTCTTCGAAATTGAACGCCTAGAGCACGCTTGCGCAGTCAACCTTGGGGTCATCGGCCAGAGGACGGATCTCGACCTCGACGCCGTTGTTCAGCATCTCACGCACATCGGCCTCCTCGGCTGCAGTCAGGAAGATCTGACGAGAGACCTGACGAGCATCGGGGCGCTTCTCGTCCTTGGGCTTGGTGTTGCCCAGGTTGACCGACTTGATCTGCGGGCAGCCTTCAACAAGCTGCTTTGCCTCAGCGATGGTGGCGACACAGATAATCATCTTGTATTTGTCAGTCACACCCGAGTTAATGGCCTCGATGGCATTCGCCATATCCTTGATGACGAGCTTGCAGCCGGCAGGCTTGCCCATCTTGAGCGTCGTCTTCCACACCGGGTCGTTGGCGACCTTATCGCCCACGCAGAAAATGCAGTTGGAGCCAAGGCCCTGGACCCAAGAGACCGCGACCTGGCCATGAAGCAGGCGATGGTCGACGCGAAGTAGCTGAATCATAATGTGACCCCCCAAAGGTCTTGTGCCGTCTTACGGCGTGTCAGTAGGTGCTGCGGATTAGAACTCTTCTTCCTCTTCGTCATCGACCAAAAGATCGTTGACAAACTTCACGCGCGTATCGTCCGCAGCGACGATGGCGCGAATCGTCTCCTCAACCGGCGCCGACTCGTCAGAGAACAGCAGCTGGATAAGCAGAGGAAGGTTCATGTTGGTAACGAGGTACGTGCGGGGACGCGTCTGGACGATCTTGGTGAACTCGTTGTTGACGCTGCCGCCAAAGAGGTCGGTGCAGACAACGACATCATCGTCGGCAGCCATGCCTGCCAGCAATTTTTGGGCCTCCTCGGCCACGTCCATGCGGTCATCGACGAACATCGAAAGATCGTGGACGTTGTCGCGAGCGCCCGAGAGCAGCTCGACACTCTCCTTGATGCCGGTAGCGAAGTGCGCATGGCTGGCGATGATGTACTGCCTCATTCTGTGTTCCTCTCAATAGCCCGGCGCGTTCCCGCACCCGTTTTCTTTAGTAGTCGAACTGGTGATAGTAGCGACGATACTTGAGGTTGTGCTTGGTGACCGTCTCGTAGTAGCGAGCCAGGCGGTCGGTAACGAGCACCGTCAGAATCCACGGAGACACGATGACGCGGAACTCGTCGTCAAGGCCGGGGATCGCGAACTCGGCGGTGTC
>NZ_QSOP01000005.1:0-789 GCF_003436275.1 Collinsella sp. TM09-10AT
CCCGCGAGGACGCGCCTCGTTGCGGTCGATAGGACGACGGAACAAACGGATATCAAGGTTCCGCCCGCAAGCAGCGCGAGAAGCAGGGTCGTGAAGACGTTTCCCGCGGTCGTGGTGGTAAGCGCGCCGTCATGGAAGAAGGCGATCGGGTACCCAATTTGCCCGAAGCCGTTTAGGGCCAAGGCGTAAATGCTCCCGGGTGCGAGGCCGGCGAGGAGCATCGCGGTCCCCGCGCCGATTATCGAAAACACGGTTTGGATAAGGCGCCGGAATTTGGGCGCGGGCGCCTTTGCCGCCAGGGTCCCGGGCCTTGTGGCGCCGAGCACGAGTATCGACGAGAGAAGGAAGGGAATGAAGGGAAGGAAAGACGGCGCCGTGGCAATGGTGTAAGGCAGGAAGGAAAGGAACGGCAGGTCGTTTGCGGAGGCCGGGATATCCGTGATGCCGGAGCTGCTCAGGGCACGGCAATATGCGAGCGCCGCGTCATTGGTCTCTCGGTCTCCCACGATGGACCCGGATTGGAAGCCTTCGCCCATGAGCGCGTAGTAGCTCTCGGCAGAATCGAGAAAGGCGGCGTCGGTTTGAGCGGCAAGGGCGGCGTTCGCGTATCTTGCAAGCTCCGCGTCAGTTTGCTGCTCTGGAGATAGGTCTGTGCCGCTGGCCTAGGGTGCGCGCGTATTGAATGCGTCGACAAAGCCCTGCATGCCCTGCTTCATAAAGAAGGGCCCGTAGATGGGTGAATTGAACGCAATGGGGACGGAGAAGGCTGCAGCGAGAACGAGCGTACAA
>NZ_QSOP01000005.1:799-134564 GCF_003436275.1 Collinsella sp. TM09-10AT
GAAGGCTGCAGCGAGAACGAGCGTACAAATCCATACGGCCTTGTCTCTTAGGATTAGTTTGAGAAGAAGTCGACAGTACATTTGGAAGCACCTACGTTCCTCAAAGAATTGTTAGATTAAAAGTAACAGACCGGATGAAGATACGTGCGACGGGGGCGAGGCGAATGGCTGAGCGGTATCGATATGCGGGTTCAACAGTATCACATTGGCCACATAGATTTTTAACTTGCATTTCTAACAGTTAAGGAGACGGGTGCTTTCCAGCACACTCCTTCGATGATGCCTTCCGCTAGTTGCTATGCCGGTTTCAGCCAACAAAGAATGTGCCCGGGCGCTCAGGTTCACCGTTAGCGTTGGCAACATATGAGATGGGCCAGACCCTTGCCGCGCGCCGATTGCGCGAGAGGTGTCGGGCTCCATGTTTATTCCACCTGCTTGTTATCAACCAGCTTCGTTCAACGTCAGACATTCAAGATGTCAGACGTCGAACCTGCGCTAAAGACGCAGCTGGGGCTACTAGTTGCCTACAATCGCTCGCGAAGCTCACCTGTTCGTGCGTGAATGTCTGACAGCTCCGTCAGACATTGTCGGACATTTGATTGTTCGACAAATGCGCACGTGGTCGCGTTCGCAAAGATAACTGAACGGTCGATGGGTGCGTTGAGACCGGAGCAAACGGCGGATGACAGAAAAATGGCCTCACAGAATCGCACCCATGGTTGATAAAATTGACCGCCCGGGCGCAAATACCCGGGCGGTCAATTCATCCCCTCGTTCGCGATCCTGTTGGGTTTTGGGGCTTTGACATGTTGTTGACGGATGGATCAGCCGTACAGCTTGATCTCCCGGGGTTCCATGTGGTCGTCCCCCAATAAGACGTCCCTGATGTAGCCCTGCGGCAGGAACTCGACGGGCAGCACTGGGTCGTCGACGTAGCCGGGCACCGGGAGTAGGCGTGGCCTTTGAACATAGCGTGGCCGCCTGCCGGCGGTCGGACTGCCACTTCAGCCAAAAGCTCAGGCGCGCGCATTAAAATAATGAATATATCGCTTGATAGGCTTTTGACCAAGCATGAACATCGCAGGTAAATCCGTGTACCAATTTTTGGTATACGAATTTACCTGCGGTTTACTGAAAGCTCTGACATGCACTGTCGACTTCATTAAAATCGATTGCCGATCAAGTCTTCCTATATATGCGAGCCCTGAGAAACTGCGCTGTGAACCTGAGACTGCTATCGATCGGCCCGGTGCACCGGGCCGCTGTCCTCGAGCCGGCATCAGCTTGCCGGTCTCAAAACGTATACTTGATTTAAGGCGGAGTGGAATGTGGGCGCGCAAGGAGATGCGGAATCGATGAGAGCCTCAAAAAAAATTACTGCAGTGTTATCATCTTTCATCCTCTCTATTCTTCCATTTCTGATTCTATGGGCGGCTTGGTCAGTCCTCCCTGATACAATTCCCGCTCATTGGAGTGGGGGTGTGGTTGATCGATGGGGTAATAAGCTTGAATTGCTGGTTGTTCCGCTGTTTTCCCTGATTGGTTCTATTGCAATTTCTGTGTACCTTATTGTTTCCACGCGGCGAAGAGAGTTCGCGGATTTCTCTGTTCGAATGCGACGGGACTTTGTTGCGTGCTATATTTCTAGTCTTCTTTTATCGACAACCTGCTCAGTGATAATTGCCGTTTGGGTTCAGTTGATTCTTACGCAAAGCACTGCGGTTGATGGGGGGCTTGGACTATCGATCCTGTATTCCCTTCCCGGGCTATATGTGATCTTGTGCGCTTTGCCGCCTTTTTATGCGAGCGGCGAGAGCAAAAAGGCAGAGCGCCTGATAACAGTTCTTATTGGCGGCGCGGAGATTGTTCTTTGTGGAATAGTGCTTGAAGGTTCGGCTGCCTCTTATGCGATGATTGGACTGATGATTCTGTTCTGTGCGTTTGAGATTGTGTCACTGGTAAGGGATAGCCGGTCCTTATGAGTTGAATTACGCGCGTGCGGATATAAAGGGTGGCATGTTAAATTTGTTGAAAACTCTGACATGCGCTGCCGACTTCATTAAAATCGATTGCCAATCAAGTCTTCCTATATATGCGAGCCCTGAGAAGCTGCGCTGTGAACCTGAGACCGCTATCGATCGGCCCGGTGCACCGGGCCGCTGTCCTCGAGCCGGCATCAGCTTGCTGGTCTCAAAACGTATGCCGTCCGGTACGACCAACAGCCGAGTCTTGCGCCCAGTTCGAGCAGCGCCAGAGCCCCGTGCCGGAACCCACGCAGCCGATGGCAGGGGAATTCAGCCGCGGCCATCGAGGAGCCGACCCAGGGACGGCGCCCCCAGTCCTCGAAAGATTTCCACCGCCCCCTACAGGCCTGGATTGATTTAACAGTTGATTTAATCTGGCTGAACAAGCCGAGCATGGGCCGGTTGACAAAATGTAAGGTAAAATAGCAGATACGACCGTACGCCGGTGCGGGGTTCGGGTGATGTGATAGAAAGTAATACACGTATTACATCTAACCGGGAGGTGCATCATGGCAACCGCCACCGCAGCCCTGAGAACCCCCGAGGACCTCGCGAACAGGTACGACCGCCTGGCGAAGTCGACGGGCCGCACGAAAACCTTCTACATGACGGAGGCGCTTGCCGCAGAGATAGGCAGGCTCGAATACGAGTACGGCCTCATGAATTATCCGGGAAGCGTTTGATTGCGAGGCACGCCGGTGTGGGGGCCTGAGTCGTCAGGCCTCACAGGGGGACCGCGATGGTGACCACCGCGCCGCCCGAGGGGCTGTTGGCGAGCGAGACGGAGCCCCCGTGGGCGCTCGCGGCCTCGGAGGCGACGTGGAGGCCGAGCCCGTAGTGGCGGCCTCCGTCGCGCGAGGAGCGGGACGAGTCGTCTGTGAAGAGGCGCTCGCAGCCGCGTTCGAGGGCGGCGGGAGAAAAGCCCGGTCCGTCATCGGCCACCTCGATGACGAGGTGTCCGCCCGCGACGTCGCAGGAGACCGCCACACGCGAGCGCGCGTGCTCGGCGGCGTTGGCCACGAGGTTCGCGGCGGCTCGCGCCAGGGCGGTTCGGTCGAGCGGGGCCTCGGGCGCGTCCGCGACAGCGGGGCCCGTGGCCGCGTCGAGCGTCACGCCTCGCGCCCGGGCGATCTGGGCGGCCTCGGCGAGGACCTGTTCGCAGAGCTCGGCCGGCCGCATGGGGGCCCTCTCCGCCCCGCCGGACCCGCGCGAGGCCTCGATGAGCAGGCGCACGTAGCCGTCGAGCCTTTCGACACCGCCGGCTATGTCGCGCGCGGCGGCCGAGAGGTCGCTGTCATTCTCGTCTTCCAGCTCCTCCGCCACGAAGTCGGCGTTGGCGCGCAGCACGGTGAGCGGCGTCTTGAGATCGTGGGCGAGCGACGCCATCTGCTCGCGCTGCCCCCGCTCCGCGGCCCAGCGGGCCTCGAGCGACTCGGCGAGGGAGGCCCGCATGGCGTCCATCGCGGCGAGGACGTCGTTCACCTCGCGCACGTTGGTGCTGCCGACCGCGAAGTCGAGCTCCCCCGCGCCGACGCGCCCCGCCGCCTCCGCGAGCGGCGCCATCTTGCGCGAGATCACGCGGCTCGCACGGCGCGCCACGAGCGCGAGCGCGAGCGCGCTTCCCACAGCGGCGCCGACGAGCATGAGGTTCTGCGGGTTGGGAAGCAGGCTGGCGAGATCGCGCGAGACCCACTGCGGCAGGTACTCGCTGACGAGTGCGCAGGCCCCGCCGCCCTTGAGCGGGAACGCAGCGTAGGTGAGGCCCGAGCCCCCGCCCTCGATCTCCACTGTGCCCGGATCCGCGGCGAGTGCCGTACGAGCCATTTCCTTCGCGTCCTCGAGCCGCGTGCCCTCGAGGTCTGTCATCAGCACGTTTCCGTCCTTGTTCAGGATGAGGTAGCGGTACGCCGTCGGCACGTCCTGCTGTCCGCAGACGCCGTCGCGTGCCAGGCCCTCCGCGACCTCGCGCGCATTGGCCGGCCCCCAGCTTGCCTCGTAGACGAAGCCCGCGTTGATCGCTGCGGAGAGCGCCATGAACGAGGCGAGCCACGCCGTGGCGACCGCCGCGAACGCGTAGGCGAAGTAGCGCGCGATGACGAAGGAGAGCGGCATGCCCCCGCGACCTCGCGCCCCGGTCCTCAGAGCTGCCACTTGTACCCCATCCCCCAGACGGTCGCGATCGGATCGGCACCGGCCTCGGAGAGTTTCCTCCGGGCGCGGCTGACCTGCATGGATATGGCCGCGTCGTCGGCGTCGCTCTCCCAGCCGAGCACCGCCTCGCGGATCTGCGCGCGGCTCATGACCTGCCCGGGGTGGCGGGCGAGGTACTCGCAGATGGCGTACTCGGTGGGCGTGAGCGGCACGGCCTCGCCGCCCACGGCGAGGCCGCGCGCCCCGAGGTCGATCCGCACCTCCCCGAAGATGAGGGCGTGCGAGCGCGGCCGGCGCTCACGGCGTAGATGGGCCGCGACCTTGGCACGCAGCTCCGCGGCCCCGAAGGGCTTGCGGACGTAGTCGTCGGCGCCCAGGCCGTAGGCGGCCACGGCGTCCTCCTCGGCCACGCGCGCGGTCAGAAAGACGATGGGGCCGTCGAAGTCCGGACGGATCTGCCGCACGAGCTCGAAGCCGTCGAGCCCCGGCATCATGACGTCGCAGAGCACGAGGTCGAAGCGCGAGAGGTCCATCCCCGGGACCGCCGTCGGGTCCGCCGCCCTGACGACCTCATGGCCATCGCGGCCGAGGACGCGCGCGAGCGCGTCGAGGATCGCCCGTTCATCATCCACTGCCAGTATCCTCGCCATGTTCGACCTCCTGAAGCTTCCGTCGGAATTGTACTAGCGCCGCGCTCAGCGGTCCAGAGTCCTGCGCGCAGCCGCGGGTGCCTGGGCCGCGTCGCACGCGCGGTAGCGCACGCCCGAGCCGCCGCGCGCCTCGATCTCGAGCCAGCCCTCGCCGTCCGACTCCCGCCCGAAGAAGATGAGCTGGAGCTCTCGGACATTGCCCCTGTCGTCCGCCGCGTCGAGCAGGGCATTCCCGCCCAGGACGAGCGCTGCGGAGAGGAGGGCGAGCATGGCGGCGAGCGGCCTCCTACGCATCTGCCCTCCCGTCCTCGAAGCGACAGAACCAGGCGAGAAGGACGGCGTCGGCTGCCAGGGTGAGCACGAGGCCAGCGAGCGCAGTCGTGAGGAGTGGGCCCGCCGCGCGTGCGGCGTCGATGAAGGCCTCCACCCCGAGCGACCCCAGGCGCGCGGGCCAGGCGAGCGGCACCCAGCTCAGGGGCGTCGCCAGGGCACCGGTGAGCTCGCCGGTCATGAGACCGTGCGCAAGTCCGCCCACTGAGAAGAACGCGAGGAGCATCCCCGCCGCGCCGGCGCCGATGGTGGCGTTGCGGCCGAGGCGCAGGGCCACGCCGAGCCCCAGCGCGTAGAGGGGCAGGCTGCCCAGCACGATGCCCGCCCAGGCGGCCGCAAGCGGAGCGGGCCCGAGCGGCAGGCGCCCGGCGACGGCGAGCACGGCCCCGAAAACGCCGAGCGCCACGGCCAGCGCGCCCGCGCCGAGCGCCGCAAGGGCGAGCAGCTTCGCCGCGACGGCGCGCCCGCGCGAGGGGACCGCCGTGAGGTTGGCGAGGCGCCCGGCAGCGCGCTCCTCGTCCACGGCGAGCCCGCAGACGATGGCGGACATGAGCGGCATGAGGGCGCCGAGGAACTGGGCATAGGCGTCCGCGCCCAGCGCCGGGTCCCATCGGGTTACGGAGAAGTACTCGCCGCAGGCAAGACCGGCTGCCAGGCCGCAGGCGAGGTGCACCGCCGAGAGCGGGGAGCGCGCCAGGCGCAGGGCCTCGGAGAGCAGGGCCCGCGGGAGAGTCATGCGCGGCGTCGGGTCGGAGAGTCGTGTCATGGCCATCACCGCTCCTCGGAGCGCGCGAACCAGGCCGCGCCCGCCGCCGTGAGCGCAGCGAACGCGAGCGCGCAGACCGCAAGGCCCGCCATCGTGAGCATGCCGTCCGCCGTGAGCGCCCCGCCGAGCGCCATGTCCGCCGCGAGCGGCTCGCCGCTCGGCAGCACGGGAATGAAGCGCGTGGGGATGACCATGCTCGCCGACGGCGGAAAGAGCTGCGGCAGCGGCATCAGCGACCAGGCGAACCCACCCACGAGCTGCGCGGCGAGCGGGCAGAAGATGCCCGCGAGCATGCCGAGCCGCGCCGTGAGGAAGAGCCCTGCGGGGATCATCCACGCCGCGGTCACCGTGTTGACGAGCGCGCAGAGGAGCATCGTGAGCGTGCCCGCGGCCGTGAGGCCCTGCGAGGAGAACGCCGATCCCGCGAGGTAGATGCCGAAGACCACGAGGTTCGAGAGCGTGCAGAGCGCGAGGCACCAGAGCGCCTTGGCCCACCAGGCGCGCCCGAGCGGGAAGCCCAGGCCCAGAAGCCCCCGCATCCGCGTGCGAGCGTCCGCCCGCGCGACGCACGCCACCACGAGCGAGAGACACACGGGCAGGAAGAGCGCGTACCAGTAGTTCCACGCGCTGAAGATCTGCACGCCCCGGTAGGGCATCGCGCCGAGCAGCGGCATCGGCAGCGCCATGAGCACGGCCAGGCGAACCGGTGCCGCGTGGCGCGACTTCAGGGCCTCGGCGCGCAGGGCCGCGAGCAGGCCGCCTTTCTCACCCGTCATGCCGCCACCTCCCCGCGCGCTCGTCGCCCTTCCCGACAGAAGCTCATGAAGAGTTCCTCGAGGTCCTGCCCGGGCCGAAGCGCATCCTCGTAGGCGAGGCGCCCCCCGCAGATGATGCCGATGGTGTCCGCCATCTGCTGCACCTCGGAGAGGATGTGGCTCGAGACGATCACCGTCGTACCCGCCGCCGCGAAGCCGCGGATCTGGTCGCGCAGCTCCTCGATGCCGATGGGGTCGAGCCCGTTGGTGGGCTCGTCGAGCACGAGCAGGCGTGGCCGGGCGATCAGCGCCAGCGCGAGCCCCAGGCGCTGCCGCATCCCCATCGAGAAGCGCCCGGCGCGCTTCTTCCCGGTGTCCGCGAGGTCCACGGCGGCGAGCACCTCATCTATGCGGCTCTCGGGAAGGCCCAGCAGCGTGGTGCGCACGCGCAGGTTCTCGCGCGCGGTGAGGTTGGGGTAGAGCGGCGCCTCCTCGATGAGGCTGCCGATTGCGTAGAGGTCCTCGCGGCGCCAGGCGTGCCCGGCAAAGAGGATCTCCCCGGCCGTCGGCCGCAGCATCCCGCAGATCATCTTGAGCGTTGTCGACTTGCCGGCGCCGTTGGGACCGAACAGCCCGTACACCTCGCCCTCGCGGATATGAAGGCTCACGTCGGCCACGGCGTCCTGCGCCTGGTCGCCGCGGCCGAAGCGCTTGGTGAGCCCACGCGTCTCGAGCATGTAACCCATGGGTTTATCCTTTCTCTTCCGGGAGCGCGGGCCGAGTCACCGTGCCCGCGCGCCTTACCTTTCGGGTTCACCATCCATGGTGGGGCGCGTTTCTAACGAAGCCATAACGGCCGTTGGGTTCTTTTGGCGCCAACCCTTCTCGACCCGTACATCATGATTAATTTGCTTAAGGCAACAACTTTCCCGATCGATGTAATCACCGAATCAAAACGTGTACATCACCCTCCAAAACCGACATTTTTCGGCATGTTTGGAGGCTGATGTACACGAATGTGAAATCCACCGCCGCCCAAAAGCGCCTTCCTCATGTCTGGACTCTCTATGCTTACGCTGGATAGACATCGCCGGAACGGGTATAGTAGCGAAAGTTTTGTCGTTAACCAGCGGGGGAGTCCTGTGGGCATCAAAAAGAAGATCAAAAAGAAGATCAAAAAGGAGCTTATCGGCACTTCCGATTACCCGTCGAATAAGATCTTTACGATCTCCAATTTCATCACCTTTACGCGACTGATCCTCACCCTGGTATTTCTGTACCTGTTTGTGACGGATAACAACCGCGTCATCGCCATCGTTATCTACGCCGTTGCCGCCTCTACCGACTGGATGGACGGTCAGATCGCCCGCATGACCAAGACGGTCTCGTGGCTCGGCAAGGTCATGGACCCCATCTGCGACCGTGCGCTGCTGTTCACCGGCGTACTTGGGCTGGTGGTCCGCGGAGAGCTGCCCATCTGGGTCTGCGTGCTCATTATTGGCCGCGACATCTATCTGGGCATCGGCACGCTTATCGTTCGTCATTATCACCGTCGCCCCATCGATGTCGTCTTTCCCGGAAAGATTGCCACTGCACTGCTCATGACCGGCTTCTCGCTCATGCTGCTCGGGTTCCCCGTTATTGACGGCCTGCATCTTTTACCTTCAACCCTTACGGCCTTCCCGGGCCTCAACGGAAGCTCGGTGCCCCTCGGCATCTTCTTTGTGTATGGCGGTGTGATCTTCTCCATGCTCACCGCTGTCATCTACTCCATTAAGGGCGGAGCGGCCATTAAACAGGCTCTCGCGCATCCCGAGGACGAGGACATCGACTTTCTGAACCCCGAAATCGAAGACTGATTCGTTGGGGTATGATTACGTACGGTTCATTATTTGCGGCACGTCCGCGATAAGTTAGGGGTTGTCATGGACAACATGGTTAACAATATGCCTCAGAATGATAAGACTGCTGACGCTACCTGCGTATTCCGCGTGCCTTCAAGCGACGTCACCGTTCCCGACCTCATGGCCAACGTGCGCATCACCGCCCCCGTTCTGTCCATCGTCAAGGGTCCGCAGACTGGTGCCGCCTTTGAGCTCGAGGACGACGTGACCACCATCGGCCGCGATCCTGCGAACGGCATCTTCCTCAATGACATGACCGTATCGCGCAGCCACGCGCGCATTATCCGCGAGGGCCTCGGCGCTCGCATCGAGGATCTGGGCTCGCTCAATGGCACCTGGGTCGACGGTGCCATCGTCAATGCAGCCCCGCTGCACGACGGTTCTTCCGTCCAGATCGGTACGTTTACGCTCATCTACCACGAGAGCACGCCGGAGCGCATCGAAACCGGTGAGTAGGGCATGGCCGAACGCAACTATCTGAGTATCGGCCAAGTCGTCAACCTACTTCGAGGCGCATACCCCGATCTTTCGAACTCAAAAATTAGATTTCTAGAAGATGAGGGGCTCATTACCCCTCATCGTACGCCTAAGGGATACCGTCAGTACTCTAAGGAGGACGTTGATCGCCTGGAGGTCATCCTGCATTTGCAGAAGACCCGCTACATGCCGCTCAACGTGATTAAGCAGCGCTTGGAAAACGCCACGGACCTGTCAACGCTCGCTTACGAGGTGGGCTTGCTGTCCGATGTTCCGCTCAAGACGGAGCCCAAGGAGACTAAGCAAAAGCTGCATCCCATTGAGACCATTCCCGATATGCTGGGCGTCGAGATTTCGTTTATCCGCTCGCTCGCCGAGAACGACCTCATTCGCATCATCAAGAGTCCGCAGAATCGTGAGCTCGTCGATGGCCGAGATTTCCCGATTATCCGTTACTGCTCGGAGCTGTCGCGCTTCCACATTGAGCCGCGCAACCTGCGTCAGTACGTATCGTCGGCAAACCGCGAGTCTTCGATGTTTGAGCAGGTTCTCGTGAGCATGCTCGGCATGGATACCTCCGATGACGAGCGCGACGCCAAGCTCGAGCGCGCTTTCAAGAAGCTGCACGACCTCACCGAGGGTGTGCACACCGCGCTCCTTAAGAACCGTGTCTTTGAGTCGCTCAACGCCGTGGTCGAGGACGCTGACATCGATGCTCTCGATGAGGAGATCGCGCGTTCCGAATCCACCAAGGCTAAAAGCGATGGGGCAAGCGTCCCCGCGGTTGCCGCGCACGACGAGTCGCTCGTGCAGCCGTCCAAGGTCGTCGTCCCCTCGCATAGCTCGTCTGCTAACACGAGTAAATAATCGCCGTCCATCCGGCAATCCATGAAAGGTCACAAAGTGTACGACTTCGAATCTCATATCGTCGACATCCCCGACTATCCCGAGCCCGGAGTCGTGTTTAAGGACATTACGCCGCTCTTTGGCAATCCCGAGGCTCTGAAGGCCATGGTCGATGCGCTCGCCGAGCATTTTGCTGGCATGGGCATTACCAAGGTCGTCGGCCCCGAGGCTCGTGGCTTTATGGTGGGCGTCCCCGTGGCCGTCGCCCTGGGCGCTGGCTTTGTTCCCGCACGTAAGCCGGGTAAACTGCCGCGCAAGACGGTGAGCGAGAGCTATGAGCTCGAGTATGGAACGGATTCTATCGAGATCCACGCCGATGCTATCAGCTCTAAAGATACCGTGTTGATTCTGGACGACTTGGTCGCGACGGGCGGAACCGTCGAGGCAACAGGTAAACTGGTGCGAGATATGGGCGCAAAGCTTGTGGGCTACGGTTGTATCCTTGAGCTTGCGTTTCTCAACCCGCGCAAGAAGCTCACGCCTTCTAACGAGGACGTTGAGCTCTTTAGCCTGGTAACGGTGGACTAGCCGCTACCCTTAGATACCGGAAAGGAAGCTACATGCGCACAGCAAACACGCACAGAAACATGGCACGCTGCGCTGCTACGGCAACCCTCGCTTGTGTTTTGGGCCTGGGCCTCGTGGCTCCGGCTTACGCCGATACCGCATCCGAGCTTGCTGCTGCCCGTACCAAGCTCGAGCAGATTGGCTCCCAAACTCAGCAAATTCATGAAGAACTCTCCGCACAGACGCAGGAGCTTGATCAGACTGCAGGCGAGATCACGCAAAAGCAGCAAGAGATTGCCGAGGGTCAGGCAAAGCTTTCGAGCTACGTTGCCGGTGAGTACAAGACCGGCGGTCTGAGTCTCCTTCAGGTTCTGACGGGCGTCGACGATCTGGGCGACATGCTCAACCGTCTGTTCTATTACGGCAAGGTTTCCGACAAGCAGGCCCAGACCATTCAGGATGTCAAGGACCTTAAGCAGCAGCTCACTGATAAGCAGGCCGAGCAGGAGAAGAACGTCGCCGCGACGCAGAAGAAAGTCGACGAGCTCAACGCCCAGCAGGCCGAGGCTCAGAGCCTCGTCAGTTCCCTGGACTCGCAACTGCAGGCCGAGCTTGCCGCCGAGGCCGAGGCCAATGCGGCGCTGCAGGCCGGCATAAATGCCAGCACAGCCGAAAAGGCCACGGTAAGCAACGACACCGCCGGTACGACCGAGAACACCAACAATGGCGGCGGCACAACCAACAACGGCGGCAACACGCCTGCGCCCGCTCCTGCTCCTACGCCGCAGCCCTCGACGCCCGCTCCGGCTCCGACGCCTTCCGCACCGAGCCAGTCTGTTGACGGCGGCTCCGTTGTTTCGCGCGCCTACAGCAAGCTTGGTTGCGCTTATTCCTGGGGCGGCATTGGACCGGACAGCTTTGACTGCTCCGGTTTTGTAAGCTACTGTCTCACGGGCCGCTACTGCCGTCTGGGCACCACCGGCACTTTCATGGGTTGGACCCGCGTGTCCGACCCGCAACCCGGCGATGTCGTGGTTAACTCCTACCATACTGGCATCTATATCGGTAATGGTCAGATGATCCATGCTTCCGACTACAAGACGGGCGTCATCATCAGCTCCGTCGCAGCCGGCATGAACAACAACTACATTTTCGTGCGCTACTAAGTCACTCTGCATAGCAAACGAATGTGAACCTCGTGGCCTTTGGGCTGCGAGGTTCATTTATTTGTGACCGTGCTCCATACATGATCCCAATGAGCTAGTTTTCAATACTAGATGCACGTTTCAAAGGTAAGCAAGATGGCTATAATAAATGAGAAGCATCTAGAAAGGACCCTCTATGAGCTGGGCACTTATCTCCGATTCGAGCTGCAACCTCCGCGATTGGCAACCGACCGCGCCCCATACCACCTTTGCATATGCACCCCTTAAAATTCGAGTGGGGGAGCGCGAGTTCGTCGATGACCTCACGCTCAACGTTCACGAGCTCAATTGCGCCGTGCAGGCTGAGTCGAGCGCTTCTTCGAGCGCCTGCCCGAGCGTAGGCGAGTGGACCGAACTCTTTAGGCTTGCCGACAAGACAATTTGCATGCCCATCTCCGAGGGCGTCTCGGGAAGCTACAATGCCGCCGCCACGGCACGCGATTTGGTTCTTGCCGAGGATCCGAACCGTCAGATTCATTTGGTCAATTCACGCGGAGCCGGCGGCAAAATGGACCTGATCTTCCTGCTGTTCGACCGCTATCTCGCAAGCAACCCCAACGTCCCTTTTGAGGAAGCCTGCAGCTATTTTGATGAGCTGGAACTAAACAGCAAGATCCTCTTTAGCCTGTGCAATTACGAAAATCTCGCCAAGGCCGGACGTATTCCCAAGGCAGCTGGAGTTATCGCCAATAAACTCAACATTCGAGTTTTAGGCACGGCAAGCGAGGAGGGGGAGATTAAGCTCGTCGGTCACACCCGTGGCGAAAAGAAGATGCTTGGCAAGATTGTCGACACCATGGAGGCCGAGGGCTTTACCGGCGGCGAGGTCGTAATCGACCATGTCGAAAATGAGGCGGGCGCCCAGGCACTTGCCAGCCGCATTGTGGAGCATTGGCCCGGTTCCAAGACCATCATCATGCCCTGCAACGGACTGGATTCATACTATGCCGAGATGCACGGGCTCATTATCGGCTACGGCATGGGCGTGGCTTCAGGCCAATAGCGTCCAACTAAACAAAAACACGGGCGGGGCAAAGTGTCTGATGACTCTTTGCCCCGCCCTTCTTATACGTCGGTTAGCTATTAAACCCATTGAACTTTAGGTAGCTCATTAGATACGCCTTCGATACAAAAGACGATACTGCACTGCGAACGAGCAGCGACTCGCGAGTGACCTGATGAGCCGTATCGGGAACAGGAACCTGCTCAATGGAAAAAGCCGCACGAATCGATGCCTCGAGCTGATCAATCACATAATCAAAGGCGGTCGGTGCATCATAGCTCAGGCGCTGAATGTTAAAGAGTGCCTGAACCGCAGCGATGGGCAGCACCTGCTTAAAGATACAAATGGAGATGAGACGCGCAATCTGCTCGCGACCATATTGCTTTTTAACCGGAGCGGGAACGAGGCCGACCTTTACGTAGTTATTGATCATCGATGGCGTAATGACGGGCTGTTCCACACAAATCGAAAGCGGCTCCATCCACAGCTCGATGTACTCAATGACCTGGTCACGGTAGAGCGTTACATTCGGCAACTGGTTATAGCGCGGCAGGCTGAGCGTATTGAGTTTGCGGACTATATCAGACTGGATAAATGCATCAGGTAGCACCGTTGGCTGAATATCCTCTGGGCTAATGCTAACCGACGTATCGGACATAGGAATGACATGTTTAACGTGATTCATATGGTGCCTCCGTTCGTTTTCAATATTGTATTCTAGATTATCTAGTTTTACATACCACAATGAACGGTATGATCGTCGGCTTTGGCTCGAGTCCGGCCGCAGGATAACTGGCTTGTTTTTGCACAACAAAACGTCCAGCAGCAACGTTGCCTCAAGCTCGTTACTGCTGGACGTTTAAGTAAAAAAACAACCTTACATAATATATATTATCGTACTTATCCGCGTAGAAAAGCGTATGCGCTGGTAGCCGCTATGGCTCCGTCCGAAACGGCGGTCACAACTTGACGTAAACGCTTGGAACGGATATCGCCGGCAGCAAATAAGCCAGGCGTGCGGGTGGCCATCGATTCGGCGGTCACAATACCGCCGTCGGGCGCCAGATCTACCAGATGCTCTACAAACTCGGTATGGGGCTGCGTGCCAGCATAGACAAAAATGCCAAACGAACCAGGATCAAAGGACTCAGCGTGCATTTCACTAGTCGCATTGTCCTTAAACGTGATTGTCGTGGGCATCGCCTCACCAGAAAGCTCAACAATACTAGTTTGGTACCTAACTGAAATATTATCTTTTGCGAGCACCTTTTGAACCACGCCATCGGGGGCACGGAACTGATCGCGGCGCAAGACGATGGTCACGCTGCTGGCGATTTCTGACAAGAACAGGGCTTCCTCGCAGGCAGCATTACCGCCACCGATGACAAAGACCTGTTTACCGCGAAAGAACATGCCATCGCACGTCGCGCAATAAGAAACGCCACGACCGCGATACGTATCCTCGCCAACAAAACCAGCAGATCGCGGCGTGGCACCCATGCAAGCGATAACGCTCGAGGCCAGCGTATCGCCCATATCGTGATGCACCGTAAACAGCGCCGCATCCGCATCGTAATCGATACCCGTAACCATGCTCCATGTAACCTGTGCTCCCAGGCCCTCTGCATGTTGCTGAAACCGCTCGCCGAGTTCGGCGCCACTCAAGAGCGGAATGCCCGGATAGTTCTCGACCTCATTGGTTGTGGCGATCTGTCCTCCCGACATACCTTGCTCAATCACGGTCGTCGTTAGGTTGGCGCGCGCCGCGTAAATGGCTGCAGCATAGCCCGCAGGCCCGCCGCCGATAATCGCAACATCGATCGGCTGATGAGTAGTCATGAAGAGACCTCCTGTCGAAAGATTGGCGTTCTTTGCGCTCATACCCAAATTTATGCGAACGTGACACTCATGCACTACAATGATTCTCTGTGAAACAAAGATGAAGGGGAGATATCGATGGATCAGACGCAGACGAGCGACGACGCTCCCCTGCTCACGCACAGCACTCCCCAATCGGAACAAACCACGCTCTTGGCTCAGCAAAAACCTCTCGTGACTATCGTGCACGCCTCGGTCGGCTCGGGCCACAAGGCCGCCGCAAATGCGATTGCGCAGGCATTCGACCTCATCCGCGGCACCAATGGCATCCCAGAGGATGTTGAGATTGAAGTGCTCGATATCCTTGATTTTGGACGCATAAAATTCGACGGCAACAAAACGGCCGCCTCGTTTACCGGCGCCACGCGCCCAATCTATGACTTGACCTGGCGTTATACCCTTACCGGACACCTGCTTTGGGGCGGTGGCACGGCATGGTCGCGCATCATGTTCCCCGCATTTAACGAATACGTTCGAACTCGCAGGCCCATTGCCGTGGTAGCCACACATATCACGGCAGCCAACGTCGCCGTCGGCGCGCGCGTCATTACGGGCATCGACTATCCCGTCATTTGCGTACCGACCGATTACGAGGTCGAGGGTTGGTGGCCCCATAAGGACACCGACCTATTCTGCGTAGCAAACGAGTTTATGGCCGAAACACTCCGACCCCGTAAGGTTCCCGAGGCAAAGATCCGCATTACGGGCATCCCCATTCGCGCCGGGTTTGATACGGACTACAACCGCGAGGAAAAACTCGAGAAGTTCAATCTCCCCACAGACAAGCTCGTTGTGCTGGTGATGGCCGGCGCCAGTTTGCCTCAACCGTACGTTCGCTTTCGCGCGGAGATGGACCGCACCCTCCCCTTCCTGCGCAGCTTCGAGGACATGCACTTTGTCTTTTTGCCGGGCAAGGATGCCGAATATGCCACCCGTCTCAAAACGCTTTTCGATGCCATGAAACTCGAGAACGTCACGGTTCTTGACTACGTCGATGACATGGCAGCGCTTATGCACGGCTGTGACCTGGCAATCCTCAAATCTGGCGGACTCACTGTTACCGAATGCCTGTGCGCACACCTGCCTATGATTCTGCTGGGCAAGTCATATGGCCAGGAAAAGGCCAACACCACCATGCTCACCGGCATGGGCGCCAGCATGCATGTCACCACGGCGCGAGAGCTCATCGTAACCCTGCGCCACCTGCACGATCATCCCGAATCGCTCAAGGCACTACTCATTAACGGCGAAGTGCTGCGCCGTCCACGCGCAGCCGAGGATATCGCCATCGCAACCATGGAACTTGCAGGCAAGCCCCAAAAGCGCAAACGAGCCTTCTGCCGCTTCTACTGGGGCGAAAAACCAGCGCATATCCGCTAGCGTCTTAATGTCCGCTGCTCGGCGGGAGCCGCCCATATATCATTCCATGCTCAAACATTCTCGCTGCGCTGCGAAACTGCGCGTGGAACGATATATGGGCGGCTCCCGCCGAGCAGCTACGTTTACGTACTAGCAACTACAGCGGGTTCGCCCCAGTAGAAGCTGCGAAGGTGGAACCAAATAATCTGATAATAGTTAGCCGATGCTACAAAGGGATTGTTCCTTTGTAGCATCGGCTAACTAGAAAGATTATTTATCTCAAGCATTTAGCCCTTTCGCCTGAGCCCCATACATATCGTCCCGCGCGCAGTTTCGCAGCGCAGCGAGAATGTTTGAGCACGGGATGATATGTATGGGGCTCAGGCGAAAGCGGGATCCATGCGCCCCTGCGAAGCGAGAATGTTTGAGCATGGGATGATATATAGGCGGGTCGGGCCGGTCAGCGGAAAGTACGTAAACGACTAGGATACGCCGCTAGAACCGAAACCGCCGGCTCCTCGATCGGTTTCGTCTAGTTCGTCTACTTCTACGAGATTGACTGTGGGGACTTCTTGGATGACGAGTTGGGCGATGCGGTCGCCTTTGTTGATCTGGATATTGTTGGTGGGATCTAGGTTGATGAGGATGACCTTAAGCTCACCTCGATAGTGGGCGTCGATGAGACCGGGCGTGTTGACTATAGACAGGCCTTGCTTAATGGCTAGGCCGCTGCGGGGTTGGACAAAGCCGGCGTAGCCATCGGGCAGCGCAATGGCCAAGCCAGTGGAGACCAAACGACGCTCAAAGGGCTTGAGGGTGCAGTCTTCGTTGGCGCGGAGGTCAAGACCGGCATCTGTGGGGTGAGCGTATTTGGGAAGCTCGACCGTGGGATCGAGTCGCTTAATGTTAACGGTAATGTTGGACATGAAATCACCTTAGCTTGTCGAGCTCTTGCAAAAACTCGTCGACGTCTTTGAAATCGCGATAGACCGAGGCAAAGCGAATGTAGGCCACCTTGTCGATCTTGGCCAGGCGCTTGAGCACCATATCGCCCAGTTCGTGGGACGTTACAGCCGTCAGCGTACGCGAACGCAGCTCCACCTCGATATCATCGATGATCTCGTTGAGCTTTTTCGTATCGATATCGCGCTTAATCGTGGCGCGCATCAGGCCGACCAGCAGCTTGTTGCGATCGAACCGCTGCTTAGACCCGTCGGATTTGATAACCTCGATGGGATCTTCGCAGCGCTCGAACGTCGTAAAACGATAATTGCACGAACAGCATTCGCGACGACGCTTGATAGTGTTGTTCGACTCCTGCATACGGGAATCGACAACGCGGGTATGTGCCTTGCCGCATTTGGGACAGCGCATGGTACCTCCTCTTAAACGATAACAAGGGTACCATGCGACCGAGCGGAAATCTTACGAACGAGCCGGAACTTTCAGAACTGCACCAGCATCAAGAGAGCCACGATCGAGGTGATTGACGCTACGAATCATGTCGGAAGTCTCCTGCGTGGAAAGGCCATCGATGGGATGCTCCTGGGCAAGCGACCACAGAGAATCGCCGGACTGCACACGAACCGTCTCGTAGGTAACGTTGGCTACGGAATCGGCATATGCTGCGTGACGAGCAGAAAAGACTGACGTGGCGAGCACAAAGAACAAGGTGAATGCTACAGCAACAGCAACAATCGTCGAGGCCTTCAGGGCAACAGGAGCCGAAGCAGCGGCCGCACGCTGGGTGCGAACGGGTTTAGTGGCCACGGCCTGAAAATGGGAGCGTCCACCCTTCACGACCGTGAAGGCAGGCGAGGCAGGCGCCTCGAGCTTAAGAGCAAGGTTTCCCTGGACCATATCCGCTGCGTTCATTCTGTTCTCCTCTCGTTTGTTTTGACGAGAACTGTTTTATCAAGCCGCGGGGACAAAAAAGTCTAGCGCGGGAACGAGTGTTCGGTTATTATTATCTTCGAACAGTTGTTCCTGTCAAGCAAAAATAGAACATTTGTTTGGTATGGGTAGAGAGGAACCCCTGATGGCTCGCAAAATTACCAAGCGTCAGCAGCAAATTTACGACTTCATCAAGGAATATCAGCAGGAGAAGGGCTATCCGCCCAGTGTACGCGAGATGGCTTCGGCTGTGGGCCTTTCCTCCCCTAGCACCGTACATGCGCACCTCTCCGCGCTGGAAGCACGCGGCCTGCTCAAGCGTGACGCCACCAAACCTCGCGCTCTCGAGCTCTTTGACGAGGACGGATCTTCCGTCTCCATCTCGAAGTCCGATGAGCCCACGGTGCCCCGCGGCACCGTATCGCTGCCTCTCGTAGGCCGTGTCGCCGCAGGGATTCCCATCCTTGCCGAGCAGAATATCGAGGACACCTTTACCATCCCAACCGAGATCGCAACAGAACAGGGGTCCTTTATCCTCGAGGTCCACGGCAATTCGATGATTAACGTCGGCATCTATAACGGCGACTACATCATCGTTCGCGAGCAGAAGAGCGCCATGAATGGCGAGATTGTCGTGGCCATGATCGATGGCTCCGCAACAGTCAAAACATTCTATAAGGAACAGGGACGCGTTCGCCTGCAGCCCGAAAACGACACTATGGAGCCTATCTACGCGACAAATCCCACGATTCTAGGCAAGGTCGTCGGTTTGATGCGCCGGTTTTCGTAATGCAAAAACGCATCACGGTCTTTGATACCATTCGCGGGTTTACCATGCTGTCGATGGCGGGATTTCATGCCTGCTACGACCTTGCCTACCTATATGGTTGGAAGATGCCCTGGTTTACCCAGACCATCTTCCAAGACATCTGGCGAGCCAGCATCAGTTGGGTATTTTTGTTTATTGCCGGCTGGATGTGCA
Organism: Collinsella sp. TM09-10AT; assembly: GCF_003436275.1. Lineage (GTDB taxonomy): Bacteria > Actinomycetota > Coriobacteriia > Coriobacteriales > Coriobacteriaceae > Collinsella. The sequence goes on from NZ_QSOP01000005.1 coordinate 19,590, forward strand.
CCCTCTCGCGCAACAACATCAAGCGTGCCGCCAAATATGCCGTAGCCGCTTTGGTCGTATGGGTCGCAACGACGCTCGTCTCAGTCGATGACTCGGTGAACTTCGGCATCATTTTCTGCATGGCGGCGTGCACCGCCATTGTTGCACTCGCGCGCCCGGTTCTCGATAGAATGCCGGCAGTTTGGGGTATAACGATTTGCCTCATACTCTTTGCCTGTACCTGGAGCATTCCTAAAGCGGTCTACCCTATCCCCTATCTAGCTTGGCTGGGGTTCCCAAGTCCAGACTTTGTCTCCGGTGATTACTATCCGCTCATACCCTTCTTATTTATGTACCTCACAGGCTTCTTTGCCGCGCGCACGGCTCAGAAAGCAAACTGCGAGGCACCAGCATGGGCCTATGAAAATCCCATCCCGGCGCTCGCAAGCCTCGGACGCCATGCACTGCCGTTCTACCTGCTTCATCAACCGGTTATCTTGGGTGTACTGGAGCTGATTTATTCCGTTCGGCAACGCTCAAGACGTGGTGCGATACGGTCCGGAAGCTTTGCCACAATACGAACGCCGTCCTCGAGGTATTCCTCGTGCAGAAGGGTTCCCTGTTCGTGCACGAGCGTGATTAACGCGCCCTCTCGATACGGGATATCGGCCGAGAGCAACACGTCCGTGGCGGCCGCTTCACGAGCGATGCGGTCGACTAAGTCATCAAGACCCTCACCCGTCTGAGCCGAGAACAGCACCGCCTCGGGATAGCGCCGGCGAAAGCTCAAGCGATCGACGCTATCGAGCAGATCAATCTTATTGAACACGGTAAGCGTCAAGCGCTCACCGGCACCGATCTCGTCAAGGACACGATCAACCGCCTCAAGCTGACGCTCGTAATCCTCATCGGAAGCATCCACAACTTTAAGAATCAAATCGGCGCCGAGCACCTCAGAAAGCGTAGATTTAAACGCGTCGACCAGGCCATGGGGCAGCTTTTGAATAAAGCCGACGGTATCGGTGATCGTCATGCCACGGCCACCGGGCAAACGGTACGAGCGCGTTGTAGGATCGAGCGTGGCAAACAGCTTATCCTGCGAAAGTACCGTGGATCCCGTCAAACGATTAAGCAACGTCGACTTGCCGGCATTGGTGTAACCAGCCAGCGCCACGCGAAACGCCGGCGATTCAATACGGCTTTTCGATTGCACATCGCGACGTTGCTCAACCTGTTTCAGTTCGCGTCGAAGCGCCGCGATCTTATTGCGAATCAGGCGACGGTCGACCTCGAGCTGGCTTTCGCCCTGGCCAAAACGCGATCCAATGCCGCCACGCGTCTGTTCCTTTGCAAGATGGCTCCACATACCTCGCAGACGAGGCAGCAGATACTGCAACTGTGCCAGCTGAACCTGTAAGCGGCCCTCACGCGTCTGGGCATGCAGGCCAAAGATATCCAAAATCAACGCCGTACGGTCAATAATCTTGACCGGTTCGCCCACGGCTTTCTCAAGATAGGACTGCTGTGAGGGCGTCAGGTCGTCGTCGAAGATAACAACATCCGCATCCATGCGATGCACCAAACCGCACAGCTCCTCGACCTTGCCGGAGCCGATAAACGATTTGGGATAGGGCTTGACTAGGCGCTGCGACAAGCGCGCCACGCATTGAGCACCAGCAGTGTGGGCCAGACGCTCAAGCTCATCGAGCGAACGGTCAAGCGGCCAGGCATTATCGCGCCACTCAACACCAACCAAGATGGCGCGCTCGGGTTCAGGAGCCGTGGGGACCAAAGGGAAACGAGCCATTAGACAGCCTCGATGCGACGATAAATATCTTCGACGACCTCATCGATCGTGAAGTCATCCATATCGAACCACACAATACGATCGTCACGCTTAAACCAGGAAAGCTGGCGCTTGGCATAGCGACGGGAGCGAATCTTGATAAGCTCACGGGCCTCATCCATGGTAATAGCGCCACGCAAGGCATCAATAATCTCTTTGTAACCGATTGCCTGCATCGATGTGAGTGCATCACCCAAGCCCTGGTCCAAAAGGCCACGGACCTCATCAACCAGTCCCTGCTCAAACATAAGGTCGACTCGCAGGTTAATGCGCTCATAGAGCACTTCACGGCTACGCGTCAGACCAAACCACAAGGCATGATAACGCTCGCGCGGGACGCTGAATTTCGACTTCTGCTCGGCATACGACACACCGTCATCATGCATCTCGAGCGCACGAATCACACGACGCACGTTATGGGGATGAATCACGGCAGCAGATTCCGGATCGCGCTCGGCAAGCAGGGCATGCAGCGCCTCCTCGCCAATACGCTCGGCAAGTTCCTGATAGCCCGTGCGGCGTTCGTCCTCGAGTTCTCCCGAAGGAAAATCCATTTCATCGAGTGCAGCCTTGAGATACAGGCCCGTACCGCCGCAAAAGACCGGAAGACGTTGCTCGCCAAGCAAACGCTCGATATGCGCCCGGGCATCCGTCTGATAGAGCGCAGCTGAATACGCGACGCCCGGATCCACGATATCGACAAGGCGCAGGGGCACCGAGCACTCCTCGGGCATCATCTTGGCCGTACCGATGTCCATGCCACGATAGATTTGCATCGCGTCACAAGACAACACTTCGGACGAAAGACGAGCGGCCAGGCGGTCGGCAACATCGCTTTTACCGACCGCCGTCGGACCGACAATCGCTACGGCAGAAAGGCTTGCACCGGTGGAAATCATTAGCGAGGCTCGCCCACGACGGAGCCAGACAGATACCACGTTTTGGCGACATCAATATCAACGTCGACGATTTTGCCGACGAGCTGATCGATGCTATAGCCAGCGGGAATCGGCGCATGCACCGTCTGGTTCTTGGGGCTTTTCCCCAGAAGAACAGCGTCGTTCTTCTTGCTCGTACCCTCAATAAGCGCAGGCACCACGGTGTGAAGCTCGCCCTGGTTATACTCATGAGCCGTCGTCTCGATAACCTTGACCAGACGGTTAAAGCGCTCAAGGATAACCTCATGCGGGGTGGGATCATAAATCTCAGCTGCCGGGGTACCGGCGCGCTTGGAGTAAATAAACGTGTAGGCCTGGGCATAACGAACCGTCTCGGCAAGCGAGAGCGTCTGCTCAAAGTCTTCCTCGGTCTCGCCCGGGAAGCCCACGATGATGTCGGTCGAAAGCGCAATATCGGGCATACGGTTACGAATACGATCGACCAGACCCAGATAATCCTCGCGCGTATAACGACGATTCATCTCTTTAATGATGCGCGTCGAACCTGACTGGACGGCCAGGTGCAGTTGCGGCATAACGGCAGATGTCTCGGCCATGGCGTCGATGGTCTCGGGCAGCAGATCCTTGGGATGCGAAGACGTAAAGAAGATACGCTCCACGCCCGTATCGCCCACGGCACGCAGCAGATCGGCAAAACGCGGCTTGCCAAACAGATCGCGACCATATGAATTAACGTTTTGGCCCAACAGCGTAATCTCACGCACGCCCTGGCGCACCAAACCGGTCACCTCGTCGACAATCTCCTCGAAGGGGCGGCTCTTTTCGCGACCGCGCACGTACGGCACGATGCAATAGGTGCAAAAATTATTGCAGCCCGTCATGATGGGCACCCAAGCGTGATACTGAGTCTCGCGATGCCACGGCATGCTCATGGCGTCCGTATCCTCATGCTCATTGGTGCGGATATGACGCTTGCCATCAAGGAACGCCTCGGCAATGAGCTCGGCCACATGCGCGATGGAATGCGTGCCAAAGATGACATTGACGTTATCGACGTTGGTGAGCAGGCCCTCGCCATCGCGCTGCGCGATGCAGCCACCAACGGCAACCACGCGCTTGCCAGAAGGCGAAGGCGGCAGGCTTTTGCAGGAATTGCACTGACCGTACAGGCGAGTATCGGCGGCCTCGCGCACGCAGCACGTCATGAAGACAACGATATCGGCATGCGCGGGATCGAGCGCCATGAGGCAGCCATACGAATCAAGCAGACCGCTCACGCGCTCGGAATCGTGCTGATTCATCTGGCAGCCAAAGGTGCGGATAAAGTAGGTTTTACCGGCAAGAATATCGCGTACGGAACGCTGGTCCATGTGCATAAGTCCTAACGATGGGGAGCGAAACAAAGCAAGCAGAAGCTATGCCACAGGCTTAACATCATCAATGACGACGTTATCCATAGCAGCTCGATTGATCTGGTGAACGTAGATAGAAAGGCGGATGGCCGTGCGCGACTCCCCGTTAATGAGGATGTCGGAGAACACGGGCGCGCAGGAAATATCAAAACCGGTTGGAATCAAAAAACCGCGCGCGATAGCAACGGCCTTAATGGCCTGGTTGACGGCACCGGCGCCGACACACTGGATGTTGACGGGTACACCATCCTTGACCATGCCGGCGATGGCGCCGGCAACGGACGCGGGCGATGATTTGCTTGATACCTTCAGGCAATCCATGAAGAAACTCCTGCATTTAAAAGTACGTTTTAACTGCAATAACTGTATCGTACCGAGTGGACTCGGTAAAGGCACTATTCCTCTTTGGCAAGATCAAAGGTCACGGTGATTCGATCACGCGAAACGCGAATCTTTGGGTCGCCGCAAAGGTTGAGATAGTACCGGGCAGCAAGGTCATTAAAATCGCGCTCCACAGCACGCGAAAACTGTGCCATGTCATCCTTAGCAATACGTAGCCCGCGACGATCCTTCGCGAGATCGACAGGAGCCGGCGCATGCGAGGACGAGTCGCGCTCGCGCAGCAGACGCGCGGTCACACCGCGAACAGGCTTAATCTGCCCTGCCAAAATGCGATGGGCCGTGCGCTCGGACATCTCAAGACCCAAACCCGAACAGATACGGATAAAGTCCTCGGCATCAGAAGCAAGGCCTAAACGATCGACAACCGGAAGCTCGCTCTCGTCATCAATGAACAGGAGACGAGACGTATCAAGCCGGCTTGACGCCTGAGCATAAAGGGTCGCGGCAATCTCGGACGGAGAACCAAGATAGACATCGCAACCACGCAACTCCTCGAGCGCAAACTCACAAGCAGCGCGAATAATATTATGCGGACCGCGAGCACAGACATAACGTCCGTCCTCATCCTTGACGGCCTGGGGCCAGCTGGACTGATCGGCACGCTCACTGAGGCGGTCGGCCGCGACGCTCACCTTAAAGGCTGAACCAAGATCGACGCCGGACGTGACCACACGGGCCTCATCGGTGTTCTGCTTGATCGAAAACAATGCCATGCCACGACCGTGAACGCCCCAACGGTCCATCTTCATGCTCTCGAGCTTGGAGGTAACGCGGGCATCAAAGATTCGCTCTTGCATATCCTGCGGAACGCCCGAACCGTTATCCAGAAAGACAAGCGTGCGGACGCCGTCTTCCTTGGTCGTGGCGAGATAGACCTTGTCGGCGCCGGCATCGCGAGCATTACGGAGCATTTCGATGACGATATCCTCGACATGCTGAATGTCGTGCTTTGCCTGGCGCCGCTCGGCCTCCGAAACGCGGAGGCGGACATACCCCTCGCCAAGGTTCTCCTCGACGCGAAGGTTGCCCTCCCCCGACATCGACGCGATAAATGAGATGAGCTCGTTCGCGTCGCTCATGTTATTTAGCGATATCGACAGCGCGGCTCTCGCGAATCACGACGACGCGCACCTGACCGGGATACTCCATCTCTTCCTCGATCTGATGGGCGATATCGTGAGCCAGGACCGTGGACTGGGCATCGGAAATCTTGTCCGGCTGGACCATGACGTGGACCTCGCGACCGGCCTGCATGGCATAGGTACGTTCGACGCCGTCATGAGAGTTGGCGATCTCCTCGAGCTTCTCAAGACGCTTGATGTAGTTCTCGGCAGACTCGCGACGGGCACCGGGGCGAGAGGCAGAGACAGCATCGGCGGCCTGTACCAGGACATCGAGCACCGTATTGGGGTCGACATCGGCATGGTGAGCCTCGATAGCGTGGACGATAACGGGCTTCTCGCCATAACGGCGGGCAAGCTCGGCGCCGATGACGGCATGCGGGCCCTCGACGTCGTGGTCGATTGCCTTGCCCAGGTCGTGCAGCAGGCCGGCGCGCTTGGCGGTCACAACGTCCAGGCCAAGCTCGGAAGCCATCACGCCGCACAGATCAGAGACCTCGAGGGAATGCTGAAGCACGTTCTGACCAAACGAGGTACGGTAGCGCAGGGCACCAAGGGTCTTGACGATCTCGGGGTGCAGATCGTGGATGCCGGTATCGAAGGCAGCCTGCTCGCCAGCCTCGCGCACGCGCTGCTGAACCAGGTCGGCGGCCTTGTGATACATCTCCTCGATACGGGCAGGGTGAATGCGGCCGTCGGCGATGAGGTTCTCGAGGGCGACACGGGCGGTCTCACGACGGACCGGGTCGAAGCTCGAAAGAACGACGGTCTCGGGCGTGTCGTCGATCACGAGGTTGACGCCGGAAACCTGCTCGAAGGTCCGGATGTTGCGACCCTCGCGACCGATGATACGGCCCTTGAGGTCATCAGAGGGAATGTGCACGGAGGTAACGGTGACCTCGGCAGTGTGATCGGCAGCGCAGCGCTGAATCGCCAGAGACAGAATCTCCTGGGCGGTCTTGTGGCACTCGGCGCGAACCTGCTGCTCGGACTCGCGAATGATCGTGGCGGCCTCGTGGGTGACCTCGCCGCGAACCTTATCGAGGAGCTCCTTGTGGGCGTCCTCGCGGGTAAGGTCGGCGATACGCTCGAGCTCGGAGGTCTGCTTTGCGCAGAGCTCCTCGAGCTCACGGGAGCGCTTCTCGACCTGACCGGCCTGGCTGGACAGCTGATGCTCGCGCTTGTCGAGAGCGTCGTTGCGGCGATCGAGGGATTCCTCGCGCTGCATCACGCGGTTCTCGAGCGTACGAATCTCGTTCTTACGCTGCTTGTCCTCGGCCTCGGCGGCCTGCTTGTTCTTGATGATCTCCTCTTTAGCCTCGAGCAGAGCCTCTTTTTTGAGGGTCTCGGCCTGACGCTTGGCATCACCGATCAGGGACTCAGCCTGTGCGTGTGCCGACTGGATTTTTTCGTCGGCCTCGTGAAGACTACCCTGCTTGGCGGTGCGCATGTAGGCAATGGCGGCGATGGCACCCAAAACGATGCCAACGAGCGCTGCGATGATAGGCATGCTCACTCCTTTTTATGGATTCGTTACACAACAAAGCGAACCGTCCTTACGAACGGCTCGCGACATTTGAGTAATATGGGCGCAGCTTATGCGGGTCGGATACAGATAAACATATAAACAAACTCATCACAGATGAGCACATATCACAAAGCAAATGACAGTGTTTATCGTACGTTGAACCACAACAACTGTCAAATAAATGGCCCCAGCACGGCGGCTAAAACGCGGTGAACGGCAGGGCCACAAAACGCATACGCCTAAACCGCACATTCCTCACGTTCGGCATCGAGACGTGCCTTAACGGCATCGGCGGCGATGTGATACGAGAAGCCCTTGCCCATCAAAAACCGAACCAGTTTTTCGAATCCGCGCGTCTCTGGAACACGCCGCTTGGCGAGCAGGGCTGACGCACGCGCCAAATCGTCTTCGACGGCAAAATAATCCTCCGGATAACCGGGAATGTCATCGAGCACGACATGACGGCGCTTGAGCTCGGTCTCGATTTTACGCTGTCCCCAACCGCGCCGCTTGCGTTCCTCGATAAAGTACGAGCAAAAGCGGTTCTCGTCTAAAAAGCGATACTCGGTGGCGCGCTCGACGGCGAAATCGATCGCGGGCTGGCGAAAGCCGTAGCGTGCCAACTTGTCACAGACCTCACCCGTCGCATGGTCGCGTCGCGATAGCATCTCGGTCACCATGGTAAGTGCACATTTACGCTCGATGAGCTGCACCGCTTCACGAAAGTTATCCCAATCACAGGGAAGATCGGGGCGATTTTTGACATACAGCCGCGCGACCCGCACGGGGATCCAAATGGACCGCTCAAAACCGCCCTCAAGCTCACAATCGATATGTGCGCAAGGCTTTTTTGACGCATAGCCGCTCGAGAACGAGGAGGCCGCCTTCTTATCGGGAAAGACGACCGTGGCCTCGGTCACCGTATACGACATGAGCGTAACCGCTACTCGTCGTCATCATCGAGCATGGCGGAACCATCGATGGCGTAAAGCTCGTCAAACTCCTCAGGCGCAGGCTGATCGGTCAGCTCGACCTCGGACGGAGCATCGTCATCAAACTCAAGCCCGCAGGCAAGGCGAACCTTATGCTCAATCTCGTCGGCGCAATCGGGGTGTTCGCGCAGGAACGCCTTGGCGGCCTCGCGACCGTTGCCGAGCTTGTCCTCGCCATAGGCGAACCAGGAGCCCATCTTCTTGCAGATGCCGCACTCGACAGCCATGTCCAGAATCGAGCCCTCCTTAGAGATGCCCGTACCGTACATGATGTCGAACTCAGCAGAACGGAACGGAGCGGCCACCTTGTTCTTAACGACCTTGGCGCGCACGCGGTTACCGATAACCTCATCCTTAAGCTTAATGCTGTCGATGCGGCGAATGTCGATACGCACCGAAGAGAAGAACTTAAGGGCACGGCCGCCCGTCGTGGTCTCGGGGTTGCCGAACATGACGCCGATCTTCTCTCGCAGCTGGTTGATGAAGATGCATGTCGTATTGGACTTGGACAGCGAGCCGGCGAGCTTGCGGAGCGCCTGACTCATCAGGCGAGCTTGCAAACCGACCGTGGTATCGCCGATCTCTCCCTCGATCTCGGCACGCGGGGTCAGCGCGGCGACGGAGTCGACGACGATGGCATCGATGGCGCCGGAACGCACGAGCATGTCAACAATCTCGAGCGCCTGCTCACCCGTATCGGGCTGGGAAATCAATACCTCGTCGATATCCACGCCAATGCGCGCGGCATACGTGGGATCGAGCGCGTGCTCGGCATCGATAAACGCCACGACGCCACCCATTGCCTGGGCCTCGGCCAAGATCTCGAGCGAAAGCGTCGTCTTACCGGAGGACTCGGGACCGTAAATCTCGACGATACGGCCGCGCGGCACACCGCCGATACCCAGAGCGGCATCGAGCGCCAGAGCACCCGTGGGGATGGCCTCGACCTCGAGCTCGGGGCCGCCGTCACCATACCTCATGATGGAACCTTGACCGAACTTCTTCTCGATCTCGGCCTTGGTGGTGGCGATCATCTCTTCGCGCTCTTTGCCCGTCGTGGGTGCATGGACGGTACGTACGGGACCTGAATTCTTGGCCATGAATAGCCCTCCTCTTAACAACCTGCATCGATAATAAACGAACGGCTGTTCGTGGTCAACCGTTCAGACCAATCATATGCAGGCAGTCTTTCCAAAACCCAACCAAACGCCGACCAAACACTGTCCAAATGCTTGACCACATAGGGCCAAATAAAAACAAGGAAGGAGATAATACACCTATGACCAGCACAAAAGCTAAATTCGTCAGAGGTCCCCATCTCCACAATTAAGGGGCCCTAAGGCCCCTTAAAACACGCCTATTCCATAGAGTTGAGCACAAGGGCAATGCGTCCCAATGCCTCCGTGACCGCATGGGCACGAACACACGAACGGTCGCCCTCATAGTGGCAACGCACAGAGTCCACGATCGGCACTTCCCCATCAGCCACGCGATACGCCCAGCCAATATAGAACATGCCGGCGGGGTCTTGCTCGGTGCCACCACCGGGCCCAGCGTAGCCCGTTGCGCTCACGGCCACATCGCTCTGATAGAGGTCCAGCGAGCCCGCGGCCATCTCGCGCGCCGTCTGGTGCGACACGGCGCTAAACCGATCGAGCGTCTCCTGCTCAACACCCAGAACACGATGCTTGATCTCATCGCAATAGGTCACCGCACCGCCGCGCAGCACCGCCGAGGCGCCCGGGATATCGGCAATCGTCGAGGCGATCATACCCGCCGTCAGCGACTCAGCCGTAGAAACCGTCACGCCCCGAGCGCTCGCGCGCTCGACAATATCGCGCGCCAGCTCCTCGTTATGTGCGGAAATCTGCTCAAAAGAGTCCGCCATACCCACCAGGACCTAAACCGAAAAGACGATCTTGCGGCAGTTCCAGAAGTACTGGGCGCCCGAGATAACGGTCAGGACAACGGCAACAGCGTACAGGAAGCGTGAAACGCCATAGACACCGAGCAACAGCTCCGCAGGCCCCAACTGGAGGCCGGTCATCGCAAAGACGCACAGGTAGCCGCAGATGGAGACCATCGTGGTCGCCGTCTTGTACTTGCCGAGCTTATCGGCGGCAATGACCACACCGGCCGCACTCGCGACCATGCGAAGGGCGCTCACCAACAGCTCGCGGAACAAGATAATGAACACGGACCACACGGTCACCGCGCCAAAATCGAGGAACAGCAGCAGGGCCGAGAACACGAGTAGCTTGTCGGCGATGGGGTCCAAGAACTTACCGAAGTCGGTGATCTCGTTGCGCGAGCGCGCCAGATAGCCGTCGACCTTATCGGTGCACGACAGGATAACGTACAGAATAAAGGCGGCGGCGGCGAGCGGGCCGTCGAAGGTGCTCCAGTCCGTACCGGCAACGCTCGTGTGAGACAGCGCCGACACGATCATGAACACCGGGATAAAGACGATGCGAACGCACGTCACGATGTTGGCGGGCGTCCAAACACTCGTCAGTTCCTTATTGCTCTCGTTTGCCACGACGCTCTCCTACTCCACAACATGTCCGATAAGCTCATAGCAGAAGCTATCGGTAAACTCGACGGTCAGAATATCACCCACGGACGCCTCGCTGGCGTCCAGATGCACCGCGCCATCGGAATCGGGCGCCTGGAACCAGGCATGGCCGATCAGCTCGGCGCCGTCCTCGGTTTCTTCGATACCGTCGACGATCACCTGGGCGCGCTCGCCCACATGTGCGGCGGTGGCGGCAAAACCGAGCGACTCAGCCAGGTCCATGGCCTCCTGGGCGCGCTCGAGCTTGACCTCTTCGTCGACCTGACCCTCCATCTTAGCGGCCAGGCTGCCCTCCTCCTGCGAGTAGGCAAAGACGCTCGTGTAGTCAAAGCCGACGGTGTCCATAAAGTCGATAAGGTCGCGGAACTCGTCGTCGGTCTCGGTCGGGAAGCCGACCATGGCCGTGGAACGGATCACGATGCCGGGGATACGCTCACGCAGATCGCGGAACAGGTCCTCGAGCTCCTGGCGCGAACCAGAACGGCGCATAGCCTTGAGAATGCGCGCGTCGCAGTGCTGCACGGGGATATCGATATAGGGAAGCACCTCGGGCGTATCGCGAATCGTCTCGATGAGCTCATCGGTCATGCCCTCGGGCTGCAGGTAGAGCACGCGGACCCAGACGTTCTGCGGGCGCACGGCCTCGGCGACGGCACGCAGCAGCTGCGCCAGATTGCGCGGCGAGCCCTCGGCGACGTCCTCATCCGCAAAGTCGGTGCCCCAGATGCCCGTGTCCTGGCCGATCAGCACGATCTCGCGCACGCCACCGGCAACCAGGTCGCGCACCTCAGAAATAATGCTCTCGGCATTGCGCGAGTGATAACGACCGCGAATATAGGGGATCATGCAGAAGCTGCAAAAACGATTGCAGCCATCGGAAATCTTGACGTAGGCAACGGCACCCTCGACGGTACGCTTGACCTGAGGGATATAGGCCGCGATCTCACGCTCGACACCCAGCACGCCATCGATGACTGCCACGATGCCGTCTTCCTCGTCGGCCTTCACAAAGGCAGCGACCTCGGGCAGCTCGTCAGGCAGGTCGTCGCCATAGCGCGACGGCACACAGCCGCACATGACGATGGGGCAAGAACGAACGCCGTCCTGCACCTCGTTGGCGAGCTCGAGCGTGATCTCGATGCTCTCGGACGTTGCGGAGGCGAGGAACGAGCACGTATTGACGATGGCGATATCGGCCTCCTGCGGGTCGAATGCCTCCTCGTAGCCTGCGGCGGTCAAAAGAGAACGCATGCGGTCGGTATCGACCTCGTTCTTGGCGCACCCGAGGGTGATGTAGAGCACGGAGCCCAACGGTGTATCCATGTTGGAGAGCGGTCCTTTCGAATGATATTAGCGGTAGTTGGTGAACTGCAGCGGCTGGCCGTAGTCCTGGTCGCGCAGGAACTGAATCACGGTCTGCAACGCGTCCTTCGAAGCAGAGGAAACACGCAGCTTGTCAGCTTCGATGGTCACCTTGACCTTGAGCTTTTGGTCCTTGATGTCCTTGTTGATCTTCTTGGCGGTCGCCTGGTCGATACCCTCGACGATATGGCCGAGCACGCGCACGGTGCCGCCCGATGCCGCCTGCGGAGCATCCCACGAAACAGCCTTGAGGTCGATACCGCGCTTGATGAGCTTGGAGCTCAGGACATCGATGATCTGCTTGGAGACAAAGTCGGCCGGGGCGTTGATCGTAAAGAGCTTGTCGCCCTTCGAAAGCTCAATCGTGGCGCCGGAATCCTTCAGGTCATAGCGCTGGGAAATCTCGCGCGTGGTCTGCTGGAAGGCGTTGTCGACCTCTTGCATATTGACCTCGGACACGACGTCGAAGCTGGAATCTTTAGCCATGATGTTTCCTTTCGCGTACGAGCGGCTTAATAGCTATCGTACGAATAGTCGGTAGAATCGGTGGGCGTCTGACCGTCAGTTGCGGCATCGGCGCCATCCGTGGACTGGGCATCGGTGCCGTCGGTGGTATCGGTACCGTCGGTGGTGTCGGCACCATCAGAACTTTCACCATTCTCGGAATCGGTCGTCTCCTTCTTGGGAACGGTGATCGTCACACGCGCCACGCCCGAAGTCTTGGTATCGTAACGGACCTTTTCGCCATTCTTGGTAACGGTGACATCGGAAGGCTTGGACGTGGTGATCTCGATCGAGGACTCGGGCGTGTACTCCTGCTCAAAGGGGCCAGTCGCCTGGGCGCCATAGACCGACTTTCCGTCGACCTTGACCTCAATCCACGCGGTCTTTCCCTTGGCAACGGAGACCTTGACCTTCGTTGCCTCGTTCTCTTCCTTTTTAGCCGTCGTCTTGGTGGCGTCCGAACCGGTCGACTCATCCGTCGCCTCATCGGTGTCTTCGTCCTCGTCGACCGTTTCGGTCTTCTTAGAAGACTTCTTGGTCGTCGTCTTGGTAACAGCGGGCGTCTCGGGCGTGGTCTCGGGCGTCGAAGATGCGCAGCCGCGCAGAAGTACCACGATGAGCACGATCAGCAGCAACGCCACGGCACCGATACCGGCGTAGACGATACGCGGATCGAGCCCGTTGTTTTGAGGAGCACGGGAACCGCCGCGTCCACGACTGGAACTGCTGCGGCCGCCTCCCTGAGGCATACAGCCACGATTGCTATCGGAACGGCCGCAATAGCCACCCTGGCCCTGAAGGCTGCGCTGACCCGAGCGGGGCGCAAGTTCACCGCGGCCTTGATAGCCACGCTGGCCCGCACGCGGAGCCGAAGAGCGCTGGCCATACGGCTGTGGTTGAGAGCGAAGACGCGGCGTCACCTGCGTGGTATCGGCGTCCGCATGGCCACTGCGAGAGCGTCCGGTGGAGATACCACTGTGACCGCGATCGGAATAGCCGCCGTCGCCGTAGCCGGCACGAGGGTCACGCGCCACGCCGCGGGCAGCGGGAAGTGCACGGTCCTCGGGCATCGGCGTACTGCGGAACCGGTCACGCTGCGAGCGAATCTCCTCGCCCGAACCCGTCTCGGTAATATAACCGGCCTGCTGAGGACGCTGTCCATAGCGAGTCGAACGACCGCCCTGAACCATCAGGAAGCGCCCGTTATCGACAGAGGAACGCGAATTGACGTAGCCGGCGGCGTCCTGGAAACGACCGCCCTGCTGCGACGTTTCGCGTTCGTATGCCATCAGTTCGTCAAAGTAGGCATTGACGACCTCGCGCGGATTGAGGCCCAAAAAACGAGCATAGCTCGAAATCATGCCCTGCGCATAGCCGCGCGGCGGCATCGAAGCAAAGTTACCGGTCTCGAAAAACTCGATGATCTGCGGCCTGATTTTGATGGTGTTGGCGACCTGCTGAATGGAAAGGCCCATTCGGCGACGCTGCTCGAGCAGCATGTCACCAAAGCGTGCAGCCATCAGAATCCTCCAAACTCACGATCTTCACGTGCCATCTCGGCGTCGACAGATTCCAGCGCGGCAAGCCCCTCCTCGTCCAACAGGACCTCGCGCGGCTTGGAACCGTCGGGCGGGCCGACGACACCCTTTTCTTCCAGCATGTCCATAATACGCCCGGCACGCGCATAGCCAACCTTCAGGCGGCGTTGCAGGCCAGATGTGGAGCCCAGCTGCGATTCCACCACAATATGGGCGGCTTCCCAAATGAGCGGATCATCGTCTTGCGGCTCGGCGACTCCGGTGCGGACAATGCCGCCGCCACCAGCCATGGACATGGAAGCGGGCGCCACGGCGGACAGAATCTCCTCGTGGTAGTCGGGCTCGCTCTGCGACTTGACGAACTCGACAATCTCGTTGATTTCGTCGTCCGAGACAAAGCAGCCCTGGATACGGCGGGGCTTGCCCCAGTCGACCTTGGAGAACAGCATGTCGCCCAAACCGGTGAGCTTCTCGGCGCCCATCTGGTCGATGATGACGCGCGAGTCGATGCCCGTGGCGACGTTAAAGGCGATGCGGTTGGTGATGTTGGCCTTGATGAGGCCCGTCACCACGTTGGAGCTGGGGCGCTGCGTGGCCACGATAAGATGAATACCGGCGGCACGGCCCAGCTGTGCAATACGCACGATCGAGGCCTCGACATCCTTACCGGCGACCATCATCAGGTCCGAAAGCTCGTCGATGATGATGACCAGGTAGGGCATCTTTTGCGGCGGGTTGTCGTAATGCTCAAACTCGCCGGCGGCCTGCTTTTCATTGTAGGTCGAGATCTTACGCACGTTGAGACGCTCGAAAACCTTCAGGCGACGCTCCATCTCGGACACAGCCCATTGCAGAGCGCTCGCGGCCTGCTTAGGCTCGGTCACCACGGGCACATAGAGATGCGGCAGACCGTTATAGCCCGCAAGCTCGACGCGCTTGGGGTCGACCATAATCAGGCGAACGTCCTCGGGAAGGGCGCGCATGAGCAAGGTCGTGATGATGGAGTTGATCATCACCGACTTACCAGAACCAGTCGTACCGGCGATCAAAAGGTGAGGCATCTTTGCGAGGTCGGCGACGACCGGCGTGCCCTCGGCGTCACGGCCGATAGCGAGCTCGAGCGGACCGCCCTTCACATAGGGCAGCACGTCGCCCAGATTGACGTTCTGGCGCTTGCGGTTGGGAATCTCGATGCCCACGAGCGAGGTGCCGGGGATCGGGGCAAAGATACGCACCGACTGGGCAGCGAGCGAAAGCGCGATATCGTCCTCGAGGCTCGAGATTTTGCTCACACGCTCGCCCTCACCGGGCTGCAGCTTAAAGGTCGTCACCGTGGGGCCGGCGATCCAGCCGACCACGCGGGCACTGCGGCCAAACTCAAGCAAGGTGGATTGCAGCGACTCAGCGGTCTGCTCCAGCTCCTTGTCCGAAGACGCAGCGGAAGCCGACTGCGGGTTGGCATGCAGGATTTCGAGCGGCGGAAGCTTGAGGCCGTCCTCTTCTTCGCCCTCGGCGTCAGTTGCGGTGTCGCTCGCTCCCCCATTGTCAGCCGCAGCAGGAGCGGCAGAGGCCGTAGAGGTTGAGGCGTCAGCGACCTTGGGGTGCTTCAGGAAGTCGGGGATCTGGGGGGCGGCCGAGACGGGATTCACGGAAAACGGCGGCTCGGACTCGTCAACCTTGTCCGGATCGTCCTCCATCGAAAGCTGTCCGGTGACCTGGCCGCGCTTTGCATGGCGACGCGGCAGCAAAGTTGTCTTTGCGGTCTCAATCGGAGCCTCGTCGTCCTCGTCATCGCCCTCGGTGAGCTCAATCTCGCTATCGGACCAAGACGGGTCGGGCTCACTCGTATTGAGCTTAGGCGCAGTCTTGCCCTTCTTGGCATGACGGCGCGGCAGCAGCGTGGTCTTGGCCCGCTCGGCTTCAACCGACTCGGATACGTCGACAAACGGGTCATCGTCCTCGTCGTCATCCAAAACCGGGTCGACATCGCCACCCATGACCGTGGTCACCGCGGCGTCAGTCCCCTTCTGGCGCAAAATGCTCAGGTGCGGACGAGCGACGCCGGGAACAGACAGGGCCTCTTCATCGCCCCACGGGCTCGCATTGACATCGGCACGTCGACGCTCGGCAAAATCGGCAGCGCGATCGCGTGCGGAGCGCAAAACGCCACCCACCGAAAAGCCGATAATGACCAAACCAACGACGACAAGCCCCAGCAAGACAACCATGGCGATAGGTTTACCCAAGGCGTTTTGCAAGGCACTTGCGATAAAGGCGCCAATGTAGCCGCCCGACACGGAAAGGTTCTGCGGCGTAAACATAAGGTCGCACGAATCGCTCGTGCCCGGCACCATCAGCGAAAGAATGGAGACGACGGCGATAAAGACCAAGGCGCCGCCCGCAACAGAGCGCACGTTGAGCGGCGAGTCCTCACCCAAAAAGAGCGTGGCGGCAAACAGCAAGATGACGATCGGCAGCACGTAGGCGCCCAGACCAAAGCCCAGGTGGTAGAAACCGGCAACCGCAGCCGTCACGGGCGCTGTTGCCGGAGAGATCACGGCAATGAAGGACGCGATCGCCAAAACGGCGATGACCACACCAGCGATATCGCGATTGGCCGAAGGCTCGACCAGGGGCTCAAAATCGTCGAACTCGGTCTCGTGGCCCTTATTGGCACGAAGATGGGAACCGGCACCCTTAGCAGATGCCGGTTGGTTGTTGGCTTTATTGCCTTTGGCGTTTTGTGCAGATCCGCGCGCCAAACTAAACCTCCATGACGACCGGGATGATCATCGGACGAGTGCGCGTACGGCTCCAGATAAAGTTAGAGAGCGAGTCGCGCACGGCCTTGCGAATGGCATCGGAACCGCTGCTCGTAAAGCTGAACTTGCCCTTCTCGATCGTCTTCATGATGGACGCCGAGGCGTCCTCGGAGAACTGGTCGTCAATGGCAAAGGAGACGCCGCGGCCCGAGAACTCGATGGCCTCGATCTTCTTGTGCTTGAGCGAAACGATGGCGACAGCCGTGACCATACCGTCGTTGGCAAGCTTCTGACGATCGCGCAGAACGATGGGGTCGGTATCGCCGATACGCAGTCCGTCGACGTAGACGACGCCAGACTCGACGGGCGTACCGCGCTTGACGATACCGCCACGCATCTCGAGCGTGTCACCGTTGTCGAGGATAAAGATATGATCTTCCTTGAGGCCCATCTTGCGTGCAAGTTGAGCATGGGCGCGCAGATGCACGGCCTCGCCGTGGACCGGCATAAAGTACGTAGGCTTGGCCATGGCCATCAAGAGCTTGAGCTCCTCCTGGCTGCCGTGACCCGAAACGTGAACGAGGGCGCGGTTCTTATCCCACACGTCGCAACCAAGCTTGGCGAGGCTGTTAACGACCTGCTGAACGGCCTTCTCGTTACCGGGGACCGGCGTTGCCGAGAGGATGACGGTATCGCCCTCGTGGATGGAGAGCGTCTTGTGCTCGCCGTTGGCCATGCGGGACAGGGCCGACAGCGGCTCGCCCTGCGAACCGGTGCACATGACGACGATCTTGTCATCGGGCAGGTTGTCAATGTCGAAGGCATCGATGATATCGGCATCATCGATGTTGAGATAGCCCAGTTCGCGCGCCACGCGGGTGTTGGTGAGCATGGAACGACCGGTCACGACGACCTTGCGGCCGCACTTGCGGGCGGCGTCGCAGATCTGCTGCAGACGATGGATGTGGCTCGAGAACGACGCGACGAACACGCGGCCCGGAGCATTCTTGATGGCATGCAACAGATTGGGGCCAACCTCGGCCTCGGACTTAGTAAAGCCGGGGACCGTGGCGTTGGTGGAGTCGGACAGCAGCAGGTCGATGCCCTGCTTGGCAAAGCGGCTGATAGCGGCATAGTCGGGCGTGACGCCGTCGATGGGCGTCTGGTCGAGCTTAAAGTCGCCGGTGTGCATAACGGTGCCCTGGTTGGTGCGGATGAACACGCCCAGAGCGCCCGGGATGGAGTGCGTCATCGAAAAGAAGTCGAGCGAGATGCCACCCAAATTGACGTGGCTGCCGCCCTTGACCTCACGGAACTTGGGTGCACGAATGCGGAACTCGGAGAGCTTGCCCTCGATAAAGCCGAGCGTCAGCTTGCTCGAGAAGATGGGCACCTTGTTGTTGAGGTCCTGCAGTAGATACGGAAGCGAACCGGTGTGGTCCTCGTGGCCGTGAGTGACGATGATGCCGCGGAGCTTTTCCTCGTTCTCCAGAACGTAGGTGTAATCCGGGAGCACCAGGTCGATACCGGGCTGCGAATCGTCGGGGAACATGAGGCCAGCGTCGACGAGCACCATGTCGTCGCCGCACTCGAAGACCGTCATGTTCTTGCCGATACCATCTAAGCCGCCGAGCGGGATGATCTTCAAGGGAGATGATTTTTTAGCTGCCATAGGTGAGTGTTGTTTCCTTTCTTCGAAACGGGTCTGGAATAACCGGCGGGGCGCTTCTGGCAAACCGACCGTCGGGAACGTACAAACATGCATCACGGAGTCGATGCAATAACCACAGTATGATACCCATTTGCACAACAACAGACCACCCATGCATCAAAGCCCCATCTGAACCCGTCTATCCCGCCGGTTCCCCGCGAGGGCGGGCACGGATGAAGTTTCCTGCTCTACAGTCCTGCTCACGACGGAGGCCACATTAAGTGGCCTCCTGTTCGTGCGGAACTCGCGATAAACTTCATCCGTGCCCGCCCTCGCGGGGAACCTACCAACAATGGGCTGGTTAATTTTGGTTGTTTTATCTGGGGAAGTGCAGCTGCGTCTATCTACAGATCCGAAATCTGACTACTGAATAGACTGTCTAACTAAATAGCGAGCTGCACTAACCAGCCCTTTTGCTTGCGCCCGGGAGGGCCGCATATGAAGTTTATCGCGAGTTCCGCACGCAAAGGAAAGCACTTAATGTGCTTTCCGTCTTGCGCAGGACTGTAGAGCAGGAAACTTCATATGCGGCCCTCCCGGGCGCAAGCAAAAGGGCGACCCCTGTCCAGAGTCGCCCTTGTTGAGCTGCTTATGTGCGACTGTTACTCGGCGTCGTGGTGACGGCGGGGCTTGCGGCCTCCGTTGTCGCCGGGACGGCGCGGGCGGTCGCTGCGCTCGGAGCGCTCGCGACGCGGACGCTCACGACGCTGGAAGTGCTCGCCGTCACCCTCGGAGGCACCCTCGGCGCGAGCCGGGGCCTCGGGCTTGTCGAGACGATCGAGCGAGATCTTGCCGCGATCGTCAACCTCGATGACGACGACCTTGACCTCGTCGCCCACGTTGAGGACATCCTCGACCTTCTCCACGCGGCCCTTGGCGACGCGGGAGATGTGCAGCAGGCCGTCCTTACCGGGCAGCAGGTTCACGAAGGCGCCGAAGGGCTGGATGGAGACAACGCGACCGGTGTACTCCTCACCCGGCTCGGGAACCTTGATGATGAGCTTGATGCGCTCGACGGCTTGATCGACGGACTCGCCGGTGCCGCCGACAAAGACGGTGCCGTCCTCCTGGATGTCGACCGAAGCGCCGGTCTCGTCCTGGATACCGCGGATGACCTTGCCGCCGGAACCGATGACGTCGCGGATCTTATCGGTCGGAACCTGGATGGAGACGATGCGCGGAGCGGTGCTGCGCGTGGTGTGACGCGGCTCGGGGATCACATCGAGCATCTTCTGCAGGATGAAGGCGCGACCCTCCTTGGCCTGCTGCAGGGCGCGGGCCAGGATGTCGAAGGTAAGACCGGTGGCCTTGTTGTCCATCTGCAGGGCGGTGATGCCCTCGGTGGTGCCGGTGACCTTAAAGTCCATGTCGCCCAGGAAGTCCTCGAGACCCTGGATGTCGGACAGGACCACGGTCTTGCCCTCCTCCTGGATCAGGCCCATGGCGATACCGGAGACCGGGCGCTTAATGGGCACGCCGCCGTCCATAAGGGCGAGCGTGGAACCGCAGGTCGAAGCCATCGAAGAGGAGCCGTTGGACTCCATGACCTCGGAGACGACGCGGATGGCGTAGGGAAACTCGTTCTCGTCGGGGAGCACCGGAAGCAGAGCGCGCTCGGCCAGGTTGCCGTGGCCGATCTCGCGGCGCTTGGGGCTGCCCATGCGGCCAGTCTCGCCGGTACAGAACGGCGGGAAGTTGTAGTGGTGCATATAGCGCTTGCCCTCGGTGGGCTCGATGGTATCCAGACGCTGGCCCTCGTTGAGCATACCGAGCGACAGGACGGAGAGCACCTGGGTCTGACCACGCTGGAACAGGCCGGAGCCGTGAACGAGCGGCAGGTAGTTGTCCTTCACCATGATGGGACGGATCTCGTCGGCGGCACGGCCGTCGACGCGCTCGCCGGTCTCGACGACCATGGTGCGCATGGCCTTCTTCTCGAGCTTCTTGAGCGCCACGGGGATCTCGCGCTCCCAGGCGGCCTGCTCCTCGTCGGTGAACTCGGCGCGGATGGACTCCTTCAGAGCCTCGACCTTACCGATGCGGGAAAGCTTGTCGGCGTCGCGCAGGGCAGCGGCCATCTCGTCGTAGTGGGCGAAGATGCGCTCCTGGACCTCCTCGACGGGCTGGTCGAGCGGGTACTCCTTCTTGACGATAGCGCCGTTGACCTGCTCCCACTCGGCAACGAACTCGTCTTGGGCCTGGCAGAAGGCAGCGAGGGCCTCCTGACCAAACTTCATAGCGGCGAGCATGTCGTCCTCGGAGATCTCCTCGGCGCCGGCCTCGACCATCGAGATGAAGTCGGCAGAGCCACCCAACTCCAGGTCCAGGTCGGAGTTCTCGCGCTCCTCATAGGTGGGGTTGACGATAAACTCACCGGTCTCCACGTTACGGCCAATGCGCACGCAGGCAAGCGGGCCCTCGAAGGGCACGCCGCCGAGCGTCATGGCCAGCGAAGCGCCCATGACGTTGATGACGTCGAAGGGGTTGACCTGGTCGGCGACGAGCGAGGTGGCGACGATGTGTACCTCGTTGCGGAAGCCGTCCGGGAAGCTCGGGCGGATCGGGCGGTCGATCATACGAGCCGTGAGCGTGGCCTTCTCGCTGGGACGGCCCTCGCGCTTGAGGTAGCCACCCGGGATGCGGCCGGCAGCGTACATCTTCTCGTTGAAGTCGACGGTCAGCGGGAAGAAGTCGTAATTCTTACGCTCCTTGGAGACGACCACGGTGTCGAGCATCGTGGTGTCACCCTGCTTGACCAGACAAGCGCCGGTGGCCTGCTTGGCAAGCTCGCCGGACTCAAAGGTGTAGGTCTTGCCGTACAGCTCAAAGGTCTTGGATACGAGTGTCATTGTTCTCCTTTACCCCACAGGCCCCTTGCCTGCGGGCTTCTCATGTGACGCGGGCCCCCTGCCCCCGTCACGCTTCAGAGCGTGATTGTTCACGCCCTTACACAAAAAGAGCGCCCCGCTGCGCAGGACGCTCTTAGCATGTACAAATCCTTACTGGATGTTGTCGCGGATGCCCAGAGCCTTGATGAGCTCACGGTACTCGACGATGTCGTTCTTCTTGATGTAGGAGAGAAGACGACGACGACGGCCAACGAGCATGAGCAGGCCACGACGGGTGTGGAAGTCCTTCTGGTGGGACTTCATGTGCTCGGTCAGCTCCTTGATGCGCTCGGACAGGATGGCGACCTGAACCTTGGGGTTACCGGTATCGACCGGGGAGTTACCGAACTGGGCGGTCAGCTCCGCCTTGCGCTCTTTGGAAACAGTCATTGTTTCACCTTTCGTTTCGCGTCGCCCGTGGGCGACTCTATTCGCCTCGAACTGGGAAGCCGCCGGTGGAGCGAACATCCAAGGTCGAGGTACCAACTGGTCGGTATGTTACCACAAGCGGCGCGCGCCTGCGTATCATCACCGACCCAACATGAATTCCATCGCACGGAGCCGCTGATCGGTGTGCGTGGCGGCCCAAACATGCGAAAGCCCCAGCAAAAAAGCAGCCGTATGCGGATCGATTCGCTCGGCCATGAGCTCATCGAACGTCATGGACATCAGAGCGCGCAGCCATGCGACCTCGCCGGTCGACACCAGCTCGGCACCCGGAATGCTCGACGCGCATGACCCGCACAGAAGCCCGCCGGCTTGGGCCGAGAAATACGAGAGCATGGGATCGCCGCACGAGACGCATGCCGAGAAATCGGGTCGGTAGCCAACGTGCGACAGCAGCTTAAAGACATATGCCGCCACAAGTAGATCCATATGCGCCGCGTCGAGCCCGCTGCCCACCAGGGCAAGCGCTCGCTGCGTGATGGCAAAGGTGAACGGGTCCTCGGCGTCCTCGAATGAGCACACGCGCGCGACCTCGGCAATCGCGCTTGCGGCGCAGGTCGTCTCGTAATCGGGCGCGGCGCCAACCGGCGCTTCCAAAAGCTCGGCCTGAGAAACAACGTCGAGCGAGCGTCCATGCGCGAGCAACATATCGACGGTACAGAACAGCTCGCAGCGCGCAGCCAGGCGTCCACCGGGTTTGCGCGCGCCCTTTGCCACGGCACGAACCTGCCGACCCCGCTCGTCAAGCATCGTCAGGATCAGGTCCGTCTCTTTGAGCTTGGTCTTATCGAGGACGAGCACCTTCGTACGATATGTACGAGAACCTGCCATTCGCGCCGCGTGTCCCTAATCCTCGGCGTTATAGCCAAAGCGGCGAATCTGGGCCTCGTCGTCACGCCAGCCGGCCTTGACCTTCACGTCCAGCTCCAAAAAGACCTGGGTGCCAAAGATGCGCTCAAGGTCGCGACGGGCGTCGATGCCGATATGTTTGATCATCTCGCCGCCCTTGCCGATGATGATGCCCTTTTGGCCCTCGCGCTCGACGTAAATGGTGGCGTGCACGCGCAGCACCTTCTTGGTCTGCTCAAGCGCATCGCAAATCACGCCCACGGAGTGCGGGATCTCATCGCGGGTGCGGCGCAAAACCTTCTCGCGCACAAACTCGGCAACGAGCGTCTCATCGGAAGCGTCGGTACCCATGTCCTCGGGGAACCAACGCGGACCCTCGGGCAAAAAGTGCGCAACGGTCTCGATGAAGGCATCGACGTTAAAGTTCTTGACCGACGACGTCACGATCTCGTCGTCATATTCCATAAGCTCGTGGGCGGCCTTAAGCTGCTCCATGACCTGTGCGGGGTCGGCTTCATCGGCCTTGGTGAGCACCAGGACCTTCTTGGAACGGGCATTCTTGACACGCTCGGCAACCCAGGCGTCTCCCCTGCCAATCGGTTTAGTGGCATCAATCAAAAACGCGACAACATCGACATCGTTCAGCTCGAACAACGCACTCTTGTTGAGCTCGGATCCCAGACCGTCCTTGGGCTTATGAATACCCGGGGTATCGACAAAGACCAGCTGGTAGCCGGGACGGTTGACGACGGCGCGCATGCGACGGCGGGTCGTCTGTGCCACCGGCGAGGTGATGGCGACCTTTTTGCCATAGCAGGCATTAAGCAGCGTGGACTTGCCGGCGTTGGGGCGTCCGACCAGGGCCACAAAGCCGCTGCGGAAACCGGGCTCCACGTCACCAAAGCCCGCGAGGCTGTCGCCCTCGTCGCACAGGGCGTCGAGCTCCTCATCGCTCATGCCCTCAAACGGGTCGAACTCCTCGGCCTCGTCAAACGAATCGGCACCTTCAGCCTCGTCCAGGGACTCGTCGTCCAAAATCTCATCGGTAGGCTGCATATTGTCGGACATGGGAATCCCTTTCTAAATAAAGCCGAGCGCGTGGGCAAATACCAGCACGCCCACAATCGCGGCGGTGATGGAAAGAACGTATACAGAGGCGGCGGCGATGTCCTTCGCACGCTTGGCCAGCGGATGGAGCTCCTGGGTCGCTAGGTCGACGATGGCCTCCATAGCGGTGTTGCACAGCTCGCCGTGAATCACCAGGCCACAGCAGATGATAATCGTAGCCCACTCGGCAACGTCGAGCCCCACAATGCAGCCGGCAATGACAGTGCACACGCCCGCCACGAGCATGACCTTAATGTTGCGCTCGGTCTTGACGGCGGTGACGAAGCCCTCCATGGCGTAGGAAAAGGACTTTAAGAAGGACGGATGGTCCTTGTTCGATCCGGGAATCATAGACGGCTCCTAGTCGTGGGCGTGGTTGGTGATGGGGCCGACGTGGACTAGCTTGGGGTCCTCGCCGCGCTCGAGCGCCAGATCGCGCAGGATGGCGTCCTCGCGGGCCTCCATGACCTCGGCCTCGTCGTCCTCGATATGGTCATACCCCAGCAGGTGCAGCATGCCGTGTACGAGCATCAGGCGGCACTCGTCGGCAGGGCTATTGCCAAAGCCGGGGGCCTGACGGGCAATGACCTGCGGGGCCAAGATGATATCGCCGAGCTCGAGCGTCTCGTCGGCGGGAATATCCTCGTCAAAGGCCGAGTCGCATTCAAACGAGAGCACATCGGTGGTGCGGTCGATGCCACGCCACTCGTGGTTGAGCTCGTGCATCTCGTCCTCGTCGACATACGAAAGGGAAATCTCGACTTCACGTTCAACGCCCTCGGCGGCAAGCACAACCTCGCAGATGTGCTCCACTTCCTGCGCGTCGAGCAGCGTATCGAGCTCGGCATCGTTGCTGATCAATACACTCAACGGGACTCCTTTCGGTCGCGCGAGCGCTGCTCACGCACGTCATCATAAGCATCGTATGCCTCGACGATACGACCCACCAGGGCATGGCGCACCACATCGGCGCGCTCCAGGTGTGCAAACGCCACATCGTCGACACGGCCCAAAATCTTCTCGACATCCGCCAAGCCACCACGACGACCCACCAGGTCGCGCTGGCTGAGGTCGCCGGTAATCACGAACTTGGAGTTGAATCCAAGGCGTGTCAGGAACATCTTCATCTGCTCGGGCGTGGTATTTTGCGCCTCG
Organism: Collinsella sp. TM09-10AT; assembly: GCF_003436275.1. Lineage (GTDB taxonomy): Bacteria > Actinomycetota > Coriobacteriia > Coriobacteriales > Coriobacteriaceae > Collinsella. The sequence goes on from NZ_QSOP01000005.1 coordinate 44,667, forward strand.
TCGAGCACCACGAAAGCATCGCTCAGCGTACGACCGCGCATGTAGGCGAGCGGGGCGATCTCGATCACGCCGCGCTCCATAAGCTCATCGGTGCGCTCACGATCCATCATGTCAAAAAGGGCATCGTAGAGCGGGCGCATGTACGGATCGATCTTTTCCTCGAGGGTGCCGGGCAAAAAGCCCAGGTTCTCCCCTGCTTCGACAACCGGACGCGTCAAGATCAAACGGCCCACCTCATGGTGCTTGAGCGCGGCAACGGCGAGCGCCATGGCCAGATAGGTCTTACCGGTACCGGCAGGACCCAAGCCAAAGGTGATGGTATGCGAGCGAATGGCATCCACATAGCGCTTTTGCCCAAGCGTCTTGGGACGAATGACACGACCGCGGTATGAAAGCAGCACGTCATCGCGAAGCGATGTGGCCTCATGCTCGCCGTCGCGCAAGACGGCCAGGCAACGCGAGACATCGTCGGCAGACAGGGTACGACCGGCCGCCGCCTCGCGAAAAGCATGTTCGAAAAAGCAAGCCACGAGCTCGACCTCGTCCGGGTCGCCGCTCACGGAGATGCTATCGCCACGGGCGACCACGTGAGCGCGAACCAAGCTCTCGAGCGCACGAAGGACGCCGTCGCCGGCGCCCAAAACACGCGAGGGATCAACTCCCTCGGGAACGGTAAGTCTAATCTTCGAGGCTTCCATGGACCTCCCTGCGCGCATGGACCAAGCCGGAATCATCGACTCCGATGATAGCAACATCGAGCAGGCACGGGGCTGTAAGTCCACAGGTATCGTCAAGACGGGCATGATGGAACGAACCGAGCGTCAGGTTGTCACCATACTCGAGCACGGCACGCTCGACAGTGCCCACGCGACGACGAGCATCGGCAATAGCGAGCTCCTGCGCCGCGTCTCGCATACGGCGGCTGCGCTCGGCCATAACCTCGGGCGGCACCTGGTCGGGCATGTCGGCAGCAAGGGTACCGGGACGCTTACTGTAGCGGAACACGTGCATACGCGAGAACCCCACGCGGCGGCACAGCGCCAGCGACTCCTCGAACTCCTCGTCCGTCTCACCAGGAAAACCGACGATGACGTCGCACGAAAGAGACGCCTGCGGCAGGATGGCGCGAATCATGCGCACCGTGTCCTCAAAGGCCTCGGCACTATAGGGACGACCCATGCGATGCAGCGTCGCCGTACAGCCGGACTGTACGGGCAGGTGCAAAAACGGGGCAATACGCTGCGGATAGCGCGCCATAACCTTAAGCAGGCGCTCAGAGATATCCATGGGTTCGACCGAGGAAATGCGCACATGCGCAATAGTCGTGCGCTCCATGATGGCCTCGAGCAGCTCGTCGATTTCGACATGCTCGTCGGTCGCGCTCTTGCCATCGTAGGCACCCAGGTTCACACCGGTCAGCACCACCTCGGGCACGCCGGCCTCCTGGGCTTCGCGCACCTGTTCGAGAACGGACTCGACGGGCACGGAGCGCTCGGGGCCGCGCGCCTTCCACACAATGCAATAGGTGCAGCGATGGTTGCAGCCGTCCTGGATCTTCACGCCCAGGCGAGAGCGACCGAGCGCATCGACCACCTCGCCATCGCTGCAGGCGGGAACGCTATCGGACTCAACGCCCAGCACCTCGCAGACACGTTCGGCGACATCGATCTTGGACGGCTCGGCGATCACGCGATCCGAAAGCTCCAACAGCTCCTCGGGATGCAAATTGACCACGCATCCGGTCACGATCACATAGGGCTCGTTTGGATGGGCCAGCGCATGACGGACGGCCTTACGGGTCTTGGCCTCGGCCTCGCCCGTAACGGCACAGGTGTTAATGACGATCAGATCGGCATCGTGGGGCTCCACCATAGCAAAGCCCAGGCGCATAAGATCGGCAGTGATACGGTCAGACTCAACCCGGTTGACACGGCAGCCGAGGTTGACGACGGAAATATGGGGTGCGAGCACGCGGGCTCCTTAATCGAGGATATCGTCGAGGGCACTCTTGATACGGTCGGTCACCGACTTCTTACCGGAAGCGACGTCATCGCCCATCTCATCGGCAAAAGCACGGAGCAGCTCGCGTTGCTTATTGGAAAGATTGGTGGGAACGACCACGCGCAGTTGCACGAACAGGCGGCCACGCGAACCGCCACCGCCAATGCGCGGCATGCCGTAATTATTGGCGCTCACGGTGTCGCCGTACTGGGCGCCGGCGGGAACCGTCACCTTAACGACCTCGTCGGGCATAATGCCCTCGACCTCGATCTCGCAGCCGAGCGCAGCCTGCGCAATCGAGATATCGCTCACCAGGTACAGGTCATCACCGTTGCGCTTAAAGCGCTCATGGTCGGCGACGCGCACGTTGACAATCAGGTCGCCCGAAGGCTCGCCGCGAAGGTCGGCCTCGCCAAAGCCGCTCACACGCAGCTGGCGACCGGTCGAAACGCCGGCGGGAATATCGATGTCGATCTTTTCGTGCGAAGGCGTGCGGCCCTGACCATCGCAGGTCTCGCAGGGATGGTCGATAACCGTGCCCTCGCCATGGCAGTCGGGGCAAGGCGAGGAAGACTGAACCTGGCCCAAAAACGATCGCTGAACCGTCGTGACATAGCCCGTGCCGTGGCAGCGGCCGCACTGCTTTTCCTGTGCGCCCTCTGCCCTACCGGTGCCATTGCAGTCCTCGCAAGGAGCAAGGCGGTCATAGCTGATTGTCTTTTTGCAGCCGAGCGCCGCCTCCTCGAGCGTCACCGAAAGCGAGATGGCCATGTCACGACCGCGACGACGCTCGCGACGGCTGCGGGCGCCACCGCCGGCACCGCCGCCAAAAAACGACGAGAACAAGTCGTCCATGCCCATACCACCAAAGATATCGTTGATATCGACGTAGCCCGAACCACCAGGGCCGTCGGCAGTGCCGTAACGGTCGTAGTTAGCACGCTTCTGCTCATCGGAAAGAACGGAATAGGCCTCGTTGAGCTCCTTGAACTTGGCCTCGGCCTCGGGGTCGTCCGAAACGTCCGGGTGTACGGTACGGGCCTTCTTTAGAAACGCGCGCTTGATCGTCCGCGCGTCGGCATCCTTGTCGACGCCAAGCACCTCGTAGTAATCCCTATTTTCCGACACGACCGAATCCTTCCGACTTTCATTATTGTCACAGTGCGTCCTATACCCAAGCTGGGCCAACCGCAAACAGAGGGTTTGATGTTATTGCATTCCGTAAGGCGAAAGCATGGCCCGTTGCGAGCAGCTCGCGAACCAAACCGACACGAGCGCGAACATGAAGCCATTGGCAAAACCGTTGGCAAACTGCATCGCACCGCGCTTCCACCACAGCAGGCTGCGATGAAGCACGCCGTCCGAAAGCACCATGAACAGGCCCATGGTAAACGGAATAAAGCACATCACGGCAAAGGCCGAGAACACGCCCGAGATGGCCGAGAGTACCAAAAACGGCGCCACGATGCCCATCAGGTAAAAACCGGTACGAGCTTTGCCTTCCAAGCGCTCGGACTCGACATGGGCACGGCCGACTAGATCACCGCCAGCGGCACCGTTAGTGCCGGCGTGACCCATGCCGCTAATGCGGACCTCGTCGCCATCGTGCGTGCCGGCAGGAAACTCAATCGTCTGCTCGGAGGTTACGCGAGTACGACCGCTGCCACCGCAATCGGGGCAGGGGTCGGCCACGACCTTACCGGAACCGCCGCACTCGGGGCAGACCGACTGGAACGTGCCCGCACCAAACAGGAAGGACAAGTCGACGTCGATGTGCCCGCGGCCACCGCAGCTCGGGCAGGTATGGGCATGCTCGGAGGAGACAGAACCCGAGCCGCCGCAGTGACCACAGGTATCGAAGCGCGTATAGCGGACGGTCTTGCGGGCACCGTCCTTGGCCTCCTTGGCGTCCAGTTTGATATCGACGACCACGTTGGCGCCGTTCTCGGGATTGTAGGCAGCCTGGCCGCGACGCTGCTGGCCCCAGGCACCGCCAAAAGGAAAGCCGCCCTCAAAGGGATTGCCATAGCCCGTGTTGCCGGCATAGCCGCCACCATAGGGCGAAGCCGTAGGGGCACCGGCAAAGGGATTGCCAGAACGCATGGCATCGTAGCGCGCACGTTTTTGCTCATCCGAAAGCACGGCGTAGGCCTCGGAAACCTCTTTAAACTTTTCCTCGGCATCCGGCTCTTTGTTGACGTCCGGATGGAGCTTACGGGCCTTTTGCTGGAAGGCCTTTTGAATATCACGCGAGGTGGCGTCCTTGGAGACACCTAGAATCTCGTAGTAATCTTTTTCGTTCATCGTCGCCATGCGCGGCAACCTCCTGCTCACAGCAGCGTATATATTCCGGTAATTCTACCCGAGCGGCCTAAGCTAGATCCCAAAACAGCTCGAACAGAACATTTCCATCGAGCCAGCCCAAGTGTGTCGGTGCTAAACGAGCTCGAACATGGCCCGCGACGACATCTGCCGAAGTAAAGGGTCCCTCATGGACCCCGAGCGTCTCGGGCGCCCAAGTGGCAAGACCCAATTCGAGCGCGCGATCACAAGCGGCTGTCAGCTCATCGGCCGGGATGACACGAGCCGCGCGAACCAACAGGTCGGACGCAATACCGCGCGTCATGCGACAAGCGAGCATCAGGTCTTCGGCCGCAGCCTCTCGCTGCGACAGGTATTCGGCCTCAAACGACGTCGCGTCATCGTCGCGCTGAACCAAACGCACACGGTACGCGTCGCCTCGAGCAGACACGCCGGGGAACAAACCTGCAAGACGGTCGAAATCCCCAGTATCAAGCATACCGGCGGCAGAACGGCCCAGGCCCAGGTAGCCCCGTCCGGTCCAGTAGGCAATGTTATGGGCGCATTCATGGCCGTCGAGCGCGTAGCTCGCCACCTCATACGGGTGATAGCCGGCGACACTCAGGAGCTCGCGCGCCACGTCCATGCAGGCGGCCTGAAAATCCTCGTCGGGCTCGAGCGACTCGTCACGGCACGCCATGCGATAGAGGGGCGTCCCCACCTCGAGCGTGAGCGGGTAAACCGACACATGATGCGGAACCGCCGCCAGCACGCCCTCGAGCGTACGCTTCCAACTCGCTGCGGTCTGCCCGGGAAGTCCGCACATAAGGTCGCACGACACGTCAAGCCCAGCGTCCTTGACCGTCGCGATGGCGGCGAGCGCCCGATCGGCATCGTGAATGCGGCCGATGGCGGTAAGTTCGGTGTTATCGAGCGTTTGCACGCCCAGAGAAACGCGTGTGACACCAACCTTGGCAAGCGCAGTAGCAAGCTCGGCGGTCAGCGACTCGGGATTGGCCTCGCAGGTAAACTCAACGGGGGCGCACCACGCACGAATACGCCGCGCCAGCTCCACCAGGCGCTCCCCCGCCAGCGACGGCGTGCCGCCGCCAACATAGACGGTGCGGATCTGGTCGAGGGCCCCAGCCTTGCCAAAAGCATCGAGACGCGCGAACAACTGCTCAAAATAGGAATCGAGCGCGGCATCCAAATCACACGAAGCAAAGCTGCGCGAGTCGAAGTCGCAGTAGCGGCACTTTTGGGCACAGAACGGCACGTGCACGTACAGCGCGGTAACGGCCACCCTTAAGCCTCCAGCGGATGAGGGGGCACCGATTCGCCGGCGGCAAGGGCAGCCTCGCAGGCCACCACATCATGCTCGATCTCATCGACCAGCGCCATAAACTCCTCATACGTGGAGCAGCGCACCACATGGGCACGCCAAGCGGCGGCATGGGGCATGCCTTTTAAGTACCAGCTTGCGTACGTACGGGCACGCGACATGAGCGGCAGGAGCTCATGCGTCAGCGTTAGGTGCTCACGCAGGGCGTCCAGGCGCTCGACAGAGCTGCGCGCCGGCACCGGTGTGCCATCGAGCGCAAGAGCGCGAGCATCGCCAAACACCCACGGGTTCCCGTAGATGCCGCGCGCGATAAACACCGCGCTGGCACCCGAGTTTCGCAGATGCACCGCGGCATCCTCGGCGGTGAACACATCACCCGAACCGATCACGGGAATCTCAACGGCATCTGCGACCTCATCGACGACCGACCAATCGGCCTGGCCCGTGTAGAGCTGCGTGGCGCAACGACCATGCACGGCGACTGCGGCAGCCCCTGCACTCTCAAGCATCTGGGCAAATGTCGCGGCATTGCGGTCCTCGGCATAAAAGCCCTTGCGAATCTTGACGGTCACGGGCACGTGCGCCGCGCCAACCGTGGCCTCGACGATCTTCTCGGCCAGGTCGGGCGTGCGCATGAGCGCCGAGCCCTCGCCCTTGGTAACGACCTTGCGGGCGGGACATGCCATATTGATATCGATGAGCGACAGGCGATCGCCAACGCGCTCCTCGACGGCGGCGACGGCGCTCGCAAACTGATCGGGCTTGGAGCCAAAGAGCTGCACGCAAATCTGCTGCTCCTCGTCGGCCGGTAGCACCAGGCGCCACGTCTTATTACTGGCATAGGCAAGGCCTGCCACGCTCACCATCTCGCTGTAGGCAAGGTTGGCACCGCGGCGGCGACACATGATGCGATAGGCAGGGTCGGTCACGCCCGCCATGGGAGCCATAAGGAACGGCTGCTCGGCATAGGCGCCCAGCAGCCGCAGACTATATTCGGAAAGAGCCATAGACCTACTCGTCCACCTTGAGGATCGCCATAAAGGCCTCCTGCGGGACCTCGACCGATCCGATGGCCTTCATACGCTTCTTGCCCTCTTTCTGCTTCTCGAGCAGCTTGCGCTTACGCGAGATATCGCCGCCGTAGCACTTAGCAAGAACGTCCTTGCGACGGGCCTTGACGGTGGAACGGGCGATGATCTTGTTGCCGATAGCACCCTGGATGGGCACCTCGAACAGCTGACGCGGGATGATCTCCTTGAGCTTGTCGCACAGGCCACGGGCCAGGCCATATGCCTTGTCCTTATGGACGATAAACGAAAGCGCGTCCACCTCGTCGCCCGAAAGCAGGATGTCGAGCTTGACGAGCTCAGAGGGGCGATATTCGTTGAACTCATAGTCGAGCGAGGCGTAACCCTTGGTGCGGCTCTTGAGCTGATCGAAGAAGTCCAAGATGAGCTCGGCGAGCGGCATATCAAAGCGCATCTCGACCGATTTGCTCGTCAGGTGGATCATGTCGGTCGTGACGCCGCGGTGCTCGATGGCGAGCTGCATGACGGCACCCGTGTACTCAGGCGGGCAGATGATCTTTGCCTTGAGGTAGGGTTCCTCAATACGATCGATGCGGGTGGCCTCGGGAAGGTCCTGCGGACTGCGGACATCGATCATCTCGCCGTCGGTCTTGTAGACGTGATAGTCGACCGAGGGGCTCGTGGCAATGAGGTCCAGGTTGAATTCGCGCTCCAGGCGTTCCTTGACGACTTCCATGTGTAGCAGGCCCAAGAAGCCCACGCGGAAGCCAAAGCCGAGCGCCACCGAGGTCTCGGGCTCCCACACCAACGATGGGTCGTTAACGTGCAGCTTATCGAGCGCGTCACGCAGGTTCTCGTAGTCCTTGTTATCGATTGGGAACAGGCCCGTATAGACCATGGGCTTGGCCTCGCGGTAACCCGGAAGCGGCTCGGGGCAGGGGTTCGACGCCCAGGTAAGGGTGTCGCCCACGCGAACGGCCTCGGGGTCCTTCAGGCCCGTGACCACATAGCCGACCTCGCCAACCGTCAGCGCGTCAACCGGGGTCTCGGCAGGACGCTTGACACCCACGCCGTCGACCAAAAAGTCGCCCTCTGCCTGCATCATGCGCAGGGTATCGCCCTTTTTGATGGAGCCGTCAAAGACGCGCACCGTGGCGACGACGCCACGATACTCGTCGAAGTACGAATCCAGAATGAGTGCCTTGAGCGGCGCGTTCGCATCGCCCTTGGGCGGAGAGATCAAAAAGACAATGGACTCCAGCAGATCATGGATGCCCTCGCCGGTCTTGCCCGAGACACACACGGCATCATCGGCGGGAATCGCCAGGTCATCCTCGATCTCGGTCTTAACCTCATCGGGATGGGCAGAGGGCAGGTCGATCTTGTTGATGGCCGGCACAATGTCCAGATTGGCGTTCATGGCGAGCGTCGCGTTGGAGACAGTCTGCGCCTCGACGCCCTGCGTGGCGTCGACAACGAGCACCGCGCCCTCACAGGCTGCCAGCGAGCGCGAGACCTCATAGGTAAAGTCAACGTGGCCCGGCGTATCGATCAGATTGAACTGATACGTCTCGCCATCGTCGGCGTCATAGGACACGCGAACGGCATTGGACTTGATCGTGATGCCGCGCTCGCGCTCGATATCCATGGTGTCGAGCAGCTGCGACTCCATGTCGCGTTCGTCGACGGTATGGGTGAGCTCGAGGATGCGATCGCTGATCGTGGACTTGCCATGGTCGATGTGCGCAACGATTGAGAAGTTGCGGATGTGGGAAATGTCAATTGAAGTATTCATGCGGACTATCTTACCCGAGCGGTACAAAAAATGGAGCCTGTTCCATAAAACAGGCTCCATTTATGCGCGTAATCTGTGTGGTGTGAAATTTACAACTTAGGCGTTGATGCTGTTCACGAGCTTGGCAAGACCGGACTTGCGGTTGGAAGCCTGGTTCTTGTGGATAACATGCTTGGCGGCAGCCATGTCGAGACGCTTGGTGACGGTCTTGAGGGCAGCCTGGGCCTTCTCGACGTCGCCCTCGGCGACGGCGGACTGGACGTGCTTGGTCAGCGTCTTGAGCTCGGACTTGACAGCCTTGTTACGCATGCGAGCTGCCTCATTGGTGCGGATACGCTTCTTCTGAGACTTGATGTTTGCCACTTCTGGAGTTCCTTTCGAGTTCCTTGCAAAAAATGTATGACACCTCTGAGACACGGTGAGGTCATGCAAGCGCCTACTATAGCACGCTCCCCCTCAAAGGGATAGAATGAATTTGTCAAATAGGCAGGTATCATCACGATTTTCTCAAGATGTTCGTAATCCAGAGCAAAAGCGCGGTCTGAGAATCGGCCGAACCCTTCAGCGCGAGCTCCACATCGACCGCGCTCTCGAGCGCGGCAACGAGCTCTGCCATCGAAAAGCGACGTGCCCAGGTCAGGTGATTCTTGACCTGCCAGGACTGGAGCTTAAGTGTTGCGGCCAGCTCACGACCCTGTCCGCGCGCATCGAGCGCCTTGGCAACGATAAGCTCGCGGATGCGGCCGCACAGCAATGTGTAAGTCCACACGTAGCTCTTGGCGGGCAGTAGATTGAAGAGCTCGAGCGAGCGTCGCATGTCACGGGCCGAGACCGCATTGAGAAAGTCCCAGGGTTGAACCTCGGCCGTACGTACAATCCAGCGCTCAACGTCGGCAAACTCAATCTGGGGCGCCTCGACCATCTGGGCAAGCTTAGCCAAGTCGTTATCGAGCATGCGGGTGTTCTCGCCCGAGCGCGAGACGAGCTCCTCGGCGGCCGCCGCCGAGATGGACTTGCCGTGTTGCGTCGCCATCTGCTGCACGCGGCGTGGGAGCTCCCAGCGCTTGGTGCCCGAGCAATCGATGACGGCCTTCTTGTCAATCTTGGCGATCGCCTTGTACAGGCGCGTATTCTTGGCGAGCGAATCGGCGATAATAAGGCAGACCGTTGTGGGACTTGGACTCGCCAGATACTCGACGAGCGGCTCGGAAACCGCCTTGGCAAGCTTGGAGCAGCCGTCAAGGATTACCAGGCGAAACTCGCTGCCCATGGGAAAGGTATTGAGCGAGCCAATGATCGACTCGATATCGGGGTCTTTGGTCATGTCGCGTTCATCGAGGTTGAACTCAACCATACCCGACTTTTCCAAGCGAGCTTTCATACGCGAGACGGCGTGATCGCGCTTGACGCCGTCGGTACCGACGATCAGATATGCCGGCAGCAGACCGGTTTCGGACATTGCGCTCCCCTCCCGCAGGCCTTCGTATTCGCTCCGTGCCATTCTAGCCCAGGGGCCCACCACACGCCAACGACGGTCGTCACGATCGCTGGCATCGCATCGCAAAGCCATTCGCAGTCGGCGTGACGGTAATGTCGCCGTGTTCGATAGTGCACGCGAACACGCCGCCCGCTTCCTTAACGGCATCGATGCAGGCATCGGACGGATGGCCGTATCGATTCCCCTCGCCCGCGCTCGCGAGGGAAAGCTCGGGCTTCAGGACGTCCAGTAACTCACCGTCGACTGAAACCTTAGAGCCGTGATGCCCAAGTTTAAGGACATCGATATCCCCCACCTCCTGCACGAATTCCCGTTCTTGGTCGAGCTCGGCATCACCGGTGAGGAGCAGACGCAGGCCCTTGCCTTTCTGAACATAAGAGAGCAGCAGGACAAGCGAATCCTCATTTCCCTCGCCATCCACGGACTCGAATGGCCACATCACGCGGGCGCAAAATGAGCCGATATCGACCGTATCCCCACGGCGCACCTGCCGATACTCCACGCCAGGTCGGTTCAATACCTCGGCAGGAGCATCCTCCAGCGCATCCGCCGCAACGGCAATCGTTCCAACCGAAAACTGTTCGAGCACATCGGGAAGACCACCCCAGTGATCCTCATCCCAATGCGTCACAAAGACGGCATCGATATGGTGCACGTTATTGCGAACCAAAGCCGCCACCACGCGCTCGTCGAGCCCGCAGTCGACGAGCGCTACTGCGCCGCCCTGGCGGATAAGAATCGCATCGGCCTGGCCCACATCGAACACCGTCACCGAAGGCGGAGCGAATCGATCCCAGTAGACGTACGGAATCGCAGCCAAGAGCACCAGACATGCAAGCCCCACCGCCATAGGACGTGCACGGGGACGCGGCCACCTGACCAGCAGAGCCGCCAGCAAACACGGCGCTAGGTAAATCCACATGCTATCGGGCGGCACACTCACGGATGCACCCGGCACGGCGGCAAACAGCTGCTCGAAGAATAGCGCGCAACGGGCGGCAATCATGGGCACAGCGAGCACCCAAGTCCGCAACGGTGCCACGAGCGAAAAGGGAACCAGCACGATCGACACAGCAAGCAGTACGCTCACCACCGGACCGATGACCGCATTTGCCAGCGGAGCAATGAGCGAGAACGTACCGAAGGCAGGAATGGTAATGGGGAGCGTCGCCAACTGCGAGCACAGCGTGACGGAAAGCATGCTGGCAATGCCCGATGGCACACCCAGCTCACCCAAAGCGTAGGTCGCATAGGGGCAAAAGCACAGGATGGCAAAGACGCTGGCACATGAAAGCTGAAAGCCCATCTCGAACAGCACCGTCGGCCGCAGTAGAACAAAGATGGACATGGTTACGAAGAGTGCCGATACACCGTGCCGACGACGCCCCGCGTCGTTTACGACAAGCGTCACGAACACCATGCAGCACGCGCGCGCGGCCGAGGGAGACGCGCCCGTAAATGCAGCGTAGCCCACAAGCGTTATCGCCAATATCGCCCGCTGAAGACCACGTGAGCACCGAGTCTTTTGCAATACGCCCTCGATTACAAACCCCACGATAGCCAAATGGCTGCCCGAGACGGCGATAAGATGTGCCGTTCCCGTCACAGAAAACCAGTCGCCCGCCGGCTGGGCGCGCAGCTCGGCCGAACGACCGCAGACGACACCGGCTATGAGCGCACGCGCCGGGTCGGTCGCAGGCGCGATGGACGCAAGCAGCCCATTTCGCAGCCGAAGCAGCGGCCCCGGAGAACCCTCATCGACCGACACAATCCGAACGGCTTTAACCTTACGCACCTCGCCTCGGAGCACGCGCGATCGTCCATATGCCTCGTTCTCAAAACGCGAAACGCGACCGATAACACGCACGTGCGCCCCGACCTTGAGCTCACGATCACACGATAGGCGAACCGTTGCCAAGTTCTTACCGTCCGCGCGTGCCTCGCAGGTATAGGAATACACGTCGTCGTTTATGGATGGATCACCCTGCACGACAAACTCGAGGCCGCTTGCCGCTCGACCGTCGAGCGCCTTCGAGGCGCTGAGCACACCCACAGCCCACCACGCCGAGACGACCGCTCCCGCCACGAGACCGGCGGACGCGGCATACAGCCACCGCTTCAAAGGGGCAAGCCGCGCACAAGAGTGAGCCAGCACAACGAAAACCGCTGCCGCAACGGGAATGGCCCATAGCGGCCCGACCGCCGTCGCCCGCTCCCTCAGCAGCGCATCAGCGGCTATGCTGAGCACCAAGGCGCAGCTCACGCACATGCCGGCACACAGGGCCATCGTCCACGGAATCAGGGGTCGCGGAGGCATCACGTGCTCGCGCTCGGTCGCGCTCATACGCAGATGCAATCTTTGATTTTGGCAAGCTTCTTCTCGCCGATTCCCGACACACGCATCAGATCGTCAACCGAGGCGAAAGCACCGTTCTTTGTCCGCTCATCGATAATCGACTGGGCCATGGAGGGGCCGATGCCCGAAAGCGTCTGCAGCTCTTCTGCGCTTGCCGTATTGATGTTTACTAGGCCTGTTGCGCCACTAACGCCCGACGATGCGGAAGTCCCACCATCAACACCGGCTTCCGCAATGGACGCCTGCTGCTCCCCTACCGTTGGAACGTGAATTTTTTGTCCATCAGTGACCTTGGATGCACGATTAAGCCCCGTAACGTCTGCTTCGGGCGCCAGTCCGCCGGCGGCATCAATCGCCTGAGCCACCCGCGCCCCGTCTTTGAGGCGATATACACCGGGTGACACCACGGCGCCATCAACATCGACATAAACCTCTGCCGCGGCAGACGCCTTAGGCGAAGAGCCTTCGGATGTCTTTCCGCTCGAAGCATCGCCGGATCCCGGCTCCACTAACGTGCCCGAACCATCAGTGCGCTCAAACGACACACCGCCGGCACCGCCGCCAAGGTTCGCCATCGCCAGCCCACTCGCCATCGCAATGACGACCAGTATCGCCATCACCACTGCCTTATGACCGAGCAGTTTGCCCGCCCAGCGGTCCATCTTTTTGACTCGTTCGTGTTGTTCGCGCTGCGCCATAGCAAAACCTCCCAACACCATCGTGTCAGGAAAGGAGCTCCACAACAGCCACGCCCCAAAACCGGTTTTTGCGGTCAAACCAAAAACCGACCAAAACCTTGCACAAATCTGTCCATTTATTCAGGCACACGTCAGCAAATGAACGCTTAGCCGCAAAATGCCCAGATAGCAAAAGACCGACGATGCAGGCGCATCGTCGGTCTATGCACAAATTTACTCGTAATCTTGGTAAATCTCACGCGGAGCAAGCTCCGAATGTTTGCGTTTTAAGGTCTTAGGGGCCTTATACGTGTTGCTCTCGAAGTCGATGTACTCGGTCTGCTTGAGCAGGCGCTCGATCATCTCCTCATGATCGAACAACTCCCAGGCCTCATGCACGGCATCGAGTTTAGCGTGCGTCTCGGGTCGGCGCGGCATAAACAGCGTGCAGCAGTCGGGAGCGGCCTCAGTCGAGATATCGAACGTACCGATCTCCTCAGCACGCGCGATGATCTCCTGCTTGTCCGAACCGATGAGAGGACGGAACACGGGGATCTTCACGGCCTCGTTGACGGCCATGATGTTCTCAAGCGTTTGGGAGGCAACCTGCCCAAGCGATTCGCCCGTAACGATGGCCTTGGCGCCCTCGATGCGCGCAATGCGCTCGGCAACCGAATACATAATGCGACGATACATGATCACACGCAGGTTGCTGGGGCAGGTGACCGAAATCTCACGCTGGCAGTCGCCAAACGGCACCACGTACAGGCGGCCGATCTGGACACCCGGCTCAAGCGCACGGATGATGTCCTGCACCAAATACTCGCTCGTATCAGGCGTCTGCGGACGACCGGAGAAATGCACCGGCACGCACACCGCGCCGCGACGCGCGAGCATCCAGGTCGCCACCGGAGAATCGATACCCGACGACAGCAGAGTCACGACCTTGCCGGCAGAACCCACCGGCAGACCGCCCACGCCGCGCTCGGAGCGCGCGTACACATAAACGCTACCCTGGACCACCAGTACGTGCACCATCACATCGGGGTCGTGCATTTGAACCTTTTTATCGGGGAAGGCCTCACACAGTACCTCGCCCACCTGACGATTAATATCGATCGAGGTGAGCTCATAGTCGGTATTGGAGCGCTTGGCGTGCACCTTAAACGAATCGAAGGAACCAAACTCGCGCAGTGCCTTCACGGCGGCGGCGCAGTACTCCTGCGGGTCGCGGTTGGTGTGATACGCCATAGACACACGGGCAACGCCGGGGACGGTGCGAATGACACGCGCCGCCTCGTCGGCCTGATGCTCGTTAAAGGTCACGAGGATATAACCGGAAATTCGAGACACGGCGTTCACGGAAAAGGCGGCCAAGGCCGCCTTGATGTTATCCATGAGGATATGCTCAAAATGTGCGCGGTTCTTGCCCTTCAGTCCAACCTCGTGATAGTGGACCAGGCAAACGCGAGCTGCCATTTAGGCTTCAGCAACCTTATGGCCGAGCGCCTTCTCGTAACGGGCCTCGTCGTAAGAGATGTCGCCGTCGACAATCTCGTCCATAGCCATCGAGATGGTATCGGCACCGGAAAGCCCGATGGTGATGTCATCGACATCCTGGACGGCAAGCACGCGGTTGTGCTGGCCACGCAGCATGCTATTGATGTCGCAGGCGCGCTTGGAGGCAAGCGAAGCGAGCAGGAAGCGGTTGTGATCGGTCTTCTCCAGAAGATCGTCAATGCAAGGCTTTACAACGGACACGGACCTCAGATCCTTTCATGCATATCGAGAACGCGAACGAGCTCATCGGTCGCGCGGTCGAGATCGTCATTCACCACGACGTCGTCGTAGCGGTCGGCAAGGGCAAGCTCATCGGCGGCGTTTGCCATACGCAGCTCAATCGTCTCGGGCGTCTCGGTACCGCGACCGACTAGACGCTCGCGGAGCACCTCAAGCGAAGGCGGCTTGATAAAGATCAACACGGCCTCGGGGAAACGCTCCTTCACCTGCAGGGCGCCCTGGACATCGATCTCCAAAATCAGAGACGCGCCCGAGGCGAGCTTGGATGTGACCTCGCTCACCAACGTGCCGTAGCAGTTACCGTGGACCTCGGCCCACTCAACAAACTCACCGTTTGCCACGCGGCGGTCGAACTCCTCGCGCGTCAGAAAAAAGTAGTTGACGCCGTCGACCTCACCTTTGCGTGGTGCTCGCGTGGTAGCCGAAACCGTCAGACCCAGGTTCGAGCGGCGCTCGCGCACACGAGTGACGAGCGTACCCTTGCCTGCGCCTGACGGTCCAGAAATCACAAAGAGCTTGGAATCCTGAGCGCTCACTTATTTGGTCAGCTGCTCGAGGAGCTGCTCGCGCTGACGGACGCCGAGGCCCTGGACGCGACGAGTAGCGGAGATACCGAGCTCCTCCATGATCTTGGCGGCCTTGGCCTTGCCATAACCGGGGAGAGACTCGATGAGGGTGGAAACCTTCATGCGGGAAGCGATGGGGTCATCGGAGTTGAGCACGGACTCGAGGGACTTCTCGCCCTTCTTGATCTGCTCGCGAAGTTCAGCGCGGGCGTGACGTGCGGCAGCAGCCTTCTCAAGAGCCTGCTTGCGCTGCTCGTCGGTAAGCTGAGGGAGTGCCATTCGTACCTCCAAATAGTTGGGTTATATCTGATTCAATAATTGGCATTTTAGCACGTAGAACGTACAAAATGCCTAATCGCGGCTCCATAGGTTAGACGATACCCGCAAAAAGTGCAATATACTGCGCCCAAAGTTAAGCCCCTGACCTGCGATTCCACACAAAGGATGGGAAAGTTTACGCAGGCACAGGGGCTATTTTGTGCTAATGAGACCCAAAAGTGGTGACTTAGGGGAATCTTTTACGCGACGTTTTCGACCAGCTCGGCGACGATGGCGTCAAAGGCGGCAACCGGATCGTCGGCACCGGTGATGGGACGGCCCACCACAATGTGGCTTGCGCCACGCTCGATAGCCTGGGAAGGCGTCGCCACGCGGGACTGGTCGCCAAGGGCGGCACCCACCGGACGCACACCCGGAGTCACGATCAGGGCATCAGGACCCAGCAGCTCACGCATGTCGTGAGCCTCCATCGGTGAGCACACGATGCCATCGATGCCGTTGGCCTGAGCAAGCTTTGCCAAGCGGGCGGCCTCCTCGGCCACGGGCGACTCGACGCCGATCTCGCTCAAGGCATCCTGATTCATGCTCGTGAGCACGGTGATGGCGACGAGTTTGGCGCGGTCCTCACGCGCCTCCTCGGCACCCTCGCGGCAGGCAGCGAGCATAGCACCCGAGCCCAGGCCGTGGACCGAAAGCAGGTCGGCACCGGCAAGCGAGGCCGAGCGGGCAGCGCCGCGCACCTGATGCGGAATGTCATGGAACTTAAGGTCGAGGAAGACCTTAAAGCCAAGGTCCTTAAAGGTCTTGACGATCTGGGGACCCTCAGCGTAATAGAGCGTCATGCCGACCTTGAGCCAGGCGGCATGGCCCGAAAGCTCGTGGGCGAGCTCGAGCGCGCGCTCACGGTCGCAGTCGAGGGCGACGATAACACGGTCGCGGGCATCATTCTCTAGCATTCGAAAGCACCCACCAGCTCGTTGATGTCCTTTACGCCCTGGGACTCGGCCCAGGCCTCGAGCTCATGCGCGATCTTAAGCGAAGCACACGGATCGACGAAGTTGGCCATGCCGACCGACACGCAGGTGGCGCCGGCCAGGATAAACTCAGCCGCATCCTCGCCAGTCATGACACCGCCGACACCGTTGATGGGGATATCGACGGCCTGGGCAACCTCCCAGACCATGCGCACGGCGATGTGGTGGCAAAGCGGGCCAGAAAGGCCGCCCTTGGGCTTGGCCACGCGGGACTTGCGGGTATGAACATCGATGGCCATGCCTTGGATGGAGTTAATGACCGAAAGGCCGTCGGCTCCCGCGGCCTCGAGAGCCTTGGCAATCTCGGCGACGTTAACCGGAGCCATCTTGACGAACAGCGGCTTATCGGTCACCTTACGGCAGGCGGCCATGACGGAAGAGGCGCCCTCGGGCGTAGAGCCCATGGCGGCACCGCCGGCGGCGATGTTGGGGCAGCTCACGTTGATCTCGTAGCCGGCAGCCCAGGGGCATAGCTCGACATACATCTCGAGCGCGCGCACAAACTCATCAACGGAATGCCCGGCAACCTGGCAAATGACCTGGCAACCGTCCTTGGACAGCTGCTCGAGCCACGGGCCGGACTCACGGGCAAAGGCGGCGACACCGGGGTTCTGCAGGCCCACGGAGTTGATCATACCGCCAGGAATCTCGGCCATGCGGGGCGCAGGGTTGCCCGGCCAAGGCTCGGCGGCACAGCCCTTGGTGGTAATGGCGCCCAGCTGGGAAACATCAAAGAAGTTCTGGAACTGCCAACCGTAGCCAAAGGTACCGGCTGCGGTGTTAATGGGGTTCTGCATCTTGACGCCGCCGAAATCGACGGCCATGTTCACGGTACCCACTAGAAGACCACCACCTTGGAAGCATCGAACACGGGGCCGCACATACAAGCACCCTTCATACCGTCGACCGTCTCGACATTGCAGGTGTTGCAGGCGCCAAAGCCACAGCTCATCATGCGCTCGAGCGACACCTCGCAGTACACACCGGCCTCGGCGGCAGCGGCGGCGACCTTCTTCATCATGACGGCGGGGCCGCAGCTGGCGACGTAGTCGTAGCCGCCCTCTCCAAGCAGCTCGGCTGCCGGATCGGTGCAAAAACCGTGCGTGCCGAGCGAACCGTCGTCGGTGCACACGTTAACCGTGGCGCCCAGCGCGCGGAACTCATCGACACCCACGACTTTGGAAGCGGTGCCGAAGCCCAGGCACACGTCCACATCAACACCCTGCTCGGCAAGCATGCCGGCAAGACACAGCACAGGCGGAACGCCGATGCCACCGGCGACGAGCAGTGCCTTCCTGGTGCCCTCGGGTACCATCCAGCCACGGCCACCGGGGCCCAACAGGTTAGAGGTGGAGCCAGGGCCCATCTGGGACAAACGGCGGGTATCGTCGCCCACGACGGCGTACCACAGCTCGACGGTGCCGGCCTCGGCGTCGGCGCGGTAGAAACTCAAGGGCACACGAAGCAGAGAAGACGCATCGCCGGGGACGGCGATGTTCACAAACTGACCGGGCTTGAGCGCACTTGCAAGCTTGGGGGCCGAGATGACGAGCGAGAAGATGCCGTCGGCGATCTCCCGGTTCGAGACGACCTCGAAGTCGTGCATGCGTGCAGTGGAAGGTGTGGGCATAGACGCTCCAATCCCCCATGCGGTTGCATGGTCTAAACGAACAGAAAGCGCGGCACCGCAAGGGCGCCGCGCACAAAAGCGATAAGGCTATGCTAGCAGATGCAGCCGTCGGCGAGCGTCTGCTTGCCACCGACAAATACATCGGTGGCACGACCGGTGAGCGTGCGGCCGGCAAAACCGGAGTTCTCGGCGCGCGACTCGTAACCGTCCTCGCCAACCGTCCAGGTTGCGGAGGGGTCGAACACGGTCAGGTCGGCGACAGAGCCCGCCTTGACCTGAACCTGATCGAGGCCCAGAATCTCACGCGGCTTGATGGCCATGAGCTCGACCATGCGGCTCACGCTCATCTTGCCCGTGTTGACCAGCTCAGTGAGCACGAGCGACAGCGAAGTCTCGAGGCCAATCATTCCAAAGGGCGCGAGCTCGAACTCGCGGGCCTTCTCCCACGGGGTGTGGGGAGCGTGGTCGGTAACGATAGCGTCGACGGTACCGTCGATGACACCCTGACGGATGGCCTCGGCATCCTCGTCGGTGCGCAGCGGCGGATTGACCTTGAGCGAGGTGTTGTAGGTCTCGTCCAGGTCGTTCTCGGTCAGGAACATGTGGTGCGGGGTGGCCTCGCAGGTCACCTGGACACCGGCAGCCTTACCGGCACGCACGAGCTCCAGGCCATGAGCGGTGGAGATGTGCTGGATGTGCAGCTTGGCACCGGTCAGCTTGGCAATCTCGATGTCGCGGGCAATCTGAAGCTCCTCGCCGGCGGCCGGCCAACCCTCGAGGGCCAGACGGGTCGAGACCTTGCCCTCGTTGATCTGGCCGTGGCCGACCAGATCCTCGTCCTGGCAGTGGCTCATAAAGACCTTGCCGAACATCTTGCCGTAGTCCATGCAGCGACGGAGCATGCCCGCACCCTGCACGCCGCGACCGTCATCGGTGAAGGCGACGGCGCCGTGGGCGACCATATCGCCCATCTCGGACATAGCCTCGCCCTTAAGGCCGCGAGTCATAGCACCAGAAGGATAGACGCGGCAGTGGCCGACCTCGGCAGCGCGGGACTTGACGAACTCAACGACGGTTCCGTTATCGGTAACGGGGTCGGTGTTGGGCATGGCGCACACGCCGGTGAAGCCGCCCTTGGCAGCAGCGCGGGTGCCGCTCTCGATGTCCTCTTTGACCTCGTAGCCAGGCTCGCGCAGATGCACGTGCATATCCACCAGGCCGGGGACGAGATACTTGCCGGAAAGGTCGCGGACCTCGGCTCCCTCGGCGGCGAGGTTCTCGCCGACCTCGGCGATCTTGTCACCGTCGATCAGGACGTCGACGACACCGTCAAGCTCGACGGACGGATCGACGACGTGGGCATTCTTAAGAAGCAAGGCCATTATCGGCACCTCCAAGCAGCAGATACAGGATAGCCATACGCACGCAGATACCGGCGTAGACCTGCTCCAGGATGACGGAGCGTTGCGGGTGGTCGGCCATATAGGAGTCGAACTCAACGCCGCGGTTGATGGGGCCCGGGTGGCAGATAATCGCATCGGGCTTCATGAGCTTCTCGCGGTCCTTGGTCAGACCGAAGAGCTTGTGGTACTCACGAATCGTGGGGAACGGTGCGCCCTCGAGGCGCTCCTGCTGCACGCGCAACATGTAGACGACGTCCAGCTCGGGCAGGACGGAATCGAGGTCGCTCGTCACGTGGTCGCACCCCAGGACCTCGGGCGCCGGCGGCAGCAGCGTGCCGGGGGCGACGGCGTAGGTCTCGCAGCCCATGATCTTAAGTGCGGGGATCAGCGAGCCGCACACGCGGGAGTGCGCGATATCGCCGACGACGGCGACCTTCAGACCGTGGAAGTCACCCTTGTGCTCCCAGATGGTGTACAGGTCGAGCAGGGCCTGCGTGGGGTGGTTGTGCTTGCCGTCGCCGGCGCAGATGACGCTCGCGGGCGAGTTCTGCGTGACGATGTAGGGAGCACCGGCGTGCTTATCGCGAACGACGATGCAATCAATCTTGTAGGCGTTGAGGGTCTCGACGGTGTCGACGAGGCTCTCGCCCTTGACCGTGGAGGTCGAGGAGCCGCCAAAGTTGAGGCTGTCGGCCGAAAGGCGCTTCTCGGCGAGCTCGAAGGAGCTGCGGGTGCGCGTCGAGGGCTCGTTGAACATGTTGACGATGGTCTTGCCCTTGAGCGTGGGGACCTTCTTGATCGCACGCTCGTTGACCTCAGAGAACGCCTTGGCGGTCTCGAGGATGAGCTTGATGTCCTCTTCGGAGTACTCGGTAATGTCGATCAGGTGCTTATGGTTGAACGCCACGGTACTACTCACCTCCCAGCGGCGCGGAGCCCACGTGGGAACCCGGCGCGACGTCGTTAATCTCGACGGCGGTGTGGCCGTCGACTTCCTTCATATATAGGTGCACGTTCTCCTCATGCGACGAGGGAACGTTCTTGCCGACAAAGTCCGGCGAGATGGGGAGCTCACGGTGACCGCGGTCAACGAGAACTGCCAGCTCGATGCGGCTCGGACGGCCCAGGTCCATGACGGCATCCAGAGCGGCGCGGATAGTACGGCCCGTATACAGGATGTCGTCCACCAGCACGACGCGCTTGCCGTCGACGCTGAAGGGAATGTTGGTAGCGTGGATCGCGGGAGCGAAATTGGTCGCATAGTCATCGCGGTAGAAGCTGATGTCCAGGCTGCCGAGCGGAACGTCGACGCCCTCGATCTCCTTGATCTCCTCGGCGAGCTTCTTTGCCAGAAGGTCGCCGCGCGTGACGATGCCGACCAGAGCGAGGTCTTCACAGCCCTCGTTGCGCTCGAGAATCTCGTGCGCGATGCGGGTCATCGCTCGATTGACGGCGGTCTCGTCCATGATGACCGCCTTGGGGGAAGTCGTGCCCATCGATCTCCTTCCTCACATGTCTTGACTGCTGACACAGTCAAAAAAATAGATGCCCGACCGCTTAAAGCGGACCAGACACCCACAGGAAGGGCTGCTCTTTGGCAGCTATGTAATTCCATGTGGGTATCTCGTACCCCTTTAATGGTCAAGGGATAGTGTAGCCAACCTCGAGCTTAATTGCGAGCATAAATACAGAACAATCCGTAAACGGAGCCCAATGCTCCATAAACCTATATATATTTGTGGGACGAGCTTGAAAACACACGCACGAGCTGGCATAATCCCCTCTGCTGCACGCAAATCGGATCTACGTCCAGGGCCGTAGCGTGGGCACTATCGCCAAAAGAGGAATATCTCTGTGTAGATTGCGCACAGGGAGCGACTTCTGTGCTATAGTTCAGGCTTGTTTGTTAACGCGACATGTTCGTTTGTCGCCCAAGGAGGGTCAGTTATGTCCAAAGTTTGCGAAGTTTGCGGTAAGCACCCCGTTGCCGGTCGCTCCATCAGCCACTCTCACCGCGTCACCAACCGTAAGTTCCGCCCCAACATCCAGCGCGTCTACGTCGTCGTCGATGGTCACCGTCGCAAGATGAACGTTTGCTCCACCTGCCTCAAGTCTGGCAAGGTTGCGCGCTCCTAAATAAGGTCTTACCAACAAGTACCTCGGACTCTCCGGGTCAAAGACCTCGCGTTCATATAGAACTATAAGAAACCGCTTTCTTTTGAGAAGGCGGTTTCTTTTCTATCTATCCAGGAATGCAAAACCAGAGTGAAAATGCACTCATTGGGGACAGACTTACATGAGTGTTTTCACGCATTGGGGACAGACATGACGCACGCATGCGGCGTCCCGATCGGCTCCGGCCCCTATCTCACGCTGCATCCTTCCAGCCTGCAGTAGCCTTGGTCACGCTTGTGGCGCCGATACCGGTGATACGGGCAATTTGCTTGACCGTGAGATGTGCCCGCCTGAGCCTCAGCAGGCAGGCATCGCGTTCGGGGCGTGGCAGGGCCTTGAGCAACGCAGGATCTATGCTCGTCAGGACTTCGCGTGCAACGAAAAGGGCCTCCTCATCGGGGATCCGCCGGCGCGGAAGAACCTCCACTGACCAGATGCGCCCGGCAACTTTCTTGAGATGCTCGCAATAGCGACGGGAGCCTCCGACAACATCAAGCATAGGGGCCGCATCACAGATGTCAAAGGGATCATAGCCCAGCTGATACGCCTTATAGCTTGACCAGCGGTACGCCTCGAGCGAGTCAAGCGCACCCTTCACGGGATTGAGATGAATATAGTCGAGCAGCTGCACTGCCTGCGTGTCCGACTCAACCGCGACCCGCGAATAGCGATTGTCAAACAGATGGCCCGTTCTTCCCGTTTTCCCATTGAAATACTTGGCATACGCCGTCAGCGCGCACTGCATTGCCTTTGAAAGGTTGTCATATGGGTCATCAACCATCAAATGGAAGTGGTTGTCCATAAGACACCAGGCCAACACCGCCACGTCATGGCACGCAAACCTGTCCGATATGTCCGATAGGAAACGATAGCGGTCGGAATCATCTTCAAAAATGATCTGTTTGGAGTTACCGCGGTCAAAGACGTGGTAATAGCCGGTGAGCGAAATTTCGCGGGCGCATCGGGGCATGGTCTCTCCTTTCAAAGCCGTACAGGCAACACCTAAAAGGAGAGAAGGAACGCGAAATGCTGAGCCTTTGACCTATTTATATCCAATCAGCAACAAAAACAGGCCCAAAACGACAAAATCGCAAATCGATGTCTGTCCCAAATGAGTGAAACCACTCATGTAAGTCTGTCCCCAATGAGCGGGGCGATGCACTATCAGATAGTTTTAGTTAAAACGCTTCATTTTATTGAAGCGTTTTAGTGTGCCTTTTACGGGAATCTTACCGTTTACCGAATTATTTCTTGCTATCATGCAAGACGTAGGGTAAATCTCCGATCGCAAGGAGACACAAATGGTGAAAAAGTCACCGGAAAACACTACTCCCGCAATTGTGGACAACGTAGAGGCGCTTGAGGCTAAGCTCGCTCAGATGCGAGAGGCCCAGGCGCTTTTTGCTACGTACACGCAGGAGCAGGTCGACAAGATCTTCTATGAGGCCGCCATGGCCGCCAACAAGGCTCGTATCCCGTTGGCGAAGATGGCCATCGAGGAGACCGGCCGCGGCGTTCTTGAGGACAAGGTCATCAAGAACCACTACGCCGCAGAGTACATCTACAACGCTTACAAGAACACCAAGACCTGTGGCGTTCTGGAGCGCGACGAGGCCTACGGCATCACCAAGATCGCTGAGCCCATCGGCATCGTGGGCGCCGTCATCCCGACGACCAACCCCACCTCCACCGCGATCTTCAAGACGCTGATCAGTCTGAAGACCCGCAACGCCATCATCATCTCCCCGCACCCGGCTGCCGCCAAGTGCACCATCGCCGCCGCCAAGCTCGTACTTGACGCCGCCGTCAAGGCCGGCGCCCCCGAGGGCATCATCGGCTGGGTCGATGTCCCCTCCATCGAGCTGACCAACATGGTCATGCGCGACGTCGACATCATCCTCGCCACCGGTGGCCCGGGCATGGTCAAGGCCGCCTACTCCTCGGGCAAGCCTGCCCTGGGCGTTGGCGCCGGTAACACCCCGGTCGTCATCGACGACACCGCCGACGTGCTGCTCGCCGTCAACTCCATCATCCACTCCAAGACCTTCGACAACGGCATGATCTGCGCTTCCGAGCAGTCTGTGACCGTCATCGACACCATCTATGACCAGGTTAAGGCCGAGTTCCAGAAGCGCGGCTGCTACTTCGTCAAGCAGGGTGCCGAGATGGAGGCACTGCGTGCCGCCATGTTCAAGAATGGCGCCCTCGATCACCGCATCCCCGGCATGGCTGCTGCCAAGATCGCTGAGCTCGCCGGCATCGAGGTTCCCGCCAAGACCAAGATCCTGATCGCCGAGGTCACCTCCACCGACCCCGCCAAGGAGGAGTTCTCCCACGAGAAGCTCTCCCCGGTCCTGGCCATGTATCACGCCAAGGACTTCCAGGAGGCCGTCGACAAGGCCGAGCACCTGGTGCTCGCCGGTGGCCCGGGCCACACCGCCTCTCTGTACGTGCACCCCGCCCAGGCCGAGAAGATCAGCCTGTTCGAGCACGTCATGAAGGCCTGCCGTATCGTCATCAACACCCCGTCCTCGCACGGCGGCATCGGTGACCTGTACAACTTTGGCATGAAGCCGTCTCTGACCCTGGGCTGCGGCTCCTGGGGCGGCAACTCCGTCTCCGAGAACGTTGGGGTGAAGCACTTGATCAACGTTAAGACTGTGGCCGAGCGCCGTGAGAACATGCTGTGGTTCCGCGCTCCCGAGAAGGTCTACTTCAAGAAGGGTTCCACGCCCGTCGCCCTCGACGAGCTCGGTACCGTCATGGGCAAGAAGCGCGCCTTCATCGTCACCGACCAGTTCCTCTTCAAGAATGGCAACACCCGCGCCATCGAGGCCAAGCTCGACGAGATGGGCATCGCCCACGACTGCTTCTACGACGTCGAGCCCGATCCGTCGCTGCAGTGCGCACGTCGCGGCGCCAAGCAGATGGCTCTCTTTGAGCCGGACGTCATCATCGCCGTCGGCGGTGGCTCCGCTATGGACGCCGGCAAGATCATGTGGATGATGTACGAGCACCCCGAGTGCAAGTTTGAGGACATGGCCATGGACTTCATGGACATCCGCAAGCGTATCTTCACTTTCCCCGAGATGGGCAAGAAGGCCTACTTCGTCGCCGTCCCGACCTCTTCGGGTACCGGCTCCGAGTGCACGCCGTTCGCCATCATCACCGACAAGGAGACCGGCATCAAGTGGCCGCTCGCCGACTACGCGCTGCTCCCCAACATGGCTATCGTCGACGCCGACAACTGCATGACCGCCCCGCGCGGCCTGACCGCTGCCTCCGGCATCGACGTCATGACCCACGCCATCGAGTCCTACGTCTCCATCATGGCTTCCGACTACACCAAGGGCCTCTCCGAGCGCGCTGCTAAGCTCGTCTTCGAGAACCTGCCCTCCAGCTTCACGAACGGCGCCAAGGACCCGCATGCCCGCGAGGAGATGCACAACGCCTCTTGCATGGCCGGCATGGCCTTCGCCAACGCCTTCCTGGGCCTCAACCACTCCATGGCTCACAAGCTCGGCGCCTTCCATCACCTGCCCCACGGCCTCGCCAACGCCGTCATCCTGACCCGCGTTATGCGCTACAACGCCGCCGAGGCTCCCGTCAAGATGGGTACCTTCTCCCAGTATCCTTACCCCAACGCGCTGCACAACTACGCCGAGATGGCCAAGTACTGCGGCATCGAGGGCAAGGACGACAAGGAGGTCTTCGAGAACTTCATCACGAAGCTCGAGGAGCTCAAGGACTTCATCGGCGTCAAGAAGACCATCGCCGACTACGGTGTTGACGAGCAGTACTTCCTCGACACCCTCGACGAGATGACCGAGCAGGCATTCAACGACCAGTGCACCGGCGCAAACCCGCGCTACCCGCTCATGAGCGAGATCAAGGAGCTCTACCTGGACGCCTACTACGGCCGCGAGCCTCAGGACTACGCCGTCTGCTAGTTTTAGCACGGTTTTTAACGGCGGGGGTGCACGGGTGTTTCACACATCCCCGCCGTCGCTTCTATCGCATCGTTGAAAGGATGCAACCATGCTGCTACCCGATTCCAAGACCGAGCTCGTCCGCCGTGGCAACAAGGTCGTTTACGACCTGGGCGACAAGATCGTCAAGGTCTTTAACGAGACCAAGCCTGTCTCCGACGTGTTCAACGAGGCTTTGAATCTTGCCCGCATCAATGAGTGCGGCATCCGCAGCCCCAAGGCTCTCGAGGTTTCCCAGCTCGAGAACGCCAACGGCTGGGCGCTCGTGACCGAGAAGGTTCCGGGCACCACCCTTGCCGAGAAGATGACTGCTGAGCCCCAGCGCTTTGGTGAGTATCTCGAGATGTTCGTCGACCTCCAGATCGAGATCCACGGCTATACCTCCCCGCTGCTCAACCGTCAGCGCGACAAGTTCGCCCGCATGATCGACAGCCTTGATCAGCTCAATGCCACCACGCGCTACAACCTTCAGGAGCGTCTGGACGGCATGACCAAGGAGTTCAAGGTCTGCCACGGCGACTTCAACCCCTCCAACGTCATCGTCGGCGACGACGGCCAGCTCTATGTGTGCGACTGGGCACACGCCACCCAGGGCTCCCCTGCTGCCGACGTTGCCACCACCTACCTGCTCTTCGCCCTCAACAGCAAGGACCAGGCTGAGGCCTACTTGGAGCTCTACTGCGACCGCGCCGATATGCCCATGCAGGTCGTGCGTCAGTGGACGAGCATCGTCGCCGCTTCCGAGCTCGCTCGTAAGCGCAACGTGAACGATGAGTTCCTGAAGAACTGGATCGACGTCGTCGATTATCAGTAATATCTGAGCGATTTATTTCGCATCGGAGGCACAAGAAAACCCCGCAGCTCATATAGGCTGTGGGGTTTTCTTTACCCATCGAGTTTATTCCAACAAAATAGACTGCTCCGCATCTCATCCTAAGAGAGATACGGAGCAGCCCCGCAATTACATCTAATAGCAGAAACGTCGATTAACGGCGGGCCGCCTTAACAAGCTCGGCAATCTTGGCGACGACCTCGTCGATCGCCACGTCCTCACGCTCGCCCGTGGCACGGTCCTTGAGCTCCACAGTACCATTCTTGAGGCCACGCTTGCCAAGCACGACCTGATACGGGAAGCCCATGAGGTCGTTATCGGCAAACTTAAAGCCAGGACGCTCGTCACGGTCATCGACGACAACCTCGATACCCTCGGCGCACAGGCCCTCGACGATTTGGTCGCAAACGTTAGCGCACTCCTCCTTCTTGGGATCGAGCGGAATCACCGCGACCTCGTACGGGGCAACGGAGACCGGCCAGACGATGCCGTGTTCGTCGTTGTGCTGCTCCACGACGGCAGCAAGCGAGCGGGACACACCAACGCCGTAGCAACCCATGATAAGCGGCTTCTCCTTGCCGTCCTCGTCCATAAAGGTGGCGCCCATGGCCTCGGAATACTTGGTACCCAGCTGGAAGACCTGCGAGACCTCGATGCCGCGAGCAGCAGAGAGCGGCTTGCCGCAGTGCGGGCAGGGATCGCCGGCAACGACGGTTACCAGGTCGGCCCACTCGTCGACGGTAAAGTCGCGCTCGGGGCAGGCACCGGTAAAGTGATAATCGACCTCGTTGGCACCGCAGGCCCACTGCTTGGACTCGCGCAGGCTCTCGTCGCACACCAGGCGAATGCCCTCGGGCAGGTTAACCGGTCCGATAAAGCCCTTATGCAGACCGTAGGTCTGGAGCTCCTCATCAGTCATCATGCGATAGCCCTTGCCAAAGACATGCTCGGCCTTGCAATCGTTGAGCTCGTGGTCGCCCGGAACAATGGCCACGACGGGCTTGCCCTCGGCGTCGAGGAGTGCCAGAGACTTGCGCGTGCCGTTCTCGGGGAAGCCGAAGAACTTTGCAACGGCCTCGATGGTGCCCATGCCCGGAGTCTCGACCTTGGTAAGCGTACCGTCGCCAGGACCCTCGGTCACAACGACCTTGGTGCTTGCGGCCTCATCGTCGGCAGCGAAGCCGCAATCGTCGCAGTAGACGAGCGAAGCCTCGCCAGCGTCGGCCAAAGCCATGTACTCGACGGAGGTATCGCCACCGATCTCGCCGGAGTCGGCGACAACGGGCAGAGCCTTGATGTAGCAGCGCTCGCAAATGTTGGCATAGGCCTGCTTCATCTTGTCGTACTCCCCCTGCAGGCTCTCCTGCGTAGCAGAGAAGCTGTAGGCGTCCTTCATGATGAACTCGCGACCGCGCATCAGGCCAAAACGGGGACGGAACTCGTCGCGGAACTTATCCTGGATGTGATAGAGGTTCACTGGCAGCTGCTTGTAGGAACGCAACTCATTGCGCACCAGGGCAGTCACGGTCTCCTCGTGCGTGGGTCCGAGCACAAACTCGCGGCCGTGGCGGTCATCAAAGCGCACAAGCTCCTTGCCATAGGCATCGATACGGCCGGACTCACGCCACAGCTCGGCATCGACCATGATGGGCATCATGAGCTCCTGAGCACCGGCGGCATCCATCTCGTCGCGCACGATGTTCTCGATCTTGCGGATCGAGCGCCAAGCGAGCGGCAGATAGGAATACAGGCCGGCGGCCTCCTTGCGGATCATGCCAGCGCGAAGCAGCAGACGGTGGCTCGCTAGCTCGGCATCCGCCGGATCCTCTTTGAGCGTCGGCGCATAGAGCTTAGACATATACATTGCTCGGGTCATTTATTTCTCCTCAATAAGTTTGTCGACCTCGGCCATAAGCGCGTCGACAATTTGATCCTCAGCTACTTTACCAATGATCTGGCCATGCGAAAAGAGCAGACCCTGACCACGTCCGCAGGCAACACCCAGGTCGGCGTCAGATGCCTCTCCGGGGCCGTTGACCGCACATCCCATCACGGCGATCGAAAGCGGCGCGGAATAGTTCTTAAGCCGCTCGGTGACCTCCTCGGCGATGGGAATCAGGTTAACCTGGCAGCGGGCGCACGTGGGGCACGAGACAATCTCGGGACCACGGCGACGCAGGCCCAGCGACTGTAGAATTCCCCAGGCGACCGGCGGCTCCTCAACCGGATCGGCCGTGAGCGACACACGCATGGTGTCACCGATGCCTTCGGAAAGCAAGATACCCAAGCCTACAGAGCTCTTGATGGTGCCCTGAAGCTTGGTCCCCGCCTCCGTCACGCCCAGGTGGAGCGGAACATGCGGTATCTCGCGCGACAGGGCGCGATAGGTATCAAGTGTCGTCTGTACGCTATGGGCCTTGGCGGATAGCACGATGTTGGTAAACCCACGGTCCTCAAAGTGCCGCACAAAGCGTTCGCTCGACATCACGAGCTTTTCGGGCTGCGTGAGGTCGTCGCGCTCGGCAATATCTTGCTCAAGCGAGCCCGCGTTCACGCCAATGCGAATCGCGCAGCCCGCGGCACCCGCGGCATCGATGACGGCATCGACCTTAGCCCAATCGCCGATATTGCCGGGGTTGATGCGCAGCTTAGAGGCACCAGCCTCGACAGCGCCAATGGCAAGCTTATGGTTAAAATGGATATCGGCGACGATTGGCACCGGAGACTCGGCACAAATCGTGCGAAAGCCCTCGAGCGCAGCCTCGGTAGGCACGCTCACGCGCACGATATCGCAGCCAGCCTGCGCCAACGCGCACACTTGCGCAAGCGTTGCCTGGGCATCAGCAGTATCGGTGCAGGTCATAGACTGAACCACGACCGGAGCGCCACCACCGATCTGCACGCCGCCCACATGCACGGGGCGCGTCAACTCGCGAGGCAAAGGATGGGATAAAGACAATCCAAACACTCCCCTACAGAATAAATCGAAGGATGTCGGAACGAAGCATATAGACAAACAGCAGTGCAAAGAGCGCGATGCCGACATAGCTGACGATTGTCTGCACTTTGAGCGGCAGCTCGCGGCCCGCAATCTTTTGAATGATCTCGATGACCAGCTTGCCGCCATCGAGTGGTGGGATGGGCAGCAGGTTCATAAAGCCAAGCGAGAACGAAATGAGGGCGGCAAAGGAAAGGAACGTGGCAGGGCCGGCAGCAGCGGCCTGTGAGGACATAACGCTAATACCCACGATCGAAGAAGACTGATCGAGAATCTCAATCGTATGCTGCGGCTGGAGCAGGCGCATCACGCCATCCGCTGTCTGCACGACATAGGAGAACGACAGGCGAGCCGACGTGATGGGGTCTAAACGGACCACCTGCGTAGAGGCATACACACCTAGGCGCTCGTCCTCTTTGAGCGCAACCGTGGTCGAATGCTGCTTGCCGTCACGCTCGTACTCGATGGCGATATCGTCCTTACCGGCAGCCTTGCCGATGGCATCGTAGACATCCATCCAAGTGGAACATGAGACACCGTCAACCGAAAGGATCGCGTCACCGCCCTCGATACCCGCCTTGGCGGCAATAGACCCCTCGTCAACCTGACCGATCACGTTGGTATCCATCGGCACGGTGACACCCGCAATGGAATA
The DNA here is from genome assembly GCF_003436275.1 of Collinsella sp. TM09-10AT. Lineage (GTDB taxonomy): Bacteria > Actinomycetota > Coriobacteriia > Coriobacteriales > Coriobacteriaceae > Collinsella. The sequence continues at coordinate 75,026 of NZ_QSOP01000005.1, forward strand.
GATGCTCATAAGGAGCAAAAAACCCGTCAAGATATTGACGATAATGCCCGCGAGCAGCATAAAGGCGCGCTTGAGAAAGCCTTGGCCAAGATAGGTGTGCGAGCGCTCTTGCGCAAGGAACTCGGCCTCGCCGCACGGCAGCTCCCACACATCGCCCTCGGCAGTCGCATGTTCGCGATCGAAACGGCGACCATCAAAGGTGGTATAGCCTGCCTTGTCTCGCGGCAACGTCTGATATTTGGTGGGATAGTAGCTCGGCGAGGGCTTCTCCCCTTCCTCATACCAGGGCGCGATGGAGCCCCAGCCCAGCAAAAGGGCGCATGCCTCGAGCACATCCTCCTCGGAAAGCTCGAGCTCGACAGCAAGGTCGGCCACGGTCACGCGACCATGACGATAGATAGCCGCGAGCACGCGGTCGGCGCACGAAACATCGGTCGGATCCATACCGCAGATGGCAGCGTAGCCACCCAGCAGCAGCGGGGTCACGCCAAACTTGGTTCCAATGCGACGCGACGTGTAATGGATGTCAAAGCGGCACGGCAGACCCAAAAAGAACTCGGTCACACGGACGCCGCAGGCACGCGCCGCCAAAAAGTGGCCGCCCTCGTGCAAAAACACGAGGACGGAAAGCATCAGCAGGCCCCAAAAGACCGATGAGAGAACGCTCAGAACAGTATCCATAAAACGAAAAAGCAATCCTTATGGGTTAGGAACGGGTTGCGGCGAGCACCTGCGCAGCCTTTTCACGCGCCCACGCATCGATGTCGCGAAGCTGCTCAAACGAATCGACCACCTGCATATCGTGGGCGTCCATGCAGGATTCCACAATGCGATCGATATCGGTAAAGCTGCAGCCATCGTGCAGGAAGGCATCGACGGCGACCTCGTTGGCGGCATTGAGCACGCACGGCATGGTGCCACCCGTCTTGCCGGCACGCTCGGCCAGTGCCAGACAGCGGAAGGTATCCATGTCGGCAGCATCAAACGTGAGCTGCCCCAGCTCGCGGAAATCGATACGAGGCGCCGGAGTATCCCAACGCTCGGGATACGAGAACGCGAACTGGATGGGAATACGCATGTCGGATGCACCGAGATGCGCCATCACGGAGCCGTCGGCGAACTCGACCATAGAGTGAATCTTGGACTGACGCTGCACGACCACGTTAATGAAATCGAGGTCGCAGTTAAACAGATGCATGGCCTCAATGCGCTCCAGGCCCTTGTTCATGAGGGTGGCGGAGTCAATGGTGATCTTGACACCCATGGCCCACGTGGGATGCGCGAGGGCATCGGCACGCGTCACGCGATCGAGCTCGTCGCGCGTGCGGCCAAAGAACGGACCACCCGAGCAGGTGAGCCAAATGCAGTGGGCCTCGCGCGGGTTCTCCCCCAGATAGCACTGGTAGATGGCGGAATGCTCAGAGTCGACCGGAATAAGCTGGCCCGGTTGCGCCAACGGCATAAGCAAGTCGCCACCGACGACGAGGGACTCCTTGTTGGCAAGGGCAAGGCGCTTATTCGAGGTCAAGGCCGCATGGCTCGCCTCGAGACCGGCGGCGCCCACAATAGCGACGAGCACGCAGTCGACATCGTCGCGACGCGCGAGCTCGCAAACCGCCTGCGCGCCAACGCCGAGCTGTGTGCCCTCGGGCAACTCCTGCAGCACGGCGTCATCGCCATGAGCGACATCGGCAACGGCAACCGCCGGAACCGAGAACTCGCGGGCAGCGGCAACGAGCTCCGAGGTGCTGGAATTAACGGACAGCGCCGTCACCTGCAGGCGATCGGCATGCTGGCGGCACACATCGAGCGCCTGGGTGCCGATAGAGCCCGTACAACCCAGGATGGCAACGCGAAGGCGTCCATCGGGGCCATACGTCGTCTGGAAGGACATTACAGCACGCCTCCGATCATCAGCAACAGCTGTGCGGTGATGCAACCGAAGATAAGCGAATCGCTACGATCGAGCATTCCGCCGTGGCCCGGGATAAGGTTGCCGGAATCCTTGACGCCCACACCGCGCTTGATGCGCGACTCGATAAGGTCGCCGATAACGCCCAGAATGGACACGACCACGCCGCATAGCAGCGCATAGGGCAGGCTGAGCTTGTAGAAGTGCGTCGCCCACAGGATGAGCCAAATCAAAACCGAGCCCAAGATGCCGCCGGCAAACCCCTCCCAGCTCTTTTTGGGGGAGATCTTGGGAACCATCTTGTGCTTGCCGATACGGCTGCCCACGATGTAGGCAAACGAATCGGAGACCCAAAGGGACGCGCAAACGCCCACTGAAAGCAGGGCGCCGGCAAAACCGGGCACGGCATCGCGCAGCAGCACGATAGCCGACAGCATAAAGCCAGTGTAGATGGGACCCATGAGCGTCACGGCCACATCAGAGATGCGGGTACGCGGCGACCAGACATACCAAATGCCCACAGCGAGCATCAAGGCAAAAAGCAGGGCATTCAGCAACATCGAATCGCCCAACGCCGACAGCGGAAAGAGTACGGCGGCAGCGATACCCATGCGTTCGTTAGCCATCTTGCCATCGAGCCTTGTCATACGGAAAAACTCATAGCAGCACAGACCGCTCATGACAGAAACAAAGATGGCCGTGGGCACGATACCCAAAACCAGGCACAGGATAAAGACAACGGCGTAGACGATACCGGCGGCGGCACGGGTAATAAAGCCCGCCAGCCACGAACCGGTGCCGCTCTTCGCTGCAGGCGCTCCCGCAGTGGCAGCCTTGCGCGCAGGCGCCGCGGAAACTGGCGTCTTGGGAGCAGATGCCTTGGGACGATCGGACACGATTAAGCCTCCTCGGTCTTGCTCAGTCCACCAAACCTACGGTCACGGCCCTGATAGGCCAAAATGGCGTCGACAAGGCCCCAACGATCAAAGTCGGGCCAATAGGTATCGGTGACGTAGAATTCGGAATAAGCCACCTGCCACAGCAGATAGTTCGAAAGGCGCAGCTCACCAGAGGTGCGAATCACAAGTTCGGGATCGGGAAGACCGGCGGTATAGAGGTGGGAAGCCACCATGTCGTCATCAATTGCGGCAGGATCGATCTTACCGGCGGCAGCGTCGGATGCGATCTGACGGACAGCGCGGGTAATCTCGGCACGCGCGCCGTAGTTGACGGCAAGCGCCAGCGTCATACCGGTGTGATCGGCGCACTCGGCAAGACCGCGCTCAAAAACGTCGCGAGTCTTCTTGGGCAGCGCGGAAATGTCACCCAAAAAGACTACGCGCACATTTTCGCGCTTCAGAAGCGGCAGCTCGTCGATAAACGTCTTGGCAAACAGGTGCATCAGAACGTTGACTTCGTGCTGCGGTCGATTCCAGTTTTCGGTCGAAAATGCATAGGCCGAAAGCACGTCGACACCCAGGCGCACGCAGGCGGTAATGATCTCGCGCAGCGAGACGATACCCGCCTTGTGGCCCTCGGTGCGTGCAAGACCGCGCGACGTGGCCCAACGACCGTTGCCGTCCATGATGCACGAGATATGGTGCGGAATGTTATTGAGGTCAAGGTCGGAAAAACCGACGCCCGCAGGGGCGTCGGCAAAGTACTCGACCAGTTTATGCTCGTCGTATTGCACCTTAGATCTCCATGACCTCGGCTTCTTTTTCCTTCAGAAGCTCCTCGACCTTGGCGACATACTCATCGGTATGCTTCTGGACCTTGGCCTGCTCGCGACGTACGTCGTCCTCGGTGAGCTCCTCATCGCGCTCGAGCTTGTTGTTGAAGTCGCGACGGATGTTACGGATAGACACCTTGGCCTGCTCGGCGTACTCGCGGCACTCCTTGACGAGCTCGCGACGGCGCTCCTCAGTGGGAGCCGGGAACGGAAGACGAACGACGGTGCCATCGGAGTTGGGGGTAATACCCAGATCGGAAGCGCCGATGGCCTTGACGATAGCATTGATGAGCGCCTTATCCCACGGCTCGATGAGCAGCATGTGAGCCTCGGGGGTCTTGACGGCGGCAACCTGCGTGACCGGCGTGGGGACACCGTAATAATCGACGGTGATGTCGGACAGAATGTTGGCGTTGGCACGACCGGTACGGACCTTGGAGAAGTTATGCTTGAGGGACTCGAGCGACTTGTCCATATGGGCGGTGATGTTCTCTGCCATGCTTAATCCTCCTGATAGACGAGCGTGCCGACGGGCTCACCCGCGAGCGCGCGCTTGACGGTGTCCTCGCCATCGATGTTGAGGACCAAAATAGGCATACGGTTATCCTGGCACAGGGCCGTAGCTGTGGAATCCATAACCTGCAGACCGCGAACGAGAACCTCGTGATAGGTAATCTTGTCAAAACGGACGGCATCGGCGCACTTGACGGGATCCTTGTCGTAGATGCCGTCAACCTTGGTGGCTTTAATCAGAATCTCGGCGCCGATCTCGCACGCACGAAGAGCCGCGGCGGTGTCGGTCGTAAAGTACGGATTGCCCGAACCGGCGGCAAAAATAACGACGTTGCCCTTGGAAAGGTGGTTGATGGCGCGACGGCGAATATAGGGCTCGCAGATCTCGTTCATCTGGATAGCGCTCATCACACGGCAGGGAACGTCGTTATGCTCGAAAGCATCCTGCAGGGCGAGCGCGTTCATAACGGTCGCGAGCATGCCCATGTAGTCGGCCTGAGCACGCTCCATGCCACCGGCAGCGCCTGCCATGCCGCGGAAAATATTGCCGCCGCCGACAACGACGCCGACCTCATGGCCAACGGCGAGCAGCTCCTTGACCTGCTTGGCAAGATGATCGGTAACCTTGGGGTCGATGCCATATTGGCCGTCGCCCATCAGCGCTTCGCCGGAAAGCTTAAGAAGCACTCGTTTATATCGGATGTCGGACAAAGCGATCCTCCTTTAATTAGACTCTCAATATGATATCAAAGGCTCTGATAAGAGCCATGAAAAAGCAGGCTGTGAGTAAAACCCACAGCCTGCTCATTACCAGCTACAAGAGCTTATTTACTCGCCACGGACCAGACGGTCAAAGGCAACGACGGTAATGGTGTCGCCGAGCTCCTTGGAGACCTGCTCAGCGTACTTCTTGATGGTGAGGGAGCTGTCCTTGATGAACTCCTGCTCGGTGAGCACGGACTGCTTGTAGAACTTCTCCAGACGGCCAACAGCCATCTTCTCCTGGATAGCCTCGGGCTTGCCGGACTCGGCAGCCTGGGCCATGTAGATCTGCTTCTCGTGCTCGACGGTCTCGGCCGGAACCTGATCGCGGGTAGCGCAGATCGGGGCGACGGCGGCAACCTGAAGGGCAACGTCGTGAGCGAAGGTCTTGAAGGACTCAGCCTGAGCGGTCTCGGCCTTCTCGAAGGCGAACTCGACGAGGACGCCGATCTTACCACCCATGTGGATGTAAGAAGCGAGCGCGCCGTTCTCGGCCTTGCGGGCAGCGAAGCGGGAGATCTTCATGTTCTCGCCCATGATGTGAATCATCTCGGTGAGCTCGGAGGAAACGGTCTCCTCGCCCATCGGCTTCTCGAGCAGAGCGTCGACGTCAGCAGGCTCGGTGGTAGCGACAACCTCAGCGACCTTAGAAGCAAAGCCGGTGAACTTGGCGTTGGAGCCAACGAAGTCGGTCTCGCAGGAGAGCTCGAGCAGAGCACCGGTCTTGCCATCCTCGGAGACGAACGCGGCGACAGCGCCCTCGTTGGTCTCACGGCCAGCCTTCTTGGCAGCCTTGGCAAGACCGTTCTTACGCAGAACGTCGACAGCGGCGTCCATGTCGCCGTCAGCCTCGACGAGAGCCTTCTTGCACTCCATCATCGGGGAGTCGGTCATCTCGCGGAGCTGCTTGACCATAGCGGCGGTAATCTGGGCCATTGTGGTTCCTTTCAAAGAGATGAAAAAGAATTAACTAAGACTGATTTACTCGGCCTTGGGCTCAGCGGCCATCTCGGCCTCGGAGACCTGCTCCTTGCCGGAGCCAGCGAGGCAGGCGTCAGCCATGAGCTCGCACATAAGGGTGACAGCAGAGATAGCGTCATCGTTGCAGGGGATGCCGTACTCGACCTCGTCGGGATCGGAGTTGGTGTCGATCAGAGCGACGACGGGGATGTTCAGGCGCTGAGCCTCCTTGATGGCGTTCTCCTCGCGCTTGGTGTCGATGACGAAGAGAGCCTGGGGCAGACCCTTCATGTCGCGGGCACCACCGAGGTTGGTCTGGAGCTTGGTGAGCTCCTTGCCGAGCACAGCCTGCTCCTTCTTGGGGAGCACTGCCATGCGGCCGTCCTCGACCATGGCCTCGAGCTCCTCCATGCGGTTGATGCGGGAGCGGATGGTGACGAAGTTGGTCAGCATACCGCCGAGCCAACGCTGGTTGATGTAAGGCATGTTGGCGCGCTCAGCAGCGTTCTTGACGGCCTCCTGAGCCTGCTTCTTGGTGCCGACGAACAGCACATTGCCGCCCTTGGCGACGTTCTTGACGAAGGTGTAGGCCTGATCGGCGTCGAGGATGGTCTGCTTGAGGTCGAGGATGTAGATGCCGTTGCGCTCACCGAAGATGAACGGCTTCATCTTGGGGTTCCAGCGACGGGTCTGGTGACCGAAGTGGCAGCCGGCCTCGAGCAGGGTGCGGATATTAATCTTGGTAGCCATGTTAAACCTCCTGTGGTTTGCCTCCGCGCGGGGTCATCCTCCAAAACCAACCCGGACATGTGCTACCAAAGCCCGGGCACCACGGTATGAAGTAGCCGCGCGTGCGTGATAAAAACCTGTTGCCGTGAAGCAACCCGATGAATGATAGCAGGAATGCATCTTCCTGCCAACCCGCAATCAAAACCACACACCTGAGCGCGGCGCGGGACGTCCCAGCCACTATTCGCCGCGGGGATGGGCTTGAGCCACAGCCCGCTTAAGCCGATCGGGTGTGAGATGCGTGTAGATCTGCGTCGTGGACAGGCTCGCATGGCCCAGCAGCTCTTGAACCGAGCGCAGGTCCGCACCGCCCTCGAGCAAGTCGGTCGCAAAGGTATGGCGCATCGCATGCGGGGCGATGTCGGCAGGCATGCCGGCGAGCGTCGCCAGCGTATGAAACCGCCGCCTGAGCATGGCGGCACTCATGCGATTACCGCGCGCCGATATAAGCAGCGGATGCGGCCCGGTAACGGGGTCACGACGCTTTGCCTGAGCGAGCAACTCCGGCCTCCCCTCCTCAATATAGAGACGCGTCGCCTCGAGCGCACGACGATACAGAGGGACGATACGTTCTTTGCTCCCCTTGCCCCACAGGCGCAGCGTGCGTTCGGACCACGCAATGGACTCCACATTGAGTGCTGCGAGCTCAGAGATACGGGCGCCCGAGGCATAGAGCAGCTCGAGCATCGCCGCATCGCGCAGTCCCGCGGGTGTTGAGGTATCAGGCGTCTTGAGCAGCGCCTCGACCTGCTTGGTCGTAAGGACGCCCGGCAGGTCACGCGGCAGCTTGGGCGATGCGATCGCCGAGACTGCATCGCCCTCCACGACCCCCTCGGCAGCCATCCATCGATAGAGCGATCGGATAGCCGACAGATGCGCCGCAAGCGTTCGGGGAGCCACCTGCTCACGCGAAAGCTCGGCAAGATAGCGACGAATGGTGCGCACGTCGGCAGCGAAAGCATCGATATCCTCGCGCTCGCACCAGGCAGCAAAGCGCTCCAGCCTCGAGCCATAGGCCGTCACCGTATTGGGAGAAAGCCCCTCGACACGTGCGATATAGGCGATAAACGAGTCGACGGTGTCGTACAGGTCAAAGGCTATGACCGGTCGCCTCCAAACAGATCAGGACGAGTGGCCAGATAGGCATCAAGGGCCTCGAGCGCACGGTCCGCATAGGCCTGGTAGCGGTCGCGCTTGCTGCGGCGCTTACCATCCTCGAGTGGCGGCACCAGGCCAAAGTTGACATGCATAGGTTGATAGCCCACGGTGGCAGGATCGGTCGCATAGCCCACGAGCGCACCCAGGGCGCCCACGCGCGGCAACTCGACGCCCGCGACACCGATAGCCTCGGCATAGGTGTTGAGCGCCGCGAGCAGACCGGTCGCCACGGCTTCCATGTACCCCTCGGTGCCGGTGATCTGACCGGCCAGGCGCACGCCGGTACCGGGCACGGCAAAGGTGCCATCGAGCACGTGCGGGGCGTCGACAAAGGTATTGCGGTGCATGACACCGTAGCGGAAGAACTCAGCGTTCTCCAGGCCCGGCACCATATGGAAGACGCGCTTCTGCTCGCCAAAGGTCAAGTTGGTCTGGAAGCCCACCAGGTTATAGGCGGTCTTCTCCTTATTCTCGGCACGCAGCTGAATCGCCGCCCAGGGACGACGACCGGTTCGCGGATCGGTGAGGCCGACGGGCTTCATGGCGCCAAAGCGAATGGCGTCCTTGCCGGTGCGCGCAACTTCCTCGGCAGGCTGGCAGGCCTGGAACAGATCGCCGCCCTCAAAGTCCTTGAGCACCACGCGGTCGGCCGTGGTAAGCGCCTCGATAAAGACCTCGTACTCCTCCTTGTTGAGCGGAGCGTTGAGATAGTCGCCGCTCCCCTGCTCCTCGTAGCGCGACTGCGAGAACAGCACGTCCATATCGAGCGTGGAGGCATCGACGATCGGCGCCGCGGCATCGAAGAACGCAAGGGCGTTGCCACCGACGAGCTTCATGACCTCTTCGCTCAGCGCCGGCGAGCACAAGGGGCCGGCGGCAATGACCACGTGACCTTCGGGAATCTGCGTGACCTCGCCGTGAATGATCTCGATATTGGGACGGGCGGCAACCTCGGCCTCGACAAGCTCGGAAAACTTGACGCGGTCGACCGCCAGGGCACCGCCGGCGGGAACAGCCGCGCGATGGGCGCAATCGAGCAGGACTGAACCCATGCGCTCAAGCTCGGCCTTCAGCAAACCAGCCGCGGAATCCGGACGGGTCGACTTAAACGAATTGGAACAGACGAGCTCTGCCAGGTGATCGGTATGGTGGGCCGGGGAGCTAACCTGGGGGCGCATCTCGCACAGCTTTACGGCGAACCCGCGATCTGCAAGCTGAATCGCGCACTCCGAACCCGCCAGACCGCCACCGATAACCGTCACCTGATCAAACAGCATCTGCAAACACCTTTCTAATTGACATGTTTTCCATTGTGACCGAAGGGTGTCTGAGCGTGAAGGGCAAACTTGGAGGGCGCATACCTTCCATCCATCATGCGCTCGATAAGACCCTCGAGCTCAAGCGAACCCAGGAGTTTGAGTACGCCGACGGCATCGAGCGAGACGAGCGCCGCGATGTCGTCGACCTTGAGCGGAGAGGCGATGAGCGCATGCATCACGGTCTGCTGTGTTTGATCCAGGTCGGCAATGCCGGGAGCATCGGGGCGCGAGTAGCGCAGGGTGCCGTAGATGCGTGAAATAGCCATCTCGATAGATTCCTCGTCGATGATGCAGCAGGCACCGTTCGCAATGAGGTAATTCGTGCCACGCGACTCGGGCGATAGGATCGACCCTGGCACGGCAAGAAGTTCTCGCCCCAAATCCATAGCAGCCTCGGCTGTAGAAAACGTCCCGGAAGGCATACCCGCCTCGGATACAAAGAGGGCTTGCGACAGGGCCGCGATTACGCGATTGCGGCGCGGAAAGGCAAACTTGCGCGGACCCATGCCCCACGGAGAGATCGACACGACCGCGCCACCCGTATCGAGCGTGCGCGTAATAAGCCCCGCGCTCGAACGCGGGTAGACCACGTCGGCGCCCGTCCCCAGCACCACGACGTGTTTGCCGCCGGCATTGACCGCAGCCCAACCCGAGGCCTGGTCACAACCGACCGCGCCGCCCGAAACTACCGTCACGCCCGCCTCGACCGCAACCTTTGCCGCAAGCTCTGCCACGGCAAGACCATACGGAGAGGCCTTGCGCGCGCCGATGATGGAGTGCGCGGGCGTCGAAAGCACCTCGGGGTTGCCGCGCACATAGAGTGTCTGGGGTACATCAGAAAGCTCCAAAACGGTCTCGGGATACAACGCGTCACCTGGATGCAGCTCGAAGGTCCCCTCGGCCATCATTGGTCCCTCCTTCCCTGGTACATCGCCGCCTCGAGCACGTGGTCCTGCGTCACTTGCTCGCTCTCGGCGACGTCGGCGATGGTACGCGCGATACGCACCAGGCGCACGATGCCGCGGCCCGTGAGATGCGTGCGCTTCGACAGGCCGAGCACACACTTCTCCGCCGCATCATCGAGCTCAAAGGTCGAAACGACGCCGTCAATGGACCGTGTCTCGTCATCCTCGGCCTCGGCATCCGCATCGTCCATACGGGATTCGCGCCAAGCGCGAAAAGCGCGACCGCGCACAACGTAGTCACGTAACTCGGCAGACGACATACCCTCCGCACCCTCGATAATCACCTGAGGGTCGGGACGGGTCACATCGATCATCATGTCGATACGGTCGGCCAAAGGACCGCGCAGCTTTGACCGATAGCGCTCGACCATCGCCGCCGAGCAGCGGCATGGCACCTCACGGTCGCCCAAAAAGCCGCAGGGACAGGGATTGCTCGCAGCCAGCAGCTGAAAGCGCGACGGGAAGGTAAAGGCCCCGTCGACGCGCACGATCCTCACATAGCCGCGCTCGATGGGCTGACGCAGCGTCTGCAGCACACTCGTGGGAAACTCGGCAAGCTCGTCCAAAAAGAGCACGCCGCCATGAGCCAGGCTGATCTCACCCGGATGCACCGGGCGCCCACCGCCGATAAGACCTGCGGTCGAAATACTGTGATGGGGACTGCGGAAGGGCCGGTGCCCCGCCAACAAGCCATCAATGTTCTCACCCAAAACCGAATGGATGCACAGCGCCTCCTGTTGATCCTCAACGGAAAGCCGGGCAGGATGCCGGTCATACGACGCGCGAGCATCGTCTTGCCCGATCCCGGGGACCCGATCATGAGCAAGCCGAGTTCTCCTGCCGCCGCAAGCGCCATGCCGCGCTTGGCGACCTCCTGCCCCAGTACGTCGGCATAGTCGAGCTCGGGCTCAAAGGTCGCCTCGAGCACTTCAGAATCCAAGTAGTGCCGCGCGGCATCGCCCATGCCATGGGCAAGCTGAGACAAATGATCGATGAATCCACAATCCACGCCCGCGAGTGGCACATGCTGGTCTGACCTGCCGGCGATAAAAGACAGCCCCATATCACGCGCCAATAGCTGAAACGCCACCTCGCCCTTGACAGGAAGCACCGTACCGTCCAAGCCAAGCTCACCTGCGATAAGACAACGATCGAGGTTGTCGCGGGGAATCTGACCATCGGCCGCCAATACCGCGATGGCGATGGGCAGATCAAAGCCGCTACCGGTCTTGCGAATATCGCCAGGCGCCAGATTGACCGTAATGCCCGAGCGCGGGATTTCAAACCCGGCGGAGCGCATCGCGCAGCGAATACGACCGCGTGACTCCATCACCTCCATACTCGGAATGCCGAGCATCTGAATGCCCGGAACGCCGCCGGCAAGCGAGACCTCGACCGTGACGTGAATCGCCTCGACGCCACGGATGCAGGCCGCGTGAACGGCAAACGTCTCGAACGCCATCACGACACCTGCCAATCGAACGCGTTGTACTGATGCCCGATCTCGGCGATATGCCCACCGCGAATGGTGACACCCACGGCATCGAAGCGAATCGCCTTGAGCGGATAATGTTCCATGAGATAGCAACTTGCGATGCGGCGATAGCGGCGTTGCTTTCGGGCGTCCACAGCCTCCTCGGGAAAGACCCGCGTGCTGCAATCCAGCGCAACGCGTCTGGTCTTGACCTCGGCCATCACCACGACATCGTCGAGCTCATCGAGCAGCACCAGATCGGCCTCGCCCTCGGAGCAACGATAACCCTGCTCCAGCAAGGTGTAGCCGCGCTCGTTAAAGTAATCGATTGCGATCAGCTCGCCCAGCATGCCCAGCTCGCGGGGACTGAGCCCCTTGATAAACTCGGGCGTCATCGCCCCGCAGTCGAGCTCGCCATTTTCCCAACGCTCCTTGAGCTGCTGCGTCTTGCTCTTTTTGCTTGCGGCACTCATGGGGTCTCCTTTCCCGCACGCTGCATTGCCCCGATGATGAGGGCACCTTTCATGCGGGTAAGTACCGGAAGCAAACCAAAAGCTGACCAAATGCCGTCAAAAAACGGGCCGTACGCAGCAATGGTGTTGCATACGGCCCGTTACCAGCAAGTTTATAAAACCCCAGAGGTCCCTGTCTCCACAATTGACCTAGAAAAGGCGCTCAGTCTGCAGAAAGTTTCCGCAAAAGCTCACGCGGTGCAGTGGACAAAGCCCATGTTTGCGAATGGCCTCGATATGCTCGGGGCTTGCATAGCCCTTCGACTCGGCCAGATGGTACTCGGGATACTCGGCGTCGTACTCGACCATCATCTCGTCACGCGTGACCTTGGCCATGATGGACGCCGCGGCGATGCAGGCGATTTTGGCATCGCCCTTCACCACATCGCGCTCGTTAGGAACGGCGCCCAAGGGGTTACCATCCATGAGGACGCAGTCGGGCTCAAGTCCCGTATCGGCCACGGCGCCCGCAACGGCAGTACGGATAGCACGGGCCATGCCCATTTCATCGATATCCTTCGGCGCGATATGGCAAAAACCGATCGCCGTCGCCACCTCGGCAATCTTCACTGAGAGCAACTCGCGGCGCGCGGGCGTGAGCTTTTTGGAATCGTTGATACCCCAGACGCGCGGCTCCATAGGAAGACAGACGGCGCATACCGTCAAAGGACCGGCCACCGATCCGCGGCCCACCTCGTCGACACCAACGACCACCCCATCGCCGCCAAGCTGATGCATAAGCTCGTACATGTCATTGACGCGCTCGCGCTCGGCAAGCTCTTTGTCATGGCGTTTGAGGGCGCGTTCACAAGCCTTGATCACCTGCTGGCGCGGGTCCTCGCGATAATGCTCCACGAGGGCGGGAATCTCCTCGAACGTAGCGCTCGCCAACTCACCAGCAACCTGCGATGCCGAAACCGAGCTCGTCATGTTGGCCATACCAGGCCCTCCTTGCATGCAAATCAGATAAAAAGAAGGGCCACCCGAAGGTGACCCTTGTGTCCAAACGAGTGGACAGACGCTGCGATCTTCTTAGCGCTTCTCGGGGATGCGAGCAGCCTTGCCCACCTTGTCGCGGAGGTAGTACAGCTTGGCGCGACGGACGCGACCATGACGAACGACCTCGAGCTTGGCGATCTTGGGGCTGTGAAGCGGGAAGGTACGCTCAACACCGACACCGAAGGACATCTTGCGGACGGTGAAGGTCTCGCGGGCACCGGCGCCGGCCATGCGGATGACGTCGCCCTGGAAAACCTGGATGCGCTCGCGGTCGCCTTCCTTAATGCGGTAGTGAACCTTGACGTTGTCGGCGACGCGAACCTGAGGAATGTCCTCGCGGATCTGCTGACGCTCGATTGCGCGGATGTAATCCATGTGCAATTCCTTACTCTTCTAGAGGTGCCGTACCACCTTGGCCGGCACGTAGTTGAACAAACGTATTCGAGTATACACGCGCGGGTTTCTGCTGCAAGAACAATTTTTTGCGCAGACAAAAAGACAAAACCCGCACATGATAACCGCCCGTCTCACGAATGAGACGGGCGGCATGAAGGGGGGCTACGCTAGGCGTCGATGCGCAAGGGGGCTAGGCGTTGCGCTTGGCCTCGAGCTTGGCCTGAGCGGCAGCTAGGCGCGCGAGGGGCACGCGGTAGGGCGAGCAGGACACATAGTCCACATCGGCCACGTTAAACAGGCCCTTGATGGACTTGGGGTCGCCGCCGTGCTCGCCGCACACGCCAAAGTGCATGCCAGGGTTGGTGGCGCGACCCTTTTCGACGGCCATACGCACGAGCTCCAGCACCGCCGTATCGATGGTCTCGAAGGGGTTGTCCTTCAGGATCTTCTTGTGCAGGTACAGCGGGATGAACTTGGCCTCGGCGTCGTCGCGCGAGAAGCCAAAGGTCGTCTGGGTGAGGTCGTTGGTGCCAAAGCAGAAGAAATCTGCGTGATGGGCGATCTCGTCGGCGACCATGCAGGCGCGCGGCAGCTCGAGCATCGTGCCCACGGGAATGTTGAGCTCAACGCCCTCTTCAGCGGAAACCTCGGCGATTACGCGCTCAATGACCTCGCGGGTCTGAACATGCTCGGCCGTGATGGAGACGAGCGGAACCATGATCTCGGGGCGCGGGTCGACGCCCTCCTTGATAAGGCGGGCAGCAGCCGTGGCGACGGCGCGAACCTGCATGAGAGGCAGATCGCTAAAGACGACGGACAGGCGCACGCCGCGCAAGCCCAGCATGGGGTTGGACTCGACCATGCCGTCAATGCGACGTAGGCGGGCGCGCAGGGCAGTGAGCTCCTCCTCGGGAGCGCCGGCGGCCTCCTTCTTGGTGATGGCGACCTCGAGCTCGCGAGGATTATCCAGGAACTCGTGCAGCGGCGGATCAAGCAGGCGAACGACCACATCGCGACCGGACATGGTCTTGAACATGGCTAGGAAGTCCTCGGTCTGGACCTTGAGCAGGTCGGCCAGGGCCTGCTGCTTCACGGCCTCGTCGTCGGACAGGATGAAGCTCTGGATGATGTTCTTACGATCGCCCAGGAACATGTGCTCGGTGCGGCACAGGCCGATGGCCTCGGCGCCAAACTCGAGGGCGAGTGCGGCATCCTCAGGGTTGTCGGCGTTGACGCGCACATGGTTGGCGTGGCCACAGGTCTCGTCCAGGCGAATCTCGTCGGCCCAGGACAGGATGGTGTCCAGATCGCCGGTGAGCTCTGCAGAGACCAGGTCGACCGCGCCGTCGACGACGATGCCCTGGGTGCCGTCGATGGAGATGACATCGCCCTCGTGCAGTACGCGGTCGCTGCCATCGATGTGCACGACCTTCTCGGCGGCGTCGATGTGGAAGCGCTCGACACCGCAGACGCAGGGTGTACCCATGCCGCGGGCGATAACGGCTGCGTGGCTCGTCTTGCCACCATGGCTGGTGAGGATGCCCTCGGCAGCGACCATGCCCTTCAGATCGTCGGGGTTGGTCTCCCAGCGAACCAGGATAACCTTGTGACCCTCGTTGGCGCGCGCGACGGCGTCATCGCTCGAGAACACAACCTCGCCCACGGCGGCACCGGGGCTGGCGTTAAGGCCGGTAGCAAGTGCCTCATACTTCTTGGAGGCATCGAACTGCGGGTGCAGGAGCTGATCGAGCTGTGCGGGGTCGATGCGCCCCACGGCTTCCTCGCGCGTGATCAGGCCCTCCTCGACCATCTCGATGGCGATGCGCAGGGCGGCCGTGGCGGTACGCTTGCCCACGCGGGTCTGGAGCATCCAGAGCTTGCCCTGTTCGATGGTGAACTCGATATCGCACATATCGCGATAATGATCCTCGAGGGTCAGGAACACGCGCTCGAGCTCCTCACCTGCAGACTCGAGGCCCGGGGTGGTCTTGAGGTCGGCGATGGGCTCGGTATTGCGGATGCCGGCGACGACGTCCTCGCCCTGGGCGTTAACCAGAAAGTCGCCGTAAAACTCCTTGGTGCCGTCGGCCGGGTTGCGCGTGAAGGCGACGCCGGTCGCGGAGGTCTCGCCCTTATTGCCAAAGGCCATAGCCTGAACGTTGACGGCGGTGCCGAGTTCGTCGGAGATACCATGCTGCTTGCGGTAGATGCAGGCGCGCTCGTTCATCCAGCTGCCAAAGACGGCCTGGATGGCAAGACGCAGCTGGAGCTCCGGGTCGTGCGGGAAGACGGGCTTGCCGTCAGCGACCTCGAGCTCGGGGTACATGGCGGCCTCGACGTTGTCGGAGAAGATCCCCTTGAAGGTCTCGACGAGCCCCTGCAGGTCCTCGGCCGAAAGCTCGGAATCGACGCGAACGCCGGCGACCAAGCGTGCCTGGGTCAGAGCGTTCTCGAACAGGTCGGCGTCGACGCCCATGACGACGTTGGAGAACATCTGGATAAAGCGGCGGTAGCTATCCCAGGCAAAACGCGGGTTTTGCGTCTGGGCGATAAGGCCCTGAACGGAATCGTCATTGAGGCCCAGGTTGAGGACTGTGTCCATCATACCGGGCATGGAGAACGGAGCGCCCGAGCGAACCGACACGAGCAGCGGGTCGGAGGCGTCGCCGAGCTTCTTGCCACAACGGGCCTCGAGGTCCGCCTCGGCGGCAACGATCTCATCGAGTGCGCCCTCGGGCCACACGTTGCCGGCACCGGAGTACTCGACACAAGTCTGGCAGGTAATGGTAAAGCCACCGGGAACCGGCAGGCCGATGCGGCTCATCTCGGCAAGGTTTGCGCCTTTGCCGCCAAGCACGAAGTTCATGGACTTGTCGCCCTCGGTGACACAGGTGCCCTGGGCGTCGGTTCCAAAACGGTAAACCCTCTTGCAATCGCTCACGATACTTCCCCTTCCATGCGCTTACGCGCACGACCGTGGTAACGAATCGACCCGCCGGATGCGGGCCGTGAGGGAACTATACGGCGGGTTTTGGGCAGGCTTGAGCAGAGGGTGCGCGGTTTGGTAAACGTGCTAAAACTAGCGGTAAACGGTAGGTAAAGTTGGTTACCTTATGAAGATACCACTACAAGAAGATTGCAGGTCAGATGCGATGTTTTTGCTAAATCGCTTTATCAATTCAGGCTATTTAGCCACTCCGATGATTTTTCTGGGACGGGGATTAAAAAATCATTGAGTACCTAATGATTTTTTAATCCCCGTCCCAGAAAAATCATCACAGAAAGGACTACTGCTGTTGAGCGCGGCGGGCGGCACGGCGGGCTCTTGCCTCTTGAATCTCTTCGAGATGAGCAATGATCTCGGCAGCGCTTTCCTCGATGGCTTTGCCGTCGGTACGCACTACAAAGCAGCCCAGGCGTTTCATGAGCGCGCGGGCTTCCGCAAGCTCACTACGCACGCTCTCGGGCTCGGCATAGGAGCCTGCGACGGCGCGGGCGTAGTCGTCGCCCAAGCGGCTATCGCGAATCTCGGAAATCACATCGACGGTCGAAATCAAGCCGAACAGGCGCATCGGGTCAACCTCGTAAATCGACTTGGGCGGCTCCATGCCATGCGCCAGTGGGACATTGGCGACCTTGTAGCCCTGATAGGCTAAATACATCGACAGCGGCGTCTTGGATGTACGCGACACACCCAGCAGCACGATATCGGCACCCGACAGATCGTCGCAACCACGACCGTCATCGTGCTCAACGAAATACTCCATGGCCTCGATACGATGGAAATAGCGGTCATCGGTCTTGTGAATCACGCCCGCAACGCACTTGGGCAGCACACCGATGAGCGACGACAGCACGGCAAGCGTCGGGCCGATCAGGTCGACCGAACGGATATGCAGCATACCCAGGTAATCGAGCACGCGGGCGCGAAGCGCCGGATCGACAATGGTATGGAACACGGCGACATCGCGATGGTCGGCATCGACGCGCGGCCCCACAAATGACTTGACCTGCTCCACCGAGGTCACCTTGGGCAGGCGCAAGAGACGAAAAGCCCCTTCATCAAATTGCCCGGACGCCGCAAGCACCACCTCACAAGCGGTATCGCCGAGCGAATCGGAGATAACGATAACGATGGGACGAGCGGTGACCGGGCAATCCATGCGGGGCTCCTTTTGCGCTTATGCGCAGGCTGGCTTACTTTTTGCGGGCAAGCTCACCGATGTTGGCGATGCCGGAGAAAACGGCCTCGAAGCGGTTGAGCAGCTTAAGGCGATTATCGCGAAGCTGCTCGTCCTTGTCCATGACCATGACCTCGTCGAAGAAGCGGTCGATGGGGGCACGCAGGGCGGCGAGGGCAGCAAATGCGGCCGGGTAGTCCTCGGCAGCAAGGGCGGCATCGACAGCGGTCTGAGCAGCCTCGGAGGCGTCGGCGAGCGCGAGTTCGGCCTCGCCCATCAGGGCGCGGTCGTACTCCGCACCCAGCTCGGGCTTCGAGATATGCGCGGCACGGGCATAGGCGGTAGCCAGGTTGTCGAACGTCTCAGCGTCGTTTTTGCGGGCCTCGTCGAGGGCGGCGCAGCGGGCGAAGAAGACGGACGGGGCGATAATGTGCACCGCGGAGACGGCGGCAACGGTATCGGCCGGGATCTTTTCGTCGCGGGCCATGCTCACCAGGCGGCCATGGAAGAAGTCACGAACCTGCTGCGCGACCTCGGCGGCGTCGAACTCAATGCCCTGCTCGCTATAGAGCTCGAGCGCAAAGTCGATGAGCGACGTGGGATCGATCGGCAGACGGTCGCGCAGGATGTTGATGATACCGATAGCGGCACGACGCAGCGCGTAGGGATCGGAGGAGCCAGTCGGGGGCTCGCCGATGGCAAAGATACCGGCGATGGTATCGAGCTTGTCGGCGCAGGCCACGATGCAGCCAGCGGTGCCCTCGGGCAGCTCGTCGCCGGCAAAGCGGGGACGATAATGATCGCGAATGGCGTGGGCAACCTCGTCGTTCTCCCCCATCGCGGTCGCGTAATAACCGCCCATCACGCCCTGTTGGCTCGTGAACTCGACGACGGCGTTGGACACCAGGTCGGCCTTGCACAGGTGAGCGGCGCGAGCGGCGTCGGCGGCCAGGTGGGCGCCCAGATGGGCCTCACGGGCAATGGCGAGCGCGAGCTGCTCAACACGCTCGGACTTGGCGAGCACGCTGCCGAGCTTCTCCTGGAAGGCGACCTTGGCCAGACGCTCGCGGAACTCGTCGAGGGAGATCTTCAGGTCCTCCTCGTAGAAGAACTTGGCGTCGTCCAGGCGGGCGCGCACGACGCGCTCGTTGCCGTCGATCACACGCTCGGCGTTCTCGGGCTTGCTGTTGGAAACGACCACGAACTCACGCGTGAGCTTGCCCTCGCCGTCATAGATCGGGAAGTAGCGCTGGTTGGTGAGCATGGACTCGCAGATAATCTCGTGCGGGACCTTGAGGAACTCCTCGTCAAAGGTACCGACGAGCACCGTCGGCCACTCGCAGAGGTTGATGACCTCCTCAAAGACCTTCTTGGGCGTATCGACATGGCAGCCGGGGCGAGCAGCCTCGACCTCGGCGATGCCGGCAAGGATGGCCTCACGACGACGCTCGGCAGAAAGCACGCCGGCGTCCTCGAGCACCTGCTCGTAGACGGCGGGGCTGGCGACAACATGGTCGCCGGGGCCAAGCACGCGATGGCCGCGCGTGGTGTTGCCGCTCGTCACGTCGGCAAACGACACGGGCACAACGTCCTCGCCCAGAAGACAGCAGATCCAACGGACCGGACGTACAAACGTAGCGTGCTCGTGACCCCAGCGCTGGCTGCGGTAGTTGGGCCACTGCAGGCCGGCGATGGTCTTCTCGCACAGGGCCGTCAGGATCGGGGTAGCCGGTGCGGAAGGAATGTTCTTCTCGGCGAACACGTACTCACGGCCGTCGGTGCCCTCGCGACGGACCAGATCCTCGGCACCCACACCGCACTTGCGGGCAAAGCCCTGGGCGGCCTTGGTGGCGTTGCCGTCGGCATCGAAGGCAATGTTAGCCGCGGGACCGCGCTTGACCTCGTGAACCTCATCGGTCGCAGTGGCGACGTTGGCCACGAGCGCAGCCAGACGACGCGGGCTCGAGATCACGCGGACCTCGCCATGGGCCAGACCGGCCTCGTCGAGGCCCTTGGCAATCATGGTGCCAAGCTGCTTGACGGCATTGTTCAGCGGTGCGGAGGGCATTTCCTCCGTACCGATCTCAAACAGGAAATCCTTAGCGTCTGCCATGGCTTACGCCACCTCGCCTTCCTGGTCGGCATTCTCGTTGACTCCGGCGACCTCGGCCATATAGGCCTCGCAGCACGCCTTGGCGACGGCGCGGACGCGCAGGATGTAGTTGGCACGCTCGACCGCGGACAGGGCGCCGCGGGCATCGAGCAGGTTGAAAGCGTGGCTGCACTTCATGACGCAGTCGTATGCGGGCAGCGGCAGCTTGCGTTCCAGGCAGGAATGGCACTCGGCCTCGTAGTCGTCAAACTTCTGACGCATCATCTCGACGTTGGCGACCTCAAAGTTATAGGCACTGAACTCGCGCTCGTTCTCGAGGAACACGTCGCCGTAGGTCATGGGCGTGCCGTCGGGCAGATAGCTCCACACCAGATCGTAGACCGAGTTGACGCCCTGGGCGTACATGGCGATACGCTCCAGGCCATAGGTGATCTCGACGGGCACGGGGTCGACCTCGATACCGCCCACCTGCTGGAAGTACGTAAACTGCGTGACCTCCATGCCGTTGAGCCAGACCTCCCAGCCAAGGCCCCAGGCGCCCAGCGTCGGGCTCTCCCAGTCGTCCTCGACAAAGCGGACGTCATGGTCGTTGGGGTCCAGGCCGATAGCGGCAAGCGAGCCCAGGTAGAGCTCCTGGGCGTTGGACGGAGACGGCTTGATGAGCACCTGGAACTGATAGTAGTGCTGCATGCGGTTGGGGTTCTCGCCGTAGCGGCCGTCGGCGGGACGGCGGCAAGGCTGCGCATAGCAGGTGCGCCACTCGGCGGGACCGAGCGATCGCAGCGTGGTCGCGGTGTGGAAGGTGCCGGCACCGACCTCGGAGTCATAGGGCTGCATGATGACGCAGCCCTGCTCGCCCCAGTACTGCTGGAGGCGCAGGATGATGTCTTGGAAGGAAAGCGATGAAGCGTTCATGCCTCTAATATCCCCTCGTCGAAACGATTACACGGTTAGGTACTGTACTATAGCGGTTTTTAGTCGATAGCGCCGATGCGGTTGAGCGGCCAGTAGCGCACGAGCGCCACGGCGATCAGATCAGAGCGATCGACGGGACCAAAGTAGCGCGAGTCGGCAGAGTTTTCGCGGTTGTCGCCCATCACCCACACGCACCCGTCGGGAACGGTGTAGGGATAACTCACCTGGGCGGCGGGCGCCTGGACCGAAAGCGGCCAGCTCATGCCCGTCGTATAGTCCTCGTCGAGCGCTTGGCCGTCAACGACGACCTTGCCGTCCTGAAGGTCGACCGTCTGGCCGGCCGTGGCGATGACGCGCTTTACCAGCACGTCATGCTCGGACGTGGCATCGGGGTTATGGAACACCACGATATCACCCTGTTTGACGGGCTGACCGAGCTCGAGGCTCACCTTTTGTGCCAGGATCTGGTCGCCAATCTCGATCGTGTCCTCCATGGAGCCGGTGGGTACCACAAAGGGCTCGACCACAAAGGTGCGGATCAAGAAGGTGGCGGCGAGCGCGATAAGAATGACTAAAATCCACTCCAGAGCACCACGTAAAGTGAAAACGGACCTTTCGCCAAAATCATGTTCGAGGTGAACCCGTTGACGCCCTTTATCATCCACCATTCTATTCACCCCTTCCGGAAAGCAAATCTTGCGCGTATGCGCGCTCCTGGGCCGTGAGCCGCGCCGTCTCGATCAGGTCGGGACGCCAGCGGCAGGTGCGCTCGATGGCATTCTTACGGCGCCAGGCGTCAACCTTGGCATGGTCGCCGCTCACGAGCACCGGCGGCACGCCCTCGCCGTTGAACTCGGCAGGGCGGGTGTACTGCGCATACTCGAGCAGGCCTCCGTCCTCGGCGGTCGAGAACGACTCGTCCACGTTGCTCATCTCGTCACCAAGGGCGCCGGGGATCAGGCGTACGACGGCATCGGCAACGACCATAGCGGGAAGCTCGCCGCCCGTGAGCACGTAATCGCCGATCGACAGGCGCTCGTCGGCATACGCATAGGCACGCTCGTCAACACCTTCGTAACGGCTGCACACAAACAGCAGGCGCTCGCTTTTGAGCAGGCGCTCGGCCACATGCTGCGTAAAAGGCTCGCCGCACGGGGTGAAGAACACCACCGTCGGCTTGGGGCCCTCCGCGCTAATGGCCTCGATAGCCTCGGCGATAGGCTCGACCTTCATCAGCATGCCCTGCCCGCCGCCGTACGGCTCGTCATCGACGGTACGATGGCGGTCGTGCGTCCAGTCGCGCAGGTTATACGCCTTAAAATCAAAAAGGCCGGCCTTGCGGGCGCGGCCCAAAATCGATGTGGACATGACGGGCTCAAACATCTCGGGAAAGACCGAAAGGGTCTCAATCAGCATGTTGTCCTCCCTACTTGTCCATATCGATCAGGCCGTCCATAACGTGGACGGAAATTGTTCCTGTGTCGGGAAGATCGAGCACAACCTGCTCGATCACGGGAATCAGTACCTCGCCGTACCGATCGCCCTCGACAACCCAAACATCGTTAGCGGGCGTCGACATGATCTCGACGATCGTACCGAGTGAACCGAAGCGCTCGTCGACCACCTCGCGACCCATCAGGTCGGAATAGGCGGCGTCGAGTGAATCGAGCTCAAAATCGTCACGATTTGCCAACACATAGCATCCCGCGATGCCCTCGGCGGCCGTCAAGTCGTCAATGCCCTCAAACGAGACCAGATCGCCATCGCCCGTATCGGTGACGGACACGACCGTGCAAAAACGGTCCCGCTTGAGCGCGGGCGGCGTCAGGGCGACGCGCATACCCGGCTCTAATACAGAAGGAAGCCCCCGCAGCGGCTGCGCGAGGACCTCCCCCTTCCTTCCGTGCGGCTTGACCACACGGGCGATGTTTTTGTACTGGGACCTCAAGGTCCTAGCCCAGAACCTCTACCTCGACAGCAGTGTCGAGGCGAGCGGCCAGTGCACGGGCGAGCGTGCGAATGGCCTTGATGGTACGGCCACGACGGCCGATGACCTTAGCGACGTCATCCTCGGCGACAGAAACCTCGATCGTAGAGGCGTCGTCACCATCGATGACCTCAAGGCTCACGGAATCCGGGTCGTCGACGATCTGAACAACGAGATATTCGACGAGATCGGCGATGCGATCTGAGAGCATTGCCTCACCCTCGAGCTGTGCAGAGTCAACCTCAGGCACGATTTACTCCTCGGCGCCCTCAGCGGCCTCAGCGGCAGCCTTAGCGGCCTCGGCCTCTTTGGCGAGCTGCTTCTTGGACTTCTTGACGACGGTCTCGGTCTTCTCGCCCTCGTTGGCGGCCTTGACCAGAGCGGCGACGGCGTCGGTGAGCTGAGCGCCCTTGGACTGCCAGTCGGCGATCTTCTCGAGGTCGAGGTTGATGGTCTTGGGGGCGGTCATCGGGTTGTAGCGGCCAACCTCCTCGATGATACGACCGTCACGCGGGGCGCGGGAATCGGCGACGACGACACGGTAGTACGGACGCTTCTTAGCGCCGTGACGAGCAAGGCGAATCTTGACTGCCAAAGGAAACTCCTCCAACCAAGCAGCTTTAGGCTGCAACTACAAACAAACAGTTGAACATAATACGCCATCGACGCGGGCAGGTGAAGTCCGTGAGACCAACTTCTTCGGTGTAGTCGAAGGCAAATCCATATCTTAGACAAGAATTCGCGATTTGCAAGCACATCCACGCACCCCACATGAGCTGCGCGGTATACTCATGCCATGAAAAGACGCGAACATACATACGGTTATGAAGATGCTGCGGGCGTCACGCCGCCGCCCTGGACGGGGCCGGCGGTGGGCCTCATGGATCTCGATGCGTTTTTTGCGAGCGTGGAAATGCTCGACCATCCCGAGTGGCGCGGCAAGCCACTCATCGTGGGTGGCGATGCCGATTCCCGCGGCGTTGTGTCCACCTGCTCATACGAGGCGCGTCGCTTTGGCGTGCACTCCGCCATGCCCTCGGCCGAGGCACGGCGCCTCTGTCCGCAGGCCATTTGGACGCATGGGCACTTTGATCGCTACCGCGAGGTGAGCGCGCAGGTCATGGCGATTCTTGCCGAAGAGACGCCGCGCGTTGAGCGCGTATCCATCGACGAAGCCTTTATCGATATCACACCGGGTCGTTTTGCGCCCGAGGACCCGCTGCTGGTTGCACGGCGCATAAGCGACCGCGTGGCAGCGCTGGGAGTGACCTGTTCCATTGGCGTGGGCTGCAACAAGACGGTCGCAAAGATCGCAAGCGAGCGGGATAAGCCGTTTGGGCTGACCATCGTGCGCCCCGGAACCGAGCAGCGCTTTTTGGCCGCGCTGCCGGTATCTGCCATGAGCGGCATCGGGCGCTCGGCCGAGGAGCGACTGCGCCGCATGCGCATCTACACGCTCGGCGAGCTATCACGTGCACCGGAATCCACCTTGGCCTCTATTTTTGGCGTCAACGGCGAACGCATGCGCCAGCGTGCGCTGGGGCTCGAAATATCCGAAGTAACAAGCCTCGATGAGGAACGCGAGGTTAAATCCGTGAGCAATGAGCGCACCTTTGCGAAAGATTTGACTGAGCGTGGGGACATCGAAGCGGCGATTGCGTTGTTGGGAGAGTCAGTGGGACGCCGCCTGCGCCGTCAGGGACTAACGGGCGCCACGGTGACGCTCAAGCTCAAGTATTCGTATGGAAGCGGGCGAACGGCGCAGCGGCGGCTTCCCCACCCCACCGACGATGAGAACATCTTTGTGGCGGTTGCGCTCGAACTGCTCGACAACATCTGGCAGGAAGGCATGCATGTTCGCTTAGCAGGCATCGGCATGAGCGACTTCAACCACCAAGGCGGTATCCAAACCGACCTGTTCTGCGAAGTCGATGACCGCGGGGCCCAATCCAGCGACCGACGCGACCTCTCCGTCGCAATTGACGCCGTCCGCGACAAGTTCGGCGACACCGCCCTATCCTTCGGCCGCCAATCCCGCTTCAACGATTAACCGCCTTTGGGCAAAAAGAAAGCCGGGCAGGTGCGGAAAACCGCAACTGCCCGGCGATATGCGTGAGGGTAGCTAAAACCCCCGTCTCAAATGAGCTACTAGAGGAGATTGAGGGGGAGCTGGGGAGCGTCTCCCCAGAGTTTCTCGAGGCGGTAGAAGTCGCGGGCTTCGGGAGTGAAGACGTGGACGACAACCGAACCGTAGTCCATGAGCATCCAGGTCTTCTGCTCACGGCCCTCGATGGAGAACGGATGCTCGCCGCAAGCCTCGGCGACCTTCTCCTCGATCTTGTCAACGATCGAATCAACCTGACGGTTGTTGGTGCCGGTAGCGATGACAAAGTAGTCGCACACATCGGAAAGCTCAGTCAGGTCGAGCACTTGAACGTCCTCGCCTTTCTTGTCGTAGGCGGCCTGCGCGGCGGCGCGGGCGACATCCTCGGCGGCGACACCGCTCGCGGACAGCGAGGCGGCAGTGCGGTCGGACGTGGCAACGAAACTCTTGTGCTCCACACCTTCAAGAATCTGCTCGTCGGTCATGGTCTCGTCGGCCATGGAATACCTCTTTCTAGATAGCCCGAGCTAGCGCAGCTGGGCGTAATGGTTGTAAATCGTAATAGCCGTGGGATAAAGATAGCGCCCGGACTGGATCACATAGACCAGACCCTGCGCAAAACAGGAGAAGAACAACTCGTCAAGCGTCGACTCCCCCACCATCTTGCGCAGCGCGTGGGCATAATCACCATGGCGGTTGGGTTCGATGGCATCGGCCACAAAGACCACCATATCGAGCGGCGTCATGTCGCAGGCACCCACGGTGTGACGGTCGACAGCCTGGAAAACAGCCGGCGACAGCTCGGGGAAAAGCTGCGGAAGCTCATAGGCGGCAACAGGGCCATGCAAAAGCGGCGTCGCGGCGGAAGGAGAGCCGGCAACCTTGATGCCATAGTGAAGCGCGCGGGCCACGAGCTCGTCATCGGAAAGAACCTTGTCCCAATCGTGAATTAAGCCGGCGGCAGCCGCATCAAAGCGGTCAACGCCGTAGACCTCGGCCAGATGAAGTGCGGTCTCGGCAACACCCAGCGAATGCACATAGCGCTTGCGCTTATCTTTCATGCGAACATCGAGCAGCTCTTGAATGCGCTTGAGCAGCGCGCGCTCATCGCCCTCAAACTGATCCTCTACCGACAACGTAGCCCCCATCACTCAAAATCTTCTTGTCCCAAATCGGCATATAGCCTGCGCTTGCGAATGTAGCCGAGCACAGACTCGCTCGTAAGATAGCGCACGCTCATGCCGCGGGCAACTCGCTTACGAATGTTCGTCGAGCTGATCGCCAGCGCCGGAATCTGAATATAGCGCACGTCGAACGGCAGCCCCGACTCTTTGATTCGGGCACGCGCCGTATCGATATCAAAGCCCGGTCGCGTCGCCGCAATAAAGGTAGCAAGCTCAGCGATTCGCTCGGCATCATGCCAGGTCACAATATCGATAATCGCGTCGGCGCCCGTAATAAAGTAGAGCTTTACCTGCGGCGGGTAAAAGTCGCGAAGGGCATGAAGCGTATCGGCCGTATAGGTTATGCCCGGACGGTCAATCTCGAACCGGCTCGCCAAAAAGGCCGGGTTCGCGGCGGTGGCGAGGACCGTCATGGCATAACGGTCCTCGGCAGGCGTCACCGGCTTGTCAAGCTTAAAGGCGGGAGAGCCCGCCGGCATAAAGAGCACAGCGTCCAAGTCGAGCGACTCGCGCGCCTGCTCGGCAGTCACCAGGTGCCCGTAATGAATCGGGTCGAAGGTGCCGCCCATAATGCCAAGCCGAAACTCTTTGCCCTCTTTTATGGGCAGCTCGGGCAAACCGATTCCACCGCGCAGCGACATGGCTTACTCGCCCTCCGAGGTCTCGGCATCGTCCGCGACATCCGCCGCATCGACAACCTCGACGCCCTCATCCGGAGCATCGGTCACGTCAAGGGCCTCAACGGCAACGTCCTCGCCAGCGTCCTCGCCAGCGTCCTCGAGCTCCTCGTACTCCGAAAAGTCCTCAGCGCCCTCAAAGTCAAAGGCGCGCTGGCAAATGCGGACCTCGTCGCCCGCACGGCAGCCGGCCTTCTCGAGCGCATCGTCGACACCCATGCGCGCGAACTTATGCTGCAGGTAGATGACAGCTTCCTCGTTTTCCCAGTCGGTCTGGATGACCATGCGCTCAATCGCGCGACCAACCACACGGAAGGCACCGGGCTCTTCCTGGACAATGCGGAAACGCTTCTCGCGCTGCAGACGGCGGCGCTCCCACTCCTCGTCGCGCAGATCGACCGGCTCAGCGGAGACCGCCAACTCGGCACGCAGCTTAGCCACCTGCTCGCCCACGGCAAGCATCAGCGTGTTGAGGCCGGCGCCCGTCACGGCGGACACGGCAAAGAACATATGTCCATCGTCGAGCGCGGCGCGCTTGAGGTCGGCAATCTTGTCGGCCGTGCCCGGCGCATCGCACTTGTTGGCGACGACAATCTGCGGACGCTCCGAAAGCTCGGCGCCATACTGCTCGAGCTCACGGTTGATGATGCGGTAATCCTCAACCGGGTCGCGATCCTCAAAACCGCCCGTCATGTCGACGACATGCATGATCAGGGCCGTACGCTCAATGTGGCGCAGGAACTGGTGGCCCAGACCCTTGCCCTCGCTCGCGCCCTCGATCAAACCAGGAACGTCGGCAACAACGTAAGAATACTCACCGGCACGCACCATGCCCAGATTGGGCACGAGCGTGGTAAACGGATAATCGGCGATCTTGGGTCGGGCGGCACTCATGCGCGCGATGAGCGAGGACTTGCCCACCGAGGGGAAGCCCACGAGCGCGGCATCGGCCATAAGCTTCATCTCGAGCTCAATCCAGTGCTCCTCGGCCGGTTCGCCCAGCTGAGCGAACGCGGGCGCGCGGCGCACCGACGTCACAAAGTGCGTGTTGCCCAGGCCACCGGCACCGCCGGGCGCCACGACAACGCGCTCGCCATCGTGCACCAGGTCAGCAATCTCGAACATCGGGGTCTGCGTCTCGGGGTCGAGCTCGCGCACCACGGTGCCCATGGGAACCTTCAGGATCAGGTCCTCGCCGCTCTTGCCGTTACGACGGGCACCCTGCCCGTGCGTGCCGCGTTCGGCGCGGAAGTGATGCTTAAAGCGGTAATCGATCAACGAAGACAGCTGAGCATCGGCCTGGATGACGACATTGCCGCCACGACCGCCGTCGCCGCCATCGGGGCCGCCCTTGGGGACAAATGCCTCGCGCCTAAACGACATGCATCCGGCTCCGCCGTCGCCGCCGCACACGTTAATGCGGCTGATATCGGTGAACTGTGACAACAGAATCGCCTCCTACAAAAAGAGGGAGACCCTTGAATCCTAAAACTCAAGTGCCTCCCACATATGTGCTCTATGAAGGGTGAATTACGCGTTCGCGAGCGGGCGTACGCTGACCCTGTGCTTGATACCCTTGTGGAACTCAACGGTACCGTCGACCAGCGCGAACAGCGTGTCGTCCTTGCCACGGCCAACGTTCTCACCCGGGTGGATGTGCGTGCCGTGCTGACGGACGAGAATCGTGCCCGTGGTTACCGTCTGGCCGGCATAGCGCTTCGTGCCAAGGCGCTGACCGCGGGAGTCACGGCCATTACGGGAGGAACCGAGTCCTTTTTTGTGTGCCATTGTGTATACCTACTCTTTCGTTACGAGTGTAATCTACTCGGCGACGGGAGCCTCGGCAACAGCCTCGGCCTCTGCCTTGACAGCCTTCTTGGCGCGGGACGTAGCCTGGACCTTCACGATCTTCAGCTTGGTGAGCTGCTGACGGTGACCCTTCAGACGACGATAGCGCTTACGCTTGTGGAACTTGAAGACCAGCTGCTTCTCGCCCTTGAACTGCTCAACGATCTGAGCGGTAACCTTGGCCTTGGCCAGCTTGTCGGGATCGGTGACGATCTTCTTACCATCGTTGAGGAAGATGACCGGCAGGGTGACCTTGTCGCCCTCATTGCCCTCGATCTTCTCGACGGTGATGACATCGTCGGTGGCGACCTTGTACTGCTTGCCGCCCGTGTTAACGATTGCGTACATGTTTACTTGCCCTTCATGCATCAGTTAGTGCAACAGCCGAATATAGTAGCAGGCGAAAATACCCCCGTCAACGAGTATGTGGAGCAAATCCACAAGTTCGCACAGGTATGGGGCTGACGAGTCGGCCCTCGTCGTCCTCGCATGCTTGATTCTGACGCTCGACATCGTAGGAGCAGATGGTCACGAGGTCTTGCATACCGGTGGAAACAATAGGTGCATCGACGCCCGGGGTCAAGCCCTGCAACAAAACATCAGCAGCAGAAAGCAAAATCTCCGGACGCATGGAGCCCTCGTTGTCGGCATGGGTGTCGAGCATGAGCACCAGATGGTCCGGACGCTCCCCCGCCGTGATCTCATAGCCCACCAGTGTGTGGTCAAGGTCTAAGCGCTTGCTCTTTTTGCCGCGCGCATAGTCAATACCATGACCCGCGCGCAGCGTGTCGATCGCACGACGCACCTCGTCGGCGCTCACGGGGGCTTCGGGGTCCAGGTGCAAGTCGATACGGTACGACAGACGCGTAAGCTGAGCCGTGAGCGCCGGCGTGCGCACGTCGATGTACGCCGCCTCGATGGGCGCCAGATCGGCCGGAGAGGCCGCAGCCAGGCGCCCAAACGCCTCGTCGAGCGCCACGAACTCGGTCATAAACAGGTCATACCACTCGCAGGTCGACGACGTACCAACCGGTAGCGCCGAAGAGAAGCCCACGCGCATGTGCGGAGAGAAGCCCTGCGTGACGGCATAGGGAAGTCCCGCACGGCGCACGATGCGCTCAATGGTATGGATTACTTCGAGATGGCCCAGGTACTTAAGGCGGTCGCGCTTGCCATAGCGAACACGAAGCCTAAAGAGCGAGGGGTTGTCGGTCAGGCGCTCACTCATGCGCGATCACCCATCAATACATTCTTGGCGTGGAGCGTGGGGCAGATCCCGCAGCCGGTGCACGACGTGCGGGTGCAGTCGGGAGTCGTGACGCCCTCGAGCGAGCGACGGTACTCGCGCTCGAGGAAGCCGCGCGTGCAGCCGGGACTCACGTGCTCCCACGGCAGGCGCCAGTCCAACTCGTAGGGCAGGTGCACGAGCTCATTGAGGTCGATGCCGTTTTTGGCAGCAGCTTCCTTCCAGTTATCGAGCGAGAAATGCTCTACCCAGGCGTCAAAGCGAGAGCCCGAGCGCCAAGCATCGATGATGACGGGCGTCATGTCACGACCGGCGCGGGACAGCGCGGCCTCGATGAGCGAGGTCTCGGCATCGTGGTAATGCACGCGGACGGCACGGTTGCGAACGCTCGTGATAAGCAGCTTCTGGCGACGCTTGACGTCGTCGTAGTCGAGCTGCGGGCACCACTGGAACGGCGTGGCAGCCTTGGGGATAAAGACCGAAACCGAGATGGATACCGAAATCGAGCCGCGACGAGCCTTGGGCACCACGGAACGACCGAGCTCCAGCACGTGATCGGCCAGATTGGCAATGGCTACGATGTCCTCGTCGCGCTCACCGGGAAGGCCCATCATAAAGTAGAGCTTCATGCGGTTCCAGCCGGCCTCGAAGGCCGCCTTGGCCGCACGGTCCAGGTCCTCCTCGGTCACGTTCTTGTTAATGATGTCACGCATGCGCTGACTGCCGGCCTCGGGCGCGAACGTCAGGCCGCCCTTCTTTTCGCCGGCGACCGACTCGGCCATATCCACGCCAAACGAATCCAGGCGCTGCGACGGAATAGATACGCGAATACCCGTATCCTCCAGGCGACGGTTGAGCCTGCCGAGCACGTCGCGAATGCAGGAGTGGTCAGTCGTGGAGAGCGAGGTCAGCGACACCTCGTCATAGCCGGTCTTTTCCAGACCCTGAATCACCGACGAGACGATCTGGTCGGCCGAGCGCTCGCGCACTGGGCGATACGTCATGCCGGCCTGGCAAAAACGACAGCCGCGGGCGCAGCCGCGCAGGATCTCGATAGACAGGCGGTCGTGGACCAGCTGCGCATAGGGTACGCACGACTGCGACAGCGGATTCGTGGCGCCGAAATCCTCGACGACGCGCTTGTAGACCACGGTCGGCGCATTCTTGCCTTCACGCGGCACGGTGTAGCCATGCGGCGAACAGGGCTCGTCGTGACGAACCTCATAGAGCGACGGCACGTAGTTGCCGGCAATGGATGCAAGCTGCTCAACAATCTGTGCGCGCGGGACTCCTTCGTCGCGCAGGCGACGATGCAGCTGGCAGGTCTCGAGCAGCGACTCCTCGCCCTCGCCGATGAGGATGGCATCGAAGAAGGCCGCGTACGGCTCGGGGTTGTACACCGAGGGGCCGCCGGCGATGATAATGGGGTCGTCCTCGGTACGGTCGGCCGCTAACAGCGGAATGCCAGCGAGGTCGAGTGCCTCAAGGAAGTTCGTCACCGCCATCTCGTGCGGCACATGCAGGCCGACGATATCAAACGAAGCGACCGGCGCTGCACCCTCGAGCGAGAGCAGCGGAATGCCTGCCTCGCGCATAGCGTCACCCATATCGGGCCACGGCACATAGCCACGCTCGCAGGAGATGCCCTCGGCCTGGTTAAGGATGTTGTAGAGGATGGCGATACCCTGGTTGGGCAGACCAACCTCGTACACATCCGGGTAGATCAGGCAGCAACGGTAGTCGGCATCGGCCTTGGAAAGCGTGCCCCACTCGTGATCGATATAGCGACTCGGCTTTTCGACCTTGGCGAGCAACGGCTCAATTAAATGAAAACAATCTTGGTACGGAACGCGCAACGGAAAACCCCTAAGCAGCGAGATCTGATGCGTCCTGATAGGACGCCATAGGACGGGTAGTGCCCGCGACCGTGGTCACCAGATCGCGAACGCGGGAGAACGTGGCAGTGACCACCTCGTTGGCACGGCTGTAGTCGACATCGCGTTCGTAGAGCGAAACGAGCGCACGGCCCATGCCATAGGTGCCCGCGGCAGCAGTGAGCGCCTTGACGGCAAACCCAATATGCGGCGTCTGCTTGACGAGCGCGCGGGTGACCGCGCGGATCACAAGACCGCCGGCAAGCACGCCCGCGACCTCGTAGCCGCGCTCAGGCTTAATGCCGCGTCCAAAGACGGCAGCGAGCTCAAAGAGCATGCCCACCTGCGCCAGCGCCATAACAGGATAATCGGCGCCCGGCAAAAACACCAGTGCACCGGTCGCCATATTGGTGAGCGCGCACGAGGTGATGATACGATTAGCTGCCGCGATGCGCATAAAGGCAAAATTCGCCGCAAAAGCCGTTTCCTTGTCGGTGCGATCGAGAATCCAGCGGGCAAGCGTCTCGAGCAGATACGTCTTATCGGTTGCCGCCACCACGCCGAGCATGGGCGTGGATTCCTCGATAAACGGCACCTCCACAGCAGACTCGGCAAGCACGCACACGGGGGCGCCGGCGATCACGAGCTCCTGCACGGCACTCTCCAAGCGGTCGGAGCCGCACGAGAGCACCAGCACCACATCGGTATCGGTCTTTGGAGCAATTCGCTCCTCCCCCAGACGCTCGACGCGCACAATGCCCGAGGTCGTCTGCGGCACAAAGGCGTCACGCACCGTCTCGGCCAGAAAGCGCGAGGCGGACGAATCCAAATAGACCGAGACGCGCACCGGCGTATCGGAATCCTTCTTAACGGACGCGCCCATCTTAAAAGCGCGGGTCAGCTTATCTACGGGAATTTTCATAGCAAACCCCTCCAGCGGTTACGCGGCGCCCGAACGATGCCGCCATATGGATTGTACGATACCCACCGTCAGCAGCTGAATCATCATCGAAGACGAACCGAAGCTAATAAACGGTAGCGGAATACCGGTAATCGGCATCATGCCAATGCACATGCCGATGTTTTCGAAGGTCTGGAACGCCCACATGCCAACGATGCCCACACACGATAGGCGCAAGAACAGCGACTCACACTTAAAGGCGACGCGAATCGTCGAAAAGATCAGCAGCACGTAGAGGCACAGGAGCAAAAAGGAACCGCAAAAGCCAAAGGTCTCGGATAGGAAGGCGAAGACAAAGTCGGTGTGGAACTCAGGAAGAAAGCCGCCGGCCGACTGCGTCGCATGGCCCAAACCCTTACCAAAGAAGCCGCCCGAGCCAACGGCGATAAGCGACTGCTGCAGGTTGTAGGCATCGTCCGAATCGGCATTATCGGGGTCGATAAAGACCGTCAGGCGGTTCATCTGATACTGCTTGATGAGCACATCGTGGCCGAGCAACGAATCAAAGACCGAATCGAGCGCCAGGACGAGGGCCACCAGGCCCACAAGCAGGGCCAGGGTCGACAGCACCCATTCGCGGCGCGCACCGCTCATGCAGATGACGATGGCGCCCGAGACCAGCACGACCAGGCCCGAGCCCAGGTCGCCCATGGCAACGACGGCCAAAAACGGGATGGACAGCATGCCGCAGAGCTTGACGTAGTCGCGAACGGTATCGATGCGGCCGTTATACTGCGAGCCAAGCGTGGCGATAAAGAAGATGGTGATGAGCTTGGCAAGCTCGACCGGCTGGAATGTCAAGCCGATACCGGGAATCTTGATCCAGCCTGTCATGCCCAGACCGCCCGTATAGGACAGACCCGGAATCTTGGGCGAGAAGATCACGATCAGGTCGATGACGAGCAACGCCGTCGAAAAATTGGAAATACCGCGCAGATCGGTACGCCAGACGAGCACCGCAAGCACCGCGCCAATGCCAATGCCCAGCAGGTGGCGCGAGAATGAGGCGTCGGCCTTAAACTGTGACGCCGACCAAATAATGATGGCGCCATAGGCAACGAGCGCGACGGTAGCCAGCAGCACACCGATATGCACCTTTTGGCGAAACGTACCGCGCGAGGCCGAAAGTTGCTTGTTGACGCGGTCCAGGCTGCTGCGAGAGCCGGTCTTGGTTGAACGGAACAGATCCGCCGGAGAAAAATCCATCGCAACCTCCTATCGAACCGAAGAATCGCCCGAGGCCGAAGAGGTATCGGGCTCGTCATAAATCACGCCGAGCACGTCGCGCACGACATGCATCGCGGTATCCGAACCACCGCCGCCCTGCTCCAGGACAGTAGCGATGACATACTTGGGATCATCGGCCGGTGCATAGGCGCAGAACCACGCGTATTCGTCCTCGCCGCTTTTCTCGCCCGTGCCCGACTTGCCGTACACCTGCGGCGTCAGGGTGCCAAAGTGAGCCGCCAGGGACGTCGATGCCGTGTAAATCACGTCGTGCATGCCGTTGCGAACAAGAGTCAAATCCGAATCGCTGTTGATCTTGGCCTCCAGGCGCTTCTTCTTGCCCTTGCCGTTGTACTTATAGGCATCGCCGTCGCCATCGCGCGACACGGCAGACAAAAACACGTGAGGCACGTACTGTTTGCCGCCGTTGGCAAGACCCATATAGGCGCACGCCATCTGCAGGGGCGTCACCAGGATGTCGCCTTGGCCGATGGCAATGTTGGTCATATCGCCGGCATTCCACTTGCGGTCCTCGGCAGAGGCGTCGGTAAAGTACGACTCTTTCCACTCGGCATCGGGAATACGGCCCGCGCCCTCACTCGGCAGATCGATACCGCAGGTCTTGCCTAGGCCCCAGCGACGAAAGACCTCCTGCAGGCCCTCGGAATGTTGCTCGTCATAAAAGAACGCCTTGCCCATGTCGTAGAAGACGGGGTCGCACGAGTTGGCGATACCCGACTGCAGCGTCATGGTGCCGTGGCCAGACGTCAACCAGCAGCGCTTGCCCCAAGCCTTGCCCAAGCCCGTCCAATAGCCCGTGCAGTTGGTTGTCTGTGTTGAAGTGTAGGTTCCAAACTCAAGACCGGCCAGTGCCGAAAGCGGCTTGATGGTCGAGGCCGACATGTACTGTCCGCTAATGGCGCGGTTGAGCAGCGGGTGCGAACCCTTGTCATCATTGAGCTCGGTCCACACGTCATTTGAGACGCCGCCGATAAAGACGGAAGGATCGAACTTGGGCTCGCTCGCCATGCCCAGGATCTCGCCATTGTTGGGATCGAGACACACCACAGCGCCGTTGCCGGCATTGCTGTAGCCAGTGGTCTTGGCAAGCTCGATGGCGCTCGCCAGCGCCGTCTCACAGGCCTGTTGGATCTTAAGGTCGAGCGTGAGCTTAATGTCGGAGCCGGCCTTGGCGGGCACGGCGCCGGCCTGACCGGTCACATTGCCCGAGGCATCGACCTTGACGGTCTGCTCGCCACGAATACCCTGCAGCAGGTTTTCGTAGTAGCTCTCAACACCCGCCTGGCCCACGATATCGCCCGACTGGTACGTAATCCGGCCAGCAGAAGCATCATCGTCGCCAGAGGTTTTCTTATTCTGGGCCTCAAGCTGCTCGGAGGTAATGGTGCCGGTATAGCCCAAAATGTGACAGGCCGTCTCGCCATATGGATACTGGCGCTCGGTACGCTCGGCAATCTTGACGCCCGGGAACTCGCCGGCGTGCTCCTGAATATAGGCAACCGTGGAGCGACGGACGTCCGTCGCGATGGTATGCAGGCTCTGAGCGCCCTCGGAATTGTCCTGAATATTGCGCAGCACCGCCACGTAGGGCATACCGAGCACGTTGGCAAGATGGCGAACCAGAACCTCATCCTCGGCAAGGTCGCGGTAGGCCACGACAGCAAGTGAGGGACGGTTCTGGACAAGCGCCACGCCATTGCGGTCGAGGATGCGGCCGCGCACAGCGGGTGTGGTAACGGTGCGCGTCTGATTGCTATTAGCCTGCTTTTCGTAATAGTCCGACGAGACCATCTGCATGCCCCACAGCTTGACGGCAAGCGCCGCGAACATCGCGCCCACACCCGTGGTGAGGATGGAGAAGCGGCCCTTAAAGGCGGTCGCCGCGGTATTGCCCTCGCCCTCGGTGGCGCGCGGGGCCGTTCCATGCTGCGTATCGTAGGTAAAACGAGAATCGCCGCGACGCATGATGACCAGCGCGACCACGATGGCCACTACCAGCACGATACCGGCGATAATAACCGTCATCTGGGAAGACATCTACAGGCCTCCCCTATTTGAGCTTACGGGTCTTGGGCTTAAAGCGCATGCCCGTCTGGCGTCCGCCACGTGCGGAGAATCCATAACCGGACTGCGGCACGACGCCGGACATCAAAAACGGAATGGCAACCAGACCCGTCAGGATCGAAGACGGCAGCGCATGGCCGAAGATCGCCACGACAAAGCTCGTCTCCAAACCCATAAACAGCAAGATGATGCTGTAGATCACATTAATGACGAACGCGAAGGCGCCCACAGTGATGCCGCGCGCACTCGGGGTACCGCCCGTCTGACCGGCAGCGCTATGCACCAGGGCAAAAGAACCCACGGTCAGCAGGAGCGACATAACGCCCACCGGCACGGCAGCGGAAAGGTCATAGAACAAGCCGCTGCAAAAACCGCACACGACGGCACGGGTCGGGTCGCCCGAGAACACGCTTAGGCACACCAGGATAATCATAAAGTTGACGCGACCGCCCGCAATGGAGATCTGCGGTGCCAGGCCTGCCTGCAACAGCACGCACACGATGGCGGCGATTACAAACGTGCGGGAGCTCATCCCCTGCTCATGTAGATCCATGGACATGCCCCCTATTCGCTCGAGCCGGAATCGGTCGTCTCGGACGTGTCGGAACTGTCATCCGGGCTCTCGTCCTTCGTCTTGGTCGCAGCATCGCGCGACGTTCCCTGCGGCGTGCTGTTGGCCGTGTTCACGTCCTCATCCGAGGCCGACTGTTCGTCGGTCAGCGAGGTAATGACCAGCACTTCCTCGTTGTTCTCGGCCGTCGTCTGGGCGCGCACCACAATGGTGTAGTACACGTCGTTTGCCGATTTCTCAACCGACGAGACGGTGCCGAGCGGTAGACCCTTGGGGAACACACCGCCAATGCCCGAGGTCACGATGATGTCGCCAACCTTAACGTCGGAGTCGACGCTCACGTACTCAAGACGCAGCGTGCCGTCAGCCTGACCCTGCAGCATGCCCTGGGCGCGCGTGTCCTGCACCATAGCGGACACGCCCGAGTTCTCGTCGCCAATCAGGCGCACGGTGGACGTCTTGGCCGAGACCTCGATAATCTGGCCTATGACACCGGCAGAACTCGTCACAGGCATGTTGATGGTAAGACCGTCGGCAGAACCCTTATCGATGGTGACGGTCGAGGTCCAGGCATCGCCCGAAGCGCCGACGATACGAGCTGCGGTTGATTTGAGGTTGTAGGTCGACTGCAGGCCGACCAGCCCCTCCAGTCGCTCGGCGGTCTTTTGAGCCTCGGAGAGCTCGGCAACCTTAGAGGTCAGTTCCTCGTTTTGCTTCTTAAGCTCGTCAAGCGTGTCCTGCGACGCCGTAAGGTTAGAGAACACGTTACCGATCGCATTGAAGGGAGCCGCCACAGCCGAGCCCACAAAGCGCACCGGCGAGGTAATCGTCGTCACGCCCGAGCGCACGGCTTGAATCGGTCCTGCCTCGCCCTCGCGGATGTAAAAC
Organism: Collinsella sp. TM09-10AT; assembly: GCF_003436275.1. Taxonomy (GTDB): domain Bacteria; phylum Actinomycetota; class Coriobacteriia; order Coriobacteriales; family Coriobacteriaceae; genus Collinsella. Next base: position 112,378 of record NZ_QSOP01000005.1, read on the forward strand.
GTGAGCAGCAACACCGAAATCAGGCTGAAAACAATCAACGGGCGCATACCCGTTGATTGTCGCTTGGTATTCAGATTTGTGGAGAAACCCGAAGATCGTGCCAAATGGAATCCACCTTTTGGAAATTAAGCATTGGTCTGGACGAAGCCGCCATCAAACGCATTGGCCTCGAGCACGCGGGCACAGCCGTTAACGACGTTATCGAGCGCCGTGGGGCTGACGTTGACCGAAACGCCGGTCTCATCGCGCAGGCGCACGTCGAGACCGCGCAGCAGCGCGCCGCCACCGGTCAGCAAAATGCCGTAGTACATAAGGTCCGAGGCAAGATCGGGAGGCGTAGCGTCGAGTGCGTCCTTGACGGCCTTGGCCATCTCGTCGAGCGGCTTGTTGAGCGCGCGACGAATCTCCTCGCTCTCGATGCGCACGGTCTTGGGCAGACCGGTGATCACGTCGCGGCCGTTGACCTCGACGTCGAGCTCATCCTTGAGCGGCACGGCGGAGCCGACCTTGATCTTGATGTCCTCTGCCGTACGCTCGCCGATGGCCAGGTTGTAGGCATCGCGAACGTGCGTGAGAATGGCCTGATCGAACTCGTCGCCGGCAATACGGATGGACTGCGAGACGACGATGCCGCCCATAGCGATAACGGCAACCTCGGTGGTACCGCCACCGATGTCGATGACCATGGAGCCGGTGGGTTCCTCGACGGGCAGGTCGGCGCCGATGGCAGCCGCCATGGGCTCTTCGATCAGATAGGCCTGGCGGGCACCGGCCTGGATCGTGGCCTCAAAAACAGCGCGCTTCTCGACCGACGTGACACCGGAGGGAACGCAGACGACAACACGCGGACGCGGAGTCCACGGATAGCGCTTCTCGGACGCCTTGTCGATAAAGTAGCGAAGCATGGCCTCGGTAACATCGAAGTCGGCGATGACGCCGTCCTTCAAGGGACGAACGGCCACGATGTTGCCGGGCGTACGGCCGAGCATGCGCTTTGCCTCGATACCGACCGCCAAGATGCGCTCGTCGTTCTTGTCGATGGCGACAACAGAGGGCTCGCGAATGACGATGCCCTTGCCGCGCACGGAGACAAGCGTATTGGCGGTGCCGAGGTCGATGGCAAGATCGCCCGCATAGCTACCGAAGAACATATCCATCAAAGAAAACAACGCAACTCCTGATGTGTTGGATGATTGCTGGAAAACTACTAGCCCATCATACTAGCGCAAGCCCGGCACCTCACTTGCGGTGAAGCGCCGGGCAAAGCTAAATCCCATAAGGTCACTACTGGTTGTCAGCAGCCGAGAAATCCATATCGAGCGAAGAAACGGCCCAGCCGATATGGTTGTCGGAGCGCACGAATTTGACGGTGTACTCCTGCTCGCCGCCCTTGGACATCGATGCCTTCACCTTGGCGGTCGTCTCGGTCATGGACTGATCCATGCCCTCGACGGACACGGTGGCACCCTGCGGAATCGAGGAGATGATCATCGACTTAGCGTCCTCGGACAGGCTCGAGGCCAGGCAAGACTCGGCCTTTGCGGCGTCACCGTCGCCGGCAGCCTGGAACAGATCGGTAACGACAGACTCCTGAGACGGGAAGCCAAAGCCGCGCGTGTAGGCAAAGCCCAGACCGCCCGCGGCGATCAAAATGAGCAGAAGCAGCACGATGAAGACTTTGAGACCCGTATGGCGATGGCGACGACGGACCTTGGCCTGCTTACGATCCTGACGGTCCTGCTGGACCATCTCGGACTCGGACAGCGTAAAGAAGCCGGTGTCCGAGGGATCAGGCATAAACTGACCGGTCGCGCCCGTAGGATCGAGCGGATCGACGGCAGGAGCGTCCATCGCGGGCGCCGGAGCCGTGGCCATAGCCGTCTGGGCAGACAGCGCGGCAAGCGAATCCTGCACGCGGGCAAGCTCATCGGCCTGCTCGGAGGTGAGCTGGTAGATGCCATCGGCAGTAGCGGCATTAAAGGCGTCGAGTGCGTCGGAGGGACGGCCGGCGGCAGAAAGCGCCTGACCCATGCCGGCGTTGAGCGCACGCGTGTCGTCGCGGGGGCCGGCAAAGTCGATAGCCGTGCGGTAAGTCTCCACGGCATCCGCCGGACGGCCGAGCTTAATGAAGCAACGACCGAGCTCGCCGAGTGCGGCGGCAGGAGCCGGATTGGCGCCGTCGATGGCAGCCTGACGGAAGGCGGTTCCCGCGTTGGCATAGTCGCCCGACTGGAACAGCGCATTGCCCAGGCCCAGATAGGCCTTGAACGGCGTGGCATAGGAAGCATCCTGCGTAGCGGCAGAGAACGCCTGGGCGGCCGTCGTGTAGTCGCCCACGGCGGCGAGCGCCTTGCCGCGGTTGGTGAGCAGCGCGCCGCGCTTGCCGTAGGTACCGTCGTTGAGGGCGGCGGCATAGGCCTCGGCGGCCTCGGCATACATGCCCAGGTGCATCAAGGCGTTGCCACGAAGGTGATCGGCCTCGCCCATAATCTCATCGGGAGTCTTTGCCGCCCCAAGCATCTGGGCTGCAGCAGAAAAATCACCCGCGCGGTAAGCGGCGCGGCCCTGTTGGATCAGCTGGCTATTCAAGGAAGTCCCCTTTACTCGTGAACGATCTCGACATGGACGATCTCGTCGCCGGCACGCAGCTGCGAAATCACATCGAGACCCTCGACCGTGGTACCAAAGACGGTGTAACCAGAATCGAGGTTATGCTGGGCACCCAGGCAGAAGTAGAACTGCGAACCCGCGGAATCGGGATCCATGGAGCGTGCCATGGCAAGGGCGCCATCGACATGGCTGTTGCGCGGATTGGTGGCAAACTCGCCCTTGATGCAGTAGCCGGGACCACCGGTGCCGGGCATGCCGTCGGGGCCCTCAAGACCGGCAGCGACGTCGGCGCCGGACATGTCGCGGGTATTGGGGTCGCCGCCCTGGATAACAAAACCGGGCACATAGCGATGGAACTTAAGGCCATCATAGAAGCCCATCGTGGAAAGCTCGCAGAAGTTCGCGACATGAATGGGAGCGCCCTCGCCGTCAAACTTGACCTTGATGGTACCCTTCGACGTCTCGATTACGGCGCACTCGTCGCCGATAAGCTGATACTCGGGCGTGTAGAGCTCTTTCTTAAAACCAAACATGTGGTTCCCTCCTCGTGCGTTTAAAGCATATTTGTACGAATTGTAGCAATAAGCACGGGCTTACATCAATTGCGCACGTAGGTTATGCCGACTATGGCGAACTAATTTTAGGAACGCTGCTGCGGCTTCCAGGAACCCACATTGGCGTCGTACTGGTTCAGCGCGCTGTTGCCACCCTGCGCGATGGGCGCCAGGATCTCGCTTTGGTGGGAACTCATCGACTCGCCATCGGGAATGGCCAGCGAGATATCCCAGCTCTGGCAGATCACGTCAACGCGCTCATACATCCACTCGGCAAGCTGCTTTAAGTGGGCGATGTCGTCCGCATAGACCGTATCGTCCTGATACTTAAGATTGTTGAGCTCATCTTGCGTCTTTTTGATCTGGTCGCGCAGGGCGTAGGCACTCTGCGACAGCTCCTGACGGGTGGACAGCGGCGTTCGGAGATAACCATTGTTAAAGGAATCGATGACCTCGCCAATCTGGTCCTCGTCATCGTAGGACACGATGGTCTGATACAGACCGTCGAGCCTGGTATAGAGCTGATCATCGGTGAGCACGGTTTCTTCCTGGACCACCTCGGCAGAATCGTCCTGCTTGGTATCGTCCTCAATCGCCTCGCCCTTTTGACGCGTGGGGAAGGTGGTTTGTGCAGCTTGGCCAAACTGGTCGTAGAAGTCAGGCATAACACCCATGGGATCGGTCGTCACGAACCAATAGGCACCACCGCACACGACGGCAAGGACCGCGATGATAATGAGCGGCTTGGGAATATGACGCTTGTGCTTGTGATAGGCGTCCTCGTCGGGATGCACCTTACGCTTGGGTTTTTGAGGATCGTCGTGCAGTGAAACCGGCGTGGGAATAACGACCTTGGGGATACCGAAATCCTTATCGAAAGCCGGCAGCACGCAGGTCTCATTGGGGTCGGCGGCGTCTGAAAGCACCGCGGCGGCAGAGGCTGGCGCATGCGGCACCTCGGTATCGATCTGCTCTTGCGTTAGGCGCGGAAAGCCCGCCGTGCGGCCCGCTGCCAGGTCGGATGCGGCCGTGTCCTCGGAGAGGATACCCGGAGCGGGGCGTCCGCATTTGGGGCACGTACGATCATGCGGAGAAAGACGGGCACCGCAGCCCTCACAGAACACAAACTCGGTGTGCTCGGGACCATCGCCCGGACCCACATAGGCGTTGCAGTAGGGGCAGAACGAGGCGCCGTCCTCGATAGTCTTAAGGCAATGCGGGCAGATCACGGCATCCTCTTTTCGAAGCAATTCAAACAATCGAGGTTAGAGCATAACATCGCCACGGCCCCACAGGAGCAAGGCACCAATTCAACATCGCCAGGGCGCGTAGCTACTTCTTCTTTTTGCTTGGCATCGAAACTTTGATGCCTTGGGCGGACTTGGTTACGCGGAAGCGCTTGGCGCCCGTGGGCTTCTTTTTCTTGGGCTGGGCCTGGGCCACGCCCTCGAGTGCGCGGGCCTCGGCCTCACGAACGGTGCGAGCTTCGCGGCGCTGCGCCATGTCGGCGGCGACGCGCTTGGCAAAACGCTCCGCCGTCGAACCCGTCGAGCTCACCTTGCCGCCACCGCGACCCAGGCGGACGCGAACACCGCGGCCAAAACCAGTTGCGGCATGACGACGACGCGGCTTGAGCGAATCCATCATCGTGGCGAGCTTAAAAAACACCGAGCAGGTAAAGACCACGATGACAGCCAAGATAACCATCTGGCCCATCGACAGGTTAGCAATAGACAGCAGCTCCGGGAATCCGATAACGCCCACCAAGATGCCAGCGACTACAAACACAAAGAGCACCACGCGCAAGGGCGTGAGAGGCTGCGAGATGCGCCAGATCAGGCTGACGCTCGCCGCGCACGACGTAAGCAGGCACATCGTAGACAGCGTGAGCTGGTTAAAGCCAAACACGCGCGCCACAAAGATATCGAGCGCCGCGGCCAAAATGACCGCAATCGACGCCGGCAGTGCCCGCTTGAGCACGTTCGTCAGGAACGACCCCTTCACGCGAGCATTGTTGGGCTCCAGGCCCAAGACAAAGCCCGGCGCGCCAATGCAGAAGAAGTTGATGAGCGTCATCTGAATCGGCTCGAAAGGGTACGGCGGCAGCGCGATGCACAGCGCCGCCAGGCCCATCGAGAACAGCGTCTTGGTCAAGAACAGCGAAGCCGAACGCTGCAGGTTGTTGATGGAGCGACGGCCCTCGGCCACCACGGCGGGCATCGAGGCAAAGTCGTTGTCGACAAGTACGATCTCGGCCACGTTACGCGCGGCATCGGAGCCGGCCGCCATGGCGACGGAGCAGTCGGCCTCCTTGAGCGCCAGCACGTCGTTGACGCCGTCGCCCGTCATGGCCACGGTGTGCTCGCGGCGCTTGAGTGCCTGCACGAGCTCGCGCTTCTGCTGCGGGGTCACACGACCAAAGACATGGTAGCGGTCCACTGCGGCATCGAGCTTGGCCGGCGTATCGAGCGTCGTGGCGTCCACATAAGCGTCCGCCCCCGGCACGCCCACCACGCGTGCGATCGACGACACCGTACGCGGGTCGTCGCCACTGATCACGTTGAGGGTCACGCCCTGCTCGTTAAAGTAGCCGATGGTCTCGGCCGCCGAGGTACGAATCTCGTCGCGGATGGTCACAAAGCCCACGGGCTCGGCCTCGCCCACCATATCGCCATCGGGCGTAAAGCCGTCCACGAGCGCCACCACGAGCACGCGGCAGGTATCGGCAAGCTCGGCGACACGGTTCTCGACCTGGGCAAACGCACGATCAGAGAGCACAAACTGCGCCGCACCCATCACATATGAGCCCTGTGCAAACGACGCGCCGCTCCACTTTTTGGAAGACGAGAACGGAATGACCGACAGCGGCTCGGACACCTCGACCGGACGGTCGGCGTAATAGTTGAGCAGCGCCTGACAGGTCTCGTTGGCATCGGCCGAGGTCGCACGTGCGACGTTAGCCAGCGCAAAATCGAGCACCGTGGTATCGACGGGAACGGCGGCGTCGCCCTCCCCCGCACCCATACCCTCGACCGGCAGCGGATAGGTACCCTCGACCTCCATGCGGCCCGACGTGATGGTGCCCGTCTTGTCCAGGCACAGCACGTCGACGCGCGCGAGCGTCTCAATGCAGTAGAGCTGCTGCGCGAGTACCTTGCGGCGGGCCAGGCGCACCGTGGCGATGGCGAGCACCGACGAGGTCAGCAGCACCAGGCCTTGCGGGATCATGCCCAGCAGGGCGCCCACCGTGGACAGCAGCGCCGACGAAGGCACATGACCAGCCAACAGCTCGGAGAAGCACCACGAAAGCGCGCTATTGCCTGGGGTTCCCGCGGCATCCCACAGCTCGCTCACGCTCGAGGCAAACAACGCCAAACCGAGCGGGATCATGATGATGCTCGCAAAGCGCACGATGGCGTTAAGCGCGTTCATGATCTCGGAATTGACCTTTTTGACGTACTTGGCCTCGTTATTAATTTTGGCCACGTAGTTGTCGGCGCCGACATGGATCACGCGGGCGCGCAGCAGACCCGAGTCGATAAAGCTGCCGCTCATGAGCTCGGAACCGGGCTGTTTCTTAATAAGATCGCTCTCGCCCGTCAGCAAGCTCTCGTTCACGAGCGCCTCGCCCGAAACCACCACGGCGTCAGCGGGGATCTGGTCGCCGCGCCCCAGGCGGATGATGTCGTCGAGCACGATCTGGTCCAGGTCGAGCTCCACCTCGGAGCCGTCGCGCACCGCGATGGCCTTCTTGGAGGTCAGCAGCGTGAGCTTATCGACCATCTTCTTGGAACGCATGGACTGAATGACGCCAATAGCGGTATTGAGGAACACCACGAACAGGAACGTCAGATTCTTAAACGAACCGGTCAAAATGACCAGGAACGCCAAGATCACGTTGATCAAATTGAACAGCGTGCAGAGGTTCTCGATGATGAGCTCTTTGACCGACTTGGTCTTGAGCTCCATGTTGCGGTTGATCTTACCGGCGGCGATGCGCTCCTCGACCTCGGCGGTCGAGAGTCCGCGCTCGATATCCGTTGCTGCCATACCACGTCCCATCACGTCGCGTCGGTATAAGAAAAACCGCCCGGACCATGCGAGGTTCGGACGGTCTCACGTTCGATGGTGCCCCATGTTGGATTCGAACCAACGGCCTTCTGCTCCGGAGGCAGACGCTCTAATCCCCTGAGCTAATAGGGCCAACGTTTGGCATTATACCCAAGTGCACCACGGGCTATCAAAATAAAAGAAAAAGCTTTGCAATTCCGAGGAAGACGCGGCGCAGAGGCTCACTTTAGAACGCAAAAGTGAAACAATTAGTATAAACTCACATGCACCATATATACACGGCTCGCGATGCGGGCCGTTTTTGCAAGGGTTATCCATCGATGTGAGAGGCACACCATGATTGCAATTTTAAAGCAGAGCGCCAGCGACGAGGCCGTCAGCCATATCGTCAGCTGGATTGAGAAAAAGGGCCTGAAGACCGACGTCTCGCGCGGCGAGAACGAGACGATCATCGGCCTGGTGGGCGATACGACCAAGATCGACCCGTTCCTGCTCGAGTCCATGGACGTCGTCGAGCGCGTGCAGCGCGTCTCCGAGCCGTTCAAGCGCGCCAATCGCAAGTTCCACCCCGAGGACTCCGTCATCGACTGCGGCCACGGCGTCAAGATCGGCGGCGATCAGTTCCAGGTCATCGCCGGCCCGTGCTCCGTCGAGGGCGAGAACCTCATCCGCATCGCCCGCCGCGTGAAGGCCGCCGGTGCCACGATGCTGCGCGGCGGTGCCTACAAGCCCCGCACTTCCCCGTACGCCTACCAGGGCATGGGCCCCGCCGGTCTGGACCTGCTGTGCGAGGCGTCTGCCGATCTCGACATGGCGATCGTCACCGAGATCATGGACCCGCGCGACGTGCAGGTCTTCCTGGACAAGAAGATCGACGTCATGCAGATCGGCGCCCGCAACGCCCAGAACTTCCCTCTGCTCAAAGAGGTCGGCAAGACCAAGACTCCGATCTTGCTTAAGCGCGGCATGTCCGGCACGATCGATGAGCTGCTCATGGCCGCCGAGTACATCATGAGCGAGGGCAACGACAACGTCATCCTGTGCGAGCGCGGCATCCGCACCTTCGAGACCCGCAGCCGCAACACCTTCGACCTCAATGCCGTGCCGGTGCTGCACCACCTGTCGCACCTGCCCGTCGTCGCCGACCCCAGCCACGCCACCGGCTACACCCGCTACGTTGAGCCCATGGCGCTCGCCGCGACCGCCTGCGGTGCCAACGGCCTAGAGATCGAGGTCCACGACGAGCCCAGCCGCGCATGGTCCGACGGCGCTCAGGCCCTCACCCCCGATCAGTTCGACGACACCATGCGCCGCATCCGAGCCATTCGCGAGGTTGTCTGCCATGAGACCATGGAGTAGCCCATGGGTACAGTGAGAAACGCGCGCGTTAACCAGGGCGGCCCCAAGTGCGCCGGCATCGTCGGCCTGGGCCTCATCGGCGGCAGCTTTGCCCGCGGCTATGCGCAGGCGGGCGTCCGCGTGCTAGCCTGGGACCCCGATGACGATGTCATGACGGCCGCCAGCATGGGCACTGTCGCCGGAGAGCTTAACGACAAGACGCTCGGCGAATGCGACATCATCGTCCTTGCCTGCTATCCCGAGGCATGCATCGAGTGGCTCGAGGCGCACGCCCAGGCGCTCGCCGACGCCACCGACACCGAGGCCATCATGGGCCCCGTGGTGATCGACACGGTGGGCGTCAAGGGCATCGTGTGCGAGCGCGCCTTTGAGCTAGCCCGCGAGCACGGCTTTTACTTTGTGGGCGCGCACCCCATGGCGGGCACGCAGTACTCGGGCTATGCGCACTCCCGCGCCGACCTGTTCCAGGGCGCCCCGCTCGTGCTCGTACCGCCCGCGGTGGACGATGCGCTCAAACTGGAGCTTTTGGGCCAGGTGCGCGAGATGGTACGCCCCTTGGGCTTTGGCAAGTTCAGCGTGACCAGCGCCGCCGAGCACGACCGCGTCATCGCCTTTACGAGCCAGCTCGCGCACGTCGTCTCCAACGCCTATGTTAAGAGCCCGACCGCTCAGGTCCACCACGGCTTTTCGGCCGGCAGCTACCGCGATCTCACCCGCGTGGCGCACCTCAACCCGCAAATGTGGTCCGAGCTCATGATCGACGACGCCGACGCGCTCGCCTTCGAGATCGACCATCTGATCGAATCGCTTGGCGCCTACAGCCGTGCGCTCAAGGACCGCGACCAGCGCTATCTGGAGAATCTCCTTGCCGAGGGCGACCGCATTAAGCGCGCACTCGACGACGAGGCCTCCCACTAGACAACCCATCACGCCAGGTCGAAAGGACCGAAGCTTATGGCGATTACCATCGATATCGACACTGCACGCCCCTACCAGGTGCATGTTGGCACGTTTTTGCTGGAGCAGGCGGGACCGCTCGTGCGTGCCACTGCCGGCGGCACCAAGGCCGTCATCGTGACGGACACCAACGTGGGCCCGCTCTACCAGATGCCCGTTAAGCAGAGCCTGGAGGCGTCAGGCTACGAGGTGAGCATCTGCACCTTCGAGGCCGGCGAGGCCCATAAGCGCGCTGAGACCTACGTTGCCATTTTGGAGTTTGTGGCCGAGCACGAGCTTTCGCGCTCCGACGTGATCGTGGCACTCGGCGGCGGCGTCGTGGGCGACGTGGCGGGCTTTGTGGCCGCCACCTACATGCGCGGCTGCAAGTTTGTGCAGATCCCAACGAGCCTGCTCGCCATGGTGGATTCGTCGGTGGGAGGCAAGACGGCCATCGACCTGGCAGCCGGCAAGAACTTGGCCGGCGCCTTTTGGCAGCCGAGCGTGGTTATCGCCGACGTGGGGTGTCTGGCCACACTCACGCCCGAGCAGTTCGCCGACGGCTGCGGCGAGGTCGTCAAGCACGCCGTGATCGCCGACCCGGAGCTTTTCGCCGAGCTGGAGAAGACCCCGCTCACGCTGGAGCTGCTCAACCGCGATGTGGCCCGCGTAGCACTCATCATCGCCCGCAATATCGACATCAAGCGCGCCGTGGTCGTCGCCGACGAGCGCGAAACCAACCAGCGCAAGCTCCTCAACTTTGGACACAGCGCCGGACACGCCGTCGAGGCCTGCGAGCACTTTGAGCTGGGACACGGCAACTGCGTGTCGATCGGCATGGGCATCATCACGCGCGCCGCGGCCCTGCACGGCGTCTGCGATGCCGCACTGCCCGGTCGTATTGAGGAACTCTGCGCCCGTCATGGCCTCACGACCCGCTGTGACCTAGATGCCGATACCGTCTTTGCCGAGGCGCTCCACGACAAGAAGCGCGCGGGCGACACCATCGACCTGGTGATTCCGCACGGCATTGGCCGCTGCAGCATCGACCGCACACCGCTTTCCACTTTCCACGAACTCATTGCCGAGGGCCTCGGCCAGAAGGGAGACGCATCCGCATGCTAGCCCGCATCACCCCGTCCCCGCTCAAGGGCACCGTTCCCGCCATCGCGTCCAAGTCGATGGCGCATCGCCTGATCATCTGCGCTGCGCTTGCCAACGGCGAGACGCACGTCACCTGCAACACCACCTGCGCCGACATCGAGGCCACGGTGCGCTGCCTTACGGCACTGGGTGCTCGCATCGAGACCGTCGAGGACGGCTTCCAGGTCCACCCCACCATGAAGAGTGTTGAGTTTGGCCTGCTCAAGGCCCTTGCCGGCGGCACGCTTGACTGCGGTGAAAGCGGCTCCACGCTCCGCTTTATGCTGCCTGTCGCCTGCGCGCTGGGTGCAGAAGCAACTTTTGTGGGTCAGGGGCGCTTGGGCGCCCGCCCGCTCTCCCCGCTCTCGGACGAGATCATCGCCGCCGGCTGCGACCTACAGGGTCTGGGCGGTTTTCCGCTCAAGACGAGCGGCCGCATGCGCCCGGGCACCTTTGTGCTTCCGGGCAACGTGAGCTCGCAGTATATCTCCGGCCTTCTGCTGGCAGCCCCGCTGCTGGCCCAGCCCTCCTGCGTGCAGGTAACCGGCCTCATTGAGAGCCGTCCCTACATCAACCTGACGATCCAGGCCATGAAGGCCTTTGGCGTCGAGGTCAACGTCGAGCGTATTCCGGCCAAGGACGGCCAGCCCGAGGTCACGAACTTCCGCGTGAGCAGCGGCTCGTACCGCACGCCCGGCAGCGTAGCCGTCGAGGGCGACTGGTCCAACGCCGCCTTTTGGCTGTGCGCCGGTGCCATCGGCAACGACCCCATCACCGTCGAGGGCGTGTCGCTGAGCTCCGCACAGGGCGACCGTAACGTGCTTGCCGCGCTTTCGCGCTTTGGCGCCCGCATCGTGCGCTCCACCAACGCCGCCACCGTGCAGTCCGACAAGCTCGCCGGCTTTGAGATGAGTGCCCACGACATTCCGGACCTGGTGCCCGTCATCTCGGCCGTGGCCTCACTGGCACAGGGCCGCACCTTTATCCGCGATTGCGCCCGTCTGCGCATCAAGGAATCCGACCGCCTGGTCACCACCACCCGCGAGCTCACCGCGCTGGGCGCGCAGGTGCGCATTGCCGGCGATGACCTCATCATCAAGGGTGTCGATGCCTTCACCGGCGGCGAGGTCGATTCGCACAACGACCACCGCATCGCCATGATGGCCGCTATCGCCGCGAGCCGCGCCGCCGGCGAGGTCGTGATCCACGGCGCCGAGGCCGTCAACAAGTCCTATCCCGATTTCTTCGACCACTACCGCCTGCTGGGCGGCAAGGTCACACTCGAGGAGGAATAGCATGTCCTCGACCTTTGGCAACGTCTTGCACGTAAGCATCTTCGGCCAGTCGCACTCCCCCGCCATCGGCTGCTCGCTCGATGGCGTCCCCGCCGGCATCGCCGTTGACCAAGAAGCGCTGCAGGCCTTTTTGAACCGTCGCGCCCCCGGTCGCGACGAGACCGCGACCAAACGCCGCGAGGCCGACGCCGCCCACATCATCGCCGGTGTGGTCGATGGACATACCACGGGAGCACCCATCGCCGCGATTATCGAGAACACCAACACGCGCTCAAAGGACTATTCCGAGCTGCGCCGCAAGCCCCGCCCCGGACACGCGGATTTTCCGGCGCGCGTGAAGTATCACAACATGCACGATGTCGCTGGTGGCGGGCATTTCTCCGGCCGCCTGACGGCACCCCTGTGTATCGCCGGCGGCATTGCGCTGCAGGCACTCGAGGCCCGCGGCATTAACGTGATGGCGCATGTGGCGCAGATCGGCGGCATCTCCGACCTGCCGATGGACGATATGGTCTATCGCGAGGCCGACCGCAAGGCGATCCTGACGAACGATCTTCCTTGCATTGACGCCGCCGCAGCCGGCCGCATGCGCGAGGAAATCCTAGCCGCGCGCGACGAACTCGACAGCATCGGCGGCATCGTGGAGTGCGGCATTTACGGGCTTCCCGCGGGCATCGGCGACCCCATGTTCGACGGCATCGAGAACCGCATCGCGCAGATCGCGTTTGGCATTCCCGCCGTAAAGGGCGTGGAGTTTGGCATGGGCTTTGCCGTGGCCGCCATGCGCGGCAGCGAGAACAATGATCCGTATCGCATCGATGCCGAGACCGGCGAGATCGAGGTCGAGTCCAACAACGCCGGCGGCATCCTGGGCGGTATTTCGACCGGCGCGCCCGTCATGTGGCGCATGGCCGTAAAGCCGACGCCCTCCATTGGTCGTGAGCAGCAGACGGTGGACATGGACGCTATGGAAAATGCCGAGCTCTCGGTCCACGGCCGCCACGATCCCTGCATCGTCCCCCGAGCCGTCCCCGTAGCCGAAGCAGCCGCCGCCCTCGCGATTTGGGACGCTCTCCTCGAGGACGCAGACCAGCTCTAAAAATCTCCGGGGGCCAACTCCGGCCCCCACGCCCACCCAGTGATTTTTCTGGGACGGGGATTAAAAAATCATTGTGTACCTAATGATTTTTTAATCCCCGTCCCAGAAAAATCACCGACTCGTGAAAGGGGTCTCCATGGACCTTGCCGATATTCGTCAGGCCATCGATGGCATCGACGCCACGCTCCTCAACAGCTTTGTCGAGCGCATGGACATTGCCACCGAGGTCGCCAAGTCAAAAATCGAGATGGGCAAAGCCGTCTTCGACCCCGCCCGTGAGCGCTCCAAGCTCAACAACCTCGCCAGCCGCGCGCCCGAGCGCTATGAGGCACAGACCATCACCCTGTTCCGCTTGCTCATGAGCATGAGCAAGGCCGAGCAGCAGCGCTACATCAACGAGCTCAAGGGCATCACCGTCTCGCAAAAGGCCCACGCCACGGCTACAGCCTCCGACACGCCCTTCCCTCAAACGGCCACCGTCGCCTGCCAGGGCGTCGAGGGCGCTTACAGCCAAATCGCCGCGTGCAAGCTCTTCGACGTGCCCGACATCGCGTTTTTCGAGACCTTCGAGGGCGTCATGCGCGCCGTACGTGACGGCTTCTGCGAGTTTGGCGTGCTGCCCATCGAAAACTCCACCGCGGGTTCCGTCAACGCCGTCTACGACCTGCTCGCACAGTTCGATTTCCATATCGTGCGCTCGCTGCGCCTCAAGATCGACCATAACCTGCTCGTCAAACCCGGCACCAAGCTCGCAGACGTGCGTGAGGTCTACAGCCACGGCCAAGCCATTGCCCAGTGCGCCGGCTTTATCGAAGCCCACGACCTGCACGCCACCAAGTACCCCAACACGGCCATGTCGGCCGAGATGGTCGCTAACTCCGACCGCACCGACGTTGCCGCCATCGCCTCGCGCAGCTGTGCCGCACTGTATGGCCTGGAGATACTGGAATCCAACATCCAGGACTCGGACAACAACTACACGCGCTTTGTCGTCATCAGCCGCGAGCCACGCGTCTACCCCGGCGCCAACCGCACCTCGCTCATGATTACCACGGCCAACGAGCCGGGCGCGCTCTATCGCGTACTCGAGCGCTTCTACGCGCTCAATATCAACCTCATCAAGCTCGAGAGCCGCCCCATCCCCGGGCACGACTTTGAGTTTATGTTCTACTTTGACCTGGACTGCCCCTTTGGCAGCAAGGCCCTCGATGACCTGCTCGATTCCATCGACGACGTGTGCGAGAGCTTCACCTACTTTGGCAGTTACACGGAGGTGCTCTAGATGACCGATGTCGCCGCAACCCGCCCCTACGGAGTGCTGGGCCGCGTGCTGGGCCACAGCTACACCCCGACCATCTACAAGGAGCTCGCGGGGCTCGAGTACGTACGATTTGAGCGCGAGCCCGAGGACCTCCAGGCTTTTATGACGGGTGACGAATGGGAGGGCACCAACGTGACCATCCCCTACAAGCGCGCCGTCATGGAATACCTGGACGAGCTGAGTCCACTCGCCGAGCGTATGGGAAACGTCAACACCATCACGCGCCTGCCCGACGGCCGCCTGCGCGGCGACAACACCGACTACTTTGGCTTCCAATGCCTGGTCGAGGAGCTGGGCGTCGAGGTTGCCGGCAAGAAGGCCCTCGTGCTCGGTGCCACCGGTGGCGCCGGCACCACTGCCAGCATGGTGCTCGGCGACCTGGGCGCCATCGTCGTGCCGGTCGGCCGCACGAGCGAAGTCAACTACGACAACATCGCGCAGCAGTCCGACGCCGCACTGCTCGTCAACTGCACGCCCGCCGGCATGTTCCCCCACTGTCCCGATGCCCCCTGCACGCTCGAGGGGCTCGATGCGCTCGAGGGCGTCATCGACATTGTCTACAACCCTGCACGCACGGGCCTGATGCTCGAGGCCGAGCGCCGCGGCATCCCCTGCATCGGCGGCCTGCTCATGCTCGTGGCCCAGGCGGCGCAAGCCGTTGAGCGCTACACCGGCCAGGTCACTCCGCGTGAGCGCATTCTGGACGTAACGGAGCGCCTGTCACGCCGCGAACAGAACATCGCGCTGATCGGTATGCCGGGCTCGGGCAAGACCCGCGTGGGCGAGCAGATTGCCCTGCTCACGGGGCGAGAGCACATCGACCTGGACCGCGCCCTCGAGGAGCGCCTGGGCATGCCCTGCGCCGACTTTATCGTCGAGCGCGGCGAGGCGGCCTTCCGCGAGCAGGAGACGGCGGCGCTGACCGGCATCTCCAAGCGCAGCGGCCTGGTGCTTTCCACGGGCGGCGGCGTGGTCACGCGCGACGAGAACTACCCGCTACTGCACCAGAACAGCCAGATCGTGATGCTCAACCGTAAGCTCGACGAACTCGCCCACAAGGGTCGCCCCATCACCGCCCGCGATGGCATCGACAAGCTGGCCGAGCAGCGCATGCCGCGCTACCGCGCCTGGGCCGACTACCTCATCGACTCGCGCGATTGCGCCGCCAACACCGCCCAAGCCCTCCTCGACACCCTCCCACCCGCTCTCTAACCAAAACCACCACAAAGGGGACAGGCACCTATGTGGCGGTTTCTCGACTGCAAAGGAAGCAAACATGAAAGCACTCGTCATCAACGGCCCCAACCTCAACATGCTCGGCATTCGCGAGCCGGGTATCTACGGCAGCGACAACTACGACCGCCTGGTCCAGATCTGCCAGGAGGCGGGCGCCGCGCAGGGCTTTGACGAGGTCGAGGTCTTCCAGTCCAACCACGAGGGCAGCATCGTCGACAAGATCCAGGAGGCCTACGGCAAGGTCGACGGCATCGTCATCAACCCGGCGGCATACACGCATACGAGCGTGGCGATCCTCGACGCCCTCAAGGCCGTCGCCATCCCTGCCGTCGAGGTACACATCAGCGCCGTAGAGACACGCGAGGACTTCCGCCAGGTAAGCTATGCACGCCTAGCCTGCTTCGCCACCATCACCGGCGAAGGCCTGCAGGGCTACGCTCACGCACTGGAGCTGCTGAGGGAGCGTATCGAAAAGTAAAATGCCAACCCCAACAAACAGCAGCGGCTTGCTCGCACTCGGCTCCAGCAGCACACAAGATGAAAAAAGCCCAGACCACCAATGAACTGCCTCCCATTTCTTGGACATGAGAAATGGGAGGCTTTCTTTATGCGCGTTGATTTGAGAGTGAAGCATGATGTCGAGGCCAGGAAGGCGGCCATAGGGCTCTTCGAGCTCGGGCACGGGTATAAATCTGCCGCGATTGCCCTTTCGCTTCCCGTGGAAGCCGTGAGAAGACGGCAGGAGATATACCGCGCATTCGGGAGCGAGGTGCTGCTGCGCATGGACGGAAAGCAGGGCAGGTACACATACGAGCAGAAGGTCGCCGCCGCCTCCGCCGTCGTCGACGGCGGCATGACGAAGACCGAGGCGATGGCGGCGTTTGGCATAATGTCGATGTCGCCGCTCAAGAAGTGGTGCGCGCTATACCGCCGGGGCGGCGCGGAGGCCCTGCGCCCGAGGCCCAAGGGCCGGCCGAAGGGTTCCAAGGCGAGGCCGCGGACCCGCGAGGAGGAGCTCGAGGAGCGGTGCCGTAGGCTCGAGGCCGAGGTGGCCTACCTAAAAAAATTACGCGCCCTGGTCGAGAGGGACGGGCTCTGACCAGGGCGAAGGCCGAAGCGGTCGCGGCCCTGCGCGCCGAGGGGCACGCGCTCGGGCACCTGCTCGCATGCGCCGAGCTCAAGCGGTCGACCTACTACTACGCCCTCGCGCACCCGCCGAGGCCCACGCGCCCCGAGCTCCGGGAGGCGGCCGCCGAGATCTTCTCGCGCACCGCCAACGGCTGCGGGCACCGGCAGATAGCGATGTGCCTCAGGGCGGAAGAGGGGGCCGTGATAGCCGACAAGACCGTGCTCAAGATGATGCGCGAGATGGGGATCCGCTGCGGTATCAGACGCGAGACGGCCTACCACGGGTACAACTCGTACAGGGGCGTCGTCGGCAGGACGTTCGAGAACGTGATCGCGAGGGATTTCGACGCCGGGGCCCCGTGGCGGAAGCTGGGGACGGACGTCACCGAGTCCAAGGTGGCGGGCGGCAAGGCCTACTGGGCCCCGACGCTGGACTTCTGCACCAAGGAGATCGTGGCGAGCGACATATCGACCACGCCCGACATGGCCCAGCAGGTCAGGATGCTCGACGAGCTGCTGTCCAAGATCCCCGAGGGCGCCGCCCCGACCATGCACTCGGACCGGGGCCGGCAGTACCAGCGCGCCTCGTACACATCCAGGCTCGAGGCCGCCGGCATCGTCCAGAGCATGTCCAGGAAGGCGAACTGCATCGACAACGCCGCCACCGAGCAGCTCTTCGGCCACGTCAAGGACGAGTTCTACCGGGGCCGCGAGTGGGAGACGTTCGAGGATTTCAAACGCGACCTGGAGGAATACATAGTCCACTGGAACACGAGCCGGAGGCAGGTAAGATTGAAGGGCCTGACCCCGGAGGAGTTCCGGAATCAGGCCCTCGCGGCCTAGTCGCTATTTAGGGCGTCCAAGATTTGGGACGCAGTTCACAAGCGGTCCGGGCTTAATAAACGATGGTGCTCCATGGCGGATTCGAACCGTCGACCTTGGGATTAGAAGTCCCCTGCTCTATCCAACTGAGCTAATGGAGCAAATAACCGCACGCCCAAGCAAGCGCAAACCTGTCAGGCGCAAGTAATTATAACCTAGTTGAACTGCTCGCGGTACGCCTTGCAGACCTCATCGACCGGGCCGTCCATGCGAAGGTCACCCTTCTCAATCCAAACGGCACGCTGGCAGATGCGTTCAACCTGCTCCATGGAGTGCGAAACGAACAGAACCGTCACGTCGCCGCTCTGGATAAAGTGCTGGATGCGGGCCTCGCACTTCTGCTGGAAGAACACATCACCGACGGACAGCGTCTCGTCAACGATCAGAATATCGGGCTCGGTAATCGTCGCGATTGCAAAGGCAATACGCGCAACCATGCCCGAGGAGAAGTTCTTAAGCGGCATGTCGACAAAGTTCTGAAGCTCAGCGAACTCGATAATGCCGTCAAAGTTGGCGTCGATGAACTCCTTGGTATAGCCGAGCAGGGCGCCGTTCAGATAGATGTTCTCGCGGGCGGTCAGCTCGGGATCAAAGCCGGCACCAAGCTCAATCAGCGGCGCGATGTTACCGTGCACCTTAACGCTGCCCTCGCTTGGCTCAAGCACGCCAGCGATAATCTTGAGCATCGTAGACTTGCCGGAGCCATTGGTGCCAACCAGACCCACGACCTCGCCACGATGAATATCAAACGAAATATGCTTAAGCGCCCTAAACTCCTCAAAGAACAACTCGTGCTTGACAAGCTTGATGAAGTACTCCTTGAGGTTGGTCAGCGACTCGGACGCCATGTTAAAGATCATGGTGACGTCGTCGACCTCGACAGCCAGAGGCTGCTCGCTGTAATCAACAACAGATTCAGTCATCACAGCACTCCTTAGATGTAGAGGATGAACTTGCGCTCGGACTTATGGAACACGGTATAGCCAATAACAAGCGCAAGAACCGCCCAAGCAGCGCACATACCAAACGTCATAAGCGAGGGCGTAGTTTGGAACAGAAAGATATCGCGCATAAACTGCAGGTAGTTGTACATGGGGTTCGCATACATCAAGATACGCACGAGATGCGGCATTTGCGCAATATAGTCAGTCGTCCAGAAGATGGGCGTAATATAAGTCCACGCCGTAATGACGACGCTCCACAGATGCATAACGTCGCGGAAAAAGACCGTAAGGGCAGAGAGCATCATGCCCAGGCCCATGCAGAAGCACATAAGCAGCAGCAGGCAAACCGGCAGCAGAATCAGGTGCCAAGAAGGCATAACGCGGAACCACAGCATGACGATGGCGACGGCGACCAGCGAGAAGGCAAAGTTCACGAGCGAGAAAAGCACTTTCTGCACCGGGAAGACCCAGCGGTGCACCTTAACCTTCTTGAGCAGAGGGGCAGCACCCACGATCGACGTTAGGGCCTGGTTCGTGGACTCGGACATGACGGCAAAGGTAACGTTACCCACGATTAAGTACAGCGGGTACATCTCGGGCGTCATTGATCCATTGCGGCCCTGGCCAAAAATCGTCGAGAACACGATGGCCATGACGATCATCATCAGCAGCGGGTTGAGAACCGACCATGCGACGCCCAGAACGCTACGGCGATACTTGATCTTAAAATCCTTGGTAACCAGCTGACGAAGGATAAACGCGTCCTTCTCAAATTCGTTCTTAGCAAACGTCGCAGGCAGACTGCGAGTTTCTTGTTGCTTTGTCTGATCCGACACGGATGCAACTCCTTTACTCGTAATCGTTGACAAACGAACAGTATAGACCCGACGGCCATGCAAACGATTCGCGCAACAAAACTGGAGAACTAACCCACATCTTAGGATGCCAAGCCCAAACGGCTATACTTTCAAGAATTGAATGTATAAGGAGCATTGAGTGAATTCTGAATCCATCGCCGTCATCATCCCCTGCTACAACGAAGCCCTCACGATCGGCAAAGTCATCGACGACTTTCACCGCGAGCTTCCGCAAGCGACGGTCTACGTCTATGACAACAACTCGTCGGACGATACCTCACGCATCGCCACCGAGCACGGCGCCACGGTCCGCTTTGAGCCCCGTCAGGGAAAGGGCAACGTGTGCCGCCAGATGTTTCGCGATATCGACGCCGATTGCTACCTGATGGTCGACGGCGACGACACCTACCCCGCCGAGGCGGCCAAGGCCCTCTGCGAGCCTATCCTCAACGGCGCGGCCGATATGACCGTAGGCGACCGCCTTTCCAACGGCACCTACGCCGAGGAAAACAAGCGTGCTTTCCACGGCTTTGGCAACAATCTGGTCCGCGCCATGATCAAGTGGATCTATGGCTACAGCTTCGATGATGTCATGACCGGCTACCGCGCCATGAGCCGCCCGTTCGTTAAAACCTTCCCTGTGCTTTCCGAGGGCTTCCAGATCGAAACCGAGCTCTCGATCCACGCCGTCGACCACCGCTGGCGCATCAAAGATGTGCCCATCGAGTACCGCGACCGTCCGGAAGGCTCCGAGTCCAAGCTCAATACCGTGAGCGACGGCATTAAAGTCGTCACGATGATCGGCACGCTGTTCAAGGACTACCGCCCGCTGAAGTTCTTCAGCCTCGTCGCGCTTCTGTTTGCGGTGATCGGCCTCGCCCTGGGCATGCCCATCGTTGTCGAGTATTTCCAGACCGGCCTCGTTCCGCGCTTCCCCACCGCCATGCTCGCCGCGTCGTTTATGTTCCTGTGCGGCCTGAGCCTTGCAACCGGATTCATCCTGGATTCTGTAGCAAAGGTCGAAAAAAAGCAGTGGGAGGTCAACGTATATAGCAAGTACGCCTACGACGACCAGCCCGGCCACCCTACTTCCAAGCCAAGCGAGAGGTAGATCTTCCGCAAAATACTATTGGCACCACTGCGCAGATAGCCACCAACAAGAAAAGCCGCCGTTAAAGAACGGCGGCTTTTACTCTCGAAAAGTTAATAGCGCCTAGAGCGTCTTGATGTACTCCCCCAGCTCTTCCTCCCAGTCGGGCATGTGGAAGCCGGCAGCCTCGAGCCTGGACAGGTCGAGCGCGGAGTGGACCGGGCGCGGTGCGATGGGGCCGGCGGCGCTGGCGTAGTAGTCGGCCGTGGAGACCGGGACCACCTTGCCGCCGTTGCCGTTGGCGGCCTCGAAGACCTCACGCGCGATTTCGGCCCAGGAGGCGACGCGGCCGCTGCCGGTGCAGCCGTAGGTGCCGTAGGGGGCCTTGTTCTCCAGCACGTGGAAGATGGCCGCGGCCATGTCGCGCGTGAAGGTCAGGCGTCCCAGCTGGTCGTCAACGACGGTGATCTGGGTGAGCTTATCCCCCGGGTCGGCGACGCGGTCGGACAGCGCCTTCATGGTCTTGACGAAGTTGTGCCCCTCGCCGATGACCCAGCTCGAGCGCATGATGTAGTGGCGCGGGCAGCCGGCCACGGCGATGTCGCCTGCCGCCTTGGTCTGGCCGTAGACGGACAGTGGGCTGAGGGGCTCGTCCTCGTCATGGACCTCGGCGGTGCCGTCAAAGACGTAGTCGGAGGAGACGTGCACGAGCGTGATGCCGTGCTCGGCGCAGGTGCGGGCGAGGAGCGCCGGGCCGGTCGCGTTGGCCTTCCAGGCGATGACACGGCCCTCGGGGGTCTCCGCTTTATCCACGGCCGTGTAGGCACCGCAGTTGATCACGGTGCCGTAGAGCGACCAGTCGTACTGTACGTAGGCGTCCGGGTCGGACATGTCGAAGGTGTCGATGTCGCAGAAGTCGAAGTCCTTCGCGACGCCGCGCTCCTCCGCCAGCGCGCGGACCGCATGGCCCAACTGGCCGTTGCAGCCGGTGACGAGGGTGCGCTTCGGCGCCATGGGGACGACGTCCTTGAGCATCGGGTGGTTGAGGTCGGCATCGGAGACGGTGGCCTCGTCGAGCGGGATGGGCCACTCGATGGCGAGCTCGGGGTCGGCGAGGTTCACGAAGGTGTAGGTCCTCTTGAGCTCCGGCGACCAGTGGGCGTCCACCAGGTAGGTGTAGGCGGTGCCGTCCTCCAGGGCCTGGAAGGAGTTGCCCACGCCGCGCGGCACGTAGATGGCCTTCGAGGGGTCGAGCACGGTCGTGTAGACCTTGCCGTAGGTGGCGCTGCCCTCGCGCAGGTCCACCCAGGCGCCGAAGACGCTGCCGCGGGCCACGGAGATGAACTTGTCCCAGGGCTCGGCGTGGATGCCGCGGGTGACGCCGCGGCTGTCGTTGTAGGAGATGTTGTTCTGGACGACGCGGAGGTCCGGGATGCCCAGGGCGGTCATCTTGGCGCGCTGCCAGTTCTCCTTGAACCAACCGCGCGAGTCGCCGTGGACGGCCAGTTCGACGACCTTCAGGCCCTCGATGCCGGTCTCGGTGACGGAGAGGTCCTTCTCGAATGCGATGTCTGCCATGTGGGAAAAGCTCCTATCGAAGAGGTTGGGTAACCGGGGGCGCCCGCGCGGGGCCGCAGGGTCATCCCCATGCCCTGCGGCCCC
>NZ_QSOP01000050.1 GCF_003436275.1 Collinsella sp. TM09-10AT
GGCTCTGTTAGACCAAATTTGACACGATCGGCTGTTCGTCGAACCGGGAAATAATCGGGCTATCCCCGCTCATCGCGGTCCCCGCCCTCCCCGTCAGCCTTCCCCGAAGATCCCAGCCTGACGTCGAAGGGCAGGCCGCCCTCGCGGATCACCGCCCTGAGGAATATGTTCATGGCGCCCGACATGGAGAGCCCGAGCTCGTCGAGCACGGCCACGGCCTCCCTTTTGACCTCGGGATCGATTCTTATCGTGGTGGCCGGGACGTTCGATGTCATTGCCGCTCCTTCCGCGGTCGCTGCTCCGTGGCCACCATTTTAATTCGCTAGGCCGCCCGCCCGTCCCAGTAGTCCATGAGGGGAGGCTCGAGGCCGAACATGCCGCGGACGCGGGTCGGGCAGGAGCCGTTGGCGAGCTGGCGGGCGACCGTGGACTCCGCCGCGCGCGAGCCCGCCGCCATGAAGGTGCGGCACCAGCGGAACCAGTCGAGGTAGGCGGCGAGGTGCTTGGTGGACACGCCCTTGAAGCGTGCCATGAACGATTCGAGGAGCGAATGGACGGTGTTGATGCGGTTGATGGTGCCCTCCGAACGGTCCTTGGAGTCATAGGATTCATGCGAGGCGACCTTCAGGTCGCGCAGCACGTCGATGTATGCGGCCGCCTTGTCCGTGGCGACGACCGCGCCCGCGCCGATGCGGTCGCGAAGGGCCTCCGCCGCGCGCCTGCGCGAGACGACGCCGCGCCCCGAGACCTCGAAGAAGGTGGCGTTCGTGTCGCTGACGCCCGTCATGACGCAGACCTGCTCGCGGGAGAGGCCGCGCTTGTGGACCTGCCTGCCGCGGTGGCGAGCCTTCCTCGGCAGGGTGAAGGAGCCCTTTGAATGGTTGCCCTTGAAGGACTCGGGGAAGTACGTCTCGTCGAGCTCGCAGGCCTGCCCCTGCCCCACATGGAACGTGGGCGAGTATTCCTTCAGGCACTCGATGAGCCTGTGGCGCATGGTCCAGGCGGTCTTGAGGCAGACGCCGCAGCGGCCGGCGCACTCGCGGAGCGGGAGCATGAGGGCGAAGCACTCGGCATAGGCCATCCAGGTCTCGCGGGGCAGCTTGCTCGTGCCGAGGATCCGGTCGGTGGAGCCGGAGAACGTTCTGCCGCAGTCGCGGCAGAGGTAGCGCTGCTCGCCGTTCCTGGACTTGCCCTTCTTGACGATGGCGACCGAGCCGCAGCGGGGGCAGCGCTCCACCTCATAGCCATCTCCCGCCGCATCGTCGAACATGGCGGCGCGGACGACGTCCCCGACCAACTCGACGGCCTTGCGGCGCTCGGTCCTGCTGAGCTTCGCCAGGCTCTTCTTGAGGGTGATGACCAGGTCGTCTGCATCCATGGGGGGCTCCTTCGACGTTAATTGAAGGGTACCGCCTCGCGGTGACATCGTTTTTATGTCAACCTTGGTCTAACAGAGCC
>NZ_QSOP01000051.1 GCF_003436275.1 Collinsella sp. TM09-10AT
TTGGGTGTTCCTATAGTTTTGTCAACCGTCGGGGCTACTCCCGGTAGGGCACCCGGTCGCGCATCACGGCGTATATCGCCCTGAGCCGCTTCCTCGCGACGGCCTTGAGCGCCCGCCCGTGCCCCATGCCCCGCGCCCTGCAGGCCCGGTAGTACTCGCCGTAGCGCCCCGAGGACCTCACCAGGCTGTTGCACGAGAAGATCAGCAGGGACTTGAGCCTCGCGTCGCCGCGCCTGGACGCCCTGACCGACCTCACCGACGTGCCGGAGCTCCTCACCCTCGGGGCTATGCCGCAGTACGAGGCCAGGTGGTCGTGGTCCGGGAACCTCGCGATGTCGACCGACACCGCGAGCTGCGCCGCCGTCCTCGGCCCGATGCCGGGCACGGTGAGCAGGCACGCGTAGGTCTCGTCGCCCTCGAGCAGCGCCGCCGTCTCGGCCTCGAGGGCCCCGGCCTCGTCGAGGGCCTCCGATATCCGGGCGGCCAGGAACCTGACCTGCCTGTTCTCGGCCTCGACGAGCGCCGGCGGGGGCGCGGTGGAGGCGGCCGCGGCCTCCCCGGCGGCCTCGGCCCGCGGGCCCCCGGCCCCGGAGCGGGCGATCCCCCACGCCCCGCCGAACCCGGCGAGCAGCTCCAGCCACCGCCGGTCCGACAGGTCGACCGCGGCCTCGAGGGCCGGGCAGGACTCGAGCAGCACCGCGCGCAGGCGGTTCTTGTCCCTGGTCGCGCAGGCGACGACGTGGTCGCGCTGCGACGAGAGGGCGCGGGCGGCCTCGAGGGCCTCGCCGCGGCCCGGGACCCCCGACAGGGAGTCCGGCACGCCCAGGGCGGTCCGCGCGATCACCGCGGCGTCGCGCTCGTCGGTCTTGGCCTCGCCGGCGAACAGGCCCGCGGCGCGGCTGGCGGCGAGCCCGGGCAGGTGGGCGACCCCGAGCCCCGCGGCGCGGGCCCGCCTCACGGCGAGGGACCCTATGTTGCGGAACTGGTCGACGACGACGAGCGTGCCGGCGGGCGCGGAGGCGAACAGCGCGTCGAGCTCGGCCTCCCTGTTGCGGACGGGGGCGCTGGCCAGCACCTCCCCGTCGCGGTCGATCAGGCAGGCCCAGTGCGATGACTTGCCGACGTCCAGGCCGAGCACGGCCGCGGGCCTGGTGGATGGCGCTTTCACGGTGGTATCCTTCCGGTAGTCGTTCGACCGGATGGCCTCCCCCTCGGCACTCACATTACCAGCCGCGGCGCCTGCCCGGCACTTTCCTATCAGCCGTCGGGGGCGGCGCGTCCCGCGCCGGCAGCACCCAACGGGCCCTCTCGGGGGCAGGGACGTTCGGCCGTGCGCGGGCGCCCGGTCGGCGGCCCGTTCTGGGCGCGCCTCAATCGTAGCCCGAGACGGTCCCGGGCTGACAATTTCGACTGTAATGGACGTTCTTAAA
>NZ_QSOP01000052.1 GCF_003436275.1 Collinsella sp. TM09-10AT
GGTGACGCATAATTTCTTTCGCAAATTGACAACCGCATAGCGGAACACGGCCCGCGCCCCGTCATATGATTTCTAGCGGCTAAACAACAAATCAACGACGAAAGGGGCACGGGCCGTGTCTGCGAACATCGTAACAGTCGACGAGGAGTCGCTGCGCAAGGACATAAAGAATCTGGTGAGGAAGACCGTCGAGGAGACGCTCAACGCGCTGCTCGACGAGGAGGCGTCCGAGCTCGTAGGGGCCGGGCGCTACGAGAGGACGGCAGGCCGGGAGGCATACCGCAGCGGCCACTACGCGAGAAAGCTCGTCACCGGGGCAGGAGAGGTCGAGCTCAACGTGCCGAAGCTGCGCGGCGCGACCTTCCAGACGGCCGTTATCGAGCGCTACCGCAGGCGCGAGACTTCGGTCGAGGAGGCCATCGTCGAGATGTACCTCGCGGGCGTCTCGACCAGGAGAATCGAGGACGTCTCCGAACTCCTCTGGGGAGCGCCCGTGTCCTCCGGCACCGTCTCCAACCTCAACGAGAAGGCGTTCGCGTCCATCGAGGCCTGGCGCCAGAGGCCGCTCGAGGGCGATTACCCTTACGTTTTCGTCGACGGCATCTACCTCAAGCGCAGCTGGGGAGGGTCCTACGAGAACGTGGCCGTTCTGGTGGCCATCGGCGTCAACTCCACCGGCGACCGGGAGGTCATCGGCTGCGCGGAGGGCTACACCGAGTCGGCGGACTCGTGGCGCGAGTTCTTCTCGTGGCTCAGGGGGCGCGGGCTCTCCGGCGTGCGGCTCGTCACCGGCGACAAGTGCGCGGGGATGCTCGGTGCGCTCGAGGAGGTGTTCCCCGGGGCACGCTACCAGCGCTGCACGGTCCACTTCTACCGAAACGTGTTGGGAAGGGTGCCCGTGACCAGGAGGAAGGCCGTGGCGCGCATGCTGAAGGCGATTCACGCGCAGGAATCGCGCGAGGCGTGCTCGAGGAAGGCGGCGGAGGTGGCGGACGAGCTGGACGGGATGAGGCTCGGCGCGGCCGCGAGGACGGTGCGCGACGGCTTCTCCGAGACTCTCGCCTACACGGACTTCCCGCCGGAGCACTGGCGCAGAATCCGGACCAATAACGGTATCGAGCGCATCAACCGCGAGATCAGGCGGAGGACGAGAGTCGTAGGGACCTTCCCGGACGGCAACTCGGCCCTGATGCTGGTGACGGCGAGGCTGAAGTACATCGTGGAGCACGAATGGGGCAAGAGGAGGTACCTGGACATGTCGAAGCTGGAGGAGATGGACGAGCTGAGCAAGAAGGCGGAGGGCTAGAGCAAGGCGGGGCCGAGGCCGCCTCGATCAATTTGCGAAAGAATCTTGACGGTACC
>NZ_QSOP01000053.1 GCF_003436275.1 Collinsella sp. TM09-10AT
AAAACCTTAGAGGTCCTCGCGCCAGAAGGGCATGCTCATGCAGCGCGGGCCGCCGCGGCCGCGGGAGAGCTCGGCGGAGGGCACGACGAGAAGGTCCAGGCCCTCCTTGTACAGCACGTCGTTGGTGACGGTGTTGCGGGCGTAGACGCAGATCTTGCCGGGCTCGACGCACAGGGTGTTGGAGCCGTCGTTCCACTGCTCGCGGGAGGCCGCGATCGGGTCGCCGCCGCCGCAGGGGATCAGCTTGACCTGGTCGACGCCGGTGGCGTCCTCCAGGACGTGCTCGAGGGTGTCCTCGATCAGGCGGATGTTCACGTCGCCCGGGTTCTTGCCGGCGGTCAGCTCGTAGACGCGCAGGGTGCCCATGATGGCGGGGTGGATCGTGAACTTATCGACGTCGATCTGGGTGAAGACCGTGTCGAGGTGCATGAAGGCGCGGGAGACCGGGATGTCGAAGGCCAGGATGCGCTCGACCTTGGAGTCGGAGTTCCAGAAGATGTTCTGGGCCATGACATCGATCGCGGCGGCCTGGGTGCGCTGGGAGATGCCGACGGCGAGGGTCTTCTCGTTGATGTTCAGCACGTCGCCGCCCTCGGTGTGGAACTGGCAGTCGCGGCGGAAGTACAGGGAGACGTCCTTGTAGTCGGGGTGGTACTTGAAGACGTACTTGCCGTACAGGGTCTCGCGGTTGCGGGTGACCGAGTACATGCGGTTGAGGTTGACGCCCTCGCCGACGACCGCGAACGGGTCGCGGGTGAAGTAGAGGTTGGGCATCGGGTCGATGATCAGGTCGGACTCGGACTCGGAGTTGACCAGGGAGTCGAGGGTCGTGGACGCCGTGAGGGGCATGTCGATCTCGGCCTTGGTCATGCCGGCCATGGTCTTCTTGACGAACTCGAGGTTGTCCTCGATGGAGTCCAGCTTCTCGCGGACGATCTGCGGCATCTGCTGGCCGCGGATGCCTGCCTCGGCGATGTACTGGTCGGTGAACTCGGCGCGGGCGCCGGGGACCTGGTCGAACACCTCTGCGACGAGGTTCTCGAGGTAGAGCACCTCCACGCCCTGGTCCTTAAGGATCTGGGCGAAGGTGTCGTGCTCCTGCTGCGCGACCTCCAGGAACGGGACGTCGTCGAACAGGAGTCGCTCGAGCTCGTCGGGCGGCAGGTTGAGGAGCTCGTCGCCGGGACGGTGCAGGCAGACCTTCCTGAGCTTGCCGATCTCGGAAGGCACGTGCAGACCTTTCGTCATGGCCTCCTACCTTTCTTTCGGGCC
>NZ_QSOP01000054.1 GCF_003436275.1 Collinsella sp. TM09-10AT
CTGTCGCCGTCGACCATCTACCGCTGGGTCTCGGCGGGCTACGACGGCATGACCAACATGGAGCTCAGGCGCAAGGTCGGCTACAGGCCGAGGAAGCGCGCCGCGCGCCG
This sequence comes from Collinsella sp. TM09-10AT, assembly GCF_003436275.1. GTDB lineage: Bacteria > Actinomycetota > Coriobacteriia > Coriobacteriales > Coriobacteriaceae > Collinsella. Next base: position 111 of record NZ_QSOP01000054.1, read on the forward strand.
GGCGGCGACCCGCCACTCCGCCCGCAGGTCATATGCCGCGTTCCTCGCCCTCGGCGAGGACGTTTGCGCCGCCGCCTGGGAGATGGACACCGTCGAGGGCGCGCGGGAGGACTCCGCCTGCCTGCTCACGCTGCTGCACCGCCCCAGCAGGCTCCAGCTCGCGCTGCCGCTGGAGGAGAAGACCGCCGGGTGCGTCGCGGGCGCCCTGGAGGGCGTCCGGGCGGTCCTCGGCGCCGACGGGACGCACCGCGTGTTCCGCGCCGTGCTCACCGACAACGGCGCCGAGTTCTCCGGCGAGGGCGCGATCGCCGCGCTCATCGGCGAGGGGCCCGGCGAGACGAGGCTGTTCTACTGCGACCCCGGGCGCAGCGACCAGAAGGGCGCCTGCGAGCGCAACCACGTCGAGATCAGGAAGCTGCTGCTCCCCAAGGGCCGCGGCCTCAGGTTCGACCGGCTGGTCCCGGCGGACCTGTCGCTGGCGATGTCGCACGTGAACTCCGAGCCCCGCGGCGCGCTCGGCTTCGCGACGCCCGCCCGCGCCTTCCGAGCGATGCTCGGCGACGACGCGGCGGCGCTGCTGGAGGCGTACGGCATCGAGGACGTGCCCATCGACGAGCTCGACCTGACGCCGGGGCTCATCGCGCGGGCGCGCGCGGAAAGGGGCGATGCCCCGCTGTCCTAGCCTAAGGGAAAACGGAATAGACGGAACCGACCGTTCGGCTGAGTCTGGGAAGAGGTGCCGGGCGGCGGGCGGAGCATGGCCACCGGACCCATCGAAACACATCTCCACCGTTCCTTCAACTGGGAAAACGGCGCCCCCGGGCCCCAGGAGGGGCCGCGGGGGCGTTCGGCTAACTGCGGGAATGGCCTATTTGCTCAATGTGTTCGGTTGAGATCGGAAATCAACCCCTTATATGTAACCCTTGATTATCGACTTTATCCGAACACCTCCCACATTCATCCGTACATGTACG
>NZ_QSOP01000055.1 GCF_003436275.1 Collinsella sp. TM09-10AT
GCCGGGCCCTTACGCCAGCACGCCGAAGAACGCGCCGACGATGCCCACGACCATGGTGGCCACGATCAGCACCATGGGGTTGATCTTCTTGGACAGCAGCCAGTAGTACAGCCAGAAGGCGATCATGCCGAGCATGCCGGGCATGATGCCGTCCAGGATGTCCTGGAGGGTCTGGGCGTCGTCGCCCGAGCCGATGGCCACCGGGATGCTGGCCCAGAACATGTCCTTGCACATGGCGCCCACGACCATGACGCCCACGATTCCCACGCAGGTCATGATCTTCTGCATGAGGCCGGTCCTCTGGGCCTCGTCCAGGAAGCCCACGCCCAGCTCGTAGCCCTTGACGGCGCCCCAGATGCGCAGCGCGAAGCCGGGGACGTTGTAGATGAGCAGGAAGGCGATGGGGCCGAAGGGGTTGCCGGCCTGGCACAGGCTGATGCCCACCGCGGCGGCGACCACGCGCAGCGTCGACAGGAAGATGGAGTCGCCGATGCCGGACAGCGGGCCCATGAGGGCGGCCTTGACGTCGTTGACGCTCTCGGGCTCGATCTCGCCGCGGGCGACCTTCTCCTCCATGGCCATCGCGATGCCGCCGACGAACGGGGCGAACTGGACGGTGATGTTGAAGAACGCGCAGTGGCGGTGCAGGGCCTCGGCGTAGTCGTCGGGGCGGCCGGCGTAGATCTTCTTGAGCATGTTGGCGACCATCAGGCAGAAGGCGATGTTCATCTGCTTGTAGTAGGTCCAGGAGAACTCCATGCCCAGGGCGCCGACGTTGACGGCGCTCTTGACGAGGTCGGAGCGCGTGATCTTGTTCTCGGGACTAGAAGTCATCGTCCTCATCCCCTTCCGCGGAGAGCTGGGGCTGGGCTCCGCCCAGGCCGAGCAGGTCGAACTTGTCGATGCCGATGATGATGGCGATCAGGGCGACGCCCAGGACGGGCACGTTGGCGTAGGAGCACAGCAGGAAGCCCAGGAAGTAGAAGGGCACGAGCTGCTTGGTGAGCACCAGGCGGCCGAGCATGGCGAAGCCCATGGCAGGCAGGATGTTGGCGGCAACGCC
>NZ_QSOP01000056.1 GCF_003436275.1 Collinsella sp. TM09-10AT
GGCGGCAACGCCCTCGGCAACAACCCCGTCGAGCAGATCGAGGCCGTGAGCAACACCGCCCACGCTCTCCTCGGCCTCATCGAGCAGGGCAACGAGATCATCATCACCCACGGCAACGGCCCGCAGGTCGGCATGATCCAGAACGCCTTCGCCGCCGCCCACGATGCCATCGGCACCCCCGAGATGCCGCTGCCCGAGTGCGGCGCCATGTCCCAGGGCTACATCGGCTACCACCTGCAGCAGGGCATCGGCCGCGAGATGCACAAGCGCTATAAGCGTTGGCACGCCGCCACCGTCGTCACCCAGATCGAGTGCGATCCGGACGATCCCGCGTTCAAGAACCCGACCAAGCCGATCGGCCCCTTCTACACCGAGGAGCAGGCCAAGGAGTTCATGGCCGAGGATCCCTCCAAGGTCTTCGTCGAGGATTCCGGCCGCGGCTGGCGTCGCGTCGTCGCCTCCCCCGATCCCAAGAAGATCGTCGAGGCTGACTCCATCCTCAACCTGCTCGACAACGAGTTCATCGTCATCGCCTGCGGTGGCGGCGGCATCCCCGTCGTCCGCGACTACGAGAACAAGGGCTGCTACAAGGGCGTTCCCGCCGTCATCGACAAGGACCTGGGCGGCGAGCTGCTGGCCGAGGACTGCGACGCCGACGTTCTGTTCCTGCTGACCGCCGTCGAGCATGTCGCCATCAACTTCGGCAAGCCCAACCAGGAGGAGCTCGAGGACCTCACCGCCGACGAGGCCGAGCGTCTGGCCGACGAGGGCCAGTTCGGCAAGGGCTCCATGGAGCCCAAGGTCCGCGCCGCTATCAAGTTCGCCCGTTCCCGCAAGGGCCGCACCTGCATCATCGGTGCTCTGGACAAGGCCGCCGAGACCATGGCCGGCCTCTCCGGTACCCGCATCCACGAGTAGCCTCTACTCTGTTGCCTCTCCCGTGGGCGCCAGGCAAGACGCCCACAAACTAGCCTCTCTTCATGAGCCCCGCAGTCCGCTCCGACTGCGGGGCTTTTGCT
>NZ_QSOP01000057.1 GCF_003436275.1 Collinsella sp. TM09-10AT
ATATCCGTTTGTTCCGTCGTCCTATCGACCGCAACGAGGCGCGTCCTCGCGGGCCCCCTTACCTCCGCGCTGCTTGTCGCGGCCCCGGTATTCCCGTTACTGTCCGATTCGGCACTGGAGCATAATGCCGTGCTCGGGCTCCTGCCGCTGGCCGTATTCTCGCCTATCGAGGCAACGGGTTACGTAGGATGCTTCCCGACAGAATTCATTGGCTCCGGTTCAAGCGGTGCATCGATGCTTGCCGTGGCCCTGATATACGTCGCGGTCTTTTTTGCGGTCGGCGCCGTTGCGACACGTTCGCCCAAACAGTCTGGACCCGCGAAAAAGCGCCATGGGCTCGAGCTTCTGGACGTGAGCGTGGGATACGGAAGCACGACGATACTTTCAATCGGATCGCTTTTCTTGAGCCCGGGAACGGCGGCGGGCCTCATTGCTCCCAACGGCTCGGGGAAAACCACCTTTCTTGAAGCGCTGTCGGGCCAATTTCCCATCCGTATCCGCTCGGGAAGCCTGGTGGCAGACGGAATCAGCCAACGTCAATCAGCCGAATTTGCAGAACTCGTCTACCTGAGCTCTTCAGGCGGCACGGATCTTTACCCCACGCTATCAGCCCTCGAGCACCTTGCTTTCGTTAGGGAGGCGTGGAAATCGGCCGCCGACATCGACTCGCTCTGCAGCTCCCTCGGAATCTCCTCATATCTCGACAAGCCGACCCGTAAACTCTCGACAGGAATGAAGCAGCAGGTAAAGCTTGCCATGGCGATATCGACCGATTGCCCGTACCTTATCCTCGATGAACCGCTGAACGGCCTCGATCCGGGAAAGCGGAAAACCTCCTGCGACGCGATGCGCAGCGAGGTGGCGCGGGGACGAAGCGTGCTCATTTCAAGCCATCTGCTCGACGACCTGGCAGACCTCACCGACTCGTTCTACTTCATCGAGGCCGGCACGCTCGTGGAAAAGATCAAGTCGTCCTCGCAGACGCTCAAGCAGGAATA
>NZ_QSOP01000058.1 GCF_003436275.1 Collinsella sp. TM09-10AT
CCTTGATTATCGACTTTATCCGAACACCTCCCACATTCATCCGTACATGTACGGATGAATGTGGGAACCCGATACCCTGAGGGCCGGATCGGCCGGCCCCGGGAGATCGGAGGACGGCATGTCCGGAAAGAAGAAAAGGGGCTCCGCAAGGGCGGTCCCGAGGGCCTACGGAAGGCTCACGAGGCACGAGCGGGACACGATCCAGAGGATGCTGGAGCGCAGGGCGTCATGCAGGGAGATCGCGAGGGAGCTGGGCAGGTCGCCCTCGACGGTGAGCGCCGAGGTGGCGTCGCACAGGTTCGTGACGGCGCCGAAGGCCAGGCGCGGCGAGCGCGTGGACGCCTCCGCCGACCTGTCGGCGGCCTGCCCGCGCCTGGCCGCGTGGCCGCGCAGCTGCAACGGGTGCGGGCGGTACCGCGCGATCGGCTGCAAGCGCCGCCCCCACGTCTTCTACGAGGCCCGGGCCGCGCAGCTGTGCGCCGACTCGGTCCTCGTCTCGTCCAGGCGTGGGATAGACGCCGACGAGCCCGCCGCGGCGGCCAGGCTGGAGGCGATAAGGGACTGTCTGCGCCGGGGGCTGTCGCCCGAGCAGATGGCGGCGCGCAACGGCGGCCCGGTGGACCTGTCGCCGTCGACCATCTACCGCTGGGTCTCGGCGGGCTACGACGGCATGAC
>NZ_QSOP01000059.1 GCF_003436275.1 Collinsella sp. TM09-10AT
CTGCCTTGCTTCCGAGCTGCAGCGGAGCCGAGCCGCCCGAGATGTTTACGCTCAGCAGGTGCGCATCCGGCAGCTTCGCGGTCATGCTCCAGAACGGGAGCGTGATGATGCCGGGGGTCATCTCGCCCACGCCGAGCTCCAGCAACAGCACGCGGCGATCGCTGCGCTCGCGCACGAAGCGCTCGTATCGTCCGAGGCTCTCGCGCCATGCCGCACCCTGCAGAAACGTGTCGTCGCGCACCCACGGCACAAGCTGCCAGCCGCAGTGCGGGCATCGGGGGACATCCTCGCTGCGGACCTCGAACCCCGCCATGCCCGCGAGCATGCGCTCGACGTAGGGGCTCGCGTCGAAGAGCTCGTCGCAGCATGGCTGCTTGCACTGAAGGTGCGCGAAGCTTCCCTGATAGTTGCAGACCCTCTCGGTGGGAAACGTCTTCTCGACCTGGGTGTCCACATTGGTGCTCAGGATGAAGTAGTCCTTATGGCCGATGAGGGACCGTAGGTCGAGATAGGGCTGCGAGGCCAGCTCGCGCAGCATGAAGTCGATGTATCGCGCATAGTATGCCCATCGCTGCTCGAGGCTGGGGTAGAGGTGGTAGAAGCCGTCGAAAAGGCTCTTGA
>NZ_QSOP01000006.1 GCF_003436275.1 Collinsella sp. TM09-10AT
AATCAAAACCACCCCTAAAAGGGGTGGTTTGCTCTTAGGGTATAACCCTTGGATTTCCGGCACGCGTCTAAAGGCGCCGGCCCTCACGGGGTTCGGGCCGCACTGCAGGTTGACCCGTGACGGGCCGGTCAAACCGGCGCTATTTGCGCCCCGGCCCCCTATCGAAGGGGTCCTCGTACTCCTTGACGCTCAGCCGGTCGAGCGCGATGTCGGCCTTCTCCTGCTCCCGGATGTACTTCGCGATCGTCGCCTCGTTCAGGCCGACGGTGGAAACGTAGTGGCCCTCGGCCCAGAACTTCCTGTTGCCGAACTTGTACTTCATGTTCGCGTGCCTGTCGAATACCATCAGCGAGCTCTTCCCCTTCAGGTAGCCCATCACGCTCGACACGCTGTACTTCGGCGGTATCGCCAGCAGCATGTGGACGTGGTCGGGCATCAGGTGCCCCTCGATGATCTCTATCCCCTTGTACTGGCAGAGCTTCCTGAAGATCTCCCCAAGGTCGGACCTTATTTGGTTGTAGATGACTTTGCGCCTATACTTCGGCGTGAACACGACGTGGTACTTGCACATCCACTTCGTGTGCGACAGGCTGTAGGCCTTCTGGGCCATACGCCACCACCGCCCTCTCGACTCGGATTCCTTGCGGCCTGAACAATCGCAAGTGTCCGGCGAGGGGGCGGCTTTGTAAAGCCGGTTGTCCCCACCCGCATAGCGGGTGGTTTCTGATGCGGCGCGCTGCGCGCCCCGCACAGGCTAAAGCCTTTAAAAAGAAAACCGCAGGTAGAAAGCCTGCGGTTTTTCATAAAACGCGGTCATGGTCGGGAGTATCAAGCTAAACGTAGTAGATGGGCCAGTTTCGTGGCAAGCGCCGTCAACTGATCCCCTGGGGACATCTGGGGACGGAAGAAAATGGATCAATTTGGCTCTCTGAGGGCCACGATGCCCGTCATATCAGCCGGCCATTCCAAAACTATGCCGGTTTACGGGGCTGAATCGCGAACCCCCAACCATACGCAATTCCGAGATAATAAAACCGCAGGTGAACGGCTTACTCTATTTCGAAAAAAGCCGGCATGGTCTGCCTGCGCCAATCTAGCCCCGTAAACCGGCATAGTTTTGAAATGACACTTCGGCAGTATTGATTCCCGCCCCGACGCAACCAGCCCTACAGCCTGTATTTCACGACGACACGGTTAATGCGACGGCACCAAGGCTTGTACAAGGCGGCCAAAAACACGCAGGTCGCAAGGCCGTGCGTAATATCGAACGGCACTGCCGTGGCAAGACGCGCCACGGCACCCGCCCAAGTAAGCGGCTGTACAAAACCAATGATGTCATATGCGTTGATCACGACGCCATAGAGCAGGCCCGACGCAAAGCCGTACGCCAGCAGTGCTGGCATGCGCACGGTGCCGTCGACGCGGTCGAACGCACCCGCATACGCTAGCGCGCCGCCAACATAGCCAACCAGCCCCCAGGCATACATCTGCCACGGCGTCCACATGCCCTGTCCAAAAAAGAAATTACTGGTCAGTGCCGCCAGCGCTCCAACCATAAAGCCGTTGCGGCGTCCGAGCGTCGCCCCTGCGATGATGGCGATGGCGCTCACCGGTTTAAAGTCGGGAATGGGGCCAAACAGAATACGCCCCGCCGCAGCCAACGCCGCCAGAACCAGCGTGGGCATAATCTGGCGCAGTCCCGGGCGCGACGCCTCGTAACCCGCAAAGAACAGCGCGAGCACCAGCGCCACCACGACAAGCATGGCAAGTGCCGCCTGTTCAACGCCCGCCAGCAACGCCGCAGCCATCACGGCTGGCACCGCCAGCAGCAGCGGTATCTCCAGTTTTGCGAGTAGGCGCACGATGCGATAATCCGCCATCCCATCACGCCCTATAAAACACGTTGTCGGCAAAGAAGTCGGTCGGCGGCTCCATGCAGGCGATCTCGCCATCAAACATCATGGAAATGTCATCGGCAACCTGCTCGGCAAAGTCCAGGTCGTGCGTCGCCATGATGACGGTGCCACCAACCTTCGCATGGTCACGCAGGGCGCGGGCGATGATGCGGCGGCTGAACAAGTCTAGACCCTTGGTGGGCTCATCGAGCAATAGCAGTTCGGGGCCGATTAGCAGCAGTTTTGCCAATGCAAGCAGTTGACGCTGCCCGCCCGAAAGATCGTACGGATGGCGCCCATCCAGACCCGACAGCCCCAAGCTCGCCGCACGCTCCCGCGCCAAGTTCTCGTCATATCCGCAGGTCGAGGCCCATTCCATCAGCTCATCGCGAACCGTCTCGGCAACCAGCAATGCTTTGGGGTTCTGAGGCAGCAGCGCCGCCGAGGCCGCTCCGCGCACCATGCGACCGCGCTGCAGCTTGGCGGTCTTCGCCAGCACCGAGAGCATCGTCGACTTACCGCATCCGTTGCCGCCCACGATCGCATGCACCGCACCGGCCGAAAACGCCACGTCGAGCCCGCGCAGAACCCAACCGCCCGCGCGATCGTAGCGAAACCAGCTCCCTGCCAGGGTGGTAGCCGACCCGCCGTGCATTTTTTGGAGTATTCTGCTCCCATCCGTGCGCGGGAAGGCTTCTGAGCCGTTCTCGAGCGACGTTTGCGCCACAAATTCGGACGATTTGTCCAATTCCGAACTTTTTTTCGCGCTCGATACGTCCCCGGGCGGCTCCAGAGAGCCCAAATTGTCCTCACGCCTGCTGAATACTCCGTTTTTTGCACATCGGACGGCACCCCACCCCAACATGTCGTCGGAAAACAGCGATTCTCGACGCCCCAAAGAAGCCATATCCGCCACCTCGCGCACGCGACCGTCCTCAATCCGGTACGCACACGTCGCATACTCGAGCATTGGGCGCGGTTGATGCGTAGCCACAACAACCGTGCAGCCCAGCTCGCGATTCACACGAAACAGCGCGTGCAGAAAATTCTTCTCGGCAACGGGATCGAGCTGAGACGTGGGCTCGTCGAGTAGCAGCACACGCGGACACAGCGCCAGGACGGCGGCAAGCGACAGCAGCTGCTTGCGGCCGCCCGAAAGCGTATCGGTATCGCGATGAAGCCAGTCCTCCAGACCAAAGAAATAGCTGGTCTCAGCTACGCGACGGCGCATCTCATCACGTGCTAGCCCCAAGTTTTCCAGGCCAAACGCCATCTCGTGCCACACGGTTTCGCACACGATCTGGTTCTCGGGATCCTGGAACACATAGCTCACGCGCTCCGCCGATGCCCGCACGTCCATGTCGGCAACGTTCTCGCCCAGCACGCGCGCATCACCAGTGCGCTCGCCCGCCGGAGCGATCTCGGGCTTGAGCAGCGACAGCAGCGTCGACTTACCCGAACCGGTACCGCCAACAAGCAGCGCAAATGCACCTTGGGGAACACGCCAATCAAGCCCCTCGAGCACCGGTGCCTCGGCCCCGGGATAGGCAAAACTAAGGCCCTGCACCTCAATCGCCGGAATATCCGGGCCGCACGCCGCGCCCGACACCGGGCCCCTATCCAACCGAGCCATCAGCCAAACCTCTTCTCATCAATCGCATGAAACGCGCAAGGCAGCACCATCCAGGCAGCGTACACGACATAGCCCGGCCACGGCGCCGGCACCGAGAGCTGCGGATAAAACGAATACTGCGTCGTCGCGGTCCACGCCACTGCCACCGCGGCAGCACCAAACAGTGCGAGCCCGGCCAGCGCGGCAACGTCGCTGCGCCCCAGTCGATACCGCGCATACGTCGTACGACGCGTCGCGGCACCCCACCCGCGCGAGCGCATCGCGTCCGCGCGCTCCAGCGAATCTTCCATGCCCCAGCCCATCAACACACTCGATGCCCGCAAACGCGAGCGCACGGGGTCGGCCGGCGCGCGGCCCGGCACATCAATCGCATCCTGCACCGCCAGCACCGTACGACCGCGGCGCAAAAACTGCGGGATAAGCCGCATGCACATCGAGATCATGAGCGCAATCACCGGTGCGGCATTGCCCAGCAGCGCGAGCACCTTGTCGTATTCGAGCATCGACGCCGCCGCCTCAAACCACAGCACGCTCGCCACAAACAGCCCGCCCATGCACAGGCCGTATACCATGCTCTCCAGATACACCGCGCGCATGCCAATACGGAACAGCTCCGTCGAGCCCGAGGCGCTAAACAGCGGATTGAGCACCGCGACGATCAAAATCACCGGCAGCTGCCAGCGGAGTGCGCCCAGCGTGCGGGCAGCCCCACGCGTCGCAAATCCATACGCCAGCCCGCCCGCAAGTGACAGCGCAATCAGTACCGGCTGCATCGAGAACATAGTGAGCCCCAGCGTCAGCACTATATAGAGTGCCGGCACAGCCGGATGCGACATCGAGAATGCCGCGACGGGCTCGCCGCCAAACTCCTCTCGTATGTTGTCCACGGGCACCCCCGTCCCCTCGCTCAAACAACAGCTCCGCAGCACCACCAACGCCGCACGTACGCAGTGCAAACGCCACGCCGGCGGCGCAAGCCTCAACCGCCGCAAACCAATCGTTACGCGCTCGTCATATGCCTGCGGTATCATATTGCGCCGTGTATCGTTTCCAAACACACGTCTCTATAACGTAACAGGAGATCACATGGACGCAACCGCAATTATCCTCGCTGCCGGCGAGGGCACCCGCATGAAGTCGAACCACTGCAAGGTTTCGCACAAGATCCTGGGTAAGCCCATGGTCCAGTGGATCGTCGACGCTACCATCAAGGCCGGCTGCAGCCGCGTCGTGGTTGTCATCGGCAGCCACGCCGACGAGATGCGCGCCCTCATCGACGGCGCCTACGCCAACAGCGCCACCAAGGTCGAGTGCGTCGAGCAGACCGAGCGTCTGGGCACCGGTCACGCCGTGAAGGTCGCGCTCGAGGCCTGTGGCATCACGCAAGGCCCCGTCGTGGTGCTCAACGGCGACCTGCCGCTCATCACCGCCGACACCGTCGCCAAGTTCGCGCAAACCGTCGCCACCGGCGAGCTCGCCTGCACCGTCATGACCATGACCCCGCCCGATCCTTTTGGCTACGGCCGCATCAAGCTGGGCGCCGATGGTCAGATCGAGCGCATCATCGAGCAGAAGGACTGCACGCCCGAGCAGGCCGCCACGCTGCTGGAGTGCAACGCCGGCTGCTACGCCTTTGACGGCGCGCAGCTCGCCGCCCACATTAACGAGATCGGCAACGACAACGCGCAATCCGAGTACTACCTGCCCGACATGCTCGAGATCCTCAAAGGCCACGGCCAGGCTGTCTCCATCTTCCACTGCGACGACTACCGCGACGGTCTGGGCGTCAACAGCCGTATCCAGCTCGCGCAGCTCACCGCCATCGCGCGCGACCGCATCAACGAGCACTGGATGGCCGAGGGCGTCACGTTCATCGACCCCACGCAGGCTTGGATCGGCCCCGACGCTACCATCGGCCGCGACACCGTCGTATGGCCGCAGACGCACCTGATCGGCCACGTCACCGTGGGCGAGGAGTGCCAGCTTGGCCCCAACAGCCGCCTCACCGACACCACTGTCGGCAGCGGCTGCACCATCGATGAGACCATCGCCATCGAGGCCGTCATCGAGAACGGCGTCGACTGCGGCCCGCGCGCTTACCTGCGCCCGGGCACCCACATGCTCGACGGCTCCAAGGCCGGCACGCACGTGGAGATCAAGAAGTCCACGATCGGCGAGGGCTCAAAGGTGCCGCACCTGTCCTACATCGGCGACACCACCATGGGCTCCGGCGTCAACGTGGGCGCGGGCTCCATCACCTGCAACTACGATGGCGTGCACAAGCACAAGACCGTCATCGGCAAGGACGCCTTCATTGGCTCCGACACCATGATGGTCGCGCCCGCCCAGATCGGCGACGGCGCGCTCGTGGCCGCTGGCTCCGTCATCACCGAGCCGGTCCCGGCAGACGCGCTCGGTCTGGGCCGCGCCCGTCAGGTAAATATTGAGGGCTGGGCCGCCGATTACCGCCGCCGCCTGCACGAGGACGACGAGGTATAACGTTTTACCAAGCACAAAAGGAGCTGCTCCATGGGGGCGGCTCCTTTTTCTATCGTGACCTGCGCAACCGGATGAGTGGTCGGTTCGTGTCCGTTGGCGGTAAAGACGTTATCAGGACCCGATAAACCCCGCCGCGCGGTTACAATGCAACAAGGCATCTATATGGCATTCGATGTATAAAGGAGAAGGGTAATGCCGATTAATGATCCCGAGAAGTCGGAGAATATGCGCAAGTCCATCCGCGTGTATTCCGGTTCCTCCAACCGTCCCCTCGCTCAGAAGATTGCTGAGTACCTTGGGGTCGAGCTTTCGGGCCTTACGCTAAAGCAGTTCGCCAATGGTGAGATTTACGCCCGCTACGACGAGACCGTCCGCGGCGCCGACGTCTTCCTGATTCAGTCCGTGGCCGGCGGCAACGTCAACGACATGCTCATGGAGCTGCTCATCGCCACCGACGCTGCCAAGCGCGCATCCGCCCGCTCCATCACCGCCGTTATCACCCACTACGGCTATGCCCGCCAGGACCGCAAGGCCGGCCCGCGCGAGCCCATCACCGCCCGCCTCGTCGCCAACCTGCTCGAGCGTGCCGGCGTCAACCGCATCATCACCCTCGACCTGCACCAGGGCCAGATCCAGGGCTTCTTCGATATCCCGGTTAACCACCTGTCCGCACTGCCGCTGTTTGGCCAGTACTACAACGACATGCACTTCGACACCGACAACCTGGTTGTCGTCTCCCCCGACGTGGGTCGCGCCAAGGCCGCCAAGAAGCTGTCCGACATGCTCGGCTGCGACCTGGCCATCGCCCACAAGGGCCGTCCGCGCCACAACGCCGCCGAGGTCATGGGCATCATCGGTGACATCAAGGGCAAGACCTGCATCATCAACGACGACATGATCGACACCGCTGGCACCCTGTGCGCCAACGTCAAGGAGCTCAAGGCTATGGGCGCCGGCGACATCTACGTCTGCGCCACCCACGGCATCTTCTCCGGTCCGGCCATCGAGCGCCTGAACGATGCCCCCATCGTCGAGTGCGTCGTCACCGACGCCATCCCCGTCGAGGTCGGCGGCAAGATCAAGACTATCTCGGTCGCCGAGGAGTTCGCTCAGGCCATCTCCGCCGTTTACCACGAGGAGCCCGTCTCCACGCTCGTCGGCGGCGACTTCGCGCTGTAGTCGCTTGACCCTCGCATCCCACCGGAAGCCCGGTAGGCCTGCGGGGTTATCACGCCGACGTCCTCGCCGCTTCGCGGCTGCGGGATGTCGGCTTAGATAACCCCTCCCGGCCTACCGGGCTTCCTGCTGTCTCGGGGCAGCTGTTTTCTGAAATGACTTTGCCGTGCCCTTTCCTCGCCTTCGGCGGGCGTGGTAGCCTTTGTCGTTGAACGAACTTCTTATGTAACGAAAGGAAGCCTATGGCAGCTGCACAGCCGCTTAAGATTCGCATGGTTGCCGGACTTGGCAACCCTGGCGATGAGTATGCCGAGACCCGCCACAACGCTGGCTTCAAAGCAATCGACGAGTTGGCCCGTCAGGCCGGTGTCACCTACTGGAAAAACCAGGCAGGCGCCGAGGTCGCACTCATCAACATCAACGATCCCGAGGAAGAGGGTGGCAAGCGCCAGATCGTGCTGGTCAAGCCGCAGTCGTATATGAATACCTCGGGCGGACCCATCTCCAAGCTCTGCCGCGAGTACAAGATCAAGGCCGAGGAGCTGCTCGTCATCCACGACGAGCTTGACATTCCCGCCGGTGACGTGCGCGTCAAGGTGGGCGGTGGCCACGCCGGCCACAACGGCCTGCGCTCCATCATCGACAAGATGGGCAGCCGCGACTTTAGCCGTATCCGCACCGGCATCGGCAACCCTCCCGGCAAGATGGCCGTGGCAGACTATGTGCTCAAGCAGCTGCGCGCCCGCGAGGCCGAGAACTTCCAGGACACCTGCGCCCGCGCCGCCGACGCCGCCGGTCTGGCCATCGTGCACGGCGTAATCTACGCCCGCGACCACGTCAACGGCGCCGCCTCCGCCAACGGCAAGCACTAAAACCTACCATTTAGGGACAGGTTTATTTTGGCAGGTTTTACCTGCGGAAACGCCCCAGTTGCGGCATCGCAATAAACCGTGCGCCGCCATGCACACATAGCACCCCAAAGGGGGCCGGCCTCACCAATGCGCGGGCCGGCCCCCTTTGCCGTTTTGCCTGATAAAACCTGCCAAAATAAACCTCTCCCCCTTTGGTAGGCCGAAGTGGATAAACCCTTTTCCCACCTGCCGAAGATACACGTAAACGGCATGTCCATGAGGGTATAATTTGCACCGTATGTCTGCACAACGCCTGTGCGCGTACGGTTTTATTCGGGCTACCGCCCATTTCCGTGGAGGCACGGTTCGGCAGCCCTAACAAGAGAGGGGTTCTATGTATAAGATCCTGGAGAAGACGCAGTTCTCGGAGAAGGTGTTCAAGTTCCGCATCGAGGCGCCCGCAATCGCCAAGCATGCGCACGCTGGACAGTTCCTCATGGTTCGCGCCAACGAGACGGGCGAGCGCGTCCCGTTTACCCTGGCCGGCTGGAACGGTGACGAGGGCTGGGTCGAGTTCATCTTCATGGTGATCGGCAAGACCACCGAGATGCTGTCCACCTACGAGGCCGGCGAGTCGCTGCGCGACGTCGTGGGTCCGCTGGGCGTTCCCACCGAGATGGCCGAGGGCCCCTGCGCCGTCATTGGCGGCGGCGTCGGCCTGGCAATTGCCTTCCCGGTCGCCAAGCACCTGGTCGAGACCGGTCACGAGGTCCACGCCATCATGGGCGCCCGCACCAAGGACCTCCTGCTCATGGAGGACCAGTTCCGCGAGCTCCTCGACGAGGACCACATCCACATCACCACTGACGACGGCTCCTACGGCGAGCAGGGCGTTGTCACCGCTCCGCTGGAGCGCCTGCTGCAGGACAAGGCCGTGAGCCAGGTCTTCTGCGTCGGCCCCGTTCCGATGATGAAGTTCTCGACCCTCACCGCCCAGAAGTACGACACCCCCATCACCGCGTCGCTCAACCCCATCATGGTTGACGGCACCGGTATGTGCGGCTGTTGCCGCGTCGAGGTGGGCGGCGTGACCAAGTTCGCTTGCGTCGACGGCCCCGACTTCGATGCCACCCTAGTCGACTGGGATGACCTTCGTGCCCGCCAGGCCGCTTATCGTTCCGAAGAGGGCGCGTCCCTCAAGGCCTATGAGGAAAAGAGCTGCGCATGCCACTAGTTAACGGTCGTTTCGTTGCCGATATGAAGTCGCCCCGCACCCCCGATAACGAGGAGCCGGCTGCCGAGCGCGCCTGCGACTTCCGCCCCGTCGACAAGGGCTTCACCGAGGAGATGGCGCTGGCCGAGGCCGAGCGCTGCCTCAACTGCAAGAAGCCGTTCTGTGTCGAGGGCTGCCCCGTCAACATCAACATTCCCCGCTTTATCGAGCAGATCCGCGAGAAGGACTTTGGCGGCGCCCTCGATACCATCCGCGAGGACTCCATGCTTCCCGCTATCTGCGGTCGCGTCTGCCCGCAGGAGAACCAGTGCGAGGGCAAGTGCATCCGTGGTAAGAAATCCGAGCCCGTGGCCATCGGCCAGCTCGAGCGCTTCCTGGGTGACCGCCCCGAGCTCGCTTCCACGCCCAAGATGGCTCCCAAGAACGGTAAGAAGGTCGCCGTCGTCGGCTCCGGCCCGTCCGGCATCACCTGCGCCGGCGAGCTCGCCCGCAACGGCTTTGACGTCACCGTCTTTGAGGCCTTCTTTACCGGCGGCGGCGTGCTGGTCTACGGCATCCCCGAGTTCCGTCTGCCCAAGGCAGTCGTCAAGCGCGAGATTGACGGCCTGGAGGACATGGGCGTCAAGTTTGAGTACAACTCCGTCGTGGGCAACATGGCCACGGCCGAGGAGCTGTTCGAGCAGGGCTTCGACGCCATCTACGTGGCGACCGGCGCCGGCCTGCCCAAGTTCCTCAACGTCCCCGGCGAGAACCTGCCCAACGTCTTCTTCGCTAACGAGTACCTCACCCGCGTGAACCTGATGAAGGCCAACAAGTTCCCCGAGTACGACACCCCCACCAAGCACGGCAAGAACGTCGTCGTCTTTGGTGGCGGCAACGTGGCTATGGACGCCGTCCGTACCGCCAAGCGCCTGGGCGCCGAGCACGCCATCATCGCCTACCGTCGTACCGAGGACGAGATGCCCTGCCGTCGCGCCGAGCTGCACCATGCTAAGGCCGAGGGCGTCGAAGTTCTGCCGCTCGTCTCCCCGCTCGAGTTTGTCGCTGGCGAGGACGGCTCCGTGTGCGCCGTCAAGGTCCAGAAGATGGAGCTCGGCGAGCCCGACGAGTCCGGCCGTCGTCGCCCGGTGCCCATCGAGGGCGCCATCGAGGAGATCCCCTGCGACGTCGCGATCTCGGCTATCGGCACCAACGCCAACCCCTTCGCTGCCAAGATCGGCGGCAAGATGGAGCTCAACAAGTGGGGCTACATCGTCGCTGACGAGGAGACCGGCCAGACCACCGATCCCCGCATCTGGGCCGGCGGCGACATCGTCACCGGTGCCGCTACGGTCATTCTGGCGATGGGCGCCGGCAAGAAGGCCGCCGCTTCCATCACCAAGAGCCTGCTGGGCGAGTAATCACCTACAGCGCTCGCCATCAAACGGCAAAGTCCCCGTCGAGCACACGCCCGGCGGGGACTTTTTCTATGCCGACCGCCCCAACCACCACAAAGGGGACAGGCACCTTTGTGGTGGTTGGGGACTTGCCCGGTCGTTTTATCTCAATCTGTAACAGTTAGGCCCTGTTGAGCCTTGTAGTTGTTACAGATCGAGATATTGTGCCGGCCGCCCACGCTGCATCTCAATCTGTAACAGTTAGAGACCAAATATGCCGCCTGGTGTTACAGATCAAGACGTTGGGCTGACGGCCGAACGGTTCATCTAAATCTGTAACAGTTAGAGCCATTTTCGCTGGCTTGGTGTTACAGATCGAGATTTGCAAAAGCCGAGGATAGGCACTGCCGCCAAGGCCTTCCCCTCCGCCTAAAACAAAAACCACCACAAAGGTGCCTGCCCTTTGTGGTGGTTTTGGTCGGTTAGCCTTCGAGCTGGGCGACTTTGTAGCGGTAGGCAGCGGCTATGACGTCTTTGCAGCCTTCGCGCCCCAGCTTGGCGCGGTTGACGACGATATCCTTACCGCTCGTCATCTTCCACTTTCCGGCGCTGTAGCGCTTGTAGAACGCCTCACGCGCCTTCTGCTGCTGCTTGACCAGCTTGGCACCCTTCTTTTTGTTAAGGCCGCGCTTCTTGCGCACAATCTCGACGCGGTCCTCAAAGGGAGCGGTCACCAACACGGCAATGTGGTTGGGGTTGTTGCGAAGCAGGTAATCGGACAGGCGGCCTTCGATAATGCAGCTCTCGGTCTCACCCAAGTCCAAAATCACCTGGCTCATCTTTTGGAATAGCTTGTCCGAGTACGAACGGGCATCGTAGCGGTCGGGCAGAAACGCCATGTTCTCCACAGCCAGGCGCTCGTCGTAGGCGGCCATCTTGTCGAGCGACTCGCCCGCACGCAGCGACGCACGTACCAGCAGTTCGTTGTCGTACAGCGGAATCCCCAGCTCGTCGGCAAGCATGCGACCAATCTCGTGGCCCTCGGCACCAAAATCGCGCGCGATGGTAATGACCACAGGATTCTTCTTGTTCTCCAGATCGCTCATCGCGATTCCTTTCTAACAAATGAGAAAAGGGCTGTTTATCTCTTATTCCCACGATACCGTACCTGGGTTTTCCTGGTGCCCAAGATTGGCCTGAAAGAGGAGCGACGCGTACTTTGGTACGCGAGCGACGGTTTGAAGGCCAAGGTTGGGTGCCAGGGAAAGCCAGGCTATGCGGCTACGATGCGGCGTTGGTAAGCTCGAACCAGCAGCGAGATACCAAAGTTGAGCACAAAGTACATCGCAAACACCAGGCCGTAGAGCATAAGCACCTGCGACAGGTCGATCGCATGGGCCATCACGACGTTTGCCGTGTACATGAGCTCGGCCACGTTAATCCCCGAAAGATACGAGCTGTCCTTGATGACGGTCGTGCACTGGCTAAACAGCGCCGGAATGATCGTCTTAAACGTCTGCGGCAGAATGATGTAGCGCATGGTGGCAAAGAAGCCAAAGCCCTGGCTCTGCGCTGCCTCAAACTGGCCGCGCGGAATCGAGTTGAGACCGCCGCGCACAATCTCGGCCATAACGGCGCTGGTAAACAGCGTAAAGGCGATGGTCGAAATCACAATGTCCAAACCCTGCACCGTAAAGTAGATAAACAGAATCCACAGCAGGTTCGGCGTGCAGCGGAACAGCTCGATATAGGCGCTCACCAGAATACGGAACGGGCGGGGCGCATAGCTTTTAACGAGCGCCAGCACCGTGCCAAAGATGAGCGAGAAAAAGATCGACAGCGCCGAGATCTCTATGGTCTTAACAAAGCCGCCCCAAATGTAGAGCAGGTTGGTCGCGTTGAAGATTTCCATGCGCTAGGCCTCCTCTACGTTGTCGAGCCCCAGCTCGGCCAGGCTCACACCGCGCGGACGCTCCTTGGAGCGGCGCTCGAGCCACTGCACCAGCATGGCGAGCGGAAAGCAGATAATGAAGTACATAAGGCAGCAGACGATGTACCCCTGCAGGTAACCGTACAGACTCACAAAGTTGTCGGAACGGTACATAAGGTCGCCGCCGGCCACAAGCGCCAGCACCGACGTATTTTTGACCAGGTTGAGCGCCTGGTTACACAGCGGCGGCAGAATGATCTTGAATGTCTGGGGCAGCACGATGTACCAGTACGCCTGCGCACGGGTGAAGCCCTGGCTCTGGGCCGCCTCCATCTGACCGCGCGGAACCGCCTCGATACCAGTGCGGATGACCTCCGAAATGTAGGCCGCGTGATACAGACCCACGCCCAAGAAGCCCAGCACGAACGGCGCGATGCGCACCGGCTGGTCGGCACCGGTTATGGCCTGCAAAAACTGCGGACCAGCCATGTACATAAAGAGCACCTGCACGGGCAACGGGGTGTTCTGGTAAAACTCCACGTACACGCGGCTTATGGCGCGCAGCACGCGCGAACGGGTCGTAGAGAACACACCCAGCAGCGTGCCCAGCACCAGCGACAGCAGCAGACCGGCAACGACCACCTGTAGCGTCACGCCAAAGCCCTCCCAGAAGGGCCCCATGTTTTGAAATGTCGTCGACCAACGGTCGGCGTCAAATAATCCTTCGAGCATTTGATTCCTTCCTTGGACGATGCGCCTATACAAGACCCCAGGTCTTGACCTCTTGGTCGAGCCAGCCGTCGGCCAGACGATCGCAAATCACCTGATCGACCACGGCCGAAAGGTCGCAGCCCTTCTTGGTCGCCACGCCGTAGCCCTGCTCGCCAAACTTGACCTCGGGCTGCAGCAGCTCAACGGTCTCGTTCATGTAACCGGCCAGCGTGGAGCGGTCCATGGCAAAGACGTCGATATTGCCGGCGTCGAGCGAGCTCTTGATGATGGGGTAGCCGCTAAAGGCCCTAAACTCGGGCTTGCAGCTAAAGCCGTTGTCCTTGATCATCTGCTCGATCAGGCCCTGCGTGGTGGCACCCTGGCTCACGCCGATGACCTTGCCGTCCAGGTCCTCAATCGAGGTAAAGCCCGAACGCTTCTTGACCATGAGTCCAACGTAGTCGGTGCGGTACGGCGTCGAGAAATCCCAGCTCTTCTTGCGCTCGTCGGTGATGGTGTAGGTCGCCGCGACCACGTCGAGTTGGCCGTTATCGATCAGCGGGCCGCGCGTCTTGGGCGTTACGTCGGTAAACTCGACAAGCTCCTGGGCGCGGGCCTCTTTGTAGCTCACGCCAAAGACGGCAGCGGCGATCTGGTAGCACAAATCGACTTCCATGCCCTCAAAGCGACCCTTGGCGGTGTCGTAATAGCCGTAGCCGGGAACGTCTTTCTTAACGCCGGCATTCAGATGGCCGCGCGACTTGATGGCCGCAAGCTTGGATCCCTTGTCGGAACCCTCGCCGCTGGTGGAGTTGCCGCAACCGGTGAGCGCGGTCCCCGTCAGCGCAAGCATGCCGGCGCCCGCCAGCTGCAAAAAGTGACGGCGCGATACAGCCGCCCTCGTCATATCCGTCATGTCCATCACCGCGCCTAGTGCAGAATCTTGGACAGGAACTCGCGGCAGCGCGGGTTCTCGGGGTTATCGAAGAAGTGCTCGGGCGTGCCCTCCTCCAGAATGCGGCCGTCCTCCATAAAGATGACGCGGTCGGCCACCTGGCGCGCAAAGCCCATCTCATGCGTCACGCAGATCATGGTGATGTCCTCCTGCGCAAGCTCAATCATAACGTCCAGAACCTCCTGGACCATCTCGGGGTCGAGCGCCGAGGTCGGCTCGTCAAACAGGATGATGGGCTGCTTGGTACACAGGGCACGGGCGATGGCGATGCGCTGCTGCTGACCACCCGAGAGATTCTGCGGATACTCGCCGGCCTTATGCGCCATGCCGACGCGCTTGAGCGCGGCGATGGCGATCTCGGTCGCCTCCTCCTTGCTCTTCTTTTGCAGCTTGATGGGCGCGAGCGTCAGGTTGCCGAGCACCGTCATGTTGGGATACAGGTTGAACTGCTGAAACACCATGGAACTATACTTGCGAGCCATCTCCAGGTGGTTCTTTTTGGTGAGCGGCGTACCGTCGATGATGACCTCGCCCGACGTGGGCTCCTCAAGATAATCGACACAGCGGATGAGCGTCGACTTACCCGAGCCGGAAGGCCCGATCATTACGAGCTTCTCGCCGCGCTTGACGGTGAGGTTGATATCTTTGAGCACATGCAGGTCGCCAAAGTACTTGTTGAGATGCTTGATCTCGATCATGTCTGCCATGAATGTCCCTTCCCTGCGTTTACACGAGTTGAACTATTGTACGGAAAGAACCACGTTTCCGCAGCCCACACTACATTCCCGTAAAGAACCCGCAATCTTCCACCCACTCATTGGGGACGGACTTAAATGAGTACCCCCGTGGCTACTCATTTAAGTCCGTCCCCAATGAGTGCAACCGCCCTTGTTGAGCATAAGTCAGCGAAAACCCGTACACGCGAGCAAGGTGACGTGAAATGAAAGGGCGCAGACCTTATGGTCGCGCCCTTGAAATTGAACGTCAGATTGCCGTGTGTACGGGTTTGCAGCGTCGAGGCGTTACGCGGTTTGGTAAAACCGCGTAACAAATTACGCCAATTTCGCGCCGACGATCTTTGCCGCTGCCGGCTTGTCGAAGTTGCCGCCGGTGGCCTTGCCGAGTGCTCCCATGACCTGGCCCATCTGCTTCTTGGACGTGGCGCCCAGCTCGGCGATAACCTGCTCGATCAGAGCCTCAAGTTCCTCGCCCGAAACCTGCGCGGGCAGCAGGCTCTCCAGAATCTTGACCTGCTCGGTCAGGTTGTCGGTACGGTCCTGGTCGGTGCCGGCCTTGATGGACATCTCCAGCGTCTCGCTCGTCTGCTTGATGAGACGCTTGATCATGCTGTTGACGTCTTCCTCGGTCACGTCGCGGCGCTCGTTGACCTCGATATTCTTCACCTCGGCCTTAACCTGGCGAATGATGGACAGGCGAACCTTGTCCTTAGCCTTCATGGCGGCGATCATTTCCTTCTGCAGCTCTTCGTTGGTCATCTGCAAATCCTCCTCAATAGCGTGGGCGGCACTCACACGAGCGCCGCCCCATGATTACTCAGTCGTCGACGAATTGTCGGTCGAACTCTTGGTGACGCCCTTCAGGCTGACGTTGTACGGCACGTCCTTGGGCATGGGGTTGACGGTGATGTCGGCATCCTTCTTGTACTGCTCCAGCCACTCGCTGTACGCAGTGCTCTCTGCCTGCGTCTTCACCACGTTGGAGACATACTTCTTGATGTCCTTGGGCACCTGCTTAATGTCATCGACCTGGCTATCGACATGGAAGTAGTCGGTGCACTTGATGATGTGGTAACCATACGTCGACTCGACGACGTCGCTCACGTCGCCCTTGTTAAGGCCCTCGAGCGCCGCCTGATAGCTGTCGACGAAGGTGGTGAGCTTGTCCCAACCCACATCGCCCTTCTTATCCTTGGAGCCGGCATCGTCGGAGTACTGCTTCACGGCGTCCTCAAAGCTCAGCTCGCCGGAGTTAATCTTGTCCAGGCACTCCTGCGCCTTGGCCTTGGCGGCAGCCTTGTCCTCGTCGGATGCGTCGGAATCGACCTTGATCAGGATGTTCGACGAGCGGCGGGCATCGTTGTACTTCGACAGGTTCTCGTTGATGTAATCGACGATCTCGCTGTCCTTGGGCTTGCTGGTGGGCGCCACGGCTTCCTTGAGCTTTTGCTGCGCCAGGCTCTCCTTGAGCGAGCTCTTATAGGTGTCCTCGGTGTAGCCGTAAGTCTTAAGGGTCTTCTTAAAGGCCTTGGCACCGCCCGCGCTCTTGCACGCGTCCTTCCAAGCCTTCTCGACCTCCTCATCCGACACCGTCACGCCGTTCTCCTTCTGCGCCTGCTGAAGCAGAATCTGCTGCGTGTAGGAATCGATGAGCTGCTTGCGGTACTTCTTGGGCGTAAGGTCGTTGTCGACCAGGTACTGCGCCCAATCCTTGTCCTTGGTATAACCATAGGACGTGCGCATGCTCATGATCTGCTCGGTCACGGTGTCCTCGGTGAGGTTGGTGCCGTTGATGGTGGCGGCAACACCGCCGGTCAGCTTGTAGCCCGAGGTGTCCTCGGTCTGCGACATAAGACCGGAGCACGCCATGGCCGAGACGGAAAGCAACATTGCCAGCACGCCGATAACCACCAGAACAATCTTGACGGTCTTGGACACGCGGGTCTTGCGCTGCTTCTTGCGAGAGCTGGAGGCGGCGCGAGCCTGCTGCTCGGGCGTCGGCTCGGGTGCGGGGTTCTTTTTCTTATTTGCCATAGTTGGCCTTTCGCATAACGAATCGAACAAACGCCATTGTGTCACAACGCAGCCCCCGCGGCACGCTTGGTGCATTGGGGACAGGTTAATCTGCACCATTTTGGTGCAAAGGGGACAGCTCTGGCAGCCGGCACCTTAGAAGTGACGGCGGATGGCGTCGACCATGCCCTGGGACGTGGTCTGGCCGAGCACGTCGGCTGCGGCATCGGCGTCCATAAAGATGTTCATGAGCGCCTGCAGGGCCTCGACCTGGCCGCCCGGCTCGGCGATGCCCAGATTGATGACGATCTGCGCCGGCACCGGAGCGCCCATGCCAGCCATAGCGTTAAATGTCACGGGCGCGGCGGGCTTCACCACCGCGATATAGGGCTTGGCCACAAACCCCGGATCGGTATGCGGAATGGCAATGTTTGCCGCCGGCATGGCAAGACCCGTGGGATAGGCATCCTCGCGCGTGCGAACGGCGTCGAACCAACCGTCGGCAATGTAGCCACGCGGTACAAGCTCGCCCTCAAGCCGCGCGAACACCTCATCCGGCGTCGCACACTCCCAATCAAAAAACACCAGCTCAGGCGCAAACAGCGCTTCGTTATCCGCCATGCGCTCACCTCTCTCACCTAGTCATTCAAGAACGTCCCCGATGACTACCCAAAACAAAAGGTGGCCACGCGCGCCTTGGCGCCAATGACCACCCTGACCACTCAACTAAATTGTACTGTGCGCCGCTAGCCGCGGGGCGCATCAATTGCGACCTTGCCGCTCTCCAGCACGTGGACGCGGCCGTCGGCAAGCATCTGCACGGCCTCGGGATACAGCACATGCTCGATCGCGTGGATGTGCTCCTCGAGCGTGTCGACGTCCCAGCCTTCCTCGACAGCCAGCGCACGCTGGGCGATGATGGGGCCGTTGTCGTAAATCTCGTTGGCAAAGTGCACGGTCACGCCGGTCACCTTGACGCCACGCGCAAACGCATCGTCAATCGCATGGGCACCGGTAAAGCTCGGCAGCAGCGCCGGATGCAGGTTGACCACGCGATTGGGGAACGCCGCCAGCAGCGGCGTGTGCACCATGCGCATATAGCCGGCCATCACCACGTACTCGCAGCCACGTTCGAGCAGCTCATGCGCGATGATCTCGTCGGCGGCAATAGGGTCGGCATAGACATCCTTGGACAGCGTAAGCGTCTGGATGCCCGCACGCTCAGCGCGCTGCAAACCCTTAGCCGAAGGACGGCTCGACACCACAAGCTCAATCGAGGCGTTGAGCCTGCCGGCGGCAATCAGATCGATCAGCGCCTGCAGGTTGGTACCCGAACCGCTGATGAGCACACCGATCTTGAGCGGCTCAGCTGTATCGGTGCCAGTCGGACGGATATAGGGCACAAAGTCCAGGCCCTCACTAGCAGCCATCTGCTCGTTAGCGCTCATCGGAGTACACGACCTTACCGGAACCCTCGACGCACTCGCCCACGCGGAACGGCTTCTCGCCCAGCGCGACCAGGGCCTCGGTCACGGCGGCCTCGTCCTCGGGGGCGACGATCAGGCACAGGCCGACGCCCATGTTGAAGGTCTTGCATGCCTCGTTGGGCGCAAGCTCGGCCTGGCGCGACACGTAGGTAATGACGGGCGGAACGTCCCAGCCCATCTCGGCACCGTTGCGGGTGACCACGGCGTCAACGTCGTCGGCAAGCGCGCGGTTGAGGTTCTCGGTGATGCCGCCGCCGGTGATGTGGGCGATGGCATGCACCGGAGCGCCGCCGCGCAGCAGCTCCAGGATCGGCTTGACGTAGATGCGCGTGGGGGCCAACAGAGCGTCTGCCAGCGATGCACCGCCGAGCTCCTCGAGCGGACGGCTCAGCTCCTCGGCCTTAGCGACGGCCTCGGGCGTGCCCGGCTTAACGCCGTCGACGCCAATGACCTTACGCACGAGCGAGTAGCCGTTGGAGTGCACGCCGGTGGAAGGCAGGCCCAGGATCACATCGCCCGGGCGGACGTTCGCGGGGTCGAGCATCTTGGGACGGTCGACGACGCCCACGGTAAATCCGGCAAGGTCGTAGTCGGCAGGAGCCATGACGCCCGGGTGCTCGGCCATCTCACCGCCCACGAGCGCGCAGCCCGCGAGCTTGCAGCCGTCGGCCACACCCTTGATAATCTTTGCCATGTGCTCGGCCTCGATGTGACCGATGGCAACGTAGTCCAGGAAGAACAGCGGCTCGGCGCCCGAAGCCAGAATATCGTTGACGCACATAGCGACCAGGTCCTGGCCAACCGTCTCGTGACGGTCCATGATCTGGGCGAGCACGAGCTTGGTGCCCACGCCGTCGGTACCGCTGATCAGGATCGGGTCTTCCATATCCTTGAGCGCGGCAGCCGAGAACAGGCCGCCAAAGCCGCCGATGCCACCGATAACCTCGGAACGGTTAGTGTCCTTGACCATCTGCTTAATCGCGTCGACGGCGCGGCCGCCCTCGGCGGTATCGACGCCGGCGTCCTCGTACGTCACATGCTTGCTGTCGCTCATCTGAGCCTTCCTCTCCCACTACCGTGGCGCCGCACGGGCGCCAAACGGTGCTCATAGTTGCGTTCATTTCGGCGCGCGCCATAACAGCACGCGCCGTCATATCAACAAAACAGCAGGTAAAACCTACCAAAATAAACCTGTCCCTACATGGCAGGTTTTAGGCCTCGCCGTGCTCCTCTTCCCAGCTGCGGTCGTCGTATTTCTCGACCACGGCGTCGTCGTCAAAGTACAGCGGCTTGTCCAGGTTGCGGGGCTTAAAGCCCTCCATAAACTTGTCGCGGCCAAAGCTCTCGGGAATCGCCACGGGGTAGCGGCCGGTAAAGCACGCATCGCAGTAGCCGCCCTTGGGCATGACCTTAAGCAGGCCCTCGACCGAAAGGAAGGCCAGCGAATCGGCGCCGATATACTCGCAAATCTCGTCGACCGTCTTGTTGGCGCTGATAAGCTGCGACTGCACGTCGGTATCGATACCGTAGAAGCACGGCCAGATGACCTCGGGCGAGTTGATGCGGATGTGAATCTCCTTGGCGCCGGCGTTGCGCAGCATCTTGACGAGCTGCACCATGGTGGTGCCGCGCACAATGGAGTCGTCGATAACGACCAGGCGCTTACCCTCGATGTTGTCGCGCAGCGGGTTGAGTTTCATACGCACGCCCATGGCACGCAGCTCCTGCGTAGGCTCGATAAACGTACGGCCCACGTAGCGGTTCTTGATAAGGCCCTCGCCAAAGGGAATGCCACTCTCGTGCGAATAGCCCTCCGCGGGCGGCAGGCCGGAGTCGGGCACGCCGATGACCAGGTCGGCCTCGACGGGCTCCTCATGTGCCAGCTGACGACCCATGTCGTAACGGCAGGCATAGACGCTCTTGCCGTTCATGATGGAGTCGGGGCGGGCAAAGTAGACCTGCTCAAAGATGCAGTTGGCGGGCTCCTCGGCAGCAGGCACGCCCTGCTCGGATACCAGGCCCTCGGCGCTGATGCGCAAGATCTCGCCGGGACGGACGTCACGGACGTACTCGGCACCCACGATGTCGAGTGCGCAGGTCTCGGAAGCAACGACCCAGCCGCCGGCGCGCGTGACACGGACGGCGGAGTCGACCGTCGCGGCGCCGTCCTGCGACGGCAGCTGCGAAACGGCTGCGGCATCGGCCTGGTCCAGACCCTCGTCCACCAGCTTGCCCAGCACGAGCGGGCGAATGCCGTGTGGATCGCGGAATGCGTAGAGCGCCTGCTCGTTGATGAGCGTCATGGCGTAGCCACCGCGCACGAGCTCCATGGTCTTGCGAATACCCTCGCGCAGGTGGCCCGTACGCTGGGTAAAGTAGCCGATAAGCTTGGTCGCGACCTCGGAATCCGAATTGGAGAGGAACGGCACGCCCAGCTCGATCAGCTGGCGGCGCAGCTCGTCGGTGTTGACCAGAGTGCCGTTGTGAGCAAGCGCGATAATGACGCTGTTGATGGTGGAAAGATGCGGCTGAGAGGCTTCCCAGCTCTTGGCGCCGGCAGTGCCGTAGCGCACATGACCCACGGCCAGCTGACCGGAGAGCGTCGACAGGTCGGCGTTGGAGAACACGCGGTCGAGCAGGCCCAGATCCTTGCGGACCATAACCGTGCCGCCATCACCCACGGCGATTCCCGCCGATTCCTGGCCGCGATGCTGCAGCGCGCGCAGACCAAAGTACGTCAGTCGAGCCACATCGCGATCGGGTGCCCACACACCAAAAATGCCGCATTCCTCATGCAGCTGGTCGGAGTCCGGATCATACGTCGACATGGTCTTCACCTGTCCCGCGGCACGCTCGGCCGCGCGGATGGTTTCTTGAGACATGGCATCCCCTCAGAGCCTCGTTATTTGGCGTTACCCGCCTTATTATACGCACGGTGCGACGCGCTCCCCAGCGCATGAGCAGCGCTTTTTAAAAGCCCACCGAGCTAATAATCCGTTTTGCAGCCAAACATTTTATTGGGCAACCGCCTCGGGGCCGACGATCCCGCATACTTCCGTTACGACGCGTCTCACCCGCCGCTGGGGCTTGCATTGTTGCAATTGGGACGTTCGTCCTGTCTTTTGGCAGGTCGGCGGCGTATCCTTGTACCTACAGCAAAACGAGAAAGGTTCTGTATGGATCGAAACGAACTCGACCCCAGCGTCCCCAGCGCCACGGAGGTCAAGAAGATCCCCCTCATCATTAAGGTGTACGCCGTCCTGTGCATCCTGTCCGGCGTGGGCACGCTCCCTTCGGTCGGCGCCTTTATGTGGCAGGTCATCACCGCGCTCATCAACGGCAACGCCGCCGCCAAGCTCGGCGACAACACGCTCGTCGCGGTCGGCCTTATCGTCGCCGGCATCATGCTCTCTGCGGCAAGCGCCGTCATCCTGATCATCTTTGGCCTGGACCTTATCAAAAACCAGCGCCGCAACGCCGCCCGCCTGTCCTATATCCTCATCGCATTTACCGTCGTCGAGCTTTTGGTCGACGTGATGCTCCAGGGCATCGGGCCCTTCTTGCTGCGCCCTGCGATCCAGCTCGGCATCCTCATCGCGCTTTCGGCCACCGTCGACCCCACGCTGCGCCAGGAGCGCGAACTGCAGCGCCGCCTGCAGGAGATGCTCGACCGCGACGCCGCCGCCGAGGGCATGCTCGGGCGCGATGAAACCGGCGAAGGCTACATCAAGCTCAACTACTTCAACCTGTTCTGGGTATTCTTTGTCTGCTGCGTGCTCGGCCTGATCGCCGAGGACATCTGGCACATGACGGTCGACGACCCGGGCGTCTACCAGAACCGCGCCGGCATGCTGTTTGGCCCCTTCAGCCCCATCTACGGATTTGGCGCCGTGCTCATGACCATGGTGCTCAACCGCTTCTACAAAAAGAACCCCATCATCATTTTCCTGGTGAGCGCCCTGCTCGGCGCCAGCTTTGAGGTGTTCGTGGGCTGGTTTATGCAGACCGCGTTTGGCGTGGTCTCGTGGAGCTACTCGCACATAACGCTGTTCGGTTTGCCCGATCCGCTCGTGGTCCTCACGGGCGGACGCACCTGCACGGGCTTCGCCTGCCTGTGGGGCCTGGGCGGCCTCATCTGGATCAAGCTGCTGCTGCCGAGGCTGCTCAAGCTCATCAACAAGATCCCCTGGAAGAGCCGCTACTCGGCCACCGTCATCTTTACCGTCATTATGCTGGTCGACGGCGTCATGACGCTGCAGTCGCTCGACTACTGGTACCAGCGCGTCAACGGCACGGAGCCGGACATTCCCGTCGCACAGTTCTACGGAGAGCACTTCGACAACGAACACATGGAAAACCGCTTCCAGAGCATGACCATGAGCCCCAAGGATGCGACGCGCGTGTAGCGCCCACCGCGCCCAAAACGCAAAATGCCCGCCGGTATCACACGTACCGGTGGGCATTTTTATAAACGATCCTTCTATCGACGCAAGCCTCTACGCCTCGCGCTCGACCTCACTCACGCATTCGTTCTTAATGGTGCCAACGAGCGCCTGCAGCGCATCGACCACGTGCGGGCGAATGTCCCCGCCGATGAGCACGAGCATGATGTCGTCACCTACGGCAAGCTCGCCGCTCGCCAGCCACACACGCACATAGCCGATACCCGGCATCGCACGCGTCGCCTCGATAGCAGCCTGCACCTTCTGAGCATCGAAGCCAAACACCATGCCGCCCACCTTATGCCCAGGCGCCACGCCATCGGTCTCGACCCCGCGCACCTCAGCCTTGGGCGTCGCGCGCACCACACCGTTATGCGTCAGATACATCCCACAGCCTGCCGCCGAAGCATCGGCCTTGGCCTCGCGCAGCCAAGCATCAATCGAAGGCATCAATTTGCCACTCTCGAGCATCATTTCTCCCTTACCGTCGTCGAGTAGCCAATTTGGGACGGGCCTTTTTAGCTACTCTCGAACAACTTATTCCTCGACCGGCGTGAGCACCATGACGGCACGTGTGTTGCTCAGCGACAGCGAACGACAGGTCACAAGCGTTACAACCTTAGTTGCCGAAGCGGCACGATCGGTGGCATCACTCGCCACGGCAGAAGCGCCGTCGAGCATCTCGGACAGGTAGTTCTTGAGTCCGTCGTCGCCCTCAAAATTGGTCGTGCGCGCCTTGGCATACGTGTCCTCGACCACCTTGGTCGCCAGCGGACGCAACTTATACGTCGCATCGCGCGTGATGTAGTACACATATTCAATGCTATCGAACGTTGCCTGGTCAGTCGTATCCGAAATCACGTTGAACATCGACCCATCGTTCATATGGTGGCCGTAGATCGTGGTCTGCTGGTCGACCATTCCCGGCGCGGTGTCATCGCTATCCAAGAAGATGGCACCCGAGGCGTTAGACGTGCCATCGAACAGCGTGTTGAGGTACTTGGAGTTGTTGTTGGTCTGCACCACGGGATAGTTGATGTTGGTTTCCGGCACGTAAATCCAACCCACAACCTCGGGATTTGTCTGAGCAAGCGCATCAAAGTCGATAATCGGCACGCCGCTGGCGTCCTTATCGCTCACATATTGCTTCTCGATTTTCTGATACGAATCGCTCGCCTGCTTATAGCCAATCTGGGCATTAATAAAAATAGCGGCGGCGGCGACAATCAGACCGATACCGATGATGATGAGCAGAATGGGAATAACGGAGCGACGCTTTTTGCGCGGCGTCTCGGTATAGCTCGATGGCGCGGTATGCGCCGAAGAGCGAGGTGACTTCTTGGCCGTACTGTATGACGAAGGGCGATATGCAGCAGGAGTATCCTGACGGCGATGCTTCGCCGGCGTCACGGGGCGCGGCGCGCGCGGCTGCTGAGGAGAGGATGTCCGACCCTGCTGTGCCGCACGGGCAGCACCCGGCTTCGACGGATCGGGAATCTGAGAAGCCTTGAATCGTTTTCCCTGATAATCGGACATGGCTCTCCTTATACTGCGGTGAAACGGCGGAACGCTTAGGCGTCGGCCATCTCCTGCTTCATCTTCTCGATAACCTTGCGGTACTCGGGGTCGCAAGCACCCAGAATCTGCGTGGCATAGATGGCGGCGTTCTTGGCACCGTTGATGGCAACGCAGGCCACAGGCACGCCCGAAGGCATCTGCACCATCGACAGCAGCGAATCCATACCGCCCAGGTCACTCGTCTTCATAGGCACGCCGATGACCGGCAGCGGCGTAAAGGCCGCCACGACACCGCCCAGGTGAGCAGCCTTGCCGGCAGCAGCGATAATCACCTTGATGCCGCGGTCAGCAGCAGTCGAGGCCCACTCGTGGACCTTCGCCGGCGTGCGGTGCGCGCTCGCAATGACGAGCTCATAGGGCACACCAAGCGCCTCGAGCTCGGCGGTGCAGCCTTCCATAACGCCCAGATCGGACTTGGAGCCCATGATGATCCCGACAACCGGCTTCTGATCTGCCATAAACAAAGACCTCCTGTTGAGAGCGGTGACGCGGCGAATCCGCGACCCTTAACTGCAAATAATTCAAGTATAGCCGCCGATGCTGATGTGTTCGGCGGGAGACGGAACGCTTTGCGAGATTAAGGCCGAAGGGTCGGAGCTTTCCGCCTACATTCAAAAAGCGTGCCCACCGTCCTTGGGTGGGACGGCGGGCACGCTTGCTTAGCTGTTGCTGGGGCTACTTAGCCTTGCTGCGACGATGGAAGAAAGCGCCGATCGCGGCGATGATGGCGCCAAGACCACCGACGGTCGCGACGGTCGCCGCCGTCTGGTCTCCGGTATTGGGAATCGCCGAACCGTTCTTCTTGCTGCCCTGGGCCTTGTCGCCTGCGGGCTTGCCCGCCTGGTTGCCGCCGTTCGAGCCATTGCCGGAACCCTGGTTGCCCGAGCCGCCCTGATTGCCGGAATCGGCATCCTTGAGGCTCTCAATAGCCAGCTTGAGCTGGTCATAGGCCGCCTGGAGCTGGGTGTCGGAAGCATTCTCATCACCCAAGACGTCCTCGGCGTAGGTAATGGCATCCGTCAGGGCCTTGACAGACTCGGCCGTCTTGCCCCTGGTGTCAGTCTCCTTCGCCTGCTTGACCAGGGCCTTGAGCTGCTTCTTAGTCGGATTCTCGACCGGGGCCACCGGGGTCTTCTCGAGCGCGCCGCGGGCGCTCTCGAGCGCCCTGAGCGCCTGGTCGACCTCGTCCTGCGTGGCGTTCTCGTCGCTCAAGATGGCGCGGGCGCTCGCCAGGGCGTTCTCGAGCGCCGTCCAGGAGGCCTCGGTGTAGTCACCGGCCTTGAGGTCGCCGGCAGCAACCTCGGCATCAACCTTTTCGATCGCGGTAGCGAGATCATCCTTCGCCACCGGATCGGGGACGGCCGTACCGTAGAACTTGAGCTCCGCCATGCTGCAGTAGGCATCAACGTTGCCACCGCCGGCGTGAATCACCTTGACGGTCACGTAGCGACCGCGCGCGGCGCCAAAGCTCATCTGTTTCCAGTCGCCACGGTCGGTGAGCACGCGGCCGTCGTTGTCGAAGGCGAACGTACCCATCGACGCGGCGGTGCCCATCTCATAACCGTCGGCAGTGTCGGAGACCAGTATCTCGGCCTCGAAGATATCGCCGTTAGTGCCGCCGTCCTGGCGCGGCAGGAATGTAACGTCGGTGAGATCGTAGTCGCGGCCCAGGTCGACACTCAGATACTGGGGCATACCGGTCCCATGGGCCCAGTCGCTGTGCCAAAGCGTCCGCTCGTCGCCGTCGAGAGCGTTGACGGCGTTGCTGCCCTCGTAGTCGGCCTCACTCGAGAAGCCGGCCACCTTGACGTTCTTGCGGTTCTCGGGCGTGTTGATAAGAATCTTCTCATCGACAGGGCGCATCTTGAGGCCGTCGATTGCCTTCTCGATCTTGGCTGTGGCGTCTGCGACATCCTTCTTGCTATAGCTGCCTTGGCCGCCGTCGAGAAGCTTCTGAGCCGCCTCGACCGCAGCGGTGAGAGCTGCATAGGAATCCTTAGTGTAGACGGACTCGCTGTAGCCCGCGGCCTCGGAAAGCGCTGCCACGAGCGCAGAGGTATCGACACCAGCCTTGACCTCGACCTCATAGGATGCGGTCTTGGAGGGGTCGAGTACCGACGCCACCGTGATCTTTGCCTTGCCGGCCTTGTTGGCACGCAGGTAGTAGCTCACGCTATCGCCAGCCTGAACAGCGGAGACGCTTACCACAGAGGGGTCGGAGCTCTCGACCGTCACATAGGGGTAGCCGGCGCTCTCAGGCGTGGCCTTGGCGTCGACGAGCGTAACGTCGCCTTCAAAGAACTCGGTCTGGTTCTTGCCTAGCTCGACACCCTCGATGGCCTCGACACCCTGCGTGTAGTTGAAGTTGACCTCACGCAGTGTGAGCATCTGGTCACCCGATGCCTCAAGCGGCGTGACCTCGACCTTGGTCGCCTTCTTGCCCTTGTTCTCGGCAGAGAGGCCAAAGGCGTAGCGAGCCCGGAAGGAATCGTACTCCCCGCCCGCGAACTCTTGGGTCGAGCCATCCTCGAACGTCACGACAGCCTTGATCTTCTGCACGGTTCCGTTGCCACCGTTGCGGTTAACGACCTCGACACTATCGAGTTTCGACGGCGTCTTAAATGCGAATGTCATCGTGGTGGGAAGCTTCACGTAACTCGGAAACTTACCCTCGCTGTCATAGTTGGGCTCCCAGTTCCATAGGAACTCAAAGCCGTTGTCGCCCTCGTTATTATCGAACAGCGCGTTATAGCTCTTCTGCTGGATAAGTTTCTCGACGTTGGTCCCGTCGTCGGTCGTGAGCTCATCGTTGGTCATCGTGATGTTGAAGGCATCCTGACCGTACTCGGCGACCGTTGGCTGAGGAACATCCGGCATCGTCACCGTGCCGTCGCTCGCAAACTCAAGTGCGTCGCATGCCGGACCGATGAGCCAAGATGTCGAGGGCAGTTCGACCTTGCCGGCGGTCTTGGCCTTGAGCTTGAAACTCGCCACCGCGCCGGTACCGTTGTAGAGCTTGCCATCGCCGCGGTTGGCGAAGGCGAGATTGATAGTCTGCGTTCTGTCCGCGAACTGGACCTTCTCGCGAGACAGGTTCTCCATGCCGGCAGTCGAGCCGTCCTGCGCGATGCTCTCGGACACAAACTCGAACTGGTCGCTCTTGAAGTTGACGAGAGCGCCCAGGGCGTTGACGTTCTTGGCGTCGGCCGCATAGACATCAACGGTGATCTCATCACCGGCCTCGACCTCGGTCTTGCTCGGAATCACCGCGAGCGAACCTGCGACCTTGCCCTTTTGTTTAGTGCCGCCGTCAAGACCCGCCATGGTGAACGAGTAATCGTAGACGTCGTAAACGCCGTTATCGTTGAGGTCGGCGAAGTGGTCGCGGATCTGCGAACCGAACGTCGGGGTATCGGGATCGCGATTCTCGAGGCCCAGATAGTTCTTCATGTTGGAGTAGTCTCCGTCGGAGATCGTGGCCTTGTTGAGGTTGGAGCCCACGGCGAAGCCATCCGTGCCGTCGGTCTTGTAGATGGCAATCTCGGACGCGGAGAAGAAATTGCCGACCGAGGCGAGCGGTGTCATGCGCACGTAACGGGCGGCCACGGTGCCGTCAAACGCTACCGTCTTACAATCAGCGGAACGTGCCCAATCGACCTCCTGGCTCGTCCAGTGGACGCCATCGAGACTCGTCTCAACACGCATCTTGGTCACAGTGCCGTTGCCGGCGTCATCGCGCGGATAGTACTCGAGCTTATCGAGCTTGTAAGCGCGTCCATAGTCAACGGTAAGCGCCTTGCCCAGATCGTTGCCACCGGAGTGGAAACCGCCGTCGCCCGACTGGAACTCATGGTCGAAGGCGAGCTCGGCCTTATGGCTGCCGTAAAGTGAGCCCTCCCAGGTGATTTGCTCGGCGTCGGGGACGTTCCGCCACGGATCGAGTGCGGAGTTCGCCTCGAGCACATCGCTCCAGGCGGAGTAACCCTCGGCGTTGCGCGAACGAATCTGGTAGGTGTGCTTGCTATTGTAGGCGAGGTCGGTGTGCGTGAACTCGGCCGCATCACCCACGGCAAACACAGTGCCGTCGACCTTAAGGTCGTAGGAGGTAGCACCATCGACCTTTCCCCAGGTGAGCTTGATGCTCGTTGGGGTCGTGACGTCCTCGGGGGCAGCAAGGTTCGTGGGTGCGGAGAGGTTCTCGTTGAGGCGATCGGCTGTGAGCGTTGCGTCGGCGTTCACGAAACCGCCCAGCTCAAGCGTCTGCGCCGCTGCAGCAACATCGGTCTTCGCGAACTTGACGTAGACCTTGGGGTTCGTGGTGATCTTGGTGTTGTTAAAGCTCTCGCCCCGCTCGGCCTCGGTGCCGTCCGCATCGCTGCCGTAGTGGTTGAGGTTGGGGGCCTCGCTGTAGAAGTAGACCGCCTGGCCGGCCGCGGGGGTCGCGGCGTCAAAGGCCTCCTGCGAGTCGACCTCAACCACGTTGAGCGCGGATCCGCCGTTCTTGGCGACGACGCTCATGGGCTTGGCGGACACGTTGGCCACGAAGGTCGTGGTGCGGTTGGAGTCGTAGCCGTTGTAGCTACCCTGCGAGGCCTCGGCGGTAAAGGTCGCGGTGCCGCCTGCGGCCTTGGAGCTGTAAACGGTGCTCACATGCTCACCGTAGGAGATGTTGTCGATCGTACCGTAGGAATCGTCCTCAGTCGTGTTGTTTTCGATGGAGGAGCCGTCGTCCTCGTACTGCGTAAAGGTGCCGTCGCCCTCGGTGGCGAAGAACTCGACGATACGCTGGCTGCGGTCGGTACCCTTGGTGTTGGTGTCGCTCACGGCCTCGGGGTTGTTGTTCTCGGCGTACATCGGCACGATAGCGTTGGCCTTCACAAACAGCGGCAGCTTCCAAAGCGGAGCCTCGTAATTGTTGAGAACCTGGCCGCCGCGATACTGCTTACCCGAGAAGTAGTCGATCCAGATGGTGGGATTCTCGTCGGTGCCGTAGTTGGGGAGGTAGATCCCATTGCGAATGTCGTTGCCGTTCTCATCTGCCTGGGTATCCTGATACACCGGTGCCACTAGGAAGTTCTCACCGAACATATACTGGTACTGCGTCGAAGTGCTTGCGGCGTACTCGGAGTTGTCGGAAAGCAGCATGGCGCGGATCATGGGCAGGCCGGCATCGCCGTTACCCGTGTCGATGTTGGCCGCCGAGGCCGCGCTCGTGTAGATATAGGGCATAAGCTGCGCCTTGAGCTTGAGGTAGAAGCGCGAGATGCCTGTGTAGGGATCGCCGTGCGTCATGGGCGATTTGCGGTAGGTGCCCCAACCGTCCATGTCAAGCATAGAGGGGGTGAACGTCTTCCACTGGTAGTCACGCGCAGAGATGATGGGGTCGCCGCCAAAGATGCCGTCCATGTCGGAGCCGATGTTGGGGTTGCCCGAAAGACTCTGACCGATATACGTGGGGATATGGAAGCGAATGTATTCCCAGTTACCGCCATACTGGTCGCCGGTCCAAATGCCGCCAAAGCGCTGCGTGCCGGCCCAACCATCGAGTGTGATGATGTTGGGGCGCTTGTTGGCGCCGGTCGTCACCGTGTCATAAGCTGTCTTGATGCCATTAAGACCAAAGGAGTAGCCAGATCCAACCCAGGCGACGTCGGTCTTAAGGGTAGAGATGCCTCCCGTCTTGACCTCGGCGTCGAAGTCGCGAAGCAGGTGCCACGGGGTCTCGGAGTTGCTGTCGGGCTCAAGGTTGGACTGGGTCCACAAGCCCGTGCTCACACCCTTGGAGTTGGCATACTCGGTGAACTTCTTAAGGTTGTCGACATTGGCACGCACAGCGTTAAGACGGTCGGCCGAGCTCGTTCCGTCGGAGTTGACGCCGCCGGTCTTGTAGTAACCGTTCTGGCCATAGCCGGCGCCGTAGCCGTCGTTCGGCAGGAACCAACCGAGCGGCATGTCGTTGTCCTCGTAGTCATCGATAACCTGCCGAGCAGAGAACTGGCGGTCGAAATCGGTCGCTTTCATGTTCTCGGTATCAACCGAAGGGCCCTCACCGT
This sequence comes from Collinsella sp. TM09-10AT, assembly GCF_003436275.1. GTDB lineage: Bacteria > Actinomycetota > Coriobacteriia > Coriobacteriales > Coriobacteriaceae > Collinsella. Next base: position 30,571 of record NZ_QSOP01000006.1, read on the forward strand.
TGAGCGTCTCGGCCGCAAGTGTGCCGTCGAGCTTGTAGCCCGTCGACATGCCAGACTCGTACTTAACGTCGCCCTTCTCGCTCGAGGACTTGCTGCCCTTGGTCTCCCACTTCTTTTGACCCGAGGTCGTTGACCAGCCATCACGGTTATAGGCATTAAGATGACCAAGGTAGAACCCGTACTCGGGCAGCAGTACCGGGTTACCGGTCACCTTGTAGTAGTCCTGCAGCATCTCGGTTGCCACGTTCGAAGCGCCCTCGTTGGTCGCCACGAAGTAGTAGGCATCAAACTCATTCTCGCTGTGCAAAGTCGTGACCGTCGATGAGTCCGTGGAACCGAAGTCGTAGGAACCCTCTGCAAACGTGTTTCGGAGTACGCCGTAGCCGTCACTCGTCCAATAAAACGGGTTGGGCGAGGCAACGCCGCCATCAGTCCAGTTGTTCGTGTTGGAGATGGCGATGGTCTGGTTGGTGTGCAGGAAGCGTCCGTTCTGGGTGCCGCCGCCAAAGAAGTTCTCGGACTTCTCCTTGGCGAGCGTCTGGACGGTACCCTTCTTATCAAGGTCGAGGGACGCGGACTCGGAAACCACGACACGGTCGCCTGACTTGATACTCATCTTGCCAGTCGCCTTGTCCAGGATCACGGTCGCCTTTCCGCCGGTGATCTCGATAGTGTCGCCCTTGTCGGCAACCGTCGCGCTCGGCTTGCTGTAGGTGTCCGAGGTATCGGGCTGAGCCTGGATTTTAGCCGTGTGGGACTTACTGCGCGGTGTGGCGTAATCGGAAAACTCACCCTTGGGGTCGACGTTATAACGGAAAATACCGTCCTCGAGGAACGTAATACGGCCCTTGATGCCGTCAGCGAAATCGATGTCGACGACATTCGAGGCAGACTGGGACACGGTCGCTGAGTCGACGCCCTTGAGTGGCGTGGCAATCGCCTGCTGGGGATTGGCAAACACGAGCGTCGCTGCAGTGGCAACGAGGACCGCGCTTCCCTTCACCCACCGTTTCGTAAAAATGGAATTCCTGCGCACCTGGGCTCCTTTCTTCCGACATGCCGAGGACGCCCCCCCCCCGGCAGCATGGGAAAACGTATCAAACGGGGATGTTCGGTACATTCCGCACAATGGGGCCACCCGTTACCAAGGGGCCAACTGGTAGTAACCAGATAGCCACCTACTAGGTCATATCAATATATGGGAGCACTTGCGCAACCAAGTTCGGAATTCTCCCAGCGGCAGTAAAATGAGCGTCAACGACAAGGTGGGCTTAATAAGCCATACCAATTGGTTCTTCAGTCAAATACCAATCTAGCAAAAATGTACTGTTTATCTGGTATTACACAGACCATACCTTTCCCTCGGGAACTGGGCTTCGCGAAGTTTCCCGAGGGAAAGGCTCAGCCGCCACCCTGCGACCTACCGGATATTGCCATGACGTACGTTGACTGATTTGGTTTGGAATGAGAGGTTGACGGAGGATGGTGGACAGTTAGTTCAGATTTGTATTTTTTGGCCGGGTCCTTACGTGCAAACGTATCGTTTTGAAGCCGTTTTAGACCCAATAACGCCCTTTTCTCATTCCTGACTGCGCATCCTTGTCGCATCAGACCGCCAAGAACGACTCATTTGAGCTCAAATCGGCCTTTTCCACCCTCACAAAAATACAAATCTGAACTAACTGTCCAGCGGCACTCTCAGCCAGCCACAAAAAGGTCCTCCGGTGAATGCAATTCACCGGAGGACCCCATACAAAACGTGGGCTCTGCCCACACTCACTTTTTATTCAGCCCTAGTCATCACGCAAAGCCCCTTCCGCAGCACACGGTGCGGCCAAGTCACCGCAGGCCGGGGCGGGAGGGGCCGAGTTTCCTCCTGAGCGACTCTGCTTGCAGCCGGAGCGAAAGGGGGAAATCTCGGCCCCTCCCGCCCCGGCCGACCAGGTCACACTACACCGTGTACTGCGGCAGGTCCTGCAGGGCGATGACGTCCATGCCCATGTCGTTGGCGCTGCCGTGACCCTGCTGGTCCTCACGCACGGCCTCGATGGCGCTCACGTACGTGTTGGCCGCAGACATCGCCGTCACGCAGGTCACGCCGCGGCGCACGGCCTCGGTACGCAGCAGGTAGCCATCGCCACGCGAGCCCGGACCGTACGGCGTGTTGATGATTACCGCGATCTTGCCATCGGCGATGAGGTCACCGATGTTGGGGCACTCGCCGTCGTGCGGGCCGCTGATCTTCTCCACGACTTCGCACGTCACGTTGCCGCCGCGAAGCACGCGCGCCGTGCCCTCGGTGGAGCAGATATCAAAGCCCAGGTAGCGCAGGATACGCGCGACCGAAAGGATGTGACGCTTGTCGCGGTCGCACACGCTGATGAATACCTTGCCGGCACTGGGGTCGGGCAGCTTGTAGTCGATCGCCAGCTGCGTCTTGGCGTATGCCTCGGGATAGCTCTTGGCGATACCCATGACCTCGCCCGTCGACTTCATCTCGGGCCCCAGGATAACGTCGGCTCCCGGGAAACGGCCCCAGGGCATAACGGCTTCCTTCATGCAGAACCAATCGAGCTGACGTTCGTCGCTCGGCAGGCCCAAGCTCGCGATGGAATCGCCCGCCATGATACGTGCGGCACACTTGGCGAGCGGCACACCGGTGGCCTTGGAGATAAACGGCACGGTACGGCTTGCGCGCGGGTTGGCCTCGATCACGTAAACGGTCTCGCCTTTAATGGCGTACTGCACGTTGACCAGGCCGCGCACGCCCAACGCCATCCCGATGCGGCGCGTGGTCTCGCGGAGCTTCGCCTGCAGGCTCTCGCTAAAGCTAAACGGCGGAATGCAAGTCGCGGAGTCGCCGGAGTGGATACCGGCTTCCTCGATATGCTCCAGGATACCGCCGATGTAGACCTCCTCGCCGTCGCACAGGGCGTCGACATCGGACTCGATCGCACCCTCCAGGAAGCGGTCCAGATACACCGGGTAGTCGGGGCTAATGCGCGCGGCCTCGGCCATGTAATCGCGCAGATGCTCGGCATCGTAGGCGATCATCATGCCGCGGCCGCCCAGCACGTAGCTCGGACGCACCAGCAGCGGGTAGCCGATGTGCGCGGCCACGGCCTCGGCCTCCTCAAACGAGGTTGCCTGGCCCGCCGGCGGATACATAATGCCCAGCTTGTCGAGCAGGGCGGCAAAGCGCTCGCGGTCCTCGGCAAAGTCGATGGCATCGGGCTTGGTGCCCATGATGTTGACGCCGCTCTCCTCGAGCATGCGCGCCAGCTTAAGCGGGGTCTGGCCACCGAGCGTCACCACGACGCCGTCGGGACGCTCAACGTCAATGACGTCCATGACGTCCTCGTAGGTGAGCGGCTCAAAATACAGGCGGTCGGACGTGTCGTAGTCGGTCGAGACGGTCTCGGGGTTGCAGTTGACCATGATGGTCTCAAAGCCGCGGGCCGCCAGCGCATAGCTCGCATGCACGCAGCAGTAGTCAAACTCGATACCCTGGCCAATGCGGTTGGGGCCGGCACCCAGAATCATCGCCTTGGGCTTATCTGCCGGCGTGGTCTCGTCGGGGGCCACGCACTTCTTGGCGACCGGGCTCGTGCGGTAGATGTTCTCGTAGGTCTTGTAGTGGTACTCCGTGGCACTCGAGAACTCGGCCGCGCAGGTGTCGACCGTCTTCATGCTGGGAACCACGCCCAGGCCCTTACGGTAAGCGCGCACAAAGCGCTCATCGGAGCCGGTCAGCGCGGCAATCTCGGCATCGCTCGTGCCATACTGCTTGAGCAGGCGCATCGCGTCGGCGTCAATGTCCTCCACGCGCAGGCCGCGAATGCTCTCCTGGACCTGCACCATATCGTTGATGCGGTTGAGGTACCACGGATCGATACCGCAGATAGCATGGATGCGCGCAACATCCCAACCACGGCGCAGGGCCTCGACCACAAAGAAGATGCGGTGCTCAGTCGGGGTGCCCACGGCCTGGGCGAGCTCATCGTCGCTCAGCTTATCGGCACCCTCCTTGCCACCGGCACAAATACCCTGGTGCCCATCCTCCAGCGAGCGCATGGCCTTGCCAAGGGCTTCCTCGAAGGTGCGGCCGATCGCCATAATCTCGCCCACGGCCTTCATGCGCGTGGTGAGCGTGGGATCGGTACCCTTGAACTTCTCGAAGGCAAAGCGCGGCACCTTGACCACGCAGTAGTCAATCGTGGGCTCAAAGCAAGCAGGCGTTGCCTTGGTAATGTCGTTGACAATCTCGTCGAGCGTATAGCCCACGGCCAGGCGAGCGGCGGCCTTGGCGATGGGGAAACCCGTAGCCTTGGAGGCCAGTGCGGACGAACGGCTCACGCGCGGGTTCATCTCGATGACGATGAGGCGGCCGGTCTGGGGGTTCACGGCAAACTGCACGTTGGATCCGCCGGTCTCGACGCCGATCTTTTCCAAGATGGCGAGCGAGGCGACACGCATGCGCTGATACTCAAGGTCGGAGAGGGTCTGCGCCGGTGCCACGGTGATGGAGTCACCGGTATGCACGCCCATGGGGTCGAGATTCTCGATGGAGCACACGATGATGCCGTTGCCGGCGTGGTCGCGCATGACCTCCATCTCGTACTCTTTCCAGCCCTCGATGGACTCCTCAACCAGCACCTCGTGGGCGGGCGAAAGCTCAAGGCCCTGGCTCACGATAGAGACGAGCTCCTCATGGGTATGCGCGATGCCGCCGCCGGCACCGCCGAGGGTAAAGCTCGGACGCAGCACGCAGGGATAGCCCACGCGCTCGGCGATGGCCTCGGCGTCAGCCACGCTATAGGCGTAGCCCGAGCGCGCGACCTCCAGGCCGATCTCGGCCATGGCCTCGTTAAAGAGCTTGCGGTCCTCGCCGCGCTCGATGGCGGCCAGGTCGCAACCGATCATCTCGACGCCGTACTTGTCGAGCGTGCCGTCCTTTGCCAGCTCGACGGCGGCGTTCAGACCGGTCTGGCCGCCCAGCGTGGGCAGCAGCGCGTCCGGACGCTCCTTCTTAATCACGCGCTCAATGAACTCGGCGGTGATAGGCTCAACATAGGTGCGGTCGGCAAGACCCGGGTCGGTCATGATGGTCGCCGGGTTGGAGTTGACCAGGATGACCTCAAAGCCATCCTCCTTGAGCACCTTGCAGGCCTGGGCGCCGGAGTAGTCAAACTCACAGGCCTGACCGATAACGATGGGGCCCGAACCAATGACGAGGATACGCTTGATGTCAGTACGTTTAGGCATGTTAGTTCTCCTCGGTCGCAGCGTTCTCGGACTCGGCAAAATTCCAGCCGGCGAGGCGGTCCTTCGCGGTGTCGATGTCCAGGTAGTTCTCCTCGCCGTCCATGAGTCGCGTAAAGGCGGTAAAGAGATAGTGGGCATCGGTGGGGCCGGGCGAGGCCTCGGGGTGGTACTGCACCGAGAAGCACGGCGCGTCGAGCAGCTGGATGCCCTCGGCGGTGCCGTCGTTGAGGTTCACATGCGTCAGGCGAATGCGGCCGAAGCGCTCGTTCATCACGACCGGCGCGATACCGCGGCGCACCCAGACGCGCAGGTCGCCATCGGCCGCGTGGTCGGTCTCGCCACCGGAAAGCTCGGGGACAAGCTTGCCCAAGCTGGGGAACAGCAGGCCAAAGCCATGGTTTTGCGCGGTGATCTCCACGCGACGGCTCACCAGATTCATAACCGGCTGGTTACCGCCACGGTGACCGAATTTAAGCTTTTCCATTTGGGCGCCGCAGGCCAGGCTGATCATCTGATGACCCAGGCAAATACCAAAGACCGGCACCTTGCCGATCAGCTGCTGCACCTGCTCGTAGGTCTCCACCACGGCATCGGGGTCGCCGGGGCCGTTGGACAAAAAGACGCCATCGGGATTCATGTCGAGCACCTGCTGGGCGGGCGTATCCCACGGCACGACGGTCAGTTCGCAGCCGGCGCGGACCAGACCCTCCAGAATGCCGCGCTTCACGCCGCAGTCGTAGGCAACCACTTTGTGGCGGGCAGGGGCGGCGGCGGTGAGCGCAAAATCATGCGTAGCAGGCAGGTCGCCCGCAGCAAAGGCATGAGGCTCAGGGCAGCTCACGGTCTTGACCAAGTTCTCACCCACCAACGTGGGGGCTGCGGCCAGACGCTCGGCAAGTTCGTCGACGTCAAAGACCTCGGTCGAGATAATGCCCATCTTGGAGCCGTTATCGCGCAGGTGGCGCACCAAGGCGCGGGTGTCGACGCCCTCGATAGCGACGATACCGTGGGCGCGCAGGTACTCCGGCACGCTTTCGGCAGAACGCCAGTTAGAAGGCGTGGCGCACATGTCGCGCACGATCATGCCACGCATGGCCGGAGCACTCGCAGGGTGAGCGGCGTCACCGGGGAAGGCCGACTGGACGTCGGTCTCATCGATGCCGTAGTTACCAATCTGCGGATAGGTCATGGTTACGATTTGACCGGCATAGCTCGGATCGGTCATGACCTCAAAATAGCCCTCGAGCGAGGTGTTGAAGCAGACTTCGCCGGTCGCGGTGCCCTCGGCGCCGCATGAACGTCCATAAAAAATGGTCCCATCCTCAAGGTACAGGATGCAGGGACCGCAGATGCCCTTACTGGTTTTTGCCAGCATACGCTGGCAAAGCTCGCTGGGCGCGATGGTGCGGGCGGCAGCGCCCGCGGTATGGTTGTTCGCCATAATTCTCCTTCCCGGTCTCACAGGACCGGCTTAAAGGGTGGTAGTTAGGCCTCGCGGTATTGTAACCGCAAGTATGCTCCATGGCATTAATTACATAGAATTGTTTACAAAATGATAATTATGACTTCCCATGCATAAATGATTTTTCTGGAACGGGGATTAAAAAATCATCCCGCGTGGGCTTGTAGCTCACGCGGGATGATGACTTCTTATTTGTCCTGCTCCAGCAGATCGGACGGCGCGCGATCGGGCTTGCCGCCGCGGAAAATCTCGCGGCCATGCAGACGATGCTCCAGGTCACGTTCGGCCTTTTCCTCGTCAATCTTGGTCTGGCTCACCGCCGGGTCCTCAATCAGCGACGACACCGAGTTCACCTGCTTTTGAATGCGCTCGGCAATCGTATCGTCCATGCTCACGATATGCATCTTCCAGTCGATGTTCGTGGCGCTCGATGAGCTCTTGGTCCACACAAACGTCAAAATGGCGCTCTGATGACCCCGCGCGGGGAACATGCCAAAGAAGGAATCATGCTGGATATTGCTGTCCTCATCGATATAGGCGTGCACGTTGTACACCACGCGGTCGATCTTATCGTTGAGCAGCGCGTTGGTCGCAAGCGCCGCGGCCTGGATCTGCCCGTTGGACAGCAGCTCGAGCTCGTTGGCAGACGACGTGTCCAACACCGTCACCTCGACCGTGCCCGTACGCTCATCGGCCTCATCGACGGTAAAGTCGAGCGGGAACTGCGTAAAGCCGTTGCCCCACTCGAGTCCACCCTTGAGCGCGGTCGAGACGGTATCCACCGAAACGCTCTCGGACAGATTGGCGGTGTTCAGGCGTCGCATCACGCCGTAGCCAATCTGCATGCCAACAATCAGCACCAAGATGCCGATGACCACAGCCATAGCAGTCTTCGTAATGGTATGACTCACCTGCGAGCCCGAAGGGTCGTCCTCGGACAGCGGGTCGATATGTTTTGCCTGGCTCGCGCGGTCCTCGCTGCGCAGCTGCGCTAGCGCCGCTTTGTCACCGCGCTTGGCCGCAGCCTCCTTCTCACGCATGCGCTCGGTTCGCTTTTTGGCAAGCGTGGGATCCAAGACGCCGGATGCATCGATTTCGGAGAATAACTCCGTCACTTCTTCCGGAGTCAAAGGGTTCTTGTCAGCCATAAACTTCCTGTCATATCAATCAGTCGAGCTCGTGCGCACGCGCACCTTCGAACTGCATTCGATAGTAACGGGCATAGGTGCCGCCACGGGCGAGAAGCTCCTCGTGCGTGCCACGCTCCACAACGCGACCATGCTCAACGGTCGCAATCTCATCGGCATGCTTAATGGTCGAAAGACGATGGGCGATGATAATCGTGGTGCGGCCGCGTGCCAGCTCTTCGAGTGACTCCTGCACCGCCTCCTCGCTCTCGTTATCCAAAGCACTCGTCGCCTCGTCCAAAATCAGGATCTTGGGGTTCTTGAGAAACACGCGCGCGATGGCGACGCGCTGTTTCTGTCCGCCCGAAAGACGGCTGCCGCGCTCGCCCACGACCGTGTCATAGCCCTGTGGAAGCGACTCGATGAAGGCATCGATATTGGCGCGGCGGGCGGCCTCGGCGACCTCTTCTGCCGTGGCGCCCGGCTTGCCGTAGGCGATGTTCTCGCCAATCGTACCGTCAAACAGGTAGACATCCTGCTGCACCAGGCCAATAGCACGGCGCAAACTCTGTTGCGTCACATCGCGCACGTCCTGGCCGTCGATGCTAATGGATCCGGCAGCCACGTCATAAAAGCGCGGCAGCAGCGAACAGGTCGTGGACTTGCCACCGCCCGAAGGGCCAACCAAAGCGATGGTCTGCCCGGGCTTGATGGACAGATTCATATGGTCGATAACGGGACGCTCTTCGGCATCGCCCTCGCCCAGCTCAACGTCCTCGTAGTTAAAGCACACGTCGTGATAATCCACGGCGCCGGCGGTCACCTGCAGATCCGTGGCGCCCGGCTTGTCCTGGATATCCGGCGCGGTCGAGAGCACCTCGTCCATACGCTTAAAGCCAGCGATGGCCTTCTGATACATTTCGGCCGAATTGACGAGTGTCTCGAGCGGCGTGCAGAACAGCGAAATATAGAGCGCAAAGGTCGCCATATCGACCGCCTGCAGCTGTCCCTGGGCGACCAGCCAACCGCCCAGCAGCACCACGATCACGTACAACACGCCCGAGAGCAGGCCATACGTCGCAGTGTAGACGCCCATGGCGTGATACATATTCTCCTTGGACGAAAGATAGCGGTCGTTAGAGGCGCGGAACTTGGAGCGCTCAGCTTCCTCGTTCGCAAAACTCTTGACCACGCGCATGCCTGCCAGCGAATCCTGCAGCTGAGCATTAATACCGCTGATCTTTTTGCGGTTGTCGCTAAAGACCTCGCGCATGCGCATGTTCTGCCAAAACATGATGACCGCAAAAGCCGCCGTCACTACGGCCATGGCGAGAGCCAGCACCGGGGCAATAGCAAAGAGGATCACAAACGAGCCGACGATCTCGATGCCGCAGATGATAATCCACTCGGGCACGTGGTGTGCCGCCTCGCAGATATCGAACAGGTCGTTGACCACGCGGCTCATCATGTCACCCGAGCTGTTACGATCGAAGTACGCAAAGCTAAAGCGCTCGTACTGATCGAACAGGTCCTCGCGCATCTTGGACTCCATGCGCGCGCCCATCACGTGGCCCCAGTAACTCACAAAGTAGCGACAGGCGCAACGGATGGCATACATCAGTACCAGGCCAACCGCGATCATACCGAGCGCCTGCATAATAGCAGCCTGACCCTGGGTAAAGAGCCCGCCGGTCAGATTGCGCAGAATGATAGGAAACGCCAGATCGATGGCGGCAAGCACCAGGGCACAAACAGTATCGGCAACAAAAAGCCCCATCTGGGGCTTGTAATACGAAAGAAACCTCTTAAACATAATCACCTTACGCGGTTTTACCAAACCGCGTTTCGTCTCGACGCTGCAAGTGCTCCATTTGGACAATCTGGCCTTCAATCGTCGGTCGCGTATATCCATACGCTTCCCTCCTCTTTTAGGCCACCTTGTCTCAAATGGAGCACTTTCGCTGACTTACACAAACCTGCGGGATCATCCCCGCTCGTTAAAGCTCCGCACCCCCAAGGCGATGCGCGATGCTATCGCAGGCCAAGGCGCCCACGACGGTCTTGGCGTCTTCGATCTTGCCGTCGAGCACGGCGTCGATCAGCTCGTGCAGCGGCACCAGGTCCACGTTGACAAACTCGTCATCATCGGGGTTGGGCGCATCAAACTCGAGCTTGGTAGCCAAGTAGATGTGGATGATCTCATCGCAAAAACCGCAGGACGTGACAATCGACGTCAAAAAGCGAATGCGACCAGCCCTAAAGCCCGTCTCCTCATGCAGCTCGCGTTTGGCGCAATCGAGCGGGTCCTCGCCTGGATCGAGCTTGCCGGCGGGAATCTCGACCGTCACGCGGTCGATAGCGGTGCGGTACTGACGCACCAGTACGATCTTGCCGCTCTCGGTCAGCGCCACAACGGCCGCCGCACCCGGATGGCGAACGATATCGCGGGCGCTGCGGCGACCGTTGGGCAGCTCAACCTCAAGACGGTGGACGTCGAGGATCTTGCCCTTCCAGGCGCACTCCTCCGAAAGAATCTTCTCGTGCAGCTCGACATCGTGCGGGTCGTCGTCGCCCAACACCAGCGCCGGCTCGTCAGCGACCTCGCCACCAGGCTCGCCCTCGGCGTGCCCATACATGCGGCTGTCCTCCTCGACGATCTGCGCATCCACGAGCTCTTCGTTCTTCTCGTCCATCCGTCTCATTCCTCTCGGATTTTAGGCATCCCAGGCGTCGCGGCCGCGCAGCGCGCGCAGGCCGATGTCGTGGCGCAGGGTCTTGCCTTCAAAAGCAATCTTCTCGCAGGCCTCGTAGGCAAGGTTGCGAGCGTTCTCGAACGTGTCACCCAGAGCGGTCACGGCAAGCACGCGGCCACCATTGGTCACGAGCTGGCCGTCCACCACGGCAGTGCCCGCGTGGTACACGGTCACGTTCTCCATGGCCTCGGCATCCTCAATACCAGTGATGACCTTGCCCTTCTCGTAGCTGCCGGGATAGCCCGCGCTCGTCAGGACAACGGCCACAGCCCACTCGTCACGCCAGTCGAGCTCAATCTGATCGAGCTCGCAGTTGGCGCAGGCGAGCATGACCTCAACCAGGTCGTTCTTAAGGCGCGGCAGCACGACCTGCGTCTCGGGGTCGCCAAAGCGGGCATTGAACTCCAGCACCTTGGGGCCGGCAGGCGTGAGCATAAAGCCGCCATACAGGCAGCCGCGGTAGTCGATGCCCTCGGCAGCAAGCTCGGCAACGGTCTGCTCCATGACCGCCACCATGGTGGCGTGCTCCTCGTCGGTCACGATGGGCACCGGGCTGTAGACGCCCATGCCGCCGGTGTTGGGGCCCTTGTCGCCCTCGAGGGCGCGCTTGTGGTCCTGCGAGGTGGCCATGGGGCGCACGGTCTTGCCGTCGGTAAAGGCGAGCAGCGAGCACTCGGGACCAACGAGCATCTCCTCGATAACCACGGTGTTGCCGGCATCGCCAAAGGTGCCGCCAAAGCACTCGCGCACGGCCTCCTCGGCCTGCTCAAGTTCGGTCGCCACGATAACGCCCTTGCCCGCGGCAAGGCCGTCGGCCTTCACGACCAGCGGAGCGCCCTGCTCGCGCACGTAGGCGAGAGCCGAAGCCTCGTCGGTAAACGAACCATAGGCTGCCGTCGGAATGCCCGCACGCTCCATGAGCTGCTTGGAGAATAGCTTGGAGCCCTCCATCTGGGCACCCTCGGCACCCGGGCCAAAGCAGGGAATACCCGCCGCGCGCACGGCGTCGGCCACGCCCGCCACGAGCGGAGCCTCGGGGCCAATTACCACGAGTCCGCATCCGTGGCTCTGCGCAAACGCCGCCACGGCCGCAGGATCGCAATCGTCGAGAACAACGTTCTCGCCACAGCTCGCGGTGCCGCCGTTGCCCGGCGCGATGTAGAGCTTGCCGGCGCGCGGTGATGCTGCGAGCTTAGCTGCCAAAGCATGCTCACGGCCGCCGCTGCCCAACAACAGGATGTCGATGGTTTGAGTGTCCGCCTTCAAGGGTGCCTCCTCTATGGATGAATGGCCCGCTCCGCGCGAGCCCTTTGCAAGCAAATATACCCCTCGGCCGCCCGTCCGGGCTGCAAAGGGGTATATCGCAATAACCAAATAGTCCCGATTACTTCCAGAATCGGTTGATGATCTGCTCGCGACCAGCGCCAACGCCAATGAACGTCACGCGGGTGTGTGCCAGATCCTCGATAAACGCCACGTAGTCCTGAGCCTCTTGCGGCAGCTCATCAAAGCTGCGACAACCGGTGATGTCGCACTTCCAGCCGGGGAGTTCCTCGTAGATGGGCTTGGCATGCTCAAAGCGCACCTGATGCTCGGGCACGCTGGTGTAGCGCTCGCCATCGACGTCGTAGGCCACGCACACCTTGATGGTGTCGAAGGCCGAAAGCACGTCGAGCTTGGTCAGGGCGATATCGGTGAGGCCGTTGACGCGCGAGGCGTAGTTGGCGATGGGGCCGTCGAACCAGCCGCAGCGACGACGGCGACCGGTGGTCACGCCGTACTCATAGCCCTCCTCGGTCAGCGTGTGACCGGCCTCGGACTCATAGGAAAGCTCGGTGGGCATGGGGCCCGAACCGACGCGGGTGATATAGGCCTTCATGACGCCCAGCACGCGGTCGACGTTCTTCATGCCCACGCCGGAGCCGGTGATGGCGCCGCCGGCGGTGCAGTTGGAAGACGTCACGTACGGATAGGTGCCGTGATCGATGTCGAGCAGCGTCGCCTGGGCGCCCTCAAACAGCAGGTCCTTGCCCTCATCGATCATGTTGTTGAGCAGCAGGCTCGTCTCGGTGATGTAGGGGCGCAGACGCTCGGCCATGGGCAGGTACTCGTCGCAAATCTGGTCCACGGTGTAGGTGGGCAGGTTGTAGATGAGCTCGAGCTCAGGGTTCACGCGGGCGAGAGCGGTCTCCAGCTTGTCGCGGAACAGCGCCTCGTCCAGCATGTCCTGCATGCGCAGACCAATGCGGGCCATCTTGTCCTGATAGCACGGACCGATACCGCGCTTGGTGGTACCGATGTTCTTCTTGCCGAGCTTCTGCTCAAAGGCGCCATCCAGATCGATGTGATACGGCATGATGACATGCGCGTTGCCGCTGATCTTGAGATTCTTGGTGGTGATGCCGTCGGCCTCGAACATGTCGATCTCCTCAAGGACAACCTTGGGGTTGACGACGCAGCCGTTACCGATCACCGACACGTGGTCGGAATACATGATGCCGGAGGGCACCTGGTGCAGGCCGTACTTCTTGCCGTTGACGACGATGGTGTGGCCGGCGTTGTTGCCGCCCGAGTAGCGCACGACGGCATCGAAGTCGCCGGCGACCAGGTCGCAGATCTTACCCTTGCCCTCATCGCCCCACTGGGCACCGACCAAAACGGTTGACGGCATGTTTACTCCTTACATTCATGGACTGTCTACGCGCCACGCCGGCACGCAGAAGCACAAAACATTCCCAGTATACCCGTGCAACGGGCGCCTGTCCTACTCCTCGGCATGTGCCCCATCAAGCTCATAGAACTTGGTGGATGCCGGCAGGAACATCAGGTCGACGTCGCCGATCGGGCCCGAACGGTTCTTGGCCACGACGATACGCGTAACGCCCTCGTCGGGTCGATCGTCGCGCGAGGCTTCGGCCTCGTCGGCGGAGCGGTCCAAGAACATAACGATATCGGCGTCCTGCTCGATGGAGCCCGATTCACGAAGGTCGGAAAGCTGCGGGCGCTTGCCGGTACGGGATTCGACCTGACGCGAGAGCTGCGACAGCGCGATGAGCGGGATCTTGAGTTCCTTGGCCATAATCTTTAAGCCACGAGACATCTCGGAGACCTCGACGGTGCGGCTCTCGGAACGGCGTCCCGGCGGAGGACTCACCAGCTGCAGGTAGTCCAAGATAATGATGGCCTTCTCCTTGTTGTGGAGCATGCGGCGGCTCTTGGCGCGAATCTCGGTCACCGTGGTGCCGGGCGTATCGTCAATCAGAATATCAAGCTTGGACAAGGTCTGCGTGGCCTCGTTGATATTGGCCCACTGCTCGGGGCTAATGCGACCCATGCGAAAATCACTGATCGAAATCATGGCATAGGCGCAAATCAGACGCTGGGCAATTTCCTTGCCCGACATCTCCAGCGAGAAAAAGCCGACGGTGTAGCCCGCAGCGGCGGCATTGAGCGCCAGGTTTAGAGCGAACGAGGTCTTACCCACGGCGGGGCGGGCGCCGATAATGATGAGCTGGCCCTCACGGAAGCCCATAAGCATGCGGTCGAGTGACGGGAAGCCCGTGGGAACGCCCACTGCCTGGCCACCGGCCTGGCACACTTCCTCGGCCTCGTTATAGGCCTCGACCATAAACTCGGTCAGTGTCTTGTAGCTCGACTTAACCTCGCGCGCCGTAACCTTGAGCAGCTTGCTCTCGGCCAGCTCCACGACCTCTTTGGTATCGGTGGGGGCGTTGTAGGCCAGCGCGTTAATCTCGTTGGTGGCACCAATCAGCTCACGCAGCATCGAATCGCGACGAACGATGGCGGCATGGTGCTGCCAGTTGACGAGCGACAGGGTCTGACCCATCAGCTCCAAAATGTACGCCTCGCCGCCCACGGCATCGAGCTTGTTGATGCTTCGCAGGTAATCGATCAGCGAGATGGAGTCGATGGGAATGCGACTGTTGTACATATCGACCATCGCGGTATAGATGGTCTTATGAATGGGCCGGTAGAAATCATCGGGCTGCAGCTCGACCTGGGCTTCTTCGACCACCTCGGGCGATAGCAGCATGGCGGCCAGTACGTTGGCCTCTGCATCTTGGTTTTGGGGGAGACCCAACTTGGAGCCGCGGTCCTCGACCGTCAGCCATGTCTCCCTATCGTCATATGCCATGAGCATCCTCATTCATATCGCTTGCGAGCATCCATAGTATCAGCCACAGCTTTAAATCGAGGCGCGCCTTAACAATCATCACCGAACCAAACGGATGAACGGTCCCTTATGTGCGTTGTGTTAGACCGCTTTGGATACTGGGACTTTTCCTATAATCTTTCTTGCTTAGATAGCAGGCGAAAGCGAAGGAGCTCCTATGGTCACCAAGGATGATGCGTGTTGGATAATCGGCCTTTCCGCAGGTGCGGGCATTGGCGTATACCTTGATGGCGGCTGGGGCATCGATGCGCTTGTCGGGCGTGAGACCAGGGCTCATAACGACATCGACCTGTTCGTTCAGCGCGGGGATTACCAAAGGTTCGTGGATCTAATTGCTGATGAGGGGTTTTCCGAGGTGGCTGCATCTTTCACCACCGAAGATCACACGGTGTGGCAAGACGAGGCGGGGCGCATCGTCGACCTGCATTGCTTCGATTTCGCCGAGAATGGCGATATTCTGTATCAGGGAGATCGTTTTCCCGGGGAGGTCTTTTCGGGGAGGGGGCGCATCGGCGAGGTGGAGGTGTCGTGCATCGACCCCGAAAGCCAGCTGTTGTTTCACTTGGGCTATCAGCATGACGAGCACGACGCCCACGATGTCATGCTCCTATGCCGTGAGTACGGTTTCGACGTTCCCGAAGAATATCGCTAGCTGTTGCTATTTGCATCGGGGCACGACTTCAGCGCTTGCCGCAGATGCGCTGCGCCAGACCGCCCTGGACATCACGCCACGCCGTATATGGCCCTCCGCGCACGCGAGTCCCATTTCGCCTGCTTGATCCAGTACTCGTAGAACGGATAGGGGGTCACCTTGTACTGGCGCCAGGTCTTCTCGTACGTGCCGCGGGCTGCCTGCCTCACTATGAGCTCGGCGAGCTCGTCCGCGCTCCTGCGGACCTTGAAGCACCATGTCCACTTGAACCAGGCGAGGTAGTTCTCGAGGCGTCTCGTGGAGACACCCCGGAACCTGCCGATGAAGTGCCTCATCTGGGAGTGGAGGCTGTTCACCCTGTTGATGGCGTGCTCCTCCCTCTTGCTGGCGATGTGCGCGCCGACGCCGAGGGCGGGCAGGACGCGGCGGTACACGTGCGCACGGTCCGTCGAGATTATCGCGCCGACCGCGAGCTTGTCGGCGAGCAGCTCCCTGGCTGCCGCCTCGTCGAGGCCGCCCCTCCCCGCGATCTCGTAGAAGATGTCGCCGGCGTCGTTGATGCCGGTGAGCACGCATATCTTCTCGTGCCCGTCGGTTCCCTGCGACCTTGTGCGGGGCTTCCTGGGCATGCCGGACTCCGACCTGGAGCGGTTTCCCTTGAAGCTCTCCCTGAAGAAGCACTCGTCGAGCTCGGCCCCGCCGCCGGCCTCCACGCGGAAGGCGGGCATGCGCTTGGCCATGGCCTCGAGCAGCCTGTGGCGCATGAAGAACGCCGTCTTGAGGCACACGCCGCACTTTTCCGCCGACTCGCGCAGCGGGAGCATGTCCACGTGGCACTCCGCGAACCTCATCCAGGCCGACCTGTCGAGCTTGGTGGTGGAGAAGACGCGCATGGTGGCGTCGGTGAAGGTCCTGGCGCACCCTCGGCAGAGGAACCGCTGACGGCCGCTCCCGTCTCGCCCCCTCTTCACGTAATGCGGGGAGCCGCACCAGGGGCAGGCTCTGTCGGGATCGTCTTCCGCCCCCTCGCTTGCCGCGAGTTCGAAAAGCTCCGCGTCTATCAGCGCCTTGAGCGATCTCAGGGCCCTGCTCTTCTCGGCAGCCGTCATCTGCGGGAGGAACTGCCTCGTCAGCTGGGTGAGCACGTCTTCCATTGCAACCTCCATCTCTCCTGATGATGGAATTGTCGCAACCGGGGCCCCGTCGCGTGTACTGCGTGCAGGACACTTATCCAAAGTGGTCTAACACAACGCTTATGTGGGACTGCATCTCAATGTATGACGTGACACCCACTCAGCGCAAAAAATAAAAGGGCGCCCCGGTCTCTCAGAGCGCCCTTCTTAGAACAAGATTGTTGCGTTGCAGCAAATGCTACTCGGCAGCAGCCTCGGTCTCGACCTCGGCGGTCTCGGCCTCGGCGACCTCAGCGGCCTCCTCGACCTCAGCATCGGCAGCGAGCTCCTCGGCGGTAACGCCGACGAGAACGACAACCTCGGCCTTGATCTCGCGGTACAGCGAGATGGCAACGGTGTGGGCACCGGCAACCTTGATGGGCTTGCCGAGCTCGACGCGCTTGCGGTCGATGTCCATACCGAGCTGATCCTTGATGGCGTCAGCGATCATAGCGGCGGTGACGGAGCCAAAGAGGATGCCCTCGTCGCCGACCTTGACGTCAACGGTGACCTGCTTGCCCTCGAGGGCAGCCTTGGTCTCGTTGGCGGTAGCCAGACGGACGGCCTCGCGCTTGGCTATGTTGTTGCGACGCTCGTCAAGCTGCTTGAGGTTGCCCTTGGTGGCGGCAACAGCGAGCTTCTTGGGGAACAGGAAGTTCTCAGCGTAACCCTGAGCGACCTCTACGACGTCACCCTCGCCGCCCTTGCCCTTGATCTCATCGAGAAGAATAACCTTCATGATGCGTCTCCCTTCTTAGCCGCGGTCGCGGTTGCCACGAGAGGAAACCACGGGGACGGTGTACGGCAGGAGAGCCATCTCGCGGGCACGCTTGATGGCGTTGGCGATGTCATGCTGATGCTGCGTGCAAGCGCCAGTGACGCGACGGGGCTTGATCTTGCCACGGTCGGTCATGTACTTACGGAGAAGCTGAGTGTCCTTATAGTCGATGAACTCAGTGTTCTCCTTGCAGAACTGGCAGTACTTACGACGCGGCTGACGTGCAGAAAAATCATTAGCCATGTCAAAATACCTTTCATTTGGCAACTTCGGCGAACCGAAGCCGCCTCTCACTCAAAAATAGGTGAACAACCCTTAAAACGGGATGTCCTCATCGTAGACGTCGACCGCGGGCGGCGTAGCCACCGGTGCGGCAGGACGTGCTGCGGGCGCGGGAGCTGCGGGGGCGTAACCGCCCTGATCGTAGCCACCCTGGCCACCACGGGAGCTCATAAACTCAATCTCATCGACGATGACCTCAAGCTTGCTCCTGCGCTGACCGTCGCGCTCCCAAGAGCTGTAGCGCAGCTTGCCCTCGATCGCGACCTTGTTTCCCTTTGCCAGGAAACGGCTCACGGCCTCGGCGCGGGTGCCGAACATAGTGCAGTCGACAAAGTTGGGATAGTCCTCCCACTCGCCAGTCTGCGCATTGCGGCGGCGATCGTTCACGGCGACGCCAAAGGACAGAACCTGGGTTCCGCCGGCAGTGGCGCGCAGCTCGGGATCGCGGGTGAGGTTACCGGTGATGTTCACTCGATTGATGCTCATTACTCACTACTTCCTCTTGGGGCACAAGCCCAGTCCAAAACGACAGTCTTACTCCTGGTCGTCGCGACGGACGATCATGTGGCGGACCACAGCGTCGGTGATGCGCAGGACGCGATCAAGCTCGGCGATCTGGGTGGGATCTGCGTGGAAGTTGATGAGGGTGTAGTCACCATCGGTGAGGTCGTTGATCTCGTAGGCGAGCTTGCGCTTGCCCCACTCGTCAACGGAGTCGACCTTGCCAGCGCTCTCAGCGATCGTGGTATCGATACGCTTCATAACAGCGAGACGAGTCTCGGGGTCGAGCGACGGGTCAACAAAGAACAGCAGTTCATAAGCCTTCATATTGTCACCTCCTCTGGGCAAATGTGGCTTCAGGTCGTGAAGGTGCGCCTGAAGCAGGAAAAGACTTGGTAATAATATCTTTCAACCTCCCAGGCCGCAAGAATATGCAGCTACAACCTCATGACCTCCACATATGCCCATACTCGCACGACGCTTCATGCGCATTCCAACCAAATGCTGACCAAAAGCTTGACGGATCTGTGGACAAGATACGGTGCCGTGGGGACAAGCTGAGCCAAGCCGCAGGTTAACGGGCACAAGGCTGTGGTCGCAAAATGCATACCGGTGGTTCATAACATCGCTCAAAGATTTTTAAATTCATTGCCAAGTCGCTTATGAATACCCCTTTTGAACAATTGAGTTGATCAACCACGCTGGTCGGATGCCGTTTTTTGGCACCTCAAACCCCACTGCAGCGCCAAGCGCGGCCAAGCGTTTTAAAAAATGCCAACTTTTCTGTTTGCACTTTGCGATTCCTCGTGTATACTGACTTTCGCATTTAACGGAGAGTTGTCCGAGTGGCCGAAGGAGCACGATTGGAAATCGTGTAGGCGTCAAAAGCGTCTCCAGGGTTCAAATCCCTGACTCTCCGCCAGTTAATTCCAAAGCAGGCCTTCGAGCCTGCTTTGTTTTTACCCCACGCGGAGGGGTGGCAGAGTGGTTGAATGCGGCGGTCTCGAAAACCGTTTGGCCTGTATAAGGTCACGAGGGTTCGAATCCCTCCTCCTCCGCCATTTTGGTTGAGAAAGCTCCCGAAAACGGGGGCTTTTTTGGTTTAGAGTCCCTTACAAGCAAATACGGCGGAGGAGGAGGGATTCGAACCCGTCAGGACGCAAAGCGTAAAGAAAACGCGCCAGTGGCGCGTTTTTAGCGCAGCGCGGTCGGCGCAAGCCGACCGAATAAATTTTGAGCTCCGCTCAAAATTTGGACATCCCTCCTATTCAGCCACGTCCCCCATTGCTTTCGATTTCACCTTGAATCTCAAACATGTACATCACCCTCCAAAAACGACATTTTTCGGCATCTTTGGAGGCTGATGTACATGTTTGGTACCCATGACCGTTCCCAGTCCCTACCGTTTGCCGAGCAATAGGGTCTCAATCGCCGCCAACCATGTACTATGTACGGGCATTGTTCAAACCCGAGAATCAAAGGACCTCATCTTGCCCGTCGTCGCCGCTATGACTGTTACTTCACACGCCTCGGATGCCATGGTCGCTATCCCATTTTGGCTCGAGATGTTCGCCGTTGTCGCGGCATCGATCTCGGGCGTGCTGGTCGCTCGCGAGCACAAGCTCGACCTGGTGGGCGCGGTCGCGCTCGCGGTGGTCTGCGGTCTGGGAGGCGGTCTTTTGCGCGATATGACGCTCCAGGTCGGCAACGTCTACATCCTCAACCAGCCCATGGCACTACCGCTCTCCATCGCCACAGCCGCCATCATCTATATCTTCCCGGCAATCGTCGATAAGCCCGAAAAACTCATTCCCCTGCTCGACATCATCTCGGTCGGCATCTATGCAGCAACCGGCGCGGACAAGGCGTTGGTGTACGGATTTGCGCCCGCCGTATGTATCATGATGGGCTTCTTTACCGCCGTGGGCGGCGGCATGCTGCGCGACGGCTTTATGGGCGTGGTCCCGGGCATTTTCCAACGCACCAACTTCTATGCCATCGCGGCCATCGCCGGATCGGCAAGCTATGTAGCCCTCGTCATGAGCGGCCTCATGAGCAATGTTGCCGCGCTGGTCGTATGCGTTGTGGTGACCATGGGGCTGCGTTGGCTATCACTGCGCTTTGACATTAAAAGCCCTACCGAGGAAGACATCGCGCGCTTTTTGCACCGTAAAAAGTAGGTAGCACAGCACAACCCCTCGAAATGCAACCGAGAGATTCTTTTAGAGCGCCCGCGCGTTGGGTACCCTGTTAGATACCTGTCGAGTATCTAACGAAGGATTCACTATGCCTTGCAACCAAGTACCGTCGATCCGGCGCCACAAAGCGCAGGCCCGCATCACCATCCTATTCGCGCTGATTGCGCTCGCGCTCACCGCACTTCCCACGGTGTCGTTCGCCGGCACCGACACCGCGGGAAACGTGCTCGCAACCGAAGTTGACTCAACTCCGTCCGGTATCGAAGGCGACCTGTACTGGGCCGGCCAAAGTCTCAACCTAGACGACGCCTCCATCGGCCGCGATATTATCGCGGCGGGTGAGAACCTGTCGATTCGCGATTGCACCGTAGGCGGCGCCGTTCGTCTGGCGGCACGCACCATCGATATCGCCAAAACCGCAATCGATGGCAGCGTCACGGTGGCCGGCCAGCACGTCGTGCTCAACACCGGCAGCACCGCCAACTGTTTTTACGCGGCAGGCGAAACGGTCGCCCTGCGCGGCTCCGCCAAATCGGCGGCGCTTGCCGGCGACACCGTAACCATCGACGGCACCGTCGATGGCGATGTTGAGGTCTGGGCCGACAAGCTCATCCTGGGTAAAAACGCCCGCATCACCGGCACGGTGAACGCCCACGTCTCACAGGACCCCGAGCGGGCCGAGGGCGCCCAGGTCGGAGCTCTCAAGATCGACCGGACCGAGAACGAGAACACCTCTACGGCCAACGACATTATCGGCGGCATCGTTGCCGCGGCGCTTTCCACCTGCTTTGTCGCCATCCTGCTTGAGCTTGTCTTTCCACGCGCAACCGCCAGCGCTGCCGGCATGCTCCATCAGCGTCCCATGCCGCTGTGGGTAAGTGGTCTTCTGGGCACGGTCGCCGTCGCTCCCGCCGTGCTGCTGCTCATCATCTCGATTGCAGGCCTGTCGCTCGCCGCCGCCCTCATGTGCGGCGTCATCGGCATCGCTTTGGTCTCGGCGGCATTTACGGGCACCGCGGTCGCGCGCATGGTCGGACACAACCAAAACCGCTACGCCATGGCCGCCGTGGGCGGTATCGTCGCGGGCGCACTCACGGCACTTCCTCTTATGGGCAACTTTGTCAGCGGTGTAGCCTTCGTCTTCACGCTCGGCTACGCCATCCAGATCATCTGGCGCAACGCCCACCTCAAGCCGCAGCAGCCGGCTAACACGCCAGGACTCCCCACCGCCTAGCCGCCAACCACCACAAAAGGGCCAGGCACCTTTGTGGTGGCGCAAAGCAACCTGATCCCATTGCACCAAAAAGGGCGCCGACCATTGCGGTCGACGCCCTTTCTTATTGGCAGTTATAAGCCCCAGCGCTTATTTGTTGACCTGGCCGGCGCGGACGGCTGCCTTCTTACGGTCGGTGGCGTTGAGCAGACGCTTGCGCAGGCGGATGTTCTTGGGAGTAATCTCCACCAGCTCGTCGTCGGCGATGTACTCCAGCGCCTCCTCCAGAGAGAAGGTGCGAGGCGGCACCAGCTGCACGGAGATGTCGGAGGTCGAGGAACGCTGGTTGCCCAGGTTCTTGGTACGGGCGATGTTGACGACCATGTCGCCGGCCTTGCTGCGCTCGCCCACGATCATGCCCTCGTAGCACTCGGTGCCCGGCTCAACAAACAGCTGGCCGCGCTCCTGCAGCGTGCCCAGAGCGTAGGCGACGGCCTTCTCGGTGGTCATGGAGATCATGGCACCGTTCTGACGGTTGCCGATCTCGCCGGCGTAGGGACCGTACTCCAGGAAGGTGTGGTAGAACACGCCCTCGCCGTGGGTGACGTTCATGATGCGGTTCTTAAGGCCCATGATGCCACGCGTCGGGATCTTAAACTCAAGGTGCGTCACGATGCCCGAGGTATCCATGCTCGTCATGATACCGCCGGAGGTACCGAAGACCTCAACGACCTTGCCCGAGTACTCGTCCGGGCACTCGACGACGGCCTGCTCGACGGGCTCCATCTTGTTGCCGTTCTCGTCCTTCTTAAACAGAACGCGGGGACGGCCGACCTGGAACTCAAAGCCCTCGCGGCGCATGGACTCCATCAGGACGGACAGGTGCAGGATGCCGCGGCCCGAGACCTCGACGCCGCTCTTGTCCTCGAGCTCCTCGATCTTCATGGTCACGTTGTTCTCGGCCTCGTTGAACAGGCGCTCCTTGAGCTGACGGGCGCCCACGATGTCGCCGTCGCGACCGACGAGCGGGGAGGTCGAAGCCTCAAAGACGATGGACAGAGTCGGCGGGTCGATCTCGATGGGCTCGAGCTCAACGGGGTTCTCGGGGTCGGTGTAGACATCGCCGATATCGGTGCGGTCAATACCGACAACGGCGGCAATGTCGCCGGCGCCGACTTCCTGGCACTCGGTGCGGCCCAGGTAGTCGAAGGTAAAGAGCTGCTTGACGGTAGCAGTTGCGCTGGAGCCGTCGTTCTTGACAACCAGGATCTGATCGCCCTGGTGAATGGCGCCGGAATACACGCGACCGATGCCGATGCGGCCGACAAAGTTGGAGTGGTCGATGGTCACGCACTGCATGGCCAGCGGGGCGTTCTCGTCAACCTCGGGGGCGGGCATGTCGTCGATGATCATATCAAGCAGCGGATACATGTCCATGTTGCCGTCGTTGGGGTCAAGACGGGCAAAGCCGTTCATGGCGCTGGCGTAGACCACGTGCTCCATGGCGAACTCGAGCTGGTCGTCGGTGGCACCCAGGTCGGCCATAAGGTCCAGGCAGTCGTTGTAGGCCTTCTCGGGGTTGGCGCCCGGACGATCGATCTTGTTGATAACGATCATGATCTTGAGGCCGGTGTCGATAGCGTGACGCAGCACGAAGCGGGTCTGGGGCATGGGGCCCTCAAAAGCGTCAACCAGCAGCAGGGCGCCGTCGGCCATACGCAGCACGCGCTCGACCTCGCCGCCAAAGTCGGCGTGGCCCGGGGTGTCGATGACGTTGATCTTGACGTCCTTGTACTCGATAGAGATGTTCTTGGCGAGAATCGTAATGCCGCGCTCGCGCTCCTGGTCGTTGGAGTCCAGGACGCGGTCCTCGACCTGCTGGTTGGCACGGAAGGCGTCCGTGGCACGCAGGAGCTTGTCGACCATCGTCGTCTTGCCGTGGTCGACGTGGGCGATGATGGCGATGTTCCTCAGATTGTCTACGCGCATGTAGTTCCCCTATCTTCTATCCATATACAAACGGCACGCGTATGCGGCCCGCCCAGCGATACAACGCTCAGCGGGAATATTGAGCCTTTTACCGAAAACTCGTTTATTTTAGCGATTTTAGATAAGAGGGGTTTCCTCACCTGCAGGTTCAGGGTCGCTCCACATAAAACCATCGCCGGCACCCATGCCCTCATACAGCACGTATGCCGAAAAACCGCTCTCGAGCGCCGTCTCAAAGAAACTCACGAGCAGGGCGTCGTGATAGCCGCCGTCAATTTCGACACAACCGGTGTAGCCGATGGCATAGCGGGCGATGCGGCCCAGGCCCTCGTCCTTAAGACCCATCTTGTGCTCGGAGATAAAGTTGGTGGCAGCCTCGAGGCACGCCTCCTCGCCATCCTCATCGAGCGCCGCCAGATAACGGTTGGAAGCAGCGTCCTCGATCGCCACAACTACACCCGGATTCTCGCCGGCGGCAAGGTCGTCCAAGAACGCACCAATCAGGTCACACACCATGGCGTCGAGCTCGGCGGAGACGTTACCGGCGTCCTGCATATCCTGTGCCATCTTTAGACCTTCCCATCGAGTCTGGCGTCGTTACAGTTCTTGTGCCTCGGCAGCGATCTTGGCGGCAGCGTCGCGGGCGCGCATCATATCCATCGCGCGCTTGTCGAGTACCTTGATCTGGCTGGTCAGCATTACTGCATCGACCACACCCCAGATTACCAAGCCTGTTGAAATCGAAAACCCAAGCGCACCAACTGTACCACGAAGGCGCGAACAGATTGCCGCGACAAGGACGGAGACGACAACCATCTTGATAAACGAGCCGCGGCGCTCGCGAAGCGTGCGGGCCTGCGTCACATAGGCAATGCGAGCCGCCTCAGAAGCCTCCGAGCGCATCTGGGCTTCACGCGCGATGGCGGCCGCTTCAGCCGATACGCGGGTACCCATCAGCGACCTCTCCGCTCGCGTGCCAGACATTTAGAAGTCATCGGGGGAGAGCGTATGGACGAACTCGTCGAACTTCTCGAACTCCTGCTCGTCGTCGACATCCTCGGCGTGGGTGGAAACAGTGCCCAGGCGATTCATGATGTCGTCCTCCACAAACATGGGGGCATTGCTGCGCACGGCAAGGGCAATGGCGTCACTGGGGCGGGCGTCGATCTTGCGCTCGGCGCCATCGGCCAGTACGACGATCGTCGCGTAGAACACCGGCGGCTCGGCGCGAACGATCTCGATGCGCTCGAGCTTGGCGCCCAGGGCGTCAACGGTATCGAGCAGCAGGTCATGGGTAATCGGGCGCTCGGCGCGGCCGCTATCGATGCCGCGGCTGATGGCAGCAGCTTCAAACGAACCAGTCTGAATGGAAAGGGAGCGCAGTGGCGCGGGCGAGTCCGATTTGCTGCAGCGCTCGCGAAGCACGATAAGCGATGGCACGGGACCGGCGGCCATGACGATGGTCTCTATGTCGACACGAACCATGGAACACCTCCGGTACGTAGCGGTTAACACGCGGCAGCCCGCCGCATTGAATAGCTATACTACCCAATCTTTCGCCCAGCACACAAAACCAAAATGAGATTTATCGCAGACAAGAAAAAAGCCCCGAGGCAATTGCCCCGAGGCTCTTCACAGTTTTGATGGTGGACCTGACAAGATTCGAACTTGTGACCTCCCGGTTATCAGCCGGACGCTCTAACCAACTGAGCTACAGGTCCATCATGGTGGAGGTTAGGGGGATCGAACCCCTGACCTCAGGCTTGCAAAGCCCGCGCTCTCCCAGCTGAGCTAAACCCCCACGGAGACAGTAATAAACACCCCAGCGGCGACTCGGCTCTCGCTGGGGTGTTTATTGCGAAAGAAAGTGGTGGACCTGACAAGATTCGAACTTGTGACCTCCCGGTTATCAGCCGGACGCTCTAACCAACTGAGCTACAGGTCCATCGCGCAAGGGATATATTAGACGAGTCGTTACGCGCGCGTCAACAACTTTTTTGAAAATCTTTGGAGGGTGTTCGCCCTGGCCGCACGGCGGCATGTGAAGTCGCCTGCTCGGACAGTCCTGACTCGCGCAGAGAGCACATTAAGTGCTCTCTGGCTCGTGCGGAACTCGCGATCGACTTCACATGCCGCCGTGCGGCCGGGGCGTACGCGAGTCCCAAAGTTTTCAAAAAAGCGGTCGACGCGCAGTGCGCCGACCGCCGATATATGGGGTCTGATATTTTCTACCAGCTAGGGCCTCTTACTCGTCTAGGAGATCCTCTGGCATGTCGTTGCCGTCGCCTAGGTCGACTGGGGCCTCTTCGGTGTCGGCTGCGGCCTCGGCGCTTTCACCTTCGGGCTTCTCCTTGGCGGCCGTCATGCGGGCTACGGCGCAGATGCGGTCGTTGTCGTCGACGGTCATCATCTTGACGCCCTGGGTAGCGCGGCCAGTCTGGCTGATCTCATCGGTCTTGACGCGAATGACCGTCGCGCCCTCCGTCACGATGAACAGCTCGTGCTGCGGGCCCACCGTCTTCATGGCCGCGAGGTTACCCTTACGCTCGGTCATTTGGATGGTGTAGACGCCCTGGCCGCCGCGATTCTGCTCCGGGTAGTCCGCGACCGGCGTGCGCTTGCCGTAGCCGCGCTCGGTGATGACGAATAGATCGCCGTTGCCGTTAGTGACTTCCATGCCCAGAACGCTCACGCCGTCCTTCATACCGATACCGCGAACGCCGCTGGTATCGCGGCCGGTGGCGCGCACCTGCTCCTCGGAGAACATGATCGCCTTGCCCGCGGTGGTGGCCAGGATAATCTTGTCGCCCTCGCGCACGCGGCGCACGTTCAGCAGCGCGTCGTCGTCACGCAGGTTGATAGCGATCAGGCCGTCGCGACGGCTGCGGTCATATGCGCTCATCACGGTCTTCTTGACCATGCCGCTCTTGGTGGCAAACATCAGGTACTCGTCGGCAGGGAACTCGCGGCAGCTGATGACGCTCGCGATCTTCTCGCCCTCCTCGAAGGGCAGCAGGTTGACGATCGCGGTACCGCGCGCCTGGCGCGTACCCACCGGCAGCTCGTGCACCTTCAGGCGATAGACCTTGCCCTTGCTCGAGAAGAACAGCACGTACTCGTGCGTGGACGCGATGAACATCTCGTCGATGACATCGTCCTCTTTGAGGTTGACGCCCGACACGCCCTTGCCGCCGCGTTTCTGGGCGCGGTAGGCGGCCACCGGGATGCGCTTGACATAGCCGGTGTGGGTGATGGTCACGACCATGTCCTCGTCGGCAATGAGGTCCTCGACGTCCAGGTCCTTCTCGACCTGGCTGATCTCGGTGCGGCGCTTATCGCCAAACTTCTTGGAGATCTCGCGCATCTCTTCCTTAATGACGCCCAGGATCTTCTCCTCGTGCGCCAGCAGGTCCTCGTAGTAGGCGATGGCGCGGCGCAGGCCGTCCAGCTCTTCCTGAATCTTGTCGCGCTCCAGGCCAGTCAGGCGGCGCAGCTTCATCTCGAGGATGGCCGTGGTCTGCTCGGGCGTAAAGCCAAAGCGCTCGATCAGGCGGCTGCTGGCCTCAGAATCGGTCTGCGAGGAGCGAATGATGCTAATGACCTCGTCGATATGGTCGAGAGCCATCAAGTAGCCCTCAAGGATATGCGCGCGGGCCTGGGCCTTCTTAAGGTCGAAGCGGGTGCGGCGAGTGACGACGTCGACCTGGTGGTCGATGTAGTGCTGCAGCATCTCGCGCAGGCTCAGGCATTTGGGAACGCCGTTGACGAGCGCCAGGTTGTTGGCGCCGAAGGTCGTCTGCAGCGAGGTGTACTTATACAGGTTGTTGAGCACGACCTGCGGAATGACGCCCTTCTTGAGCTCGATGACCAGACGGATGCCCTTCTGGTTGGACTCATCGCGCATGTCCGAGATGCCCTCGATGCGCTTGTCGTTGACGAGCTGGGCGATCTTCTCCTGCAGGGTGCCCTTGTTGACCATGTAGGGAATCTCGGTAAAGACCAGGCGGTTGCGGCCGGTCTTGGTGGATTCCACGTGGGCCTTGGCGCGCACGGTAATGGAGCCGCGGCCGGTCTCGTAGCTCTGCTTAATGCCGGCGCTGCCCATGATGATAGCGCCGGTGGGGAAGTCCGGACCGGGCATGATCTGCATGAGCTCGTCGACAGTGGCGTCGGGATTATCGATCAGGTAGCAGGTGGCCTCAATCGCCTCGGTGAGGTTGTGCGGGGCGATGTTGGTGGCCATGCCGACGGCGATACCCTGGCTGCCGTTGACCAGCAGATTGGGGAAGCGCGCGGGCAGCGCCTGAGGCTCGGCGAGCGATTCGTCGTAGTTGGGCTGCCAGTCGACGGTATCCTTCTGCAGGTCACGCAGCAGCTCCATGGCGGGCTTTGCCAGGCGGCTCTCGGTGTAACGCATGGCAGCGGCGCCGTCGCCGTCGATGTTGCCGAAGTTGCCGTGGCCGTCGATGAGCGGCGTGCGCATGGAGAACCACTGCGCCAGGCGAACCATTGCCTCGTAGACCGCGAAGTCACCGTGCGGATGGTACTTACCGATAACTTCGCCGACCGTCCAAGCGGACTTCTTGTGCGGACGGTTGGGGTAGATGCCGCTCTCGTTCATCGCGTACAGGATGCGGCGGTGCACCGGCTTTAAGCCGTCGCGCACGTCCGGCAGGGCGCGCGCCGTGATGACCGACATCGAATACTCGATAAATGACTGCTTCATCTCGCGGCCAAACTCCGAAATCTGGAGCTGGCCGCCGTTTATATCCTCGCCGGCCGAGGCGCCACGATCGACTTCGCCAAAGCTCTCCTCGAGCTCACCGTCGTCGTCCTCTTCCTCGTCATCATCGGCATCGGGGTTATAGGCGTCAGGATCGCCGTCCTCGCCCTGCTCAGCACGGGCAAGCAGGCGCTTCAGATCGTCGGGCATGCCGGCATCGCCGGCCTCGCCCATACCCTCGTTATTGTTGATATCGTCTGCCACGTTACCTCCTCATGGTTTGCGTGGTCCATTAGTTCCCTACCACGGAGACGGATTACCGGGAATGCCGGATAACCCTCCTAGGTTTTCCAGGTGCCCCAGGTTGCCCTGAAGGATGAGGGCGCACGCCTTGCGTGCGGCGCCCGAAATCCTGAAGGGCAAGATGGGGTGCCTGGGAAAGCTAGGCGTCTAGGAAGCGTGCGTCATGGGCGTGCTTCTCGATGTACTCGCGGCGATAGCCGACCTCGGAACCCATCAGCTCGCGCACGGCGCGGTCTGCCACCACGGCGTCCTCGATCGACACACGCTGCAGAATGCGGGTCTTGGGGTCCATCGTCGTCGAGGCAAGCTGCTTGGGGTCCATCTCACCCAGGCCCTTGTAGCGCTGGACGGTATAGCCCTTGCGCTTTTTGGTGATCTTGCCGTCCTTGGCCTTGCCGTCCTCGTCGTTATCGTCGGGGTTCAGGCCCAGACTCTGGATGGTGTCGCGCAGGATCTCGTCTTCGGGCTGGCGGCCGTTGGGATACACGTAGTGGATCTTGTTGCGCACCTTAATGCCAAAGATGGGCGGGCAGGCAACATAGACGTAGCCGGCATCGATCAGCGGACGCATGTACTTGTAGAAGAACGTCAGCAGCAGGATGCGGATATGCGCACCGTCGACGTCTGCATCGGTCATGATAATGATCTTGTGGTAGCGCGCCTTGGTGATATCGAAGTCTCCGCCGTCGCCGGCGCTCGTCGTAACGCCGCAGCCGATCGCGGTAATCAGCGACTGGATGGTGTCGCTCGAGAACGCGCGATGGTCACCAACGCGTTCGACGTTCAAAATCTTGCCGCGCAGGGGCAGAATCGCCTGGATGTCTCGGCGACGGCCGTCCTTGGCCGAACCGCCTGCCGAGTCGCCCTCTACGATAAAGAGCTCGGTCAGCTCGGCATCGCGCACCGAGCAGTCAGCGAGCTTACCGGGCAGGGACGCCGTCTCGAGCAGGCTCTTGCGGCGGGTCGCCTCGCGCGCCTTGCGGGCGGCGTTGCGCGCCTTGCAGGCCTGTTGCGCCTTCTTGACGATCTCACGAGCGGGCTTGGGATGCTCCTCGAGGTAATCGGTAAGGCCGTCGGTCACGATCTTGAGCGTGAGCGCGCGCATATAGGAGCTGCCGAGCTTGGCCTTGGTCTGACCCTCAAACTGCGGGTCGGGCAGCTTGACCGAGATAACGGCCGAAAGGCCCTCGCGCACATCGTCGCCGGTCAGGTTGGCGTCTTTTTCCTTGAGCAGATTCTGCTTGCGCGCGTAATCGTTGATCACACGGGTGAGCGCGGTGCGGAAGCCCTCAAGGTGCATGCCTCCCTCGGGAGTGTAGATGTCGTTGGCAAACGACATGACGTTCTCGCCGTAGCCGCTATTCCACTGCAAGGACACCTCGACCTCGCCCATCTTGGTCACGGGCGCATCCGGATCCGATTTGCCCTCAATATAGATAGGCTCCTTAAAGGCCTCGGGGACGTCCTTGCCCTCGTTGAGGAACTTGACGAAGTCGATGATGCCACCCTCGTAGCAAAACTCCTCCACGTGGGGAGTCGCCTCGCGCTCGTCGGTCAGCATGATCTTGAGGTTCTTGTTGAGGAATGCCGTCTCCTGCAGACGGTTGTGCAGCGTGTCGAAATCGTAGATGCAGGTCTCGAAGATCTCGTCGTCGGGCCAGAAGCTGACAGTGGTACCCGTCGTCCCCGAAGTGCCCACGACTTCCATCTTTTTGACGGTCTTGCCGCGCGAGAACTCCATCTCGTAGATGTTGCCGTCGCGGCATACCTGTACGACCACGCGCTTGGACAGGGCGTTGACGACGGAGATGCCCACGCCGTGCAGGCCGCCCGAGACCTTGTAGGCCGAGTTATCGAACTTACCGCCGGCGTGCAGGATCGTCATGACGACCTCGAGCGTCGGGATTTTTTTGATAGGATGCTCGTCGACGGGGATGCCGCGACCGTTGTCGACGACCGTGATGGAGTTGTCGGCGTGGACCGTCACCTGAATCTCGGTGCAGAAACCGGCCATGGCCTCGTCGACGGAGTTGTCAACGATCTCCCACACCAGGTGATGAAGACCGCTGGCGCTCGTCGAGCCAATGTACATGCCCGGGCGCTTACGAACGGCCTCGAGACCTTCGAGAATCTTAATCTCGCCGCCATCGTAATCGTTTTCGTTTGCCACACGTCCTCCTTCAGTTAAGAAAATGTGTACAGCCTTACTAGTTTATCGTAAAAAAATACCCTCGGGAACGAGGGTATTTGGCTCTACAAGGCCACCAGATGCGATTTAAGGCTCTTTTTTGCTTTGCACGCCCTTGGCCCACTCGGCACTGGCTCTCATGGCGTTCTCGAGGGCCTCGCGCAGTTTTTGGTCTTCGATGGGCGCCACTTGGCGCTCAATCTCGGTGCGCTCGGCCTCACTTAGGTCGGCGTGCGGGGCCGGCGGGCGGTCGGTCGTCGCCGGGCGCAGGCGCTCCTTGGCGGCGGGCGGTGTGTGACCGGGTGCGGTGGTTTTGAACACCAGGCCGTCCACATGCGCACCGGCGCGCTCCATGCGCGCGCGGATGATCTCGCGCAACAACGTCATTTCCTGCGTCCACGAGGGCGAGTCGAGATACACCAGCAGCTCATTGGACTCGGGCAGGTAACGCAGCCCCGTCACATGGCGTCCCTCGCGCGTGCCCGAGCACACCGCATTCCAGGCGCGATAGACCGCACGAGACTCCTCTGCAGCCTCCATCTGCGCGCGGCGCTCAGGTGTCGCGGCCGCCAGGATGCGCTGACGCTCGGCATCCAAAAAGCCGCCAAAGGCAACCGTTCCGTTCTCGCGGTCGTAATTAGCACGTCTCACCCATGCTCACCACCTTGGCTCGATCAAGCAGGTCATCGGTAAAATACCCCAGATTGGTGGTGGTTATGACTGTCTGGATATCATCACCGATCAGTTGCAGAAAAGCGCCTCGGCGCCCGGCGTCGAGCTCGCTCATCACGTCGTCCAAGAGCAGCAGCGGCGCGGTGCCCAGGATATCGCGCGCCACGGCCACTTCTGCAACCTTCCAGGCAAGAACCAGCGTTCGCTGCTGGCCCTGGCTGGCAAATGAGCGGGCCGATCGGCCCGCGACGGAAAACTCGATCTCGTCGCGATGCGGACCAACGAGCGTCACGCCGCGGCGGATCTCCTCGTCGGCGCGCTCATCGAGCGCCGAGAGCATGTGCTCGTACGCCCAGCCCCTGAGCTCGTCGCGATCCTCGGTGCGAGGCAGGTCGCCAAGCGTGGACACATAGGACACACCGGCGGGCTCGCCAGATGCCACGCGGCCATAGGCGTCGCGCACATGGCCCGACAGCCGCTCGAGCAGGGCCAGACGATGCACGAGCAGGGCCGAACCGGCGCGGGCGATAGATTCGTTCCAGGCGCCGAGCATGTCGCGGCAGCACCAGGTCTCCTTGAGCAGGGCATTGCGCTGGGTCACGCAGCGCCCGTAGGCACTAGCCAGATCGGCATAGCGCGCACTCAGCTGAACGCCAAAGTCATCAAGTGCGGTGCGACGCACGCTGGCACCCCGCTTGACCATATCCAGGTGGTCCGGGCAAAACAGAACGCTCGGCAGTACCCCGCGCACGCCGGACGCAGCGCAGCGCTTGCCGTTGCGGCTAAACGAACGCTTGCCGTCTTCCACGCTCAGTCCCATGTCCAGCACGCGCCCATCGCCTTCGAGCCTCAGCTCGACCTTGCATGAGCCCACGCCGTCGTGCACGAGCTCGGCCGCGGTCGGATGCCTAAACGAAGCGCCGCTCGTCAGCAGCTGCAGCGCCTCTATGAGGTTGGTCTTTCCCGCCGCGTTGGGACCCGCGAGCACGGTCACACCGTCGCTCAGGGCAAGGCGATAGCTGTCGAAGCTGCGATAGCGCGCAACGGAAAGATCGCGTGCGAACATGGTCATGGGCAGTGCTAGATGCGTACTGGCATGACCAGGTACAGGTAGTTGATCTTGTCGTAGGACTTGAAGATGCCAGCCTGCGAATAGCTCTTGAGCTCCAGCGTGATCTCCTTCTCCTTGGACAGGGCATTGAGGCAGCCAAAGATGTAGTGGTAGTTGAAGGCGATGGTGCCCGACTCGCCCTCGGCCTCGACATCGATCGTCTCCTGCGCCAGATCCTGGTCGTTGGAAATGGAGGACAGGCCCATCTGGCCGTTCTCGACGTCAATCTCAAACTTGACGGCGGGGTTGGCGCTCGCGATAACGGCCACACGCTTAAGGGCGGCGTTAAAGGCAGCCACGTCGATCTTAACGCTCGTCACGCACGAATCGGGGATGAGCTGCTTGTAATTGGGATATACGCCCTCGATGCGGCGCGACACGTAGGTGGTGTTGCCGGCCTCAAAGACAACCTGGGTGTCGGTGGCGCCGATCATGATGGTAGCCTGGCTGGCCATGATGCTCAGCGCGTCGTTGAAGGCGTCGGCAGGCACGTTGAGTTCAAAGGAACCTTCGAGGGTCGAGGTCTCGACCTGCGTATCGCACACGGCCAGTCGGAAGGAGTCGGTCGCGACCAGGCGCACGGTGTTGTTCTCGACCTTCATGTGCACGCCACCCAGGATGGGGCGGGCCTTGTCAGTCGAGGTGACGCGCCATACGCGACTTACCATTTCGGACAGGATATCGGTCGGCAGCTCGACGGCGCTCTCGATGGCGTATGCCGGGAACTCGGGAAAGTCGTTGGCATCGAGCGTGTTGAGGCGGAAAGAGCTCTTCTCGCAGCCAATCAAAACCTGGCGCTCGGACAGCTCAAAGGTGACCGGGGCATCGGGAAGGGTCTTGGTGATGTTGGAGAGCATCTTGCAGGGAATCACCATCTCGCCCTCCTCTTCGACATGAGCCGCAATGCGGTGACGAATCGAGATGGTGTAGTTGGAGGTCTGGAATTCCAAGATGCCGTCTTGTGCCTTAACGAGCACGCCCGACAGAATGGGAAGGGTGGATGCCGAAGCGACGCCTTTCATAACGACGCCGATGGCTTGCGTAAGCGAGCTCTGGCTGACGGTGAACTTCATCTTTTAATACCTTTCTATAGATATAAATATCTTAATAATAGTAATAGTACTGACGAAACTGTTGATTACTCCTAAAAGTGCAGGTCAGCCCTAAAAAGAGAATCGACAGGAACCTGTGTGCAACCGGGTATGTTTTCCACGTTCAAAACCTGCGCAAAACTTTTCATCACCGCGGCTCGAGTTTTTGACATCTTATAACCGCCGTTTCGACAAGTTTTCAACAGCTGTGTCCATTTACCTACGAGCGCAGTGTAATTTTATCGCGCAGCGACTTGAGGTCTTCGGTGACAGTCCGGTCTTCCTGAATCATCTTCTGAACCTTTTTATAGCTCGTGCTGACGGTCGAGTGGTTGCGGTTGCCAAACTCGGCGCCCACGGCCGTCGTCGTCATCTCGCACATTTCAATCGCCAGGTAGATAGCGATATGGCGTGCCTTGGCGATATTGGCGTTGCGGCGAGGCCCGATGAGTTCCTCGTGCGTCACACCGTATTGCTCCTCGATGACGGACTGGACCGTCTGCACATTGATCTTCTTGGCCGATGTGTCGAAGTACTGGTTGGCGATGGCGTCGATGTCATCAAAGGTGAGCTCTCCGCCCTCGCGCTCGCGATCGCCCGCTTCGCCGGCACAACGCTCGCAAAAGCTCTCGAGCTCGCGAATGTTGGTGCCTGAGACCTCGGCCATGTGTTTAAAGTGCGCGTCGGTCAGATGTCCGCCGTCGCCCCCGTAGGCCGCCAACAGCGAGTCGTTGCCTGCCTCGGGTGCGGCGGCGATCGTGTTCTCGTAATAACGCTGCAAAATCTTGTACTTCATCTCATAGCTGGGCTCCGCCACCAGGCACAGCAGACCGGCATTAAAGCGACTGGTCAGGCGTTCGTCCATATTAAGGTCCTTGGGAGCGCGGTCGGCGGCGATCACGACCTTCTTGTTGTTACGGATAAATTCGTCCATCAACTGGAAAAAGTAATCCACGCTCGCGCGCTTGCCGATGATGTTCTGGATGTCATCGATGATAAGCACGTCGACGCCGTGGTACGCCTGCATAATGGGGGCGTTGCTCTTCTTTTGGCGGTCGAATTCCGTCATCAAGTCGTCTAGATATGCCTGCGAGTTGGCGTACTTCACCTTGATCTCGGGCGATTTTTCTGCCAGCTCATTTTTGATCGCGAGCAGCAGGTGCGTCTTGCCCAGGCCCGATTTGCCGTAGATGAACAGCGACGTGCAGGTGCCGGGCGTGTCTGCAAGCATGGCGAATTTGAGCGCCGATCGGTAGGCAAGGCTGTTCTCCGGTCCGAAGACGAAGTTTTCAAACGTGAATTTCGAATTCGCTGCGAGGGGCGCCCCGTCCGCGTTTTTCTCGACTGCCTCCGGTGCCGCCGCCGAAGGCGCTGCCGGCGCTGCGGACGAACTCGCGCTTTTCGCCGGCGGCCTGCCATTCATTTGGGTCATCATGCGGCGGAAATCGTCGGCGGACAACGTGTTTTTGATTGCAATGCCCGATTCCTCGCCGGGTGTCGCCTCGTGTGCGACGGGCATATGCGTGGCGGCCGGGATGGGCGAGGGGGCTGGCTCTACCGCCGGTGTGACCGAAGCGGTCGGCTGCGGCGCCATGGTTTCACGGGAAACATCGTCGCGTCGAGGCTCGGGCGCCGGCGTTGCTACTGCGGTGGCGGTCGCTACCGGGTGAGTGTCCG
Source organism: Collinsella sp. TM09-10AT (assembly GCF_003436275.1). GTDB lineage: Bacteria > Actinomycetota > Coriobacteriia > Coriobacteriales > Coriobacteriaceae > Collinsella. The sequence continues at coordinate 65,923 of NZ_QSOP01000006.1, forward strand.
GGGCCGTATTTGCCGAGGCACCTTGCGGTGCCACGATATTGAGCGCAATCGGTGCAAAGGCGATCTCTTCTAGGTACGCCTCGATGGTCGGCTGATGCTTTTTGAGCTGAGCGATGGCAAAGCGTGAAGGGGCCTCAATCGTCAGAGTGTCCTCGGTCAGGCTCACGGCGCGCGATTGTCCCAGCATATTGATGAGGCGCGCATCTTGGCCGTCGCGCTGACAAAAGGCGATGGCATCTCCCAGGATGATGCTTGCTTCCTCGTCCACTGTTTCTCCCGTTCCTTAGCTTTGGGCTCGCACGCGAGCGCTGCCTATTTCGGTCAGATGATATTTCTGGCCATGTTTGATTACCAAGCCGGCCTGTGCCAAGTCGTTGAGCGTTCGCGACCACGTGGGCGCTGAGTTTCCAAACGCTCGTGCCAGGTCGGTTGCGCCACACTCCTGGTTTTGAGCCAGATAGCCCAGTGCCGCTTCGCCGCGCTCGCTCACAAATACGTTTTGCTGCGGCTGTGCATATTGATTCGCCGCATTAGGATACATCATTTGAGCTGCTGGTTGTTGAGAACTCTGCATGGGCAGCGGCTGCTGTTGAAAACTTTGCGGCCACTGTTGGTAAGGCTGTGGAGGCATCTGCTGGGCCCATGGGTTGTACTGCGCCTGGGGCATTTGTTGGTACGGCTGCTGGTATCCCTGAGGATACTGTTGGGGATACGGCTGGGCGTATCTCTGCTGCGGCAGATATTGGGGAGGATACCCTTGCGGGTACGGTTGATAGCCCATTTGCGGGGCGTTTGGCATGGCCGCCGTCTGCTGCACGGTGCCTGTGTCCAGATCTGCCGAGCCTATGCTCTCTGGCATGTTTTGCACTGCGCTGCCCAGCGGTGCCTGGGGGTCTTGCATGGGGAAACTTCCAGGCTGCTGCATGTGTGCCACGGGCTGCTGCATTTGCTGCGCCACGGGCTGCTGTGCAAACGTGCTGGATAGGGGATATGCCGTCTGCTCCGTCTCGGGCCGCACGGCTGCCCCGCGCCCGCCAGCACGCTCGATTTCCTGCACGCGCTTGGGGTTCAGACTTACCGTCACGACGGTGCCGTTGCCCATGTTGTCCTCGATGGAGACGGCGCCGCCGGCGTTTTCCAAGTACTCCTGTACCATGGGAAACCCGGCTCCGGTGCCGCGGATATACCGTTTCATCTTGCTGTTTGCACTGGTTACGCCAAAATCGAAGGCACGCTCTTTGTCGTCGATGCCCGGGCCCTGATCGGCAAAGCGGATGGTATCGCCACCGTCGAGAATCGAGATGATGGGCTCTGCAAAATGCGCGTGGATAAAGTTTTCGACAATCTCGCGGATAACCATCAGCGAGATGCGTCCTCCCTGCTCTTTCATGCACTGGTAGACGGTGTTGGTTGTCTCTTCCAGGTAGGTACGTACGTCTTGCGGTTCGATGACGATGACACGCGGTGTCGACAGCATGTCATCGTAGACCGCGATGCGCGCTGCATACATGGCCTTCGGTGCTTGTGCGGTGATCTGCTCACCCTCGTTGCGTTCTTCGCGCACGCCGGTGATGTGCTCGTTGTCGGGTGCCGGATCACCGGAATCGACCATGGTGTAGAAGTCGTCAGACATGCCGCTCGCAATCTTTCAAAAGGTTTTGAACAAATAGTAGCTCACTGCGCAATGTTTCTCATCTTTCGACAAGTTTTCAAAACCTGTTGAAAACTTTGGAAAACGGACGAAAAGTTCTCAACATTTCCAACACGACCTGTTGAAAACTCGATGAAATTTCGTGAAAAGTTGCCTGCTGCCTCAAATGCCGATTCTGCTTATGGGGGAACCGTGTACTCTTTGCAACCTTTTACCTTTGATTTCTTGACATTTGAACATTGATTTCCCTACAATCTTCAAGCTCACGTGTCTATATCTGCGTCCGCGCCCCCGCGGACACTCGAAATGCAGCAGGAGGAACTTAAGATGAAGCGTACGTATCAGCCTAATAAGCGTAAGCGTGCCAAGACCCATGGCTTCCGTGCCCGTATGGCCACTAAGGGTGGTCGTGCCGTGCTCGCCCGTCGTCGCGCCAAGGGCCGCAAGCGTCTCACTGTCTAGCAGCGATACACACATCTCGCATGAAGACTATTAAGTCTCGGCAAGATTTCGAGCATGTGTTCAGTCAGGGGCGTCGTTTCAATCACCCTCTGATTCGAATGACCATATGTGAATCGGTTGGCGAAGGCGACTCCGGAAGGGTCGCCTTCGTTGGTGCTAAACGACTCGGTTGTGCTGTGGTGCGCAACCGATCTAAGCGTGTGATGCGCGAGGCCGCCCGCAGCTGTGGATTTCCCGTTGCGGGTCATGACATCATCTTGTTCGCGACTCCCAAGACGAGGGTTTCCTCGCCGCAGGAGATGGACAAGGCGTTGCGTTCGCTTATGAAACGCGCCGGCGTTGCCGGGGAGGAGCGATGAGCAATCACGTTTTGCGACGTGTTGCCATCGCTCCTATTCGCATATATCAACAGGTTATTTCGCCCTTATTGCCTGACGCCTGCATTTATTACCCAACGTGCTCGCAATACGCTATCCAGGCGATTGAGAAGTACGGTGTTTTGAGAGGCTGCTGGCTTGCCGTGAGGCGCATCGCTCGCTGCAATCCCCTGCACGTCGGCGGTTATGACCCTGTGCCTTAGCGGGCACTCGCTATCGGAGGAAAACTTACATGTGGGATTGGATCGTTAACATCCTTTTCGAGCTGCTCAAGCTCATCCAGACCTTTGCGGTCGACTGGGGCCTGTCCATCATCATCCTGGTGGTCATCATCCGTCTGCTGCTGACGCCGCTCATGCTCAAGTCGACCAAGTCGACGGCTCGCATGCAGGTGCTGCAGCCTAAGATGCTCGAGATCCAGGAGCGCTATGCCGACGATCCCCAGCGTCAGGCCGAGGAGATGCAGAAGTTCTACAGCGAGAACAAGTTCAACCCCATGGCTGGTTGTCTGCCGCTGTTGATCCAGATGCCTGTCCTGTTCGCCCTGCTTACGCTGCTGCGTAACCTGCCGAACTACTTTAGCGACGGCACGTTCTCGTTCTTCAATATCCTGCCTGACCTTACCACCACGCCGAGCGCTTCCTTTGCCGATGGCTTTATGGTTGCGCTGCCTGCGCTGGTTTGCCTGATTCTGTTCGCTGTCTTGACCCTGATTCCGCAGCTCTATATGTCGCGCAACCAGACCGGCCAGCAGGCTCAGAGCATGCGCATGACGGCTGTCGTCATGACCGTCATGATGCTTTGGATGGGCTGGAGCCTGCCCGTCGGCGTTCTGCTGTACTACGATGTGTCTTCTGCCTGGCAGGTTATCCAGCAGATCTTCGTGACGCAGAAGGTTATCGACAAGGCCAAGGCCGATGAGGAGGAGCGCCTCAAGAACGCTCCGCTGCAGGTCGAGGTTACCCGTCGCGAGAAGAAGCCGCGTCCGCACAAGAAGAAGTAGTCGGGATATCAATCTTATTTAGGTACCTAACTTTTGGAGTACGTTATGTCTGAAGAGATCATCGAGGATATGCTTGAGGAGGTTGCCCCGCAGATTGCGGGCGATTATCCCGAGATTGCACAGCGCTACAAGGCCGGTGAAGAGCTGACCGACGAGGAGCTCGACACCATTGCCGATGTTGCGATTTCCATTCTGCGTTCCATCCTTTCGCACTTCGATGCCGCCAACTCTCCTATTGATGAGTATGAGGGCGACGAGGGCGAGCTGATTTTGGATGTTACCGCTCCTGATCTTGCTGTTCTCATTGGCCGTCATGGTCGTACTCTTGATGCTCTTCAGGTCATGTTCTCTTTGCTGGTGAGCCGCAAGCTTGGCTTTAGGTATCCGGTTGTGGTTGACGTTGAGGGCTACAAGAGCCGTCGTCAGGACAAGGTTGCCTCTATGGCTCAGTCGGCCGCCGAGCTTGCCATCCGTACCCATAAGAGTGTTTCGCTTCCGCCCATGAATGCCTATGAGCGCCGACTGGTTCATATTGCACTTCGTGGCAATGATGCTGTCGATACCCATTCTGAGGGTTCTGATCCTGATCGCCATGTGGTGATTGTTGCTCGATAATCTACTCGAGCTTATGCTAAGGGGACGTGGTTTCCACGTCCCCTTTTTTTGTCAAAAGTTCTCGATACACTGATTTTTGTCAGAAAGGAGCTTTCGTTGTTAGTACTTACTGATCAGCAGGCTGACGAGATGTTGAGTCGTCTAACTTCCTATTGCAAAGAGTATTCCTTGAGCTTAACTGATACTGAGCTGAGGAAATGTATTCAACATTTGGATTTGGTTCTGGAAACAAATAAGACAACCAATCTCACTCGTATTCTTAACATAGAAGATGCTGTGGTACTTCATATCCTCGACTCACTTGTTTTGCTCCCCTATATCAATAAGGCTCCTGAGGGAGCTTTGCTCGATATGGGAACAGGTGCGGGCTTCCCTGGTATTCCGTTAACCATAACCACGCATCGTAAAGCTACTTATATTGACTCTGTTGGTAAGAAGGTTGATGCTGTCAATTCTTTTGTTGATGTTCTTGGATTGAAACATGCTCATGCGGTTCATGATCGCCTTGAAGTATATGCTCGAAGCCATAAGAAGCAGTTTTCTGTCGTAACCGCCCGCGCACTTGCCCCTCTACCGATTCTTGTTGAGTATGCTGCTCCGTTCCTCAAAGACGGAGGGCTATTTGTTATCACCAAGGGTAATCCTTCGGATGAGGAGCTTGCTTCCGGCATGTCAGCAGCTAAGATTTGCGGCTTCACTTTGCTTCTTAATGACGCAATCGATTTGCCTGAGGGCTTGGGCCACAGGGAGTTCATTGTTCTTAAGAAGAGTCATCCAGCATCTGTTTCATTGCCTCGTGCAAATGGCATGGCAAAGAAGAATCCGCTTGCCTAGATGTTTCACGTGAAACATAATGGATACTAACAACTTGCAGTGTTTCACGTGAAACATGGCAGTTGATATCGAATCGGAATGTTTCACGTGAAACATCCTCCGTTTGACAGCTTTAATACACACCAGGAGGGACCGTGGGATTTCGCGACGTTAAGCGTTCTAAGAACGCAATAGACACGCGTATCATTGCAATCATCAATCAAAAAGGCGGCGTCGGTAAGTCAACAACGGCTGTAAACCTTGCAGCAGCACTGGGTGAGCAGGGTCGTAAGACACTGATTGTCGATTTTGATCCGCAGGGAAACAGTACCAGTGGATTTGGAATTGAAAAAGAAGACCTTGATCACTGCATCTATGATGCATTGTTGAATGATGTGCCGGCAGAATCGCTTGTTCTTGATACAAATTGCAAAAAGGTATTCGTAATTCCAGCTACGATTCAGCTTGCAGGTGCCGAAATTGAGCTCGTAAGCGCAATTGCTCGTGAAACCCGCCTCAAAGATTTGCTTGAGCCGATTCAGGACGAGTTCGATTTCATTTTCATTGACTGTCCTCCTTCGCTCGGCCTGCTTACTATTAATGCCTTGACCGCAGCAGACAGCGTTTTGATTCCGATCCAGTGCGAGTACTACGCACTCGAGGGCGTTACGAAGCTGCTAGAGTCAATGAAGATGGTCAAATCACGTCTGAACAAGGGCTTAGACACCTATGGTGTGCTTATGACCATGTATGACTCGCGTACTTCTCTATCGAATCAGGTTGTTGATGAGGTTCAATCGTACTTTGGTGATAAGGCATTTAAGACGCTAATCCCCCGTACGGTTAAAATCTCCGAAGCTCCGTCTTTTGGAGAACCGGTAATTACCTATGCACCTCAAAATAAGGGTGCAAAAGCGTATATGAACCTTGCAAAAGAGGTGATCAAGCGTGCCTAGTGTAAAGAAACGTGGCGGATTGGGACGTGGACTCAATGCTTTGGTCTCAGAGGCCGAGTATGAGACCGGTGGTTCTGCTGTATCTGCTTCAAATGCCGCATCTGTAACAAAACTACCTATTGAGGATATCGTTCCCAACCCTAATCAACCGCGAATTCATTTTAATGAAACTGAACTTCGCGAGTTGAGCGAGTCAGTCCAAGAGCATGGCGTTTTGCAGCCGCTCTTGGTTCGCAAGCATGGAAACCGCTATGAGATCATCGCTGGTGAGCGTCGTTACCAGGCGTCAATGCTTGCTGGTCTTGAGGAACTGCCTGTCATCATTAAAGATGTTAATGATGAAGAGATGCTGGCTCTTGCTCTTATCGAAAACCTTCAGCGTTCTGATCTGAATCCCGTCGAAGAGGCTAAGGGCTATCGCCAGCTCATTGATGCCAGCGGTATGACCCAGGAGGCATTGTCGAAGGCAGTAAGCAAATCACGCTCTGCAATTACAAATTCGTTGCGCCTTCTTGATCTCCCCGAAGTAGTTCAGCAGATGATTTTTGAGGGTAAACTTACTGCTGGTCATGCACGTGCGATTCTTGCAGTTCCCTATGAGGATGCTCGAATTCGACTTGCAGAAAAGGTTGTTGCAGAGGGCCTTTCCGTAAGAGCGACAGAAAATCTTGCTCCATTGTTTTCTGCCGGAGAGACGCCTAAGACGCCGAGGCCTGCAACGCCTCAGTCTTTTAAAAAGGCTGCCCGTGTGCTTCGCCAGGTATTTAATACCAACGTGCGTGTGAAGAGCTCGCGTGGAAAGAATAAGATTGAAATTGAGTTTAAAGACGAAGAAGAGCTTTCTCGAATTCTTGGTGAAATGATTCAGTTTGATCAAGGGGGCCAAGATGAGGAATAAGATTATAACTGCGATTGCATTGGCGACGACTGTCGCGGCTGGTGCCTTTGCTGGCTATAAGATCGCGACAGACGATGAACTTCGGGGTCGTTTGCTTCGTAGCGCGCAAGATATCGTCGATACTTCAAAGAAGAAAATGGATGTTATGACAGAAGATGTTGCCATGCGTACTGCTCAGGTAACGAAGAATCCCAAGATTAATCAAGGTTGGGTTAGCAACCAATGGGAAAATGTAGGCTATTAGGTACCTAACAATTACCCTGCATATTTTGAGGGGCCCTTGTCTGATTCATGAGGCAAGGGCCCTTTATTTTGTCCGTAAAAAATGGGATAGGTAGCAGTTGGTCCAAAATTGAGGTCGATAAATGAAACGGCCCCGGTTGCATATCCTGCAACCGGGGCCGTTCGATGTTTCACATGAAACGTATTGGGGTGCGACTCCCCTATGCGTTCTTCTGAACTTTGAAGCGCTGCTTCAGCTGTCCACAAGCGGCGTCAATATCGTTACCACGGGAGTTACGAATCGTGGTCTCGATGCCACGGGACTCAAGACGACGCTGAAGATCCTCAACCTTATGAATCGGCGACGGCTTGAGCGGGCTGCCCTCGATGTCGTTAAGCTGAATCAGGTTAACGTGGCACAGCGTTCCCTCGCAGAAGTCGCAGAGCGCCTGCATCTCGGGATTCGTATCGTTGACGCCTTCGATCATGGCATACTCATAGGTCGGGCGGCGGCCAGTCTTCTCGGTGTAGAGCTGAAGCGCTTCGTGAAGGCGAAGCAGCGTGTATTTCTTAACACCGGGCATGAGCTTATTGCGCGTCGACTGGATGGCGGAATGCAGGGAAACGGCAAGAGTGAACTGCTCGGGGATATCGGCAAATTTGCGAATACCGGGAATAACGCCGCTGGTAGAGACGGTGAGGTGACGAGCGCCGATACCGATGCCATCGGGGTCGTTGAGGATACGCAGCGCCTTGAGAACCTCGTCGTAGTTGGCAAACGGCTCGCCCTGGCCCATGAAGACAACGCTTGTGGCACGCTCGCCAAAGTCGTTGGATACATGAAGCACCTGGTCGACGATCTCTTGAGCGGTCAGAGAGCGCTTGAGGCCGTTGAGACCGGTAGCGCAAAAGGCACAGCCCATGCCGCAGCCTGCCTGGGTGGAAACGCAGACGGAAAGCTTGTTACGACGGGGCATGCCGACAGTCTCGACGGAAATGCCATCGTGGTACTCGAGCAGATACTTGCGCGAGCCATCTTTGGAAACCTGCTTGGTGAGTTCAGTCGGCGTATCAAAGGCAAAAGCCTCTTTAAGCTGCTCACGGAAAGCCTTGGGGAGGTTGGTCATATCGTCAAACGAACAAACGTTCTTCTCAAAGACCCATTCGATGAGCTGCTTCGCGCGGAAGGCGGGCTGGCCAAGTTCGGCCACGAGCTCGCGAATATCGTTTTGGCTCAAGTCGCGAATGTCCTGAGATTTAGTCCTGGGATTCATGGAAGCCTTTCGATTTTGGGGAAACGTAGAGGGTATCGCTACAATATGGTATCAGCTGCAGAAATTATAGAGGAGGAGTCTGCCCATGCCGGGTAAAAGCCTAGAGAACATGCACGTAGCGGTCTTGGCGGGCGGTCATTCCGCCGAGCGCGAGATCTCGCTCGATTCGGGAAAGAACGTTGTGGTGGCACTGAAGGAAGCCGGCTACACCTCGGTGGAGCTGCTTGACACGGCCGCTGATGACTTTATGGTAACCATGGCGAACGGCGGATTCGATGTGGCATTTATCGCCATGCACGGCGCCGGCGGTGAGGATGGCGCCATGCAGGGTGCCATGGAGACCCTGGGTATCCCCTACACGGCCTCGGGCGTACTTGCCAGCGCCTGCGGTGCCGACAAGGAGGTCTCTAAGCTCCTATACGCCAAGGCGGGCATTCCCATTGCCCCCGGCCTTGCGCTCGAGGTGGGCGATGAAGTCGATATCGATCATATCGTCGAGGTTTGTGGCGAGCGCTGCTTTGTGAAGCCGGCCGTCAACGGTTCCAGCTATGGCATTTCCCTGGTCCATGAGCCCTCCGAGCTGCCCGCGGCAATCGCCAAGGCGTTTGAGTACGGCGACAAAGTGCTGGTCGAGAAGTGCATCGAGGGTACCGAGATCACCGTCGGCGTATACGGCGAAGATGACGTGCGCGCCCTGCCGATTGTCGAGATTCGTAAGCCCGAGGACTGCGAGTTCTACGATCTGGACGTGAAGTATGTCGACCCTACGGATATCCATCGCATTCCGGCGCAGATTTCACCCGAGAATTACGCTCGCGCTCAGGAGCTTGCCTGCGCCGCTCACAAGGCCCTCGGTTGCCTGGGTATCTCGCGCAGCGACTTTATTGTGAGCGAGGACGGCCCCGTTATCCTCGAGACCAATACCATTCCCGGCATGACCGATACGTCGCTGTATCCGGATGAGATCCGCCACACCGACGACATGACGTTCCCGCAGGTCTGTGACAGCCTGATCCGTATGGGCCTTCGTCGAGCGGGCATTGCATGCTAATCGAGGACGCGGTTTCGTCAGGAACGCCGCAGTTTGTCATCGACTCCTATGCCACGCTTGCCGACCGCGCCAAAACGCAGTCCTTCGGCCTTATCGAGGAAGATGTGATTGTCCTCGATACCGAGACCACGGGTCTTTCGGTGCAGGACAACGAGCTGATCGAGATCTCGGCGGCCCGTCTTTCGGGCCGCGAGGTCATCGACCGCTTCGATACCTTCGTGCATCCCAAACAGCTGATTCCCGCCGAGATTACCGAGCTCACGAGCATTACAAATGCCGATGTGGCAGATGCCCCGTCGGCGGTTGAGGCCGTCGCCGCTCTCGCCGATTTTGTCGGTGGCTGCCCGGTGATCGCACACAACGCCACGTTCGACCGCTCGTTTATCGAGTCGGTCAAAGGCGGCGTCAACGTGAGCGATATTTGGATCGATTCGCTGGCGCTGTCGCGCATCGCGCTTCCGCGCCTGGCCTCGCACAAGCTGTCTTTTATGGCCGATCTGTTTGGCTGTGACTCGGTGTCACACCGTGCCAATGCCGACGTCGACGCCCTGTGTGGCGTATGGCGCGTGTTGCTCGTGGCGCTCACCGACTTGCCCCAGGGCCTCATGGCGCGCCTAGCCGACATGCATCCGGACGTGCCTTGGTCCTATCGCCCTATCTTCTCGTTCTTGGCAGGGCAGAACCCTGGTTCTATCTTCTCCCTCAGCGCCGCTCGTGCTGACGTTCTCAAGGCCGATCGCGCCGACGATCGGGTGGACGCCGACGAACTGCCGGTCCTCAAGATGCCGAGTCGTGAGGAGATTGAGGCGGACTATGCGCCAGGTGGCCTGGTCAATCGCATGTATCCCACCTACGAGCCGCGTGATGAGCAGATCGCGATGGCGCTCGAGGTCCGCGATGCGCTGGTCACGGGCACTCATCGTGTAATTGAGGCGGGCACAGGCGTCGGCAAATCGATGGCCTATCTGGTGCCTTTTGCCGAGGCAGCACGCCGTAACAACATCACGGTTGGTATTGCGACCAAATCGAACAATCTTGCCGACCAGCTCATGTACCATGAGCTGCCAAAACTTGCCGAGCAACTGAACGGTGGTCTGTCATTTTGCGCTCTCAAGGGGTATGACCACTATCCGTGCCTGCGCAAGCTCGAGCGCATGAGCCGCGGCCAGGTCGAGATCACCACCAAGCGCGATCCGGCGGACACGCTCACGGCGGTCGCGGTCATTATGGCGTACGTCTGCCAATCAGCCGATGGCGACCTCGACTCGCTCGGCATTCGGTGGCGCAGCGTCAACCGTCCCGACTTTACGACGGCCTCGCGCGAGTGTGCTCGTCGCCTCTGCCCGTTTTTCCCTGATAAATGTTTGGTCCACGGTGCTCGCCGTCGTGCGGCGCATGCCGATGTGGTGGTCACCAACCATTCCCTGCTGTTCCGTAACGTCGCGGCCGAGGGCAGGATTTTGCCTCCGATTCGTCATTGGGTAATCGACGAGGCCCATTCCATCGAGCGCGAGGCGCGCCGTCAGTGGGCGCGCGTGGTGTCGGCGGACGAATCACGCGTCCTGTTCGAGCGCCTGGGTGGCTCGAGCACCGGCGCACTAAGCCAGGTTTCCCGTGATTTGGCAACCTCCGAGGGCCCTACGCTCTATCTGGGCCTTACTGCCAAGGCGACGTCGACGGTTGCCCGCGCGAGCATGGCAATCGCCGACGTGTTCGATGGCGTTCGCGAGCTCGGCCGCCGTGCGCGTGGGGGTTATGACAATGCCAATCTATGGATTGGCCCCGAGCTGCGCGAATCAGACGACTGGCATGATTTCTTACAGTCGGCCTACACTGGCATCGACGCATTGGAACAAGCTGACAAGAGCGTCGACGCGCTGGTGCAAGCCGTCGCCGCCGACAAGCCCGAGGTTGTTGTCGACCTGGGTGATATCTCGCGCCGCCTGCACGAGCTGGCCGAGAACCTCAAACTCATCATTGATGGCACCGATGAACACTACGTGTACTCGCTGCAGGTCAATCGCAGACTTCGTGCCGGCGGAGAGTCGATGACCGCAGAGCGCATCGACATTGGCGAGGCTTTGGCAACCGAGTGGCTACCCGAGGTTCACACGGCTATCTTTGCCTCGGCGACCATGACGGTGTCCAAAAGCTTTGAGCACTTTAACCATGCGGTCGGCCTTGATCGCATCGGTGCTTCAACGTCGTCATCGCTGCACTTGGATTCGAGCTACGACTTCGATTCGAACATGGCTGTAGTCGTTGCGGGCGATATCCCCGATCCGCGCGATCGTGAGAGCTATCTTACGGCGCTCGAGCGCGTACTGGTCGACGCCCATCTTGCCATGGGCGGATCGGTGCTCACGTTGTTCACCAATCGGCGCGACATGGAGGACCTATACGCCCGCGTTGAGCCCAAGATGGCCCGTGCGGGTCTGGAGCTCAACTGCCAGCAGCGCAACTCATCTCCTCGTCGCCTGCGCGACCGGTTTATCAACGAACCGGCCTCGTCGCTTTTTGCGCTCAAGGCCTTCTGGGAGGGGTTTGATGCCAGCGGCGAGACGCTGCGCTGCGTCATCATTCCCAAGTTGCCGTTCTCGAGCCCCACGGACCCGCTCTCGTGCGAGCGCAACCTGCGCGAAGACCGCGCATGGGCGCGCTATTCGCTGCCCGAGGCGGTGCTCGAGGTTAAGCAGGCCGCGGGGCGTTTGATTCGCTCGTCGACCGATAGCGGTGTGCTGATCTTGGCGGATCCTCGCCTGGTGACGAAGGGCTATGGCAAGAAGTTCTTAACGTCGCTGCCCACGAGCTCCTACCAGCGCATCGAATCGGCGCAGATCGGGCACTATCTGCAACTGTGGCGCGCACGCCACGAGCGGCGGCGCTAAAGCGGACAGACGAGAGTTTTTGCCATATCGCACAGACGCTTTGACAGGGTGGGGTTATCCAAGATGCGGATGGCTCCGCCCGCTGCGATTATCTGGCTCATTAGCCAACGCTCGGAGCCGTAATGCACGGTTACCGTTGCCATGTCTGCCCCGCTGCGCTCGATGAGGGTGATGCCGGCCCAGTCCAGATGCTCCGCCATATCGAATGGCATCAAGAGCTTTGCGCTACGCTGCGTCCGGGCAAGGGAATCGTGGAGGGATGCGACGTCCGGTGCGTGAGGCACGACGGAGTCTTCCGTCAAGGTGAGTCCCTCGATTTTATCCATGCGATAGGTGCGCTGCTCATCGACCGCGATGTCCCAGGCAATCAGGTATGTTTGGTCGCCGTTTGCCGTAATGCGCAAGGGGTCGACCAGACGCTCGCGTGGCCGTGCATCGTCCATCGAGCGATACGAGATGAGGCAGCGAACGCCGTCCTGAATGGCGCAGCTCAGCTGCTGCCAGTGCGACCCGTGGTTGACGGTGTCAAAGACGCGCTGGTTATAGCCGAGCTCTTCGGGTAGAAGAGCGTGTCGAATCCGAGCTGCCGTCTGCGGCTCGATCCCCAACGATTCAAGTTCGTGGTTGAGCACAGCGCCCTCGGCGGTACTCAAGCGCAGCGGTAGCACACGTCCGGCGTCACCGGTGAGGACCACACGCTCGCCGTGGCATTCGCAGATGATGCGCGCACCCGATTCTCGGTCCGCGAGCGTCGAGACGATCTCGAGAATCTCGTCGAGCGACACTCCCGTGATGTCAAAGCGACTGCAAATCTCAGTTCGTGTCATGCCGCTCTCGCCGGCGGCGTAGAGGGCCTCCATGATGTCGATGGCGCGCGAGAGCCTCTGCTCGCTGGTGAGTTTACGCACGGGCATGCTCGTGCACCGTCCTTTCAATGAGGTGGTTCCACGCCTGCTTGAGCGATTTGGGGGCCATGGGCCTCATGCCGTCCATGGCGTGGGCCATGCAAAATGAGGCGGCGGCTTCAAGATCTCGCACGTCAACGGTCCAAGTCCATCCCGAATCGGTGTGTGCGAGCTCACCTCGCCCGCGCGTGAGGCCGTTGATCATATCGATCTGCGTCTGCGGGGCGAACGAGAACGTAGCCGCAACGGGCGGGCGGTCGGCAAAATCGAATTCAAAGAACAGGTAGTCGTTGAGATTGAAGTCTGCAGGGATGGCGTAGGCCTTCGAAGGACGCCAAGCGCGAACGATACGGTCGCAGCGGAATGTCCTGATGTCGTCGGTGGCATTGTCGAGGCCGCAGAAGTACGCAACGCCCTCGCGCTCGAACATGCCGTAGACGCAGACGGTACGCTCTTTCTGCTCACCGCGTCCGTTCTGATATAAAAATCGCAGCGCGCATCGCTCGGCAAAGGCGCTCCATACCGCATCGACGGTGGGAGAGCGGCGGATCGGTGCTTCGTCCGCCGTCGTCCTGCCGGTGAGGTAGGCAATCTTGGAACGAATATCGGCAAGCGGCGCGGCAAAAGTGGATGAGCCGGCCGCTATTGTCTGGTCGATAGCGTTGAGCAGGATATCGGCGTCGTCTGCGGTGATGAGGCCGCCTGCCGCAAACGTGTGCTCGCGGTCGATTGTCCATGAGCTTTCCTCGGTCTCCTGCGCGCCGGCGGGGCGAACCTCCTTGATTAAGATGCCGCGTTCGAGCAGTTTGTCACGATCGCGCCGAAACTTGCGCTTATCCGAGTCGATATTGCCCGAGCCATATCCCAGGTCAGAATCCAAGACGATCTGCTCGGTCGTCAGCGGTTCGGGGGAGCTGTTGAGCACAAAGAAAAGATTGAGGATGCGCTGAGCCGTTTTATCGAAACTGGGCTCCGAATTCCCCTTTTTAATTGTCGCGGTCGCGTCGCTTGCCGTCATAGAGTCCTCGCATGAGAAGGTGGTTTGCTGCCATGATTTTAGTCCGATATGGAGATTAGGCTATATCCTTGTCCGCTCGGGGCGTTAAGATGGCCCGAATTCGGTCGTTTGCGCTCGCTCGGGGTATACTTTCGACTATATACGGTTCTAATGTGCATGCATTGGGCCTATTTGTCGGATTATGGATGTGGAGCGCACATGGCGAACACCCAGAACTATATTAACCACCTGCTGCAGAACACCGGCATCACGCCGGCATGCAGCGAAGAAGAGCGCTTGGCTGCCGAGGATATCGCTCAGATCTTCCGCAACCACGGCTTTGATCCCGAGGTTCAGGAGTTCAATGCCCCGGCGCCCAGCAGGTTGGCATTTGCCGTTACCGGTATTCTTGCGTTTGCCGGCGCCCTGCTGATGGGCATCGGTGGCGGCATCGGCTTGGTCGGCACCTTGCTGGCCATTGTCGGCGCCGTTCTTTACGTGCTCGAGCGCGCGGGCCACCCCGTGGTTTCGCGCCTGGGCAAGACGGGCGTGAGCCAAAATGTCATCGCCTACCACAAGGCCTCGGGCCCGCTCGCGTCTCCGCGCAACCGCCCGGTGGTCGTTGTCGCACACTACGACTCTCCCCGTGCTGAGCTGCTCGCCCGCGAGCCCTATGCTTCGTATCGTGCGCTCATCGCCAAGCTGTTGCCCGTTGCCACGGTTGCCCCTGCTGCCGTTGCCATCTTGCGTATCCTGCCGCTCCCCGGCGCGCTCAAGGTTCTGCTGTGGATTGTCGCGATCCTCGCTTCCCTCGTTGCGCTCGCCAACGCGGCAAACATCATTTCTAACCGTTTTGTGCTTCCCTATACGTCCGGCGCAGTGTGCAACAAGTCTTCTGTCGCCGCTATGCTCGGCGTTATGGACAACGTTGCTCCCTTCCAGGGCGAAAACGAGTTTCCCGACGATGTTCCGTTCGATACCTATTTTGGGGAGCAGAAGCGTCGTGCCGAGGAGATGGCGCGCGCAGCGGCGGAGTATGCCGCGGCCCAGCAGCAAAACGACTACGGCAACACCATCGAGTATGAAGAGCCTACCTACGCCGAGGACGAGTTCGGTCAGCCGATTGCTCCCGACGCTCAGGCCGAGCCCGAACAGGGTGAGGCTTTCGACGAGCAGATCGAGGGCTTTGAGGGTGCGTCTGCCGACGAGACGCTGATTGGCGCCATTGTGCCCGAGGATCAGAATCAGGCTGTCCAGGCCGAAGAGCTCAATGACGAGGTTCCCGCTGCCGAGCCGGCGGAGGAGCCTGTCGCGGCCGAGCCCGAGCCCAAGCTCTATCGCAATGCCGCCGGCAACATCCGCTTTGGTTCGGATGCCATCCGTGCGCTCGGAATGCTTCCCGAGTCCTGCACGCTCGATTACGAGGAGGGCGAGGAGCCGACGTTTGAGCCCGAGCCTGCCCCCGTCGTGACCGTGGATGATGAGTCTGCCGCGGTCACCGCTGCCGTTGCCGAGTCCGAGGCGGTGTCCGCGATCGATCCCGCGGCAGGACTGGACATTTTGGCTCCCGCCGCGCCGGCGCAAGACGTTGCGGATGAGTCTGACGACGATTACGTTGAACAGCCGAGGCGCGTGTCTTACGAGAGCGACACTGATTTCTCGGCCGAGATTCCCGCGGCAACGCCCCATGCCGATATTGCATCCGCGTTCTCTTCGATTGGCGCCAGCGCTTCCAACTTCTTTAAGGGCGCGCTTGCAAAGGGCAAGAAATTTGTCGACGATTTCGAAGAGAAGCGCGCTGCTGCACGCGAGGCTGCCGAGCAGGAAGCTATCGCTCAGCAGCAGGCAGCTGAGGCGGCACGTGAGCTCGCGGCGCAAGAGTTCGAGCAGAACGAGGCTATGCAGTCCGTGCCCGTCGACGCTGCCGAAGCTACGACGTCCTTTGAGTCCCAGCAACCGGCGTCCGCGGATGTTGTTGAGGCGACGACGTCTTTCGAGGCTCAGCAGCACGTCAATAGCACCATGTCGTTTGATGCCGCGCAGTTCGATTCCACGATAACGTTTGAAAAGCAAGGCACCGCGATTGCCGAGTCCCTTCCTGTTTCCGATGAGCAGGGCGACGCGGCAGACGATGACGAGCCTATTGATGCTGCCGAAATCCAAGATGCCGCCGAGGACGAGCCCGTCGAGGCCAACTCTGACGAAGAGCAATACGCGGCAGCCGAGCAAGATGATTCGACCGAGGTCGAGCAGGAGGAAGTGCCTGCGGTTTCCGAGGCTCCCGAGACAGATGAGTCGAGGCCTTACTCCACGCAGATTTTCACCATGCCGACCCCGAGTGGTTCCGGTGCCACGGTTGCCGATGTTGCTCCCACCCAGGACGAAACGGTCGATTCCCTTATGGCCCAGATTTCCTCCCAGGCATCACCACGTCCGCAGATGAATGTTCCCGATCCGGCGTTGGCTCCGTCGCCTGCACCTTCCTCGTCTCCGCTGGCTTCGGTCCCCGATCCGTCGCTGCCGTCGATGAAGCAGGCAAACGTTGCGTCTCGCACGTCGCTGTTCGACCTTCCCGACCCCTCCGCACAGGTCAACGACCCCTTTGCTACCGCTCAGGGTCCCGAACCCACATCGGCACCCGTTGCGCCTCCTAGGCCCGTTGCGTCGGGCGCTCAGCCGATCGAGACCATTTCGGCTCCCGCCCCGGCGGCACCCAAGTCTCGCAAGCGCGGCCTGGGCGGCCTGTTCGGTCGTAAAAAGAAAAACGAACAGGACAGCATGAGTGACTGGCTGGGCGTCGAAGACGATTACGATGCCAAGAAGTCCGGTCGCGGCATCGGTTCGTGGGATAATTTCGAGGACGATAACGATGGCTGGAAGGGCGGCGCTACGTCTTCCGACGGTGCTTCTTCCGAAGATATGCTCTCGGCTGTCGCTTCTATGGGCGACGATGAGCTGCTCGGTCACGATATCTGGTTTGTGGCAACGGGCGCCTCGGATTGTGATGGCGCCGGTATGAAGGCCTTCTTGGCTTCGCATCGCGATAAGCTCCGCGGCGTCTTCTTCATCAATCTTGAATCCGTCGGTGCCGGTAGGCTTTCGGTGGTGACGGTTGAGGGCGAACAGCAGCTGCTCAAGGGCGATCGCCGCATCATGAACCTGGTCAGCAAGGTGTGCAAGTCGTTCCATGTCGATTGTGGCGCGCTCGAGATGCCCTATGCCAAGACCGATGCCTACGCCGCGCTCGAGGCGAGCCGCCGAGCCCTCACCATCGCCGGCGTGGACGGCACGCGTCTGGCTTGCGCTCGTACCGAGGACGACCTGCCCCACAATGTCAACCCGACGAACATTGCCACGGTATCCGAGGTCGTGACCGAGGTTATCCGCCGTTCGTAGACGGAGCTCTAAGGAGTCAACGTGTTTTCGTATATTAAGCGCCATTGGCCTGTCTACGTGATTTTGACCTTGATTGCCATTGCGTTAGGGTTTGGAGCTGCCTACATCGTGGGCGCGAAGGGCTCGACCCCCGCCTCCGCAATCAGCGAAGAGGTGGAGCAAGAACAGAGTACGGGTGCCGATGGGATTCCTGAGTCCGAGCAAGCAATCGTTGATGGTGGATCTTCGTCTGCAGAGTAGATGCGGCGATTTAAATGATTGAAAGCGGGCGAGCCGGGGGACTGGCTCGCCCGCTTTTTCATCGCGCTAGCGCTTCTTTGGGATTGACCTAAGGCGAGCGAACCATAGGGCTGCGGCACCCGAGGTCAGGAGCGCGGTGATGCAAGCGGCGATGGGAGCTGATCCTGTTGCCGGTAGGTCCTGCGGTAGGGTACAGCGTTGAATGACACGGTCCTCGTCATGTGACTCAAGTTTATCGCCGCCGCCGTTGCGGCAAAGATCGACGCGTGTGCTGTTGGTGAGTGCAGTTTGGGGTGTGTAAGCCGACGTTGCCTGCATGTGCACGACTGCGCCCCGAGCATCTGTGCCAAGGATTGCTTTGGCATCGTCAAGGTCGTCGTGCTCATCTTTGAGATCATCGCGGGTCCAAGAATCCATATCGCTTCGAGTCGTAAAGTCGGCGGCTACCGCACCGTATTCAATGCGAATGCCCGTTACGACGGTATTGGATGCAAGGTCGAGTTCTTTCGCCTCGAGTGTGGCGGATTCCGTGGTCGAGACATCCGCCTTCCAGAGGTGCCAGCCGTCGTAATCGACGAGGCGGCAATCTTCACCCAGACTCTCTTTTACTTCGTCGGACTCAAGCCAAGGATTTTCGTGCCCATCGTCAAGCGTCGCGTTTGCCGGCTCATCGACGTCTGTCGAGTCCAACGGCGTCGTGCGATACCACACGTTGCACAGACCGTTGAGGTCGCCGATGGCGACGGGGGTTTCGATTGAGACGAATCTCGCCGTGCCGTCTTTGGCGCACTCAAGATCATCGGTAATCGTAAACTCATCAACCCAAGTAGCGGAATCGTTTCGAGCATCGATGGTATAGGAGAAAAGCCCATCCGTATTGGTTTGCATCGCGGCGCGGTTTTTTCCATCGCCGTTAGCCAACAGACCCTTCCCGATAGGTTGGACAAGTTCCTGACGCTTGTCGACCTGTCCTTTGATCTCGATGGGCGCATCCTTCATCGCGACGGATTGGACTTCTCCCGTACCCTTTATTTCAAACGTTATCTCCTCGGCAAGGTCATAGGTCCGCGGAGACATCGTTTCGCGCAACGAGTAGGTGCCGGGTGCAAGATGTTCGATGCGGTGCGGCTTGTCGGATGAGGTCCAGGAGTCTATTTCGGTTTTATCGGGACCATATAAGGCGAGCTGTGCGCCTTTCACTTCCTGCTCTCCGCTTGCATCGACCTTGGAGATATCAACCTTGGTGTAATCGTCGGATACGTTAAGCCGTGCTTCCACAACGGGTGTTTTCTGGTCGGCATAGGTTAGGTCGACGATATGATGCGTCCGGTCGAGCAAGAAGCCGGTCGGCGCTTGAGTCTCGACAACCTCGTAGCGTGCGGTGCCAGATCCCAGCGGGAGGTCGTCCGCGCGTGCTTCTCCAGTTTCATCCGTCGTGACGGTAGCGACAGCCTCGCCGTCGAGCGCGGCAATGCTACCGTCGGGGCGCACGATATCACCTGAGGCACGGATCTCAAAGATGGCGCCCGCGAGGCTGCTGCCGTCTACGGCATCGGTTTTAACGATCCTGATGTTTCCGGTCGCGGCGTGGTTATAATACGAGACGATTGCAACGGGCGTTAGGTTTATATCGGCGGGTATGTTTACCTCGATCTCTCCGCCGACAAGATAGGGCTCTTTGGCCGAGGTTTCGCGTACATAATAGGTGCCCGGCACGAGCGATTCGGGCAGTGTGACGGTCCCGGCCGCGTCAGTCGTAAAGGTGTCCATTACGTTATATGCTGGATACCAGCATGTTTGTGAGACAGGTTTGTGATTGCTGTCGAGGAGTTGGAAGGTGAATCCGGCTAGGGCAACAGAGGCGCCTGTTTGGGCATCGCGTTTTACAATCTGGAGATGCGTCGACAGAGCGTGGTTGTCCACGATATATTGAAGCTCGGCGCCGTCGGAAATCTGATTGGCCTCGACGGTCCATTCCCCCGCACGTTTAAAACCCTCGGGGACGGTTTCCGGAACCTCACGAACCGTGTAGCCGGCGCGGTCGTACGGGATGGCTCCGTGGACACCGGCGGGTCGCTTGCCTGCGCCGAACCATGCTTCGGGCTGATCTTTGGTGGAGGCAAAACCATAGATGTTTGTGGTCAGTGTGCCAACAACCTGCTGAGAGCTGTTGCTGACAACCTCAAAGACAACACCTCCCGCCGGCTGCTCCAGGCCGGATTGATTGCTATTGCCGTAGTCCTTGAATTTGGAAATCTCAAGGTCAAACGCAATGGGGATATCGGAAACGCGCGATTCGATCTCGACCACGCCTGAATCGCCGAGCTGGTCGGCTCTAACGGTATAGGACCAGCTATCGTTGGATGGCAGGTAGCCCTCGGGGGCTTTTGATTCATAGATGGTAAAGGTTCCTAGGGGGACATCGCTGAGGGTGGCTCGACCGCTTTCGTCGGTCGTGAGGATTTGCGCCCATCCAGGGGTTGATTGCGACACACACGTGAACTCTGCTCCCGCGAGTGAAGATCCCACCTGGGGGCCGGCATTCGTCGCGGCATCGAGTTTTACGATACACAGGTTGATGGTGCCGGGCTGTTCTTCAATGGCGACCTGTCCACCGTCATTCCCCGTGGTAAAGGCGATGCGATCACGACGGGGGACATAGCCGGCCGGCGCCTTCGTTTCAACTAGGTAGTATGCCGTATTGGGCAGAAGTGTTGCCTGTGCTCGACCGTTGCCGTCCATCTGGATGGTGCCGACACGTGCGTCGCTGGCGTTCTCAAAAACATCGAATGTTGCCCCGTCAAACTGATAGGTATTGTTTCCGCTGGTAATAACGGTGTTCGCAGACTGCTTTTGGAAGGAAACAGAGACCGCCGGCAGTACATAGAGCATATCTTGACGTCTGCTGCCGCCCGATACGGTTCCTAGATAGCGCCGCGCGCGGTGCGGAGCGGCTTTGATGCTTCCTGATTTTGCGCTGTCGTGGAGCCACCGCGCAGCCGCCACGACTTCATTGTCGGCGGTAAAGCGCCCGCTCTTGGTTTTGCCCTGAGCGGTCGTGTAGGAGTAGGTGCCGTCGACATGGGTGGTGCCGTTGAGCATCCATACGGCAAGCTGGGTGGCGGCGCGGGCGCGATCGGGTGAAAGATGGTAACCGCCAAACGACGTGGCGGTAGGATATCCGTGACAAACGATTGCTGCGAATTCGTCGTCGAGCCACACCCAGCCTTGATCAAAGTTGAGCCATGGGCCGCCCGGCTTGGTGGGGCCGGGACGCTCCTGGTTCATGCAGTAGGCAATCGAGGCGTCTTGAGCTTCATACTTGCCGATAAAGAAGGGCCCACAATCATCGCTGATAGTGCGGAAGCCGAGCTGGTCGTAGCCATCGACGGCAAATGCGGCTCCCGGTGCCAGGCAGCCGAAAAGCAGGAAGAGGAGCAGGAGCAGCGGACCTGTTGCGATTGCGCTGTGGACAGAGTGCGTGGGTGCGTTGGACATGGCTGCTCCTTATCCCTCGTGCGCCGCATGGGGAGGTTGCGGCGCGTAGGATGAGGCTACCCCCGAGGTTCATGCGGGTAAGTACCGGAGCCTGACCAAAAGCTTGCCCAATTCCTGACAAATAGAGCTCAAATACAACAATCAAGCAAAAGCGCAGGTAGAAGATAAGGAGAAAAGGAGGTCAAAGGTCCTCGTCTCCACAATTGATGCGATTTTCAAACGAATCTCCACAGCTAAAACAAGTATCGCCACCCTTGTATCGAACAAGACAACCGCGTTATACTAGCCAACACACAAGCGGGCATCGCCAAGTGGTAAGGCATCAGCTTCCCAAGCTGACACTCGCGGGTTCGAGTCCCGTTGCCCGCTCCAGTAAAAAGCACAAGCACGGCGCCATCACGGTGCCGTGCTTTTTTCAATAAAGTGCCGGGACTCGAACCCGCCAGGGTGCGAGCGTTAAATAAACGCGAAGCGTTTATAGCGAGCAGGCAAGGTCGCCGATAGGCGACCGCAGCCGGTGCGGATTTGCGAAGCAAATACGCGGATGTCCCGTTGCCCGCTCCACCGAGCACGGGAGACAGCCGGGAGCGTCAGATTCAACCCGTTTTGCCCGCGCGTGTGCGTAGGGCCAAGTTTTTCCGCCTGAAGCCGGTGCGGATTTGCGAAGCAAATACGCGGATGTCCCGTTGCCCGCTCCACCGAGCACGGGAGACAGCCGGGGGCGTCAGATTCAACCCGTTTTGCCCGCGCATGGGTGTAGGTCCGGGTGGGCCGCCGCAGCCGGTGCGGATTTGCGAAGCAAATACGCGGATGTCCCGTTGCCCGCTCCACCGAGCACGGGAGACAGCCGGGGGCGTCAGATTCAACCCGTTTTGCCCGCGCATGGGTGTAGGTCCGGGTGTGTCGCCGCAGCCGGTGCGGATTTGCGAAGCAAATACGCGGACGTCCCGTTGCCCGCTCCATCAGCCAAGGGGGATGCTGGGACACTCGGTTCGATCCGGTCTCCTTCGACGGCTTTGAGGACCGGGGCATGCTGACCACAGCCGGCGTGCGTCCGCGACGCGGACGCACGGACGTCCCGTTGCCCGCTCCTGCTTCAAAATGTTAGGTTCATGCCTGCTGCCCATACTTGCACCTGCGCACGGTACAATGGTTGGGTTACGACCAACGTGCCAATAACCAAAAAGGAGCCGCTATGATCGATCGCTATACCCGCCCGGAGATGGGACACATCTTCTCCCTCGAGAACAAGTACGCCATTTGGCAGGAGATCGAGGTCCTGGCCTGCGAGGCCCAGGCGGAGCTCGGCAAGATCGGCATTTCTAAAGACGAATCCCAGTGGATCCGCGACCATGCCAACTTTGAGAAGGCGAAGGTCGATGAGATCGAGGAGGTCACGCGCCACGATGTCATCGCCTTCCTGACCAACATGAAGGAATATATCGACGCCGATGTTCCCGAGGGCGAGCCCAAGCCTAGTCGCTGGGTTCACTACGGTATGACCAGCTCCGACCTGGGTGATACTGCTCTGTGCTATCAGCTTACTCAGGCGTGTGACCTGATTATCGAGGACGTCAAGAAGCTCGGCGTGATCTGCAAGCGCCGCGCCTTCGAGGAGCGCAATACGCTCTGCGCCGGACGCACCCATGGCATCCATGCTGAGCCGATGACCTTCGGCATGAAGTTTGGCTCTTGGGCATGGGAACTCAAGCGCGACCTTGATCGTCTTGAGGATGCTCGCAAGAACGTTGCCTTCGGTGCCATCTCCGGTGCCGTCGGCACCTACAGCTCCATCGAGCCGTTCGTCGAGGAGTACGTCTGTGAGCACCTGGGTCTGGTTCACGACCCGCTGTCCACGCAGGTCATCAGCCGCGATCACCACGCCTATCTTGCCGGCGTGCTTGCCACTACAGCGGCCACCTGCGAGCGCATCGCGACCGAGGTCCGCAACCTGCAGAAGACCGATACACTCGAGGCCGAGGAGCCCTTCCGCAAGGGCCAAAAGGGCAGCTCCGCCATGCCGCACAAGCGCAACCCCATCACCATGGAGAAGGTCTGCGGTCTGTCGCGCGTCGTGAAGTCCAACGCCCAGGTCGCCTTCGACAACGTCGCCCTGTGGCACGAGCGCGACATTTCGCACTCTTCCGCCGAGCGTGTCGCCCAGGCCGATAGCTTCATCGCGCTTGACCATATGTTCCAGTGCCTCATTCGCGTTATCGACGGCCTGCAGCTGTATCCGGCCCGCATGATGGCCAATCTCAACAAGACCCGCGGCCTCATCTTCTCCTCCAAGGTCCTGCTTGCCCTCGTCGATACGGGTATCACCCGCGAGGATGCGTACGCCATTGTGCAGGAGAACGCCATGGCAACCTGGCACGAGGTGCAGGATTGTGTCTCTGGCCCCACCTTTAAGGAGCGTCTCGAGGCCGATCCGCGCTGCACCGTCAGCCAGGAGAAGCTCGACGAGATTTTTGATCCGTGGGACTTCCTCACCCGCATCGATACGGTCTTCGATCGCCTGGAGCAGCTGAGCTTCGAGTAGGGTTAACCTAATTCGACCGCTTGCGGATGCATTTCAACCTTTGGCGCCTTGCCCGTCTTGGGCGAGGCGCTTTTTTTACTGTCGCATATGCGCCCGGGTAATAAAATGAACTCCGACTGCTGTTTCGATGAAAGGGGGCACGTGCCCAGACGCATCAAGCGGGCCACCATCGTCTCGTTTACGCTCATACTCCTTGTTGCCGTCTTTGCGGGCGCCCTGACGTATACCGTTCGAAGCAGTTCTTCCTCCTCGAATGAAGCCGATAGAGATCTCCCGGTGCTCAAAATCGGCGTTACGGATAACGACCCCTATGTGTATGTCGATACCACGGGCGATTACGCCGGTATCGATATCGACATCGCCCGCGAGGCCTGCAAGCGTGCGGGGCTCAAGCCACAGTTTGTCGATATTGACTGGAACGATCGCGACCGGCTGCTCAAAAACGGTGATATCGATTGCCTGTGGTGTGACTATTCTCCCTGTTATCGCGAGGATAAGTATTACTGGACCGAGCCGTATCTAACCGTGACGGTCTCGGTTGCCGCCAAGAAAACGAGTGGCATCAAGTCCTTGGCACATCTCGATGGAAGTAAGACCATTGCGGTGATTGCGGGTTCGGTGAGTGAACGCCGATTGCTTGCGGGGGATCTGGGGGTCTCGTCGGACGTTCAAATCAAATCATATGGCTCTGCCGAACTCTGCAAAGCCGCTCTAGTCAAAGGGTACGTTGACTGCTGGATGGCGGATGTCCAGTCGCTTGACCGACTCGTTGCTCAGTATCCCGGCGTTTACCGTGTGTTTGCCGACAATGTTATGACGGTTGACCTGGGCGTCGCGTTTGATGACAGCTATGAAGGATCGGTCGTAAAGGATCTCAATACCGCGCTGTTCGACATGGATCGAGATGGCACGATTGACCGTATTGTGGGCAATTACAAGACAGGAGCGACGACGGGCGGGCAAGGAGGAAATTCATGACAACTGATGAGCACCGCTTGAGTCGAAAGACTCTGAACGTCATAGCTGCCAGCGTTATTGTCAGCGCCGTCTTGTTAGGCCTGTTGTATACGGTTGGAACCCATCGCTGCCTCGAAAAAACGCTTGGGTTTGGCCAAGAAACCATGGTGTTTTTGGAGAACGCTTGCGAAAAATATGACCGCTACGAACAGGGGAGAAAAACCGAGGCGACGCACGATTTGCTCGCCGCGGTCGAATCGTTTGTGACGTTCCTGTCCTCTGATCGCGTTGAGGTTAACGACGATCTTATCGAGCAATTTGTCCATGCCGAGAACCTTTCGGGGCTGATGGTCATGGACTCCGATGGCCATATGGCTGCCCACTACGACATCGATGGTCGCGACCCGCTCATGTTGTGGCGAGATGAGTTGGCCTGTTCGCCGGTCGCATCGATGTATCAAGGTTCCAAAGTGACCTACTCAACTGTCGATGAGCGCCGTGGTGTCGTTTTTGCCGTCTGTGCTGTTCCGTATGGCGACGGCGTTGCCCTGGCATACCGCTCACTTGTTTCCGATACGGCGGACGACTATTCATATGCCATAGCCGACGTGCTTTCGAACAGTACCTTCCACCAGGGTCCCACGGTGCTTGTTATGGAGGATGCGGAGATTGTCTCATCCAACAGTGCCGATGCTGACGTGTCGCTCGCCCGACTCCTCACCAGCGTAGGAGTTGAGTGGAAAGACGACGGCCTGACGCGCATCGAATATCGAGGAGACGAATGGTATGCCGTGCGTGCGGCATATAAGGACTACCGCCTGTTTGCGCTATATCCCAAATCTGAGGTCATGTCTGACAGGATTTCATTTGTCGCCGTCGGCGTCTTGGTGTGTCTTGCGTTTTGGGTCGTGGTGCTGTTGGCTCGAAATATCGTTGACCACCGCAATTTGGTCGAAAAGGATAAACAGCTCGGCATTATCAATGCCATAAGCGCCATCTACGATTCGACCTTCCTTTTGCATCTCGACACCCTCGAGATCGAGGGGATCAATATGTCGCCGGCGATAGCGAAGATATTTGCCGAGCACAGCGAGGCATATGACTTTATGGACACGGTCTGCCGGGATATCGTGAGCCCCGAAAGCCGCGAAGCGGTTGTGGGACTCGTAGATATAAGTTCGCTTCGTGAACGTATGGAGGGCGTACCGTACTTGGCTGCCGAGGTGCGAGATTGTCGAGGCGCTTGGTACTCGCTACAGGTTGTCCCCCAGCATCGCGATGAGCAAGGCCGGCTGGAGTCGGTCGTCGTGGCGACGCACAACATATCGATGGTCAAGCATGCCGAGGAGCTGTCATATCAAGACAAACTGACGGGGCTTCGCAACCGCAACTATCTTGAATCGCGCGGAGATAGCCTGGTAAACGAGGACTTGCCCGTGAGCGTGATTATGTTGGACTGCAATTATCTCAAGCGGACCAACGACATCTATGGTCACGAGATGGGGGATGAACTGCTGCGACGGACGGCGTCCGTGCTGCGGCGGGTGGCTGGTGCGGATTATCTGCCGATGCGCCTTGGCGGCGACGAGTTTTTGCTGGTTTGCCCCCATACTGACAACGAGTCTGCGCTCGGGCTGGAACAGGATCTTCGTCTCGGTCTTGCCGCGGTAAGCGATGAGGCCCTGACGGTCAGCGCATCGATTGGCGTGGCGACCGTCGAGACGGCTGGAAATACGCTGGCCGATGTATATCGTGTCGCCGACCACAATATGTATCGGGAGAAGCGCACGGTCCACGCACAGGGTGCGGACTGCTAATCTTGCCCCCGCGAGTCCATGCATCGTAGGATGTTGAATCGGTGCTTGCGATAATAAGTCGGCCCAGGCGGGGATAATAGACGTCTGAAATTTCTTTCTGAGAGGGGATCTCAATGATTAGTTTTGACTACAAGCCGCAGGGTGTATGCTCTCGCAATATTCACCTCAATCTCTCTGACGATGGCAGCAAGGTGCTGGGCGTTGAGTTTACCGGCGGCTGTGACGGCAATCTCAAGGCAATCTCCAAGTTAGTCGAGGGTGCTCCTGCCGATCGCGTAATCGAGGTTCTCGCCGGTAATACCTGCGGTATGAAAAAGACCTCTTGCGCCGATCAGCTTACGCGCGCTATCGAGGCCGCTCGCGCCGAGATCGCCTAATGGGTATCGCCGACCACATCAAGAATGGAATATCGCGCCGTGGCTTTGTGCTCGGCGGTGCTGCCGCGGGCGCTGCCACGGTGCTTGCCGGTTGCTCGAAAAAAACGGGCACCAGCGACGATGCCGCCGGCGAGCCGCAGGTTATCAAGGACGATTCGAAGATTGTCTCGATCACTGATGAGTACGAAGCTGTTGATATCGATCTTGAGCCGGCGGCGTCGTGGACGCTGCCGCTGGGCACGTTGCTGTACTACTGCGATGGCGACCACGCCGCCGCGATGATGGCGCCT
Source organism: Collinsella sp. TM09-10AT (assembly GCF_003436275.1). Taxonomy (GTDB): domain Bacteria; phylum Actinomycetota; class Coriobacteriia; order Coriobacteriales; family Coriobacteriaceae; genus Collinsella. The sequence goes on from NZ_QSOP01000006.1 coordinate 93,152, forward strand.
GCTTCTGCCCTGCATGCCAATACGCTTGGTGTGCTCAACCTGGGCGATGGCTCGCTTACCACACTTATCGAGGATCCCGTTGAGGGAACCGGTTATGCGTTTTACGACGTTCGCGCGGGTGATGGCGTGTTCGCGTGGGTCGAGATGAACTTTGCCAACTCATCGTGGAAGCTCTACGCTCAAAATCTGTCGGGCGCTTCGCTCTCTGGCGACGTGACTGAGCTCGATCGAGGTGGCAAGGACTATGATCCGCCCCTGTTTACGGCGTTCGGGTCATCGGTCATCTGGTATAAAATGCCTTCGGCAGGCGGCAATAAAACGAGTAGTGATTCGTTTTGCTATCGTCGCTCGCTTGATGAATCCAAGGCCGAGGTAGTTTGGAAATCGATGGGCCGCTTTGCATCGGCCCCGCGCGCGAGCGACGGCATTTTGACCATCTCGCCGCGTGTCCGCAACGACGAAGGCGTCTACTACGGCATAACGGCAATCGATCTGACCGATGGCAACAACACCAAACGTGCCCAGCTAGTCCTTCCCTCGTCAGTCTCGCCTTTCGAGGCCGTATATATGGGCGATACCTTCGTGTTTTCTATCGAGGCGACCTATAGTGGCGTGGGCAGCCTGGGCAACATGGGCACGTATATCGGTAATGAGGGAGGGCCATACCTCTTTCTGTCCCGCGAGCCGCTCGCATGTGCTGCCGGCAAGAAGAATAAATATCTCGTTAAGGTACAGGCATCGCATTTTCTCATCGACACCTCTGCCAAGACCTATGGCTCGCTGTTGTCGCCCGACCGCGCTTTGGAATATGGCGATTATCCAGCTACGGCGGGAAAATCGGACTCATTCCTTACGTACGCCACGGTGCGCAACAGCCAGGGTATACCCGAGACGGTCACCGCACGCCTATTCTCTCTTTAAGCTTAGAGGGGTTAAAAAGGCGCCAACAGGGGAATAAACGCGTTGTAATTGTGAGTACCGCCCGCCGAGCTGCCGCGTCATAGTGGCATCCGGCGGGCTCAGGTGCGTTAAAATGGGCTTGTTCTTAGCTGATTGAGACAGGGGGGCCGTGTTATGGCTTCAGATGCAAAAAAGATTCTGCTGGTCGAGGATGAGAAGGCAATCCGTGACGCCGTCGCTGCCTATCTCGAGCGCGAAGGCTACTGGGTTGTGGGTGTCGGCGACGGCCAGTCCGCGATCGAGGAGTTCGAGAAGCATCAGTTTGACCTGGTCGTGCTCGACCTTATGCTCCCCAAGATCCCCGGCGAGCGCGTTTGCCGCACCATTCGCGATACCTCGGATGTCCCCATCATCATGCTGACTGCCAAGGGCGAGATCGAGGACCGTATTATCGGTCTTGAGCTCGGCGCCGACGACTATCTGATTAAGCCGTTCTCGCCGCGCGAGCTTGTCGCGCGCGTACGCGCCTTGTTCCGCCGTGCCCATCAGGCCGACGAGCCAGCCGTCGAGGTACTCGACTTCGGCGATCTGGTCATCGATATCTCGGGCCACAAGATTTTGGTCGAGGGCAAGGAAGTCGACCTGACGGCTTCCGAGTTTAAGCTGCTCACCACGCTTGCCCGTCACCCCGGTCGCGTCTACAACCGCATGGAGCTGGTCGAGAAGGTGCTCGGCTACGACTTTGAGGGCTATGAGCGCACCATCGATAGCCACGTGAAGAACCTTCGCGCCAAGCTGGGCGATGATCCCAAGAAGCCCAAGTGGCTCTACACCGTCCACGGTGTCGGCTATCGCTTCGAGGCTCCGGCCAAGACCGATAAGTCGGACGAGAAATAGGGAAATCACATATGACACCTGCGCGCTTTGAAATCGGACAAAAGCACAAGCAGGAGAGCGAGGCGGGTTCCAAGGCTAGTTGGAACACGCCTCGTTCCGATTCACGGCCAACGATGAGCTATCCCTCGCGCATGGCACTTGCTTTTGCTCTGACATCGCTCATGACGGTATTGGTGCTGGTGGGCGTGGTCTCTGTTGTGTGGGGCACGGTCTTTTCGGATTACACGCGCTCCAATATCGTCGAGATCGCCAATTCTGCTGCCGAAAAGCTTGCGACGTCGTATGAGGAAAACGGCAACTGGACTGCGGGCGAGCTGCGCACGGTCGCGACATCGAGTTTGGTATCCGACGACCTGAGTATGCAGGTCGTCAACAAGAAGGGCGTTGTCGTCTATGACGACTCATGGCCTTCGGCAAGCGCGACCGCCGATGTGCGCGAGAGCGAATCGGCGTCGAGCAGCTCGAGCGGTAAAAAAGCATCGCATAGCCCGGTCTCGTCTGCTCCAACCGACTCCGATAGCGTTGCCAACGTCGAAATCATAACGTCTTCGGGCGAGCATGTCGGACAAGTAAAGCTGTGGGCCATCGGCTCCGATGCCTTGCTCACCAAGGCGGATTCTGCATTTAGGGAGAAGACCTTTAACGCCATGGCCCTCGCCGCGGTTGTTGCAATCTGCATTTCGGTCGTTATCGGATCGCTCGTGTCGCGCATGCTCACCAAGCCGATTCATCGTATTACGAGCACGGCCAAGCAAATTCGCGATGGCGATCTGTCCGCTCGTACTGGTTTGCGCGGTGATGACGAGATTGATCAGCTGGGTGAGACCTTCGATGAGATGGCCACTTCGCTCGAGAAGGATATGAAACACGAGAAGCGCCTGACCTCAGACGTGGCTCACGAACTTCGTACTCCGCTTATGGCCATGCTCGCGACAGTCGAGGCCATGCAGGATGGCGTATATCCTACCGACGATGAGCACTTGGAGACTGTTGCTTCCGAGACGCGTCGCCTGGCTCGTCTGGTGCAGCAGATGCTCGACCTGTCGCGCATGGAAAACAGCACGGCTCCGCTCAACCTTGAGCCGGTGGACATGGTTCCTTTCGTGCGTTCCATCGTCAATGCCCAGGAGCGCCTGTTTGTCGACCGCGATCTGCGCTTGCGCTTTGCAGATGAAACCCAGGGTCACGACGATGTCGTCGAAGCCGATCCCGACATGATCACACAATGCGTCATCAATCTCATGAGCAACGCCATGCGCTACACCCCCGAGGGCGGTTGGGTCGTGGTGTCGGTGCTCAGTGACCGCAAGCATGTCAGTATTGCCGTTTCGGATACCGGCATCGGTATTGCCAAGGACGATCTGTCGCGCATCTTTGGTCGTTTTTGGCGTGCCGACGCCAGTCGCGCCCGCGAGGCGGGTGGCCTGGGCGTGGGCCTCGCCGTGACTAAACAAATCGTCGAGCGCCATCATGGCTACATTTCCGTGGAGTCGGAGCTTGGAAAGGGTACGACTTTTACGATTCATCTGCCTCGCGAGCACACGGCGGACGCGGCATCTACTACAATGGAGCACTAGCTTTTCGCTATTCGGTGAAGGAGGGGCCGCGTCCCTGCCGCTCCGAGTTTGCGAAAACATGCGGGAAAGAACCCGCATTTCTGTCGTATTTAGGTAAGGAGTGACTCACGTGACAACGATGGAGCGTCGTCCGGATTCCCGTGGCAAGGTTCGTGATATTTACGATGCCGGTGAAAACCTGCTGATGGTCGCCACCGACCGCATTTCTGCGTTCGACTTCATTCTTCCCGACGAGATTCCGTTTAAGGGAGAGGTGCTCAACCGCATCTCGGCATTCTGGTTCGATAAGTTTGCCGACATCGTTCCCAACCACCTCGTTTCCATCGACCCGGCGGATTTCCCCGAGGAGTTTGCTGAGTATCGTGACTACCTCGCCGGCCGCGCCATGCTGGTTAAGAAGGCCCAGACGATTCCTATCGAGTGCATCGTCCGCGGCTATCTGACCGGTTCGGGCAAGAAGACCTACGACGAGAACGGCACCGTCTGCGGCATCCAGCTGCCTGAGGGCCTGACCGAGGCTTCCAAGCTTCCCGAGCCGCTGTTTACGCCGTCCACGAAGGCCGAGATCGGTGACCACGACGAGAACATCTCGTTCGAGCGTTGCTGCGAGATCGTGGGCGAGGATATCGCCACGCAGATTCGTGACCTTTCCCTCAAGATCTACAAGGCCGCTGCCGAGTACGCCGCGACCCGTGGCATCATCATTGCCGACACCAAGTTCGAGTTTGGTGTCATCGATGGCAAGGTCACGCTGATCGACGAGTGCCTTACGCCCGATTCCAGCCGTTTCTGGCCTGCCGCCAGCTACGAGGAGGGCAAGATTCAGCCCAGCTACGACAAGCAATTCGTCCGCAATTGGCTCAAAGCCAACTGGGATATGACGGGGGAGACCCCGCACCTGCCCGCCGAGGTCATCGATGGCACGTCCGAGCGCTATCGCGAGGCCTTCCAGATCATCACGGGCTCCCAGTTCACAAGCATGAAGGAGAACGCATAAGTGAGTACCCGTAGCGCCACGAACAAGCGCACGCAATCCCACGAGGTTACCGGGGTTGCGCGCAAGTCCGCTGCATCCGCCAAGCCCGCCCGTCAGGCAGCGAGCTCTGTCCGCGTCGTGCCGGCTTCGTCTAAGGCACGCCGCAAAGAGCTCGAGAAGGGCGAAAACCTGGAAGGCCTTTCCAAGGAGGAAAAACGCGCCCGCAAGGCCAAGCAGCGCGCCCGAGAGGATCGCATCTACACGGTGTCGAATATCCTTCTCAAGCAGGATGAGGACTACACCAAGCGCCGCCGTATTTGGTGGGCCGTGCTCGCTATCGGCATGGTGCTCGTCGTGGCCATTTGGGCTTCGCTGTACTTCGCTCCCGCTGGCATGGTGTCCAGCCCTGTTCAGATGGTCGGCATCGTTTTGTCCTACGTCGTCATTTTGGGTGACTTTATTTACGACTTCGTTCGTATTCGTCCCCTGCGCAACATGTACCGCACGCAGGCCGAGGGCATGTCCGAGAACAAGCTCAACGCCCTTATCGAGCGCTCGGCTGCCGAGGAGGACAAGAAGGACTCCAAGAAGAAGTAGCGTTTGCATGCATACTTATCGCTAAGATATAAGGCGCGTCGTTTTTGCGGCGCGCCTTTTTACTGTTCTATAGATAGATGGAGTGGCACATGATTCGAGCTGCCCTGACGGTCGAAGAGGCTCTGGAGGGCATGAAGGCCCTAGAGCCCAAGATTAAAAACTATGCGCGCCTGGTTGTCCGCAAGGGCGTAAACGTCAAGCCCGGCCAGGAGGTTGTCGTTCAGTCTCCGGTCGAGTGCGCGCCGTTTGCGCGCGTGGTGGTCGCGGAGGCCTATGCCTCCGGTGCCGGTCACGTGACGGTTATTTGGGCCGATGATGCCGTGACGAGGCTCACGTACGAGCATGTCGAGCAAAGCTATTTTGAGCAGACGCCCGAGTGGAAGCGCCTGCAGCTTGATTCCCTGGCCCAGGATGGTGCCTGCTTTATCTTTATCGAGGGTGCGGACCCTGCAGCTCTCAAGGGTATCGATCCCGCCAAGCCAGCCGCGGCTTCCAAGGCAAGGAATACGCAGTGCAAGGTCTTTCGCCGTGGACTGGATTACAACATCAACCCGTGGTGTATCGCCGGCGCTCCGGTCGTGGCTTGGGCGCGTGAGGTGTTCCCGGGAGACGCCGATGAGGTCGCAATCTATAAGCTGTGGAATGCGATTCTGCACACCGCTCGCGCAGATGGCCAGGACCCGGAGAGCGATTGGGAGCTTCATGACGCGGCGTTCGAAAAGAACCTGCGTTTTCTAAACGATAATCAATTTGATTACCTGCACTACACCGCTTCGAACGGAACTGATCTGACGATTGGTATGACGAAGGGTCATGAGTGGGCCGGCGGTAAGGGTGAGACCCCCGACGGTCATCCCTTCTTCCCCAACATCCCCACCGAGGAGGTCTTCACCTCGCCCGATCGCATGCGCGCTGACGGTATCGTGTACTCGGCCATGCCGCTCATCCACCACGGCAACAAGGTCGATGATTTTTGGATCAAGTTCGAGGCGGGCCGCGTAGTGGACTACGATGCCCGCGTGGGTAAGGCGACGCTTGCAAGCATTATTGACACCGATGAAGGTGCCGCTCATCTGGGTGAGGTTGCGCTTATCTCCAAGAACACGCCGATCCGTGAAAGTGGCGTTCTGTTCTATGACACGCTCTATGATGAGAACGCCAGCTGCCATCTCGCGCTGGGTGTCGGTTTCCCCGAATGCATCGAGGGTGGGTATGATATGTCCAAGGAGGAGCTCCTGGAGCATGGCGTTAACGTCTCGAGCACGCACGTCGATTTTATGATCGGCACGGACGACATCGATATTGTGGGCATTACGCCTGATGGACGTGAAGTTGTGATTTTCCAGAACGGCCAATGGAGTTGGGAATAGTCCCAGACCGTGGTACAATGCCACCCGCGGGCCGTTAGCTCAGCTGGCAGAGCAGGGGACTTTTAATCCCAAGGTCCAGGGTTCGAACCCCTGACGGCCCACCATAGAATGGAAAAGCGACTGGCGGATGCCGGCCGCTTTTTTGTTGCCGCGACGCGGGTTCGAACCCGAAAGGGCGCGGAGCTGAGTAAACGCGTGAGCGTTTGCCAGCGCAGCGCGCAAGGCGCGAAGCGCCGCAGCGGCCGCCTGCGGAGCAGGCTGAACCCCTGACGGCCCACCCAAAGTAAGGAATACGAAATGAAAACAAATAGATACGGAATTAGCGGCAGCACATTAAAGATAATAGCAGCCATTTCGATGGTTCTCGATCATGTAAGCAGGATCGTCCTGACCAATGGAATCATGACTCACGCATCGTACAGTCAGATATCAGACGAACAGTGGGCGATTCTAAGCGAGGCTTCGGATGTGCTTCATGTTCTTGGCAGAATTGCATTTCCCTTATTTTGCTTTTTGATAGTTCAGGGATTTTTGCATACTCATGACTTAAAGAAGTACCTGCGAAATATGCTTGTCTTCGCAATCATTGCGGAGCCCATATACGATTTCGTCCAAACCGGGCAACTATTTGACCTTCGGCAACAAAATGTTATGTGTGAGCTCCTGCTTTCCTTGGTCTTTTTGATTGTTCTGGAAAAGATACAAAGTCTTTCAAAACGGAAAAGATACATCGCAGAAACTGCTCTGATTGTTTTGACAGCACTGGCAGCTGAATACACTAAACTAGATGGCGGTGTGTATGGCATTATGCTTGTGGCTGCATTCTATTTATTCCACGACAGCAAGGCCAAGATGTTCTTTGCTGCAGTATGTGCAGTGCTCCTTTCGTCATGCCATATAGTTGGCGGCGGATTTGAGTTTGCTACAGCTAATGTATTTAATCCTGATGTTGCTGCCGCGGTCGTTTCGTTGCTGCTTATCAATCTTTATAATGGTAAGCGAGGGCTGAAGCTCAAATATTTCTTCTACATTTTCTATCCGGCACATCTTGCTCTGCTTTATGGTGTCTCACTTATTGTTTTGAACTGTCTTAAAAACTCTCAAACAAGTCTCTGAAAACGGAAACAAATTGACTCTAAGACTGCTTGTGAATTTCCGGAAGACCTGAGAGATGCGAGGATAGGCAACGAGGGCTGCAGAGAGATGCTTCTCAGTTCTCTGGCGGATCGCACGTATCTGTATGAGGATCACTTCCACACACTCATTAATAACAGTGATAAACACGGCAGATCCTCAAAACATGAGGCTGTGGAGGTCGAACGATGCTTCGAAAGCATGAATGGCAGCGAGAAAATGAGTTCGGAAGCGCCCTCTGGATGATCCAGCATAGAATAGAAAGCGATCGGCTCCGGCTGGTCGCTTTTTTGTTGCCGTGCCACGGGTTCGAACCCGAACTTCTCTATATATAAGAACGCTTGGCGAACAAAACCTGCCTTTTACCGACGGGAAACAAATAGCTGATGCTTTTGGAGTAAAGTGGCGCTCCAGAGATGACCGATGCCTTAACACCTATAAACCAGCTGGTCATCGCCAATATCAGAAGCCAATGCTTCAGTTTTAACCTCAGTGATGCGACTGAGGGACCTATTCATTTGTGAACAAAATATGGAGTGCGCGATTCCCGCCCCCGGCGCCCCTCCGGTCTGGCAATATATCTCCTTGCCGCGCGGCCCGGTCGGACCGG
>NZ_QSOP01000007.1 GCF_003436275.1 Collinsella sp. TM09-10AT
CAGCAGGGGCTCTCAATGTTTTTATGTCCTGCTCATATCGTCTCTGCCGGCAGTTTGGGACACTCCTCAGTCCACAAGAGGGTATAGATAGGCTCCATCAACTAGATCAACCAGGCGAACAAACAATTAGCCAGAATTCCGTTCGCACGATATTGCTCTGGACCGACCGAGTTTCCGCAGCTTGCTCGCCCACAGGGGGCCGGGCGCGGGCTGTGAGGTTTATCGCGAGTTCCGCACGAGCCGAAGAGCACTTAATGTGCTCTTCGTGCGAGCAGGACTGTAGAGCAGGAAATCTCACAGCCCGCGCCCGGCCCCCTGTGGGCGAGCAAGCGGACGACAAACACATCTGTCCAACAATTCGTGCGAAACACAATGAAAAACCGTTTGATGTGAGTTAATATAAACAACGTCGTGAATCTGACTCCTGCCGCATACACGACAGGGGTTAAACACAAAAAGGAGTCAATTATGGTTTCTGAGAAGGCTACCCTCGTCAATCCGCAGGGTCTTCACATGCGTCCGGCTGGCCTCTTCGCCTCCACCATGGGCAAGTACGCCTGCGACGTGACGGTCGTCACCCCCGAGAAGGAGGTCAACGGCAAGTCCCCGATGGCCCTCATGGCTGCTGGTATCCCCTGCGGTACCGAGGTCGAGGTCAAGTGCGACGGCGCCGACGAGGCCGAGGCTCTGGCTGCTGCCATCGAGCTCATCAAGAGCGGTCTTGGCGAGTAGAACTCAAACGGGTCGCATGTTGAACAATTAAGTTCATACTTGGGGGCGCAGTGACCTGCATCAAGGTAGCTGCGCTCTTTTGTCATGGATATGGCAAAACGCTTTATCACATGGCACGGAGAGAGGAATGGGAATGTATCAGGGAGTCAACGCATCCGAGGGCATCGGAATCGGCACCGTCATGGTCGCCGTCGATCCCGACTTGACGTTTGAACCGCACGAGGTCGCTGATTCGGCAGCAGAGAAGGAGCGCTATCAGACCGCTCTTTCGGTCTTCTGCGAGAAGACCCAGGCTCAGGCCGACCACATGAAGGAGACGGTGGGCGAGGCCGAGGCCGAGATCATGAGCGGACACATTGTCCTGGCTCAGGACCCGGGCATGACCGACGCCATCAACGCCGCCATCGACGGCGGCACCTGCGCCGAGCAGGCGCTCATGGACACCTCGACCATGTTCGAGAACATGTTCCTGTCCATGGACGACGAGATGTTCCGTCTGCGCGCGGCCGACATCGCCGACATCCGCACCGGTATTCTGGCCGAGCTGCTGGGCAAGGAGGTCGTCGACCTCTCCGTCCTGCCCGAGAACACCGTCGTTGTCGTGCACGACCTTACGCCGTCCATGACCGCCACGATCGATAAGGCCCACGTTGCCGGTATCGTCACCGAGACCGGTGGCCGCACGTCGCACTCCGCGATCATCGCGCGCGCCCTCGAGATTCCGGCCGTCCTTTCGGTCTCTAACAGCTGCACCGCCCTTCGCAACGGCATGACCGTCGTTGTCGACGGTGGCAAGGGTGTTGTCGAGGCCGATCCCGACGAGGAGACGCTCGCTGCCTACACCGCCAAGGCCGAGGCCTTCGCTGCCGAGAAGGCAGCCCTCGAGGCCTTCCGCGGCAAGCCTTCTGTGACTGCCGACGGCATCAAGAAGATCATCGCCTGCAACATCGGTAACCCCGATGACGTGCCCAACGCGCTCGATCACGATGCCGAGGCCATCGGTCTGTTCCGCTCCGAGTTCCTGTTCATGGACTCCGCTGAGCTTCCTTCCGAGGAGGAGCAGTTCAACGCCTACCGCAAGGTCGCCAGCGCGCTCAAGGGCGCTCCGGTCATCATCCGTACGCTCGACGTGGGCGGCGACAAGGAGATTCCGTACCTGCACATGGTCAAGGAAGACAACCCCTTCATGGGCTTCCGCGCCGTGCGTTACTGCCTGGCCAACCCCGATCAGTACAAGGTCCAGCTCCGCGCCCTTCTGCGCGCCAGCGCCTTTGGTGACGTCAAGATCATGATCCCGCTCGTCACCTGCGTCGAGGAGGTCGTGGCCGTCAAGGAGCTCGTCGAGCAGTGCAAGGCTGAGCTGACCGAAGAGGGCCGCAAGTTCAACGAGAACATCGAGGTCGGCATCATGGTCGAGACGCCTGCCGCTTCGCTGCTCGCTGACCGCCTGGCCGAGGTGGCCGACTTCTTCTCCATCGGCACCAACGACCTGATCGGCTACACCATGTGCGCCGACCGTGGCAACGACACCATTTCCAACCTGTACCAGGTGTACTATCCCGCCGTGCTCCGCTCGCTCAAGAACATCATCGAGAGCGGCGTGAAGGCCGGCATCATGGTCGGTATGTGCGGCGAGGCCGCTGCCGATCCGCTGCTTGAGCCGCTGCTGATCAGCTGGGGCCTGGAGGAGTTCTCGATGAGCGCTCCGTCCATCCTGCGCGCCCGCAAGACCATCAGCCAGTGGACCAAGGCCGAGTGCGACGAGCTCGCCGAGAAGGCGCTCGCCTGCAACACCGCCGCCGAGGTCAAGGCACTGCTCGAGTCCGCAGCTCGCTAATTTGGTATCAGAGGTAACCGCGTGGTTGGAATGGGCCGGCCACGCGGCCCTCACATATACAGGGGGTACTGTAAATGTTCTACACGCTAACCGCTAACCCGGCTGTCGACATGACGGTTTCGAGCTCTCCGCTCGAGCCCGACGAGAACGTCCGCACCGGCTCGGCCAGCTACACCGCCAACGGCAAGGGCCTCGACGTGTCCTTCGCCTTTAAGAAGATGGGCGTCGACACTGTCGCGCTCGGCTTCTTCGCCGGCTTCACGGGCAAGTTCATCGTCGAGGAAGTCATGAACCTGGGTTGCCTGTGCCGCCCGGTCTGGACCGACGGCATCACGCGTATCAACACCTACGTCAACGATGGCCAGCACGAGTACGGCATCCTCAACCCCGGTGCTCCTATTACGCCGCAGCACCAGGAGGAGCTCTACAACATCCTGGACACCGCGGGCGATCTTGAGTGCCTGATCGTCTCTGGCTCCGTGCCTCCCAAAGCTACGCCCGACTTCCTGGCTCAGGTCATGGAGCACGCTCAGGCCCGTGGCGCCGACGTCGTCCTGGACCTTTCTTCCGACAAGCTCAAGGAGCTCGCTCACAAGAAGCCGCTGCTCATCAAGCCGAACCATCATGAGATGAAGGCCATCTTCGGCGTGCCGGTCGACACCGACGACGAGGTCCGAGTTGCCATGAAGCTGGCTCACGAGGCCGGCGTCCAGAACGTGCTGCTCACCCGTGGTAGCCGTGGCGACGCTTACTTCTCCAACGGCGAGGACATCTGGTACGCCAAGCGTGAGTTCAACATCAAGCTGGTTTCTTCCGTCTGCGCCGGCGACTGCACCCTCGCTGCGTTCCTGCACAAGTGGTACAGGGATCGCGACAACGTCGAGGAGGCCATGAAGCTCGCTATGGCCACCGGCGCCAACGTCGCTGAGTCCGTCGGCATCGGCGACTTCGGTCACGTTGACGAGTACAGCAAGCGCGTTGCCGTCCGTAAGCTCGATCGCAAGTAAGCGAAACGCGACATATTCGTGCGCATGCGGCGTCCCGGTTTTGATCGGGGCGCCGTTTTTTCGTTGGAAAAGTCAGATGAAACCGCCCTTCACCGCTTCCACACCGTTCGCCGAGTTGTTGTAGCCTTTTGCCGAAGCGTGGAATATACTTTCATTAACACGTTGCTTCGTGAAAGGAACATTCATGATTTACACGCTCACTGCAAATCCCGCCATTGACTACAACATCTCCTGCGATGGCCTGTCCGCCAATACCGTTACGCGCACCCGTAACGCGGTCTACACCCCCAACGGCAAGGGTCTCAACGTCTCGTTTACGCTCGACCACTACGGCGTCGACACCACGATCCTGGGCTTCTTCGCCGGCTTCTCGGGCGAGTTCATCGTTAAGGGCGCCGAGGCCCTGGGCGTGCCCGTCAAGCCCGTGTGGACTGACGGTATCACGCGTGTCAACGTGTTCCTCAACGCCGGTCCCGACACCGAGTACAACATGGTTAATGCCGGTGCCGCCATTAACGAAGCCAACGAGCAAGAGATGTTTGAGCTCATCGATTCGCTTGACGACATGACCTGCCTGGTCATTAGCGGCTCGCTGCCCCCCAACACCTCCGAGGGCTTCCTTGCCGAGGTCCTGCGTCGAGTGAAGGCGAAAGGCGCCGAGTTCGTGCTCGATATCTCGAGCCATCAGCTGGCCGACCTCATTGCTATGGAGCCGTTGCTCATTAAGCCCAACGACGACGAGCTGCTCGACATCTTTGGCATTAAGGTGAGCGGTGGCGACGACGAGTCCGTCAAGGGCGCTATGGCCGAGCTTCATGCCAAGGGCGCCAAGAACGTGCTGCTGACCCTGGGTGGCGCTGGAGCGTACTTCTCTAACGGCGAGCACATCTGGTTTGCCAACCGTACCTTTGAGGTCAAGCTGCTGTCGACCGTCTGCGCCGGTGACTCTTCGCTGGCCGCCTTCCTGTCCGTGTGGCACGACGCCCCCGAGCGCGTCGAGGACGCCCTGCGCCTCTCGATGGCCACCGGCGCCAACGTGGTCGAGTGCCCTGGTCTGGGCGACTTTGCCAAGGTCGATGAGTATCAGAAGGGTATCGCCATTCGTCAGGTCTGCTAGTTCCGGCACCTTGCCTGAATAATTCGATTAATTCGCATCCGTCTTAGACCAGGACGGATGCATTTTTGTTTATCGGACTTGCTTGTGCAGTAGAGGCCGTTTCTTGCTAGACTTCTTGCAGATGCAATCGATAACCAAATTGATAGTCGCAGGAGGTCATAGGCATGTGCAATGTTTCGCTTAACGGTACGAAGCCGACCGATGCCTCCATCCGTGTCCTGCGTGCGCTTGAGGCAGCCGGTCTTGAGGCTTGGTACGTGGGCGGTTGGGTCCGTGATGCCCTGATGGGGCGCCCCAGCCACGATGTTGACATGTGCTGCAGCGGCCTGTGGCAGGAGTCCAAAGCGGCGCTCGAGGCGGCTGATATTGCCGTGGTTGAGTCGGGCATCAAATTTGGCGGCATCACGGCTATTTGCGATGGCGAGCGTATTGAGGTCACCACGTACCGCCTGGATGGTTTTTATACCGACGGTCGTCATCCCCAGAGCGTGGAGCGTGCGGCGTCGCTTGAGGACGATCTGGCGCGTCGTGACTTTACCGTTAACGCTATGGCCTGGCATCCCGAGCGCGGTCTTGTCGACCGCTACGATGGCCAGGGCGACCTGAAGCGTAAGCTCATCCGCGCTGTTGGAGATCCCAAGCGTCGTTTTAACGAGGACGCGCTTCGCATGCTGCGCGCGGTGCGTTTTGCCTGCCGTCTGGATTTTATGATCGAGCCTAGGACCAAACAGGCACTTGCCGAGTGCGCGCCGCTGCTCGATGCTGTGGCGCGCGAGCGCGTGGGCATTGAGCTCGAGGGCATCCTTTCGACGGGCCACGGGGGAGACGCGATGCTGCGCTACCCCGAGCTTGTTTGCGCCGCCGTGCCCGAGCTCGCGTCCGCTCGCGGGTTTGATCAGCGCAGTGTCTATCATGCGTTTAACGTCTACGAGCATATCGCCCGCGTGCTGACGGTGGCAGGGGAGCTGGCGCTGTGCGACGGCGTCGCGCCCTCGTCGAGCCTTATGTGGGCGGCGTTTTTGCACGACGTTTCCAAACCCGAGTGCTTTACGGTCGATCACGACGGCAGCGGACACTTCTATGGTCATCCCGAGCTCGGCGCCAAGAAGGCGCGTGTCATCATGGATCGCCTAGCGCTCTCGCACGATTTGGTGCGCGATGTGTGCCTGCTGATCAAATACCATGACAAGCCGCTGCGCCCCGAGCGCTCCTGCCTGCTCAATATGATGCGCGCGCTTTCGGGCGAGGGTGTCGATACGCCGCGTCTGATGGACGAGCTCATGGACCTTAAGCGTGCCGACACGCTCGGCAAGGCGCCCTCGTGCTTCTATTACGTCGAGACGATCGAGGAGATGCGTACGCTCGCCCACGATCTGCTGCAGGCGGGGGAGCCCTATACGCTCAAGATGCTTGCCATCAATGGTGGCGATCTGATCCGCGCCGGCGTCAAGCCGGGGCCGGAGCTGGGGCAGCTTCTCAACGCTGCCCTCGACGCCGTGATCGAGGACAACATCCCCAACAACCGCGAAGCCCTCCTGGCTCATCTCAACTTGAACTAGCTAACCAGTTGACCTGCGCGTTCCATAACCTGCCGACAATTTTTTCGGCAATTTGGAATTTCTTCTTGCGCTGATGTTTTTTGTCCCGTAATATATTTCCTCGCAGCACGGCAGTGCAGATGTCATGTGGCCCGTTCGTCTAGCGGTTTAGGACGCCGCCCTCTCAAGGCGGAGATCACCAGTTCGAATCTGGTACGGGCTACCACTTCTTTTCTGCTGAGGCTTATGGCCCGTTCGTCTAGCGGTTTAGGACGCCGCCCTCTCAAGGCGGAGATCACCAGTTCGAATCTGGTACGGGCTACCATGAATCTGAGACCCGGACTTCCCACGGAAGCCCGGGTTTTTTATTTCCGAGCAAACCATCTGCAATTCCCATTTGGCCCATAGCTTTACGTTCTGCTTGTGGCCCTTGCGGGTACAATATGCAAGATATTTGGACGGTCAGAAGGAGCCTCATGACGGAGTCCTCTCAGCATACATCTAAGCCCCAGGTCGAGGTTGAGGCCTCGGGCGGCGATGACAACAAGGGTGCACGCCGCGGTGCCATTTTTATCGGCGTCGTGCTGGTTGGCTATATCGTTTATCTGATTGTGACCGGTCAGATGGGACAGTTCTGGGCCGCTATGTCGAGCGTTCAGGCGCCGTGGCTCGTTGCTGCATGCTTTTGCATGTTCCTGTACCTGTTCTTTGGCATCGTCGCCTATGCGATCGCCGTCTGGCTCGATCCCAATTCGCCCGTCGGCATTCGCGACCTGATCTCGGTCGAGGCGAGCGGTATCTTCTTTGGCAACCTGACGCCCATGATGATGGGCTCTACGCCCGCCCAGATCTACCGCCTGACCAAGGCAGGCCAAAATGTCGGCGAGGCCGGTGCCACGCAGTTCACGCGCTTTATCGTGTATCAGTTTGGCCTCGTTGCCTGGGGCGCCATTCTGCTGCTTGCCCGAATGCCGTTTTTCGCCGAGCGCTATGGCGACATGACGCTGCTGTGCGTCTTTAGCTTTGGCGGTCACTGTTGCATTCTGCTTGGCATCTTTGCCGTCGCGCTCATGCCCAAGACCGTCACGCGCGTCGCGCACTGCATCATCAATTGGCTCGAGCGAATGGGCGTCTCGGCCACCAAGATTGAGGGCTGGCGTACGTTTGTCGACGGCGAAATCTACTCTTTCTCCGAGAAGTTCAAGCTTTCAGCCGGCCACTTTTCGTCCATGCTGCTCACGGTGGTCATCACCATGTTGCAGCTCGCGTTTTTCTACCTCGTGCCGTATTTCCTGATGCTTGCCTTTGGCCACCACGAAGTCGACTTTTTCTCGGTCATGGCCGCGAGCGCCTTTGTTCAGCTCCTGAGCTCTGCTGTTCCCCTGCCCGGTGGCACCGGCGGTGCCGAGGGTGGCTTCGCGCTGTTCCTGGGTCATTTCTTTGGGTCGGCGTCGACCGCCGGTTATCTGCTGTGGCGCCTCATTACGTTTATCGCGCCGACGATTTTGGCCGCGCCCCTGCTGGGTCTTAAGAGCGCTCACAACGAGAGTATCCACTCACGCTGGGATCGCGCGATGCGCAAGCTCGGACGATCGCCTCAGACGTCCTCTAAGCCTGCAAAGCCCCATCCTGTGAATGCGGTTACCGTGGATCCCAATCAGCATGCTCAGAAGGCTTCTGGGGCCGCCAAACCCTCGCATAAGGCCTATGTGCGCCAGACAGGTGACGGCATTCGTGTGTCCCCGGCTGCTTTGAACAAAAAGAAGCTCCCTAAGGCGTAACAGTTGGTCGTGCGTTCTTCATGTTGCCGGGCTTTTTTGTGCCGGATGGGGGATAATCCTCTTACGTAGATTAACTCTCATCTGTTGATGAATGCTCACATTCCGAAGGGACACGTCCATGGACACCAGCAAACCGCGCCTCGACCGCCGCATCGTTCGCAGCCGCAATGCCATCCTTTCTGCGTTTGAGCGCCTGCTGATGGATAAACCGCTTGCCGATATTACCGTGAGTGCCATCGCGCGTGAGGCAAATGTCGATCGCAAGACCTTCTACGTGCACTTTGGCACGGTCGACGGCCTGCTCGATGCCATCGCCGCCGATGTGGTCGAGATGATCGTCGACTCGGTCGAAAAGACGCTTTCCACTATGGGCAGTGACCCCAACGAGCGCGCCCTTGGAGCGGCGGCTACCTTCTTTAAGACCATCAACGAGGCACTTTGCAATAACCTCGTGCTCAATCGCCAGCTGATTGAAAACATCCCGCTCGACGATTTTATGACGCGTTTGCGCGTGCCGCTCGAGCATGAGATTGCCGAGCGCGATCTGCTGCCCCAAGGTCTCAAGGACGAGATGTTCGACTACTATCTGGCGTTTTTGCTGTCGGGTATTATCGGAATCTATCGCACATGGGCGCTGTCTGACGGCTCGGTTCCTATCGAGCGCGTCTCGGAGGTCGCCAACGACCTGACTCTCAATGGCCTGTCGAGTCTGGAATCTCGCTTGGATTAGGCGCAGGCTCGAGTTCGTGAGGCGCTTGTCGGGGTGCAGCCCGATCGATCAGGCGACGAGCATCCCGCCGAAGCAGTCGATGACCGGGCTCAGGTAGACCTTCTCGCCGCCCGGGAGCCTGAACTCGGTGATGTCGGTGAGCCACAGCAGGTTGGGCTCGTCGGCGTGGAAATTCCTGTTTACGAGGTTCTCCGGCGCCTTGTAGACCTCGCCGGCGTAGGAGCTGTAGCCTGAGGATCCTTAAAAGAAAGTCCAGTTTATCCTTTCCACCCCAATTGGGAATCCTCCGATGCGCCTTCGCACGCTCGCATGACCTCGATACCGTGCGAGCGTGCGAACTCGACGAGCTCTGCGTTGCGGGCGTTTATGGTGCCGAAGGCGGCGGGACACACGATAAGGCGCGCGCAGTGGACGAGGAGCTCTTTGGCGCGGGCTATGGTTCTATCCCCGATCGGCTCGAAGGCGCGCTCGGCCACGCATTCCGCCGCCAGGTCGCGCGCGAGCTCGCAGTCGATGTCCCCTTCGTGCAGAACGCCCGTGTAGAACGCCTTGCCCTGCCGGATGAGCTGGCGAAACACAGCCGACCCCGTACCTGCGCCGGCGATGACGAACGTGTGCGCATCGCCGTGCGGGCGTCCAATTTCCACGCTGCCGAAGCGCTCGTTGAAGGTGCCATGTTGAAGGCCGTAGAGCTCGCCAATCGTCTCGCGCGTGAATATGTCCTCGGGTGCGCCGGCGCGGAAGACCCGGCCGTCCTTCACGCAAATCACCTTGTCGGCGCTTTTCTGCGCGAGCTCGAGTTCGTGGATGGACATGATGACAGCCACATTCCGCGATTTCGCAAGGTGGCGAAGTATTCGCAGCAGGTCGATCTGGTAGCGGATATCGAGATATGACGTGGGCTCGTCGAGCACGAGCACGCGCGGATCCTGCGCGATGGCGCGTGCGAGCATGACGCGCTGGCGTTGCCCGTCGCTTATCTGCATGAAGTCGCGCTCGGCGAGCTCTTCCACATGTGCGGTTTTCATGGCCTCGTCGACCCGACTATGGTCGTCGGGCGAGAGTGTGCCCATTCGCCCGGTGTAGGGGTGCCTTCCCGCCTCTACGACATCGCGGCAGGTGAGGAGCTCGGTCCGGGGGCGATCTGTCAGCATAACGGCAAGGTTCCTTGCAAACTCCGCCGTCTTCCATCGGGAAATCTCCCGCCCGTCGAGCTCGACTGCGCCGGCAAGCGGTGCCAGATGGCGTGTGATGGTTTTCAAGATGGTCGACTTGCCCGAGCCGTTCGGCCCGATGAGCGCCACGACGTCGCCCGCGCGAACCTCCAGATCGACGCCTTCGACTACGACCTTCTTGTCGTAGCCCGCCGACAGGTCGCTTATGTGGAAAAGCGGCGCTCCGTCAGCCTGCGTTTCGACCGTAGTTTCGAGGTTCGGCTCCGCTCGGAGGAGGCGTTCCGCGCGCAGTTCCGCACGAGCCGAAAGTGCCTTCTGGCGCTTTCGTGCGAGCTCAGGACTGTCTAAGCATGGAATGTCCCCTCCGAGCGTTTTGGGCCGCGGCACGAATTCCCCCATCTACCTCACCCGCTTCTTCAACATGAGCGCGATAACCACCGGAGCGCCGAAGATGGCGGTGACGGCGCTGATGGAAAGCTCGACGGGAGAGAACAGCGTGCGCGCGATCAAATCGCAGCCCGCGCAGAAGATGGCGCCTCCCAAGAAGCACGCAGGAATCACGCGGATGGGCTTCGACGACTTTAGCGCCGACTTCACGAGATGCGGAACCGCGATGCCTACGAACGACACCGGACCAGCGAACGCGGTCACGCAGGCGGAGAGCATGCTCGCTAGAAGGACGAGCACCACGCGGAAGCGTTCGACGTTCACGCCGACGCTTTTCGCGTAGGCTTCTCCCAGCTGGAAGGCGGAAAGGGGCTTCGATATCGCGAATACGCATGCGCTCACGGTGATCACCACGACCGCGATGACCGCGATGTCGTCCCAGCTCGAACCCGAGAAGCTACCCAAAGACCAGTTGTGCAGGTTCACGATGGACTGGTCGTCGGCGAAGGCGATGAGGAAGTTCGTCGCCGCCGAGCAGATGTATCCCACCATGACGCCCGCCACGATGAGCATGGCCATGGAACTTATGCGCCGTGCGATGAGGAGCACGAAAACGATGGTGATAAGCGAGCCCAGAAACGCTGCGGCCACCATGGCCGGCGAAGACATGGCCATGTTCGCGCCTAGAAGTACGATCATCGTAAGCGCGACGACGAACTTTGCGCCCGAGGAGACGCCCAAGATGAACGGGTCGGCGATGGGGTTGTTGAAAAACGTCTGCAGCAGGAACCCGGAAAGCGAAAGTGCCCCGCCGAGAAGCACGGCTGAAAGCACGCGCGGCAGGCGAATCTCCCGGATGACCTGGCTTTCCATGGAATTGGCCGCGCCGCCCGAAAGGATGCCGGGGATGTGGTCTGCGGGCACGAGCACGCTCCCGATGCACAGGTTGGCCCCGACGAGCACGATGAGGGCAACAGCGAGCAGCGCCGTCACGACGCGACACCGCGCGGCGCGCCCCGATTCGTCGTATGCCATGGAAAGCCGGCTTCTCATGGCGCTAACCGAGCTTCCTCAGATAATGGAAGTCGCTCGCGTTATCGCCGGTGAACGCCCCGTGCAGCTCGTCGATAATGTCGGCGGTAGAAGTCATCTGCTGGTACATGTCGGCGCTTGTGACCCAGACGTTGCCGTTCTTCACGGCTTTGAACTGCGACAATAGCGCGTTTTTGCCTACGAAGTCGTTCAAGGTGGTAACTGAATCGTCGATGGTGCCGTTGTAGACGATGATGTCGGCATCCTTCGCCGTCGCGTAGAAGCGCTCCATTTCGAGCGTTACTGACGAACCTGACGTCGACGACGCCTGCGCGTCATCGAGCGCATAGCTGCCGCCTGCAAGCTCGATCATCTGCGCCACGTAGTCGCCCGCCCGCCGCGTGACGGCGGCCCCGTTCGAGTTAATGTAGAAATACGCCACGGTTTTACCTGACGACGCGAGCCCCGACGTTTGCTCGACGCGGGCCTTCTGCTCGTTGAACAGGTGCGCGGCCTCGTCTTCCTTGTCGAATAGGACGCCGAAAAGCTTAATCCACTCAACGCGCCCGAGTGCTTCGGGCTCGCTCGACGACTGTTCGGTGAGCACGACGAGCCCGAGCTTCTGCAGCTTTTCCTTCACATCGGGCGTGTGGTTGATCATGGTGTTCTCGATGGCGAGCGTGCAGCCCGAGGCCGATATTCGCTCGTAGTCGGGCGCGCTGTACTTGCCGCCGTAGGCGATCGCCCCACTTTCGAGTGCGCTTTTGAAGCCCACGACCGAGCAGTCGTCGGCCTTCGTGCCCGACATGATGATATTGTCGTTCGCATCGAGCGCGTCGACTAGGCACATCGTCGCCGACGACACGAGGTACACCTTGTCGGCGGGGCGCCTTATGACCGCGATGTCGGAGCTCAACCCATCAGGTACCTTCGCATCTTGCGGCACCACGAGGAAACGTTCTCCATTCGAAACGCAGATAAGCCGCAGACCGCCTTCGAACTCGTCGACAGTGAAGTGCTCGGCGTATTCAAGCTGAAGCGCCCCCGTCGGCTCCCAGCCGCAGCCCAAATCGGCGTTGTGGAAGTCGGCCGCGGCGCTTGAAGCCGTTCCTGCAGGGGAGCCGCCGCTTGCATCGTCGCCCGATTTCTCCTTCATGGTGGATGAGTCGAAGTGGATCGTGTAGTCGATGGTGTGCGGCGTCGACATGGCGACGGTCTCGGCCGACACGGCGATGTCCTCGTCGAGCGTGACGGGTATCTCGAACGTGGAGTTGCCGCCGTCGTTTACGGGCGCGTAGTCCACGCCGTCGACGGTCATCTTGTCGTAGTTCGAACTCGACCAGGTGATGGTCGCGGTGTAGGTGTCGCCATCTTTCACAATTGTGGTGGGTGAGGCGATGCTTGCGCGCCCTGACCCGCCGGAAAGCGAGACATTCACAGTGTATTCCTGAGAGCCCGCCGTGCCACCGGTCGCGTTCGGGCTCGCACTGCACCCCGCGAAGGGAAGCGCGAGCAGGGCGACGAGAACGCAGGCGATCGCGCGCGCCGCGATGCTGCGGCGCTTCCTGTTTTCCCCCTTGGGAAGAATCGACCGCATGGCGTTACTTCAGTGCGTCGGCGCGCAGATCGACGCCGGCGGATTCGAACACGAGCGTGCGGTCGTACCACTGCTCTTTTCTAATACTCCACGCGGCACAGGCGGTGTCCTCGTCGAGCGCATCAACGGGCACGTCGTAGGTGTACTTGCCTTCCCCGTTTTCCACATAGGGGATGAAGTCTGCCTCGCTCGCGGCGGCAGCCTCGTCGCCCGTGCCCATGAAGAGCTTGCCGTAGCCCGTGCCGGAAAGCGTCATCACGCAGTGCATGGAGCCGTTTTCCACGATGAGCTGGGCGTCCACAATCCTGAACATGTTCGAGCTGGAATCTACGGTGATCGGATAGGTGCCGTCGGCTACCTTGTCGGCGGTGATGGGGGCAGCGCTTGCGCCCTCGGTCGCATCGGCCGCCTGCTCGGTCTTTTCCTGGGAATCGGTATTGCTTGCCTTTGCGCTGTCGCTTGAATTTCCGGCGCAGCCGGCGATCGAGAACGCGAGAAGCGCCGCCGACAGGGCGAAGACGAGGGTTTTCTTCAACATGGAGGGGTTCCTTTCAATCGCTTCTACCGCCCGCGCCGTGCGGTGGGCGGGCGGGATGCGAATGCAACGGGCATGCGCCGTCGGTCGGGGAAGGCGCATGCCCGTTGCACGGGGACGCGACCGGCGCCCCCGTGCGCGGCGAGTTTACAGCTTGGCGATGGCGTCGTCCACGTGCGAGACGTAGATGTCGTCGACCGCGGCGTTCTGTCCCAGACCCTGGAGCAGGCACGTCACTTCGAAGCCGGCGGCCACGAACTTCGCAGCCCAGCTGTCGGGGTCGGTCTCGTCTGCCATGTCGTTGTTCGCGTGGTCGCCCGCGACCACCATGAACGGCGCGAGCACGGCCTTCTTGTACCCTGCGGCGCTCGCAGCGGCGATAACATCCTCGCAGGTCGGTTCAGCCTCGACGGTGCCGACGAAGAACTGCGTCAAGCCCTCGTTCTTGAACACTTCCTGCATCTTGGCATAGTCGGCGTTGGAATCGGCTTCGGTGCCGTGGCCCATGAGGCACAGCGCCGTCTTGCCGTCGTCGAAGGACGCCATGTTCTCCTTAATGGCTGCGGCCACCTTCTTGTAGTCGTCGTCGGAGGTGAGCAGCGGGTCGCCGAGCGAGATCTTGTCGAACTTGTCGGCGTACTTGTCGAGCTCGTCTTTCACGTCGGCGTATTCCAGGCCAGCCATGAGATGCGTCGGCTGCACGACGATTTCCTTCACGCCGTCTTCCACGCAGCGGTCGAGCGCCTCGGTCATGTTGTCGATCGTGATGCCGTCGCGCTTCTTCAGTTTGTCGATGATGATCTGCGCGGTGAAGGCGCGGCGGATGTCGTAGTCCTGCCAGTACTTCTCGCGGATAGCGTCTTCGATGGCGCCGATGGTGATGTGGCGCGAGTCGTTGTAGCTCGTGCCGAAGCTCGTGACGAGAATGACCGGCTTCACGGCCTTCTCCTTTTCGCTCGATTTCTCGGGACTCGCGGAGGTGCTGGAGCAGCCCGCGAGCGCGAATCCGGCGAGCGCGACGGCTCCGGTTGCTGCGGCGCCCATGAAGCCGCGGCGTGACATCTGGTCGGACATGGTTTTCCCTTTCCTCGGTTTGCCGGTCCCCCGGCGACAGTTGCTTATCGGCACAAGCGAAAGAAAAGCGCGCTCGTCCGCAAAGGGATAGCGCGCCTGTTTCTTGCATTCGAAAGGGAAGCGCACTCCTCGGGGTTCACAAGGAGATAACGCCACGGCGATGCCGTGAGGAAAAGGCGAAGCAGTCTGGCTTGGGGCGCGAGGCGGTTCGCCCGCGCGTCCTACACAGTAATGTCCCTTGCCCAGGATTCCCACCTGGTTCCCTCCGCAAGCCAGCGCGGGCTGTGTGGGCGCCGCGCCGGTCATTTCCTTTTATTCGATTGTCATATGCTCGTTGCCGAAACTACCACTATGATAGTGGGCGTTTGTGGGCGTGTCAAAGCCAGGGCGGGCGGCATTGCGCCTCCTGCCTACGTATTTGCGCCGATTGCCGCTGCGGGCGCCGTGTCTTGCCTGCTGCGCGAAGGGCGGCGTAAACGGTTGCGATGAGAAACGGGAAGGGAAGGCTCGGATGATTCATATTGTTGGCGCAGGTTCGGGCGCCGCCGACCTTATCACGCTGCGCGGGGCGCGTCTTCTGCGCGCGGCCGACGTGGTCGTTTGGGCGGGGAGCCTTGTGAACCCCGAGCTGCTCGCCGAGTGCAAGGAATCCTGCGTCGTCTACGACAGCGCGCACATGACCTTGGAGGAAGTGCTCGACGTGATGTGCGCGGCGGATGCGCGGGGCGAGGAAGTGGTGCGCCTGCACACGGGCGACCCGTGCCTGTACGGCGCCATCCAGGAGCAGATGGACGCGCTCGACGCGCGCGGCGTGGACTACGAGGTGGTGCCCGGCGTGTCGAGCTTTTGCGGTGCCGCGGCGGCGCTTCGCCAGGAATACACGCTGCCGGGAATCAGCCAGTCGGTCGTGATCACGCGGCTTTCCGGGCGCACCCCCATGCCCGCGGGCGAGGGCATGCGCACCATGGCGGAAAGCGGCTCGACTATGGTCATCTTCCTGAGCTCGGGTATGCTCGCCGAGCTTTCCGCCGAGCTTTTGGCCGCGGGCCGCAGCTCCGACGAGCCGGCGGCGCTCGTGTACAAGGCGACCTGGCCTGAGGAGCGCGTGGTGCGATGCACAGTGGGCACGCTCGCCGATGCGGGCGCGCGAGAGGGCATCGACCGCACGGCGCTCGTGGTGGTGGGCCGCGTGCTCGGAGCTCGCGGCGGGCTTGCGCACAACGGCGCGCAAGCGGAGTCGTACGAGCGCAGCAAGCTTTACGACCCTTCGTTTGCCACAGGGTATCGGAAGGCGAGCAGCTAGCGTGGCCTTCGAGCACTACATATATACCGGGACGACCCGCCTGCGCTGCGGCTACACCACGGGGAGCTGCGCCGCGCTCGCGGCGAAGGCGGCCTGCGAGATGCTCTTGTCACGAAAGCCCGTCGGCCGCGTGTCGATCGTCACCCCCGGCGGGCTGCCCGTCGAGGCGAACGTGGTCGACGCATGTATCGGCGAGGGGTGCGCCCAGTGCGCCGTGCGAAAGGACGCAGGCGACGATGCCGATGTGACCGACGGCGTGCTCGTGTACGCGCGCGTGGAACATGCGGGGTCGGGCACGGGTGCTGCGGGCAGCAAGGGCGTGCCCGCGCGCGAATCGGAAGTTTCCGTCGATGGCGGCGTGGGCGTGGGGCGCGTGACGTTGCCCGGGCTCGAGCAGCCGGTGGGGGCGGCCGCCATCAACGCGACGCCGCGCGCGATGATCACTTCGGCGGTGCGCGAGGTGTGCGCCGCGCACGGCTTTTCTGGAAATATCGCTGTGACGATTTCGGTACCCGAGGGTGTTGCCCTTGCCGAAAAGACCTTCAACCCGCACCTGGGGATAGAGGACGGCATCTCCATCCTGGGCACGACGGGCATCGTCGAGCCGCGCAGCCTCGCTGCCTTGCGCGACAGCATCGAGCTCGAGATCCGGCAGCATGCGGCTATGGGGCGGCGCGGAGTCGTGCTCACGCCCGGCAACTACGGCGCACAGTTCATCTCGGGGCATTTCCACCTAAACGGTGCGCCGGTGGTCTTCATCTCCAACTTCGTGGGCGATGCGATTGATTGCTGCGTTCGCGAGGGATTTACCAATGTCCTTCTTGTGGGACACATCGGCAAGCTGGTGAAGGTCGCGGGCGGCATCATGGACACCCATTCGCGTACCGCCGACTGCCGCGCGGAGATTCTGGCCGCCCACGCGGCCTTGGCCGGCGCGGGCACGAAGACCGTGCGCGAGATCATGTCGTCGGTCACGACCACGGCGGCGCTCGAGGTAATCGAGGCCGCCGGCGTGGGGGACGCTGCGCGCGCCTCGCTCGCTGCGGCAATCGATGACAGGTTGCGCCGCCGCGCGGCGGGCGCATGCGACATCGCCGCGGTCGTGTTCGACGCCGAGCGCCGAGAGCTTTTCCGCACGTCGGGCGCCGATGCAGTTATCGGGGAATTGGGGGCTACGTATGAGTAAAGGCGTGCTGTACGGGGTGGGCACGGGGCCTGGCGACCCCGAGCTGCTCACGATCAAGGCCGTCCGCACAATCGAATCGTGTCCGGTCATCGCCGCACCGCAGACGGCGGACGGGGCCATGGTCGCGCTCGACATCGTGCGCGGCGCCGTCGACCTTACAGGCAAGACGGTGATCCCCGTGCGATTCTCGATGACGCGCGACGCCGAGCGCCGCACGGCCGAGCATGCCTCGCTTGTTCGCGAGCTTGTCGCGCACCTGGATGCGGTCCGCGACGTCGCGCTGCTGAACCTGGGGGACCCGAGCATCTACGCCACCTTCCAGCGCATAGCGCCCGACGTTCGCGCCTGCGGGTTCGAGGCGCGCGCCATTCCCGGCGTGCCGAGCTTCTGCGCGGTCGCCGCAGCGCTCGAGCGCGACCTCACGCCCGAGATGTCGTCGCCTCTGCACATCGTGCCCGGCGGCTACGACGACGTGCGCCGCGCAATCGGCTGGCCGGGGACGAAGGTGGTCATGAAGGCGCGCCGCTCGCTTGCGGACACGAAGCGCATCCTTCGCGAGGAGGGCGCCTTCGACGGTGCCGAGCTCGTAGAGGACTGTGGGCTTCCGGGCGAGCGCGTGTACCGCTCGCTCGACGATGTGCCCGATCGGGGCAGCTACTTCTCGACGATGGTGGTGCGCTAGATGAGGGTTTCCTGCATAGCGTTCACTGAGAGGGGGTATGCGTTGGCGGAGCGCATCGCACACGCGCTTTCCGATTGCGCGCAGACAGGTGAAGATGACCCTGGCTGGGACGTTTCCGTTTCGCGCGGGTTCGGCGAGTGGAAGGCCGACCTGCGCGCATGGACGGCGCTCGCGTGGGAAGCGTCGGACGCGCTTCTGTTCGTGGGCGCGGCGGGCATCGCCGTGCGGGCGATCGCGCCGCATGTCGCCTCGAAGGCAAGCGATTCCGCGGTTGTGGCGATCGACGAGGCGGGGCGCTTTGCCGTCCCGCTTTTGTCGGGGCATTTGGGCGGTGCGAACGAGCTTGCGCAAACTGTGGCACGCGCGGCAGGGGCCATCCCCGTCATCACCACGGCGACCGACGTCCGCGGCGTGTGGGCGGTGGATACGTGGGCTCGCTGTGCGGGGCTCGCCGTTTCGAATCCCGAAGCCATCAAGCGAGTGTCGGCGCGGCTGCTTTCGGGCGGGCGCGTGGCGCTCTATTCCGACATGCCGATTTCGGGACAGCTGCCTGAGGGGGTTGACATTGCGTCCGACCGCGCTCGGGCCGATATTGTCGTGTCGCCGTTCGCTGGCGCGAATGCAGGTGCGTCCGTTCGCGCGGCGGAGACAACGGGCGAGGTCGTGCCCGCCGGTGAGACGGGGAAGCCGGCGGGCGTGCGGGCGCAGACGTCTGCGCCCGAGCCGCTTCGCCTTGTCGTGCCCTGCATCGTTGCGGGCATAGGGTGCCGTCGCGGTGCGTGCGCCGAAGCGATCGGGGAGACGTTTCTTCTCGCGTGCGGGCAGGCGGGTATCTCGCCTTCGGCCGTGCGCGAAGCGGCGACGATCGACGTGAAGGCGCACGAGGAGGGTCTGCTCGCCTTCTGTCGCGCGCGCAATATCCCGCTTGTGACGTATTCCGCAGAGGAGTTGTCGCAGGTCGAAGGCAGCGTTTCGCCATC
Organism: Collinsella sp. TM09-10AT; assembly: GCF_003436275.1. GTDB lineage: Bacteria > Actinomycetota > Coriobacteriia > Coriobacteriales > Coriobacteriaceae > Collinsella. Next base: position 18,694 of record NZ_QSOP01000007.1, read on the forward strand.
TGATTTCGTGCGCGCGACGGTGGGGGTCGACAACGTGTGCGAGCGCGCGGCGCTCGCGGACGGGGGCAAACTTATCTTCCCGAAGCTCGCTCACGGCGGCGTGACCGTCGCGTTTTCCAAGGTAACTATCGAACTTTCGTTTAAGGAGCGGTGATGGGAAAGCTCTTCGTGGTGGGGATCGGTCCGGGCGGCCCCGACGGCATGACGATTGCGGCTCGGCGCGCGCTCGAGGCGGCCGACATCGTTGTGGGGTACACGAAATACGTGGAGCTCGCGCTCGCCGCCGTGCCCGACGCGGCGCATCTCGCGACGCCGATGATGCACGAGGTCGAACGGTGCCGCCTGGCGCTTTCGCGCGCGCAGAGCGGAGAAGCCGTGGCGCTCGTGTGCAGCGGTGACGCGGGCGTGTACGGCATGGCGAGCCCCGTGCTGGAGCTTGCGGAGGACTACCCCGATGTAGACGTGGAAGTTATCGCCGGGGCCACCGCGGCTCAGAGCGGGTCGGCGGTGCTCGGCGCCCCGCTTGCCCACGACTTCGCGGTCGTGTCGCTCTCCGACCTGCTTACGCCGTGGGAGGTCATCGAGCGCAGGCTCGCCGCCGTGGCGAGCGCCGACTTCTGCATCTGTTTGTACAACCCGCGCAGCAGAAAGCGCGCCGACAGGCTCTCGCGCGCGGCGAAGATTATGCTCGAATGGAAGGCCCCCGACACGCTCTGCGGCTGGGTACGCAACATCGGGCGCGAGGGGCAGCAGTCGGGCATGTGCAAGCTCTCCGAGCTGGGGGAGTTCGACGCCGACATGTTCACCACCGTGTTCGTCGGCAACGCGGACACGAAGCGCGTAGGCGGCCGTATGGTCACGCCGCGCGGGTATCGGGAGATTCCATGCGAAAGGTAACGATCATCGGGGCGGGGCCCGGAAACCCCGACTTGCTCTCGCGCGCGGCGCTCGACGCGATCGACATCGCCGACGTGGTCATCGGCGCTCATCGCGCGCTTGTCAGCATCGACGTGCCGCCCGACGTGGTGAGATGCGAGCTCGTGAAGACGGCGGACATCGTCGCCGCTCTCACCGATGCGGCGTCGTGGCAGCGCGCCGTGGTCGTGATGACGGGCGATGTGGGGCTGTTCAGCGGCGCGCGCCGCCTGGTGGAGGCGCTCTCCGGCGACGCGCGGGTGGACGTGCGCGTCATTCCCGGCATAAGCTCAGCGTCGTATCTCGCCGCGCGCCTCGCGCGTCCATGGCAGGATTGGAGCTTCGCGAGCGCTCACGGCGTGGCGTGCGACATCGTGGCCGAGGCCGAGCGCGCAGGTGAGCTCTTCCTCGCCACGTCGGGCGGGGAAGACCCCTCGCGGCTTTCGGGCGAGCTTGTGCAGGCGGGCTTCGGGGACGCGCGCGTGACGGTGGCCGAGCGCCTGTCGTACCCCGACGAGCGCATCACCTGCGCGACCGCAAGTGAAATCGCAGGTCAGACGTTCGACGACTTGAACGTGATGCTTATCGAGTTCGCAGGCTGCGCCGGGTCGCCTGCGGGCTCTAGCGCAGCCTCCGAGGCGCCGGCCGGCGCGTCTGCGCCCGCGGCTGCTTCTTTCGCGGCGGACTCTGCGGGCGCATCCCGCGCCGCGAGCTCCCGCTGGCCGTACGCTTCCTCGGGCATTCCCGACGAGCTCTTCATCCGCGGCGACGTTCCCATGACCAAGCAGGAGGTGCGCGCCGTCGCGCTCGCGAAGCTGCGCCTTACCGCGACCGACACCGTGTGGGATGTCGGCGCCGGCACGGGGAGCGTGTCGATCGAGGCGGCGCTCGTCGCGCGAGCGGGGTCGGTATGGGCGGTCGAGCGCAACGCGGCCGGCGTGCGGCTCATCCGAGAGAACGCGGATGCATTCGGGTGCGGCAACGTGCATGCGGTCCCCGGTGTCGCCCCCGAAGCGCTCGCGAAACTGCCTGTCCCCGACGCCGTGTTCGTCGGCGGGAGCGCGGGCGAGCTTCCCTCCATCGTGGAGGCGGCGCTCGAGAAGAACTCGCAGGTTCGCCTGTGCGTGCCATGCGTCACCGTTGAGACGCTCACCGAGGCGTGCGCGCTCCTCTCGGGTTCGCGCTTTAAGGGGTTCGAGGCGTGCCAGGTGTCGGCCGCCCGCGCTGAGGCTGTAGGCTCGCACCATCTTATGAAGGCGCAAAACCCCGTGTTCCTCGTCAGTGCGCGCGGTGCGAGCGCGGATGCCGAGGAGCTTGCCGAAGTCGGCGCGCTTGCTGAGTCGCCTTTCGGGGAGGACCCCTCTGTCGAGGGGAACCCATCCGTTGAGGTGGTCTCGCTTGCTAACTGCAACGCCGCAGGTGGGGAAGGCGGTGCCCGGTGAGCACGTCCATCCCGCGCTTCATGGTCGCTGCGCCCTCGAGCGGGAGCGGCAAGACGGTCGTCACGTGCGCGCTCCTGCGCGCGCTCGCGCGCCGCGGCCTTGCATGCGCAGCCTTCAAATGCGGCCCCGACTACATTGACCCGCTCTTTCATCGCCGCGTCGTGGGTGCGTGCTCGGGCAACTTAGACGGCTTCTTCACTGACGCCCCGACGCTGCGCGCCCTGCTCGCACGCGGCGCCGCGGGCGCGGATGTCGCGGTGCTCGAGGGGGTCATGGGCTTCTACGACGGCATGGCGCCCGGCGTGGCCGACGCGAGCAGCTATCAGGTTGCGCGCGACACGGAAACGCCGGTCGTTTTAGTGGTGAACGGGCGCGGGGCGTCTTTATCGCTCGCCGCCGTAATCCGCGGCATCGCCGAGTTCCTGCCTTGTGCGAACGTGCGCGGCGTCGTGCTGAACAAGACGAGCGCCGCTGCCTGCGCCTACGCGGCGCCTGCGATCGAGAAGCACACGGGCGTCGCGGTTTTGGGGAATATCCCCGCCGACGAGGCGTTCTCGCTCGAAAGCCGGCATCTGGGGCTTGTGACCGCCGACGAGGTCGAGCAGCTCTCCGCGCGCATCGGCAAGATGGCCGAGCTGGTGGAAAAGAGCATCGACGTCGACCGCTTGCTCGAAATAGCGGCGACGGCACCCGATATCCGCGAGGAACCTTACCGGTTGGAGCCGATCGCGGGAGCGCGGCCCATCGTCGCCGTCGCGCGTGACGAGGCGTTCTCGTTCTATTACGAGGAGAATCTGCGCGCGCTCGAGGACCTGGGTTGCGAGCTGGCCTTTTTCAGCCCCCTGTGTGATAGCGAGTTGCCCCGGGGGACAAGCGCCCTCTATCTGGGGGGCGGCTACCCGGAGCTCCATGCGCGGCAGCTCTCCGAGAACGTGTCGATGCGCGAGGCGGTGCGGCGCGCGGTGGAATCCGGCATGCCGACGGTCGCCGAATGCGGTGGGTTTCTGTACCTGCAGCGCGAAATCGCCGATAGCGAGGGGCGGCGCTGGCCTGTTGCGGGCGCCCTTGAGGGCGCAAGCGAGAACGGGGGAAGGCTGTCCCATTTCGGGTACGTGGAGCTCACTTCCCAACGCGACGGGCTCTACGGGCCACGCGGCACACGCATCCGCGCGCACGAGTTCCACTACTGGCAGTCCACCTGCCCGGGCGGCGACTTCTGGGCGCAGAAGCCCCGGCGCGACAAGGGCTGGCCGTGCATGACGACCACCCCGTCCCTGGTGGCGGGCTTCCCGCATGTGTACTATCCTGCGAACCCCGACGTTGCGCGCGCGTTCGCGTCTGCCGCAGCGTCGTTCGCAGAGAGGAGACGGCATGGCTGAAGCAACCGAAACCGCGCTTGCCTGCATCCGCGAGGAAGTCGAGCGCGCGTTCTCGTCGGCGCCGGGCGCCGTGCTCGAAGCCGCGCTTTCCCGGATCGCGCCCGCAGACGAGTGCGCCCGTGCCGCCGCGTACGCCGCGTGGGACTCCATCGCGCACCCCTTGGGGGGATTGGGCGACTTTGAAGACGCCGTCGCGTGTATCGCCGCAGCTCAGGGGAGCGCCGAGGTGGCCGAGTTTCCCCGTGCGCTCGCGGTATTCTTCTCCGACAACGGGGTCGTTGCCGAAGGCGTGTCGCAAAGCGGGCAAGATGTGACGCGAGCCGTCGCGCGCAACATGTGCGAGGGGGCCGCGAGCGCCTGCCGCATGGCGGCGTTCGCGGGTGCCGAGGTCGTGCCCGTCGACGTGGGTATGGCCCGGGGCATAGAAGACGCGCGCATGGTGCGCGCGAACGTGCGGCGGGGGAGCGGCAACATCGCTCACGGCTCCGCTATGTCTCGCGATGGGGCCGTGCGCGCGATCGAGGTCGGAATCGCCGTCGCGTGCGGGCTTGCCCGCGCCGGCGTGCGCCTTCTCGCCGCGGGCGAGATGGGCATCGGCAACACGACCACCTCGGCGGCGGTGGCCGCAGTGCTCATCCGGGCGGACGCGCGGAGCCTTGTCGGGCGCGGCGCGGGGCTCTCGGACGCCTCGCTCGCGCGCAAGCGCGACGTGGTCGAGCGCGCTATCGACGCGAACTCGCCCGATCCCGCCGACCCGATCGACGTGCTCTCGAAGGTGGGCGGCTTCGACATCGCTGCGATGTGCGGCTTCTACCTGGGGGCCGCGGTCTCGAAGGCGCCGGCGCTCCTCGACGGGGTCATATCCTGCACGGCGGCCCTGTGCGCGGCGCGCCTGTGCCCCAACGCCTTGGGCTACCTCGTGGGCACCCACGCATCAAGCGAACCCGCAAGCCGGGAGCTCCTTCGCGAGCTCGGCATAAAGGCGCCCCTCGACGCAGGCATGCACTTGGGCGAGGGCGCGGGCGCCATGGCGTATCTCCCCCTTCTGGATTCGGCGCTGCGCGTGTACCGGGATGGGAAGACGTTCACGGCGACTGGCATGGCTGCTTACGAGCATTTCGAGGCCGGGAAATGACAGTGACGCTCGTCATCGGCGCCGCCGCGAGCGGCAAGAGCGCCTACGCCGAGTCCCTGTGCCTCGGGCACGACGGCCCTCGCGTGTACCTGGCAACGATGGAGCCCTTCGGGGAAGATGGCGCCCGCCGCATCGCGCGCCATCGGGCGCTGCGCGAAGGCAAAGGGTTTTCCACCCTCGAGTGCTCGCGTGACGTGGGCGCCGCAGCGCCCGGGCTTCCGCGCGGCTGCACACTTCTTTTGGAGGACGTGGGCAACCTGGTTGCGAACGAGCTCTTCGCGGAAGGCGGCTTGTCCCCGCGTGACCCCGACGCTGCGGCGCGCGAGGTACTCGGAGGCATCGAACGGCTCGCTCAGGCCGCTGCGTATACGGTGGTGGTCACCGTCGACGTGTTCGCCGATGGGATGCGCTACGATGAAGGGACCGAGGCATGGAGGCGCGCGCTCGCGCGCGTGAACGCGGGCGTCGCGGCGCTGGCCGACCATGCAGTCGAAGTGGTATGCGGGATTCCCGTGTGGATGAAAGGCGAAGGACCTACAAGGTGAAGATAGCAGAGGCAATCGGCGCGGCGTTCGGAACGTTCTCGCGCATCCCCGTCCCGAAATCGGCCTGGACCGATTTCGGGTCAACCCATGCACTTGCCGCGTTTCCCCTGGTGGGCCTTGCGGAAGGCTTCCTCATGACGGCGTGGGGGCACGTGGCGAACCTGCTCGGCGTGCCCGCGACCATCGTCGCGGCCGTGCTCGCGGCGCTGCCTGTGGCGGTGACGGGAGGCATCCACCTAGACGGGCTCTGCGACACCTCCGATGCGCTTGCAAGTTGGGCCCCGCGCGAGCGAAAGCTCGAGATCATGCACGATCCGCGGGCGGGCGCCTTCGGGGTCATCGGTGTTGTTGTGTACCTTATTCTGCAGTTTTCCCTGTTCACCGTGCTGCCGCTTACGGCGGGGGCGTTCCTCGCGCTTCTGTGCTCGCTCGTGTTCTCCCGCGCGCTTTCGGGACTCGCCGTTGAATGCTGGCCTGCCGCGCGGGCGGACGGCATGGCCGCGGGGCTCTCGCCTGCGAAGAAGCGCGCGGCGATCGTCGTGCCGCTTTGCGCTTTCGCTGCGGCTTCGGCTGCAGGGATGGTCGCGTGCGCTCAGGCCGTCGGCGCCTTTATGGCGGTGGCGGGGCTTTTGGTGCTCGCGTGGTACCGCCATGTTGCCCTGTCCCGCTTCGGCGGGGTGACGGGGGATTTGGCCGGATGGTTTCTGCAATGGGCCGAGCTCGCGATGCTTGCCATGCTGGTGGTGGGGGGCATGCTCCTATGATGCTCGTGGTAGGTGGCGCGCATTCGGGGAAGAGGACCTTCGTACGCGAAAAACTCGGGTTCGCGGCGGACGATTTCGTCGACGCGGCGCAGCTTGCGGAGGGCGGCGTGCCCGCGGCTTTTGCCGGCCGCGTCGCATACCGTGCTGAGGAACTCGTACGCGCGCTCGACGCTGACCGGGCGCTCGAGCGGCTGATCGGCTTCGACGCAGTGATTCTGCCCTTGGTCGGCTCGGGGGTCGTCCCCATGAGTGCGGAAGACGCCCAATGGCGCGAGCGCGCGGGGCGCCTGGGATGCGCGCTCGCTGCGCGCGCCGACGTCGTCGTGCGCATGACGTGCGGGATTCCCCAGGTCATCAAAGGAAACCTTGCCGATGCACCTCGAGGGACGCAGGGCGCGGGTGCGCTTTTGGAAGTCGTCTTCGTGCGCCATGGTGCCACGGCGGGCACGGAAGACCATCGCTACAGCGGGGCGGGCACCGACGAGCCCCTGTCGAGTGCGGGCGAGCGCGCTTTGCGCGACCTCGCGTGCGATCGTGACGTGTTCCGTGTTATCACGAGCGGCATGGCCCGCACCGACCAGACGGCGCGCATCCTCTTCCCGAACGCGGAGCTTATGGCGTGCCCCGGTCTGCGCGAGATGGATTTCGGCGACTTCGAGGGGCGAAGCGCCGCCGAGCTTAAAGAGGATGCGCGCTATCGCGCCTGGGTAGACTCCTGGTGCGAGACGCGCTGCCCGCATGGCGAGGGCAAGAGCGATTTCACCCGCCGCGTCATCGCGGCGTTTCGGGAGGCGTGCAAATCGGAGCGCTCCCAGGGGAGTGGGCGCGCCGTCTTCGTCGTTCACGCGGGTACCGTGAAAGCGCTGCTCTCCGAGCTAGCTGTCCCGAAAATGGGATACTTCGACGTGCATACCGAGCCGGGCGGCGCATGGGCCGCCACTTGGGATGGGCGCTGCCTTCGCGACGTTCGCCCCGCTTGGGGGGGCGATGCCCGGTGATGACGATTCTTGCCGTCGCCGCCGGGTTCGCGGCCGACCTTGCCTTCGGCGACCCGCGCTGGCTTCCCCATCCCGTCGTCGCCATGGGGCGCGCGATCACGTGGGCCGAAGGCCGCCTGCGGGGCGCATTCCCGCAAACGTCCGCGGGCACGCGCGCCGCAGGGCTTGTGCTCGCCGTGGCGCTTCCGCTTGCGTGTGGGCTTTTGACCTGGGGAATCCTGCATCTTTGCGGCATGGTTCACTCCGGCTTGCGCTTCGTGGCCGAGGCATGGGCGAGCTATCAGATTCTCGCGGCATGCGAGCTGCGCCGCCAGAGCCTGGCCGTTGCCCGCGCGTTCTCGAAGGGCGGCCTTGTCGCGGCGCGCGAAGCCGTCGGGCTCATCGTGGGACGTGACGCGTCTGTTCTCGACGAGCAGGGCGTCGCGCGCGCCGCCGTGGAAACGGTGGCGGAGAACGCGAGCGACGGTGTCATTGCGCCGCTTTTCTACCTTATGATCGGGGGTGCGCCCTTGGGCATGGCGTACAAGGCGGTGAACACGCTCGACAGCATGGTGGGCTACAAAAACGAGCGCTACATCGACTTCGGCTGCGCCTCGGCGCGCCTCGACGATGCGGTGAATTGGATCCCCTCGCGCTTATCGGCCCTGCTCATGATCGCCGTGTGCCCGATCGTCGGGCTCGACGCGCGCGGGGCGGCGCGCATCTGGCGCCGCGACAGGCGTCGCCATGCGAGCCCGAACGCGGCGCAGACCGAGTCAGCGTGCGCGGGCGCGCTCGGGCTGCGCCTGGCAGGACCCGCGGTGTATTTCGGCAAGCTTGTTGAGAAACCGACGATAGGCGACGCGTCCCGCGAAATCGAGTGGGGCGACATCGCCCGGGCGACAAGGCTCATGCTCGCCGCGTCCGTATGCGCGCTCGTCGTCTTCGGCGCCGCGCGCGCGGCGGTCGTGCTCGCCGTGGGGGCGATGGCATGAGGAAAGACCACGCCGCGCCCCGGGCTGCCGGGGGAATCCTGCGCGCCCGCACGCATGGGGGCAGCGCGCAATCGCTCGGCATCGCTTGCGAAGGGGGTGCCTCCGACCTCATTGACTTCTCGGTGAACGTGAATCCGGCAGGCCCCTCGCCGCGCGCCGTCGCCGCAGCTTGCAAGGCGCTTTCTCGAATCGACGCCTACCCCGATAGGGAAAGCCTCGCCCTCGTTCGCGCCCTAGCGCGCGACCAGGGCATTCCCGAAGATACTATCGTCTGCGGCGCGGGCGCGTCCGACATCATCTGGCGGCTCGCCGCGGCGGTGCGCCCGAAACGCATCGTCGTGTGCGCGCCGACGTTCTCTGAATATGCGGAGGCGGCATCGTACTACGGCGCATGCGTGCAGGAGTTCCCGCTCTCCGAAGCGGACGACTTCGACGTGCCCGCCTCCTTCGCCCGCGCGATCGAGGGGCCGGGAGACGTGGCGTACCTCTGCAATCCGAACAACCCGACGGGGCGCCTCGTCGACCCCCGTGTGATCGATGCCGCGGCTTGCCGCTGCGAGCAGGTGGGCGCGCTGCTCGTCGTGGACGAGTGCTTCCTCGGATTTGCGCCCGACGCCCGCGAAAGGAGCGTGGCCGCACGCGCCGCGTGTTCGCGCCATGTGGCCGTGCTCTCCGCGTTCACCAAGCTCTACGGAATGGCGGGGTTGCGGTTGGGATATCTGATCAGCGGAAACGCCCAACTCATCGAGGGGATTCGCCGGGCGGGGCAGGCGTGGCCCGTCTCTTCGGTCGCCGAGGCCGCGGGTATCGCCGCCCTGGAAGACGTCGAATACGTCTCGCGCACGCGCGATGTATTGGAGGGCGAGCGAGCGTGGCTTTCCCACGAGCTCTCCTCGCTCGGGCTTTCCGTCGTGCCGTCGGATGCGAACTTCCTTTTAGTCCGCACGCCGGCGAAAGACATCCCCGAGCGCCTGTATGATCAGGGGGTTTTGGTCCGCACGTGCGACTCGTTTTCGGCACTGTCCCGTTTCTGGTGCCGCGTCGCGGTGCGCACGCGCAAGGAGAACGCCCGGCTTGCGATGGCGTTCGGCCGTGCGCTTCGGGCGGAAGACGCATCGGGCGAAGGCGAACCCGACGAACGGGGCGGCGCTTCTTTCAGCGGCGCTATGGCGGGCGCGGATGGCCGAGGCTTGGCGAAGGAGGTCGATACCCGTGGGTAGGGCCAAGCCCATCATGATCCAGGGCACCATGTCGAACGCGGGGAAGAGCCTGCTCGCGGCGGGGCTGTGCCGCGTGCTTTCGCAGGACGGCCTGCGCGTGACTCCCTTCAAGAGCCAGAACATGGCACTCAACAGCGGCGTCACGGCCGACGGGCTCGAGATGGGGCGCGCCCAGATCATGCAGGCCGAGGCGTGCGGCATCGCGCCCGACGTGCGCATGAACCCCATCCTGCTCAAGCCCGAAAGCGGCCACCGAAGCCAGCTCATCGTGGCCGGCAAGGCGCAGGGAGCCTTCGCTGCGAGGGACTACTTCGCGCGAAAGAAGGCGCTCGTGCCGCAGATTTTGGAGGCGTTCGATTCGCTCGCGGAGGATAACGACGTCATCGTCATCGAGGGCGCCGGCAGCCCCGCCGAAATCAACCTTGCCGAAAACGACATCGTCAACATGGGGCTCGCGCGCGCCGTGTCCTCCCCCGTGCTGCTTGCGGGCGACATCGACCCGGGCGGGGTATTTGCCCAGCTCTACGGCACGGTCGCGCTCCTTGCGCCCGAGGACCGCGCGCTTTTGCGGGGGCTTGTGGTGAACAAGTTCCGCGGCGATGTGGAAATCCTGCGCCCGGGTTTGGCCCCGCTCGAGAAGATGTGCGGGGTTCCCGTCGTGGGGGTCGTGCCGTATCTTACGCTTGACCTGGACGACGAGGACTCGCTCGCGCCGCGCCTATCTGCCCGCGAGGCGCGCGGCGTCATCGACGTCGCCGTCGTGCGTCTTCCGCATCTGTCGAACTTCACCGACTTCGACCCGCTTTCGCGCGTGCCCGGCGTGGGCGTGCGCTACGTTTCCTCGACGAGCGATCTGGGCCGACCCGACCTGGTGGTTCTTCCCGGCTCGAAGACCACGCTCGACGACGCGCGCTGGCTTGCGGCTAGCGGCATCGGAGCCTGTGTACGCGCGCTTTCGGGCGCGGGCACACCGGTGCTCGGCATATGCGGAGGCTACCAGCTTTTGGGAGACGAGCTTTCCGACCCGCACGGCAGGGAAGGCGCTGGCACCGCGCGCGGGCTCGGGCTCATCCCTGCAAGTACGGTGTTCAAGGAGGAAAAGCGCCTCGCCCAGTCGGAGCTGCGCATCACGGGCGCCCAAGGCGCGTTCTCGGTGTGGAACGGCATGACGGCGCGCGGGTACGAGATTCACGACGGCGAAACGACCGTCTCCTGCGCCCCTGCGGGCACGATTGGCGGCAAACCAGAAGGCGCGGCCTGCGGAAACGTGTTCGGAACCTATCTCCACGGCCTGTTCGACGAACCGGGGTTGGCGCTCGCCCTCGCGCGCTCGCTCGCGCGCATGCGCGGCCTGCCCGAGAGCGTCGTGGGTGCTGCGGGCGCAGCGTCCGCAGCCGATCACCGTGCGCGCGAGTTCGACCGCCTGGCCGACGTCGTGCGCGGGGCGCTTGACATGGAGTATGTCTACCGCATTATCGAGGAGGGCGTATGATCCACGTGTATCATGGCGACGGCAAAGGCAAGACCACGGCGGCGATGGGCCTCGCCCTTCGCATGCTCGCCGCAGGCCGCCGCGTCGTCGTCGTCCAGTTCCTGAAAGACGGCGAAAGCGGGGAGGTGCGCCTGCTCGCCGAGCATTTTGGCGTGCCCGTGTTCGCGGGGAAGGCGTCGGACAAGTTTACCTGGTCGATGACGTCGGAAGAACTTGCCGCGACGTGCGAGCTGCACGATGGGAACCTCGCTTCCGCGCTCGCCGAGCTCGAGGGCGCGCAAGAGGGACTGCTCGTGCTCGACGAGGCGCTCGACGCGCTTTCGAAGGGGCTTGTCGACGAGGCACTCGTGGACCGCGCACTCGATATGTCCGCGCTCGGCGTCGAAGTAGTGCTCACCGGGCGCGCGCCTTCCCGCAAGATCGTGGAGAAGGCCGACTACATAACCGAGATGCGGTGCAAGAAACACCCCTACGAGCAGGGGATATGTGCAAGGGAAGGAGTGGAGTACTAGATGGATTCCAAGGAGATGGCGCCCGGCGACATCGAGCGGCGCAGCTTCGAGATCATCACCGAAGAGCTCGGCGGCCGCACGTTCCCGCCGCTCGAAGAGCCCGTCGTGAAGCGCGTCATCCACACCACTGCCGACTTCTCGTACGCCGATTCCCTCGTGTTCACCCATGACGCCGCGCACTGTGCGCTCGACGCACTGCGCGCAGGGGCCACGGTGCTCACCGACACGAACATGGCGCTCGCAGGCATAAGCAAGCCCGCGCTCGCGAAGCTCGGCTGCAAGGCCGTGTGCTTCATGGCCGACCCCGATGTCGCCGCGGCTGCGCGCGCCGCGGGCACGACTCGCGCCGTTGCGAGCATGGACAAAGCTTGCGGCATCGAGGGTCCGCTCATCGTGGCCGTCGGCAACGCTCCCACAGCACTTCTGCGCCTCGCCGAGCTCATGGACGCGGGGAAGATCGCGCCCGCGCTCGTCGTTGGGGTGCCGGTCGGGTTTGTGAACGTGGTCGAGGCGAAAGAGGAGCTACTCGCACGACGCGTGCCGGCCATCGTCGCGAGGGGTCGCAAGGGCGGCTCGACCGTGGCGGCTGCCATTATGAACGCGCTGCTCTACCAGATCACGCGCACAGGCGGCCCGAAGTGACGGCTCCCGCATCCGCGCCGGCGCTGCGCATCTTCGCCGGCACCACCGAGGGCCGCCTTCTGTGCGAATGGGCGAGCGGGGCGGGCATCCCCGCCCGTGCCTACGCGGCAACAGAGTACGGAGGCGAACTTTTGGGCGAGCTTCCGGGCATCGAGGTGCATGCGGGCAGGCTCGACGAGGCCGACATGGAGCGCGAGCTTTCCGGCGCGCGCATCGTCGTCGACGCCACGCACCCCTTCGCTACGCTCGCAAGCGGCAACATCCGGGCCGCTTCGCTCGCCGTGGGTGCACGATGCCTGCGCCTTGCGCGCCCGGTCGAGGCGCTGCCCAAAGGCGTCGTGTCGGTCGCGTCGATCGCCTGCGCGGCGCGCTTTCTCTCCGAGAACCCGGGTCGCGCTCTTCTCACGACGGGGAGCAAGGAGCTTGCTCCCTACACGCGCGTCGCCGATTTCGCGGAGCGCTTCTTCGTGCGCGTGCTCCCGCTGCCCGGTGCTATAACGAAGTGCATCGACGCGGGGTTTTCGCCGTCGCACGTCATCGGCATGCAGGGGCCCTTCACCCGCGAGCTCAACGAGGCGATGCTTCGGCAGGTGGGCGCCCAGTGGCTTGTGACCAAGGACTCGGGAACCGTAGGCGGCACGGCCGAGAAGCTCGCCGCAGCGCGCGCCGTGGGAGCGCGCTGTATCGTGGTCACCCGTCCCGCCGAGGGAGGCGGGGCCCTTTCGCTTCGGGAAGTGGAAGATGCGCTCTTTCGGGAGTTCGCGCGCTAGGCGCTCGCCGCGCCTGCGAGGAGGATCGCCTCGAGCAAGCTCGACCCGTACAAGCCCGTCATCCACCAATAGCTCGAGGACGCCCGGAACTGGCGCAAACAGCCCTTCAATAAGTTGCGGTGAAATAGTGTCTGTTTTTGCTGCTAGATAGCATACTCAGTCCCTAAATCACCGTAACTTGTCGGTGGTGGCTTACTGGTAGCGTAGGCACTCCACCGGGTCGAGCTTTGCCGCGCGTCGAGCGGGGTAGAAGCCAAAGATTACGCCGATGCCGACGGAGACGGCGAAGGCCAGCAGCACCGTGGCGATTGAAAAACTCGGTGTGATTTGCCCGCTGGCACCGAGCTCGCCAAGAATCCCGGGTCCGGAGGCAAACATCGCGAGGCCCCAGGCCAGCAGATAGCCTATCAGGACACCCAGCAGGCCACCGGTGACGCACAGCGCCGAGGACTCGGCCAAAAACTGCGCGGTGATATCGCGACGACTGGCGCCCAGAGCGCGACGGATGCCGATCTCGCGGATGCGCTCAGTCACGTTGGTGAGCATCATGTTCATAATGCCGATACCGCCGACAAGCAGCGAGATACTGGCGACAGCACCCATGATGAGCGAGAAGGCGCCCATAAAGGAATTGAGGGAGTCGATAGCGCTTTTCATGGAGGTCGCCGATACACTGTCGTACTCATCATCCTCCGCGATACCCTTCATCGCGCGCACCTTGGACTCGATGGTCTTGCAGAGCTCATCCATGTCCGTGCCCTCGGCGGCAAGTGCCGTCACGCTGGGGAATGAAGGATTCTCGTCGCCAAATAGGCCGGAGATGGTTTCGCGTGGCATATACAAAGTGAGCGAGCCCATGGAGTCGCTGCCGCCATCAATCACGCCTACAATCTGCACCTCGCCGTTGGACACTTTGATGGTTTTTCCCAGCGCATCCTGTTCGTTGCCGTAAAGCTGATCGGCGCCGCCGCGGCTGATGAGCGCCACGCGCGAGCCTGCCTTTGACTCGACATCGGTGTAGGTGCGCCCCGCAACGAGCTTACTGGCACCCACGGCGTCGAGCATGTCGCTATCGACACCCTGTGCCATGACGGTATAGCTTTTATCGCCGGTCTTGTACTCGGTATACGCGCTTTTGACAATTCCGATCTGTTCTATCTGCGGCACCAGTTTTTTAAGCTTCTGGACGTCAGAATCAGAGAGTTCTTGGGACGAATAGATCTGAACCATGCGAGCTGCGTTGAGGCCCAGGCTGTTGACCAAGCTGTTTTGGATGCCGCCGATGAGCGAAGTCATGGCAATGACCGAGGCGATGCCAATGACGATGCCAAGGATGGTGAGCAGGCTGCGCCCCTTGTTGGCCTCGAGCGAGTGAAGGGCTTCCTGGATAAGATCGCGGGCGCTCATGCCATCACTCCTTTCGGCGGGTTGGCGGAGGCGGAAATCATGGGCAGGCTATCTACGGCGCTGCGTAGGGTCCGCGGTGCATGCGGAATATACGCGCCGTCGTGAATGCGACCGTCGCGGATGGTCACGGCACGGTCGGCCTCGGCGGCGATGCCGGGGTCGTGTGTGATAAGCACGATGGTCTTGCCGCGTTTCTGGAGCTTGTGGAAGGTTTCCATGACGAGCGCCCCGGTTGTCGAGTCTAGATTTCCCGTTGGCTCGTCGGCCAAAATGATGGGCGGGTCGTTGACGAGGGCGCGCGCGATGGCGACGCGCTGCATCTGTCCGCCCGAGAGTTCCGATATTCGGTGGTCCCAATGGTCGACCGGCAGTGTGACGGCTTGCAGCGCGTGCACGGCGCGCATCTCGCGCTGGCTACGCGGCACATTGGTGTAGGACAGCGGCAGCATGACGTTTTCGATCACCGTCAGACGCGGCAGCAAGTTAAAACTCTGAAAGACAAAGCCGATGCTCAGCGCGCGCACCTCGGTGAGCTCATCATCGTCGAGCTCGGCGACGTTGAGCCCTTGCAGGAAATAATCACCCGCCGTCGGCTTGTCCAGGCAGCCCAGGATGTTCATGAGTGTCGACTTGCCCGAGCCCGAGGGGCCGGTGATGGCGACGAACTCACCGGGGTTCACCGCCAGGCTCACGTTGTGCAGGATGTGGGCGCAACCGGCCTCGCTTTCAAAGATGCGGTGCACGTTGCGGATGTCGATGACGGGACGCATTACTTGCCCTCGTCGGCAGGCATGTTGTCGCCGCCGTCTGCCGTCATGCCTGTGCCGGTATCCGTCACGATGGTGTCGCCGTCGCGTAACTTGGTAACCGGGACGTCTGGGTTGATCTCGTTGCCCTGGTCGTCGCGCTTGACCTGCGTCTTACCGACTACAGCCTCGTTGTCGTTTTGCGTCACGACGGTCACCTTCACGCGGCGCGTCTTCTTGCCTTCCGAATCGGTGGCCAGATTGACGTAATAGTGCTCGCCATCTTCGGTCATCAGCGCCATGGTCGGCACCATAACCACGTCGTCGAGCTTCTCGGTCACTACCGAGACCTCGGCAGTCATACCCGGCTTAAGGCGACTGTCGGGTGCTTCGATGAGGATGTCGACGTTAAAGGTCACGCTGCCGCCGCTACCGGAGCCGGAGTCAGAGTTTGCCACCGAGGCGATAGCCGTGACGGTGCCCTGACTCACGATATCGGGAAACGCGGGATAGGTCACGTTGGCGCTTTGGCCCACGGCAATTTTGGCGATATCCTTTTCGCCCACCTGAACCGTCACCTTCATCTTGGACAGGTCGGCGATTTGCATGCACTGCTTGCCGCCGCTCGTGTCGCCTTCGCCCATGATCGTGCCTCCGGTCACCGTGGCACCGACTTTGGCGTTGAGCTCGACGATGTTGCCCGAGCTGGGGGCCTTTACGGTGCGCTCGGCCGCCTTTGCAGTTGCCTGCTCCAGCGTTGCCTGGGCCGAGGCGAGGTTGCGCTGGGCGGTCGAGACGGCATTTGCGTTGGCGTTTGCGTCCGATGGGCCGGTCGATCCGTCACTGTCCGTTGTCGGTGCGGCCTGTGCGGCCGCGAGCGTCGCCTTTGCATTGTTCAGGTCTTCCTGGGCGGCCGCGACCGCGCGCTGCGCCTCGGAAACAGCGCTATCGAGCGCGTCGTTCTTAATGGTCATGAGCACGTCGCCCTCGTTGACGGATTGGCCTGCCTGCACGTTGATCGAATCGACCGTGCCGTCGACAGAAGGGGAGACCACTGAGGACGAAATGGGTTTGAGCTGGCCTTTCGCCTCGACCGTTGTGGTAAACGTGCCCTCGGTCACCATGTCGGTCACAGGCCCGCTAGCGCCCTGCGGCTGCGCATTGATAACCAGGGTTGCGACAATGGCAATGAGCGCGATGGCACCTACGACGCCGGCGGCAATACCGCGTCGAATCAGCTTTTTGCGTCGACGTTCGGCACGTTTTGCCTTGAGCTTGGCATACGCCTCTTCATCGGAAATCTCGGCCGTATCGTTCGTGCGTTCGCTCTGCTTGTCGGCATGTACGTTTTTAATCAGAGGAATCGTTTCGGTGGCACCTTCGGGCGTGTACTCGGCATCATCCGGGCCTGGGGTGATGGTGGGGACATTCGGCATAGCGTCTCCTTTATAGAAAGTTCCTCAATAAGTATATGCGCCCGTCGCGTAAGGCGGGCGCATATGGCGGATTCTTTCGGAACTGTTAGATTGGTCGCAGCGGCTCCACGTTGTAGGAATGCGCGCGTTGCACTACGAGTGGACAACCACGCACAGGCCGACTTTGATGCAGTCGTGAAGTGCCTTGGCGTCGGCCAGACGCAGGTTGATGCAACCGTGGCTGCCGCACCACTTGTACGACTCGGCGTTATCGAAGCTCTTGTCGTTTTGCCAGGTGGCATCGTGGAAGCCGATCATGTTGCCCTCAAACGGCATCCAGTAGCTAACTGGGCTTTCGTATTTGGGCTTGCCGGTCTCGGGGTCCTTGGCACCGATGAGTTTGCTGGCGCCATCGTTGCTGTTGATCTGCCATACGCCCTCGGGGGTGGCGTCTTCGCCCGGTTTGCCGGAAATAAAGTTGGCCTCCCACACAATATTGCCGCTCTCGTCGTAGTAGCGCGCGTGCTGCTCGGACAGATCGACATCGACGTATGCCTTCCAGTCAGGCTCTCCCTTTGCGGTAAAGGTGTCGGCCTTCTGGGAGTACTTGATATCGATTTCGCCGGTCTGCTTGTTGTTAATGGCGTCTTCGACCTGCTTGGCGAGCGAGGTACTGTCGATGGACCAACCAAAGTCGCCGCCTTCGACGGCGCACTGCTTGCCATCGGCGCGCGTCCACCAGCGAGTGGAGCCCACGGTATTAAAGCCGTTGGCAAGCTCGGCTGCCCAGCTGCTGATCTGCGACGTATCGAGCGTGGGGTTGGCCGGATCGGCAAAGCTGATCCACTGCAACACGGAGCTGCCATCAACCTTGCCGGCATCCTCGCCGTTGAGCTTGAGGGTCACGTTGACGCCCAAGAAGTTGTTGGCGGCATCGCATGCGGCCTGAATCTGATCATCGGTCAGCGTTCCATTGAGCGGCTCATAGGCATCGTTGCCGAGCTTGGAAAGATCTACGGTCTCGGCCAGCGAGGCAAGCTCGAGCTCGGCATACTTAATGACATGCTCGCGGTTGAGTTTTTCGTTGGAGCGCGCCTTCTCGACGGTAAACTTGCCGGCCTGCTCGTCATAGGAGCTATTGGCCTCGAACGCGCCCGAACGCCCCTCGTTAAACTCGTCGATGGCGGCGCCCAGATCCTTCTCAAACTGCTTTTGGTCAAAGGTGTCGGAGAGCATGGACAGGTCGACGTCTTGATCAAGATCGACTTCGTGGGAGCTAGCGGTTGTTTTGGTCTTGCCGCTTAAGGATTCTACAAGGCGAACCGGCCATACAATGGCTTCGTTGCGGCTGATAATCTCTTTTGCGGCAGCTTCGCCGTCGACAATGGGCTCATCGGACTCGGGCTGATAGGTCCAGCTAAAGTCATCGCCTGTCACGGTGAGCTTATAGTGCTTCCAAGCCGAGTTGACCTTGGTGGCGGCAGACGAAGCGTTGGAGAACGAGACATCGACGCCGGCGATAGTGGTGTTGGGGTAGGCTACCTGCGAAAACGCTACAACGCCTACGATATAGACAATGACGATAAGACCCAGAACGACAAAGAGCGTCGTCTTTTTGCCCGACTTATTGTTCTCGGCGGGTTTGCGTGCGGGGCCGCAATCGCCTCGAGCGTGCGTGGGGGGCTGCTTGGGCGCATTGCCATTTGCCTGGCGCTGCTGATGCTGCTTGTTCGGACGTTGGGAAACGTTTGCCGCACCTCGCTGCTGACCGCGGCTCGGCGCGATAGGACGCGGCGACTGAACGCCGCCGGTGTGCCTGCTCGGCTGCTGCGGATCGGGAATCAGTTGAGTTCGATCGTTTTGCGACATCGTATGCATATCCTTCGGATTTCGCCTTGCGGCTCATCGTGTTTTTACTGGGCTTGCATTATAGCGATTACCCAGTTGTTTGTGGTATGGAAACGGTGGCATTCAAAAGAGGTGGGACATTTGTCCCACCTTCGAGTCTTTCTTTGTCGCTATCCGCACACACCGCATTTTGCACAGGCCGAAAGTGCGGCCGGAGCCTGCGCGATGCCACCCTTTGCCGTCTCGCGCAGCGTGGCCGGCAACGCGTGGCCCATGGAGAGCATGACGTGCGCCATCTGGTCAAACGGCACCAGGCTCTTGATACCGGCAAGTGCAAGCTGCGCCGAGCTAAATGCCGCGGCCACGCCGATGGCATTGCGGTTTTGGCACGGCACCTCCACGAGGCCGCCCACCGGGTCGCAGACCAGGCCCAGCAGGTTGCTCAGGGCGATGGAGCTGGCGTCGAGTGCCTGCTCAGGCGTGCCTCCGAGCATCTGCACCAGCGCGGCGGCGGCCATGGCGGCCGCGCTTCCCACCTCGGCTTGGCATCCGCCCTCGGCGCCGGCGACGCAGGCGCTCGTGGTGAGGTTGAGGCCGATGGCGGCGGCGCAGTAGAGGGCGTCCATGACTTGCTCATCGTCCAGTTGCAGATGGTCGGCGAGCGCCAGCACGCAGCCGGGCACGACGCCTGCGGAGCCGGCCGTGGGGGCGGCGACGATCACTCCCATTGTGGCGGAGCGCTCAAGGACGGCCATGGCGCGGGCCACGGCATCGGTCTGGACGGCGCCCATCAGGCTTACGCTCAAGTCGTTGCGGCCGGTGGCATCAACGAGTCTGGCCTCGCCGCCGATAAGCCCGCCGAGCGAGCGCTGAGGATTGGCGATGGGGGCCGTGGTCTCCTCGCGCATGACGGCGAGCACGCGGCGCATGGCGGCGACGGCGTGGGCCTCGCCGGTCAGGCGCGCCTCGCGAACGGCCATGACGGCGCCGATGTTGAGGCCGAGTTCGGCGCAGGCGTCGAGCAACTGCGCACCATCGTCAAAGATTTCCTTGGCCGAAACGCCGGGGGAGAGCGACGAGGCCGAGCCCGGGAGCTCGATAAAGGTGGCGTAGTTTACATTGTCGAGCTTGCGCAGCATGGGGATGACGGTGTCGTCGGGGGCGCCATCGGTTTCAAAGACGGAGTATGCCTGGCCGCCCACCTCGGTGCGGTAGGTGCGGCAGAAAGCGATGTTCACATGGGCGTAGGCGAGCAGGTTCGTGAGCGCGGCGAGCACACCGGGGACGTCCTGGTGTGCCACGAAGAGCGTGGAATACATGCCCGAGATATCGACGCCGACGCCGTTGATGCGGCTGATGCGCATCTTGCCGCCGCCCAGGCTCTCACCGCGGACCTGGGCCGTGGCGCCCGTGTCGTCGACCATGTCGATGTCGACGGTGTTGGGGTGGATGGAGGCGTCGTCGCCCTTGATGTCAAAGTGATATTCGAGGCCCTGCTCGTGCGCGAGGTCGAAGGCCTGCTTGATGTTCTCGTCATCGGTGTCGAGGCCCAGGATGCCCGCGACGAGCGCACGATCGGTGCCGTGGCCGCGGTAGGTGTGGGCAAAGGAGTTCCACAGGCCAAAGGTGACCTTAGTGATGCGGCCTTCCAGCAGGCTGGCGGCAACTTGGGCGCAGCGCAGGGCGCCGGCGGTGTGCGATGAGCTGGGGCCGACCATGACGGGGCCCAAGATCTCGAATGCCGAGGTCGTAGCTAGTGTTTGTGGCTTGCCTGCCATATGCGCTCCTGTTCTATCCCGTCGTCCCGAGGGGCGGGGCATAAGGTCGCCTGCTCGGACAGTCCTGACTCGCACGGAGAGCACATTAAGTGCTCTCCGGCTCGTGCGGAACTCGCGATCGACCTTATGCCCCGCCCCTCGGGACTAAGGATACATGGTAGAGGCGCTCGTGCTGCAAAATTCATGAGCTGGTGACCTATTCTGCGTCCCAGGTCGGCTCATCTTCACCACCGGTTAATAAAAAAGAGGTACCGGTTGGTCCGGTACCTCTTTTGGTGCGTTTCGATTTGGCTGTAGCTTTTGCCGCTAGCTTACAGGCCGCAGGCTGCTTTGAGTTCTTCGACTCGGTCGGTCTTCTCCCAGGTGAAGTCGGCGTCTTCGCGGCCGAAGTGACCGTAGGCTGCCGTCTTTTCGTAGATGGGGCGGCGCAGGTCCAGGTCGCGAATGATTGCGCCCGGGCGCAGGTCGAAGGTCTTCTCTACGGCCTCAACGATCTTGTCCTCGGCGACCTTAGCGGTACCGAAGGTGTCGACCATGATTGAAAGGGGCTTGGAAACGCCGATGGCGTAGGCAAGCTCGACTTCGCAGCGGTCGGCCAGGCCGGCGGCGACCACGTTCTTGGCGACCCAGCGTGCGGCGTATGCGGCGGAGCGGTCAACCTTGGTGCAGTCCTTTCCGCTAAAGGCACCGCCGCCGTGACGGCCGTAGCCGCCGTAGGTGTCGACGATGATCTTGCGGCCGGTGAGGCCCGTGTCGCCCATGGGGCCGCCCACGACAAAGCGACCGGTGGGGTTCACGTAGATGTCCGCGTTGTCCCACGGCATGTTCTCGGCGGCCATGACCGGGGTGATGACGTGCTCGATGAGGTCGGCCTTGATCTTGCCCATGTCCTCGATCTCGGCGGCGTGCTGCGTGGAGATGACGATGGTCGTGACCTCGACGGGCTTGCCGTCTTCGTAGCGCACGGTGACCTGGGTCTTGCCGTCGGGACGCAGATAGGCGAGGGTGCCGTCGTGACGCACGGCGGCCAGGCGCTCGGCTAGGCGGCTTGCCAGGTAGTGTGGCATGGGCATGAGGGTCTTGGTCTCGTTGGAGGCATAACCGAACATCATGCCCTGGTCGCCGGCGCCGATCAGGTCGATCGGGTCGGTGGTAGCGCCGGTCTGGGTCTCGAAGGACTCGTCAACGCCCTGGGCGATATCGGGTGACTGTTCGTGGATGAGGCTCATAACGCCGCAGGTGTCGCAGTCAAAACCGAACTTGGCACGGTTGTAGCCAATGTGGCGGATAACACCGCGGGCGATTTCCTGTACGTCGACGTAGGCCTGGGTGCGAATCTCGCCGGCGACGATGACGGTGCCGGTGGTCACGAGGGTCTCGCAGGCGCAGCGGACGTTCTCCACGTTGGCAGGCACGCCGTTGGGGGCGATGTAACCCTGCTTCTGGAGCTCTATTTCTTTGGCGAGGATTGCGTCGAGGACGGCGTCGCTGATCTGGTCAGCGATCTTATCGGGATGACCTTCGGTCACCGACTCCGACGTAAAAACAAAGGACCCGTGTTGGGGCGGGATGGAACGAAGTTCTTCTGACATGATTGTCCTTTCAAAAACGTGTCCCGGCGACCGTTACCATTCCGCCGGGCTCTCTATGCAAGGGCACATCATAGCGCGTAAATCAAACATTCACACCCTTTCCGCACCTACTCATTTAAGTCTGTCCCCAATGAGTAGTCCCCAATGAGTAGGTCGGTGCCCTTTGTGCGGAGGTTGCTTTGATGCTTTATACTGGTGCGGTTAGACATCCATCCTGCAATCGAGGAGATTTCCATGGCATCAGACGTTCGCGTCCGCTTTGCACCCTCACCGACGGGCAAGCTGCACATCGGCGGCGCCCGCACCGCTATCTATAACTGGGCTTTCGCCCGTGCTAACGGCGGCACGTTCATCCTGCGCATCGACGACACCGACCCCACCCGCTCCACCGACGAGAACACGCAGATCATCCTGCGCGCCATGCGTTGGCTGGGCCTGGACTGGGACGAGGGTCCCGAGGTGGGCGGCGATTTTGGCCCCTACGCCCAGACTGAGCGCTTGGACCTGTACAAGCAGGCCGCCCAGAAGCTTTGGGACGAGGGCAAGGCCTATCCCTGCTTCTGCACCAAGGAGCAGCTCGACGCCGACCGCAAGGCCGCGCAGGAGCGCAAGGACCCCTTCCAGGGCTATCAGCGCCGTTGCCGCGATCTTGATCCCGAGGAGGCCCGCCGTCGCATCGAGGCCGGCGAGTCCTACGTCCTGCGTATTAAGGTGCCCGAGGACCGCGGCGACGTCGTCATCCACGACGCCGTCCACGGCGAGGTGACCTTCGACGCCAAGGAGCTCGACGACTTTGTCATCTTCCGCTCCGATGGCACGCCCACGTATAACTTCGCGACCGTCGTCGACGACGCCATGATGAAGATCACCCATGTCATCCGCGGCGACGACCACCTGTCCAACACCCCGCGTCAGGTCATGGTCTACGAGGCCCTCGGCGCTCCCGTGCCCACGTTCGCTCACATCTCCATGATCCTGGGCGCCGACGGCAAGAAGCTCTCCAAGCGCCACGGCGCCACCTCGGTGGAGGAGTACCGCGATGCCGGTTACCTGTCCGACGCCTTCGTCAACTATCTGGCGCTGCTCGGCTGGTCGCTCGACGGCGAGACTACGATCATCCCGCGCGAAGTCCTTGCCAGCAAGTTCTCGCTCGACCGCATCTCCAAGAACCCGGCTACCTTCGACCCCAAGAAGCTCGACTGGGTCAATGCCGAGTACATCAATGGTATGTCCGATGCTCAGTTTGCCGACGAGATCATGGTTCCCGAGCTGCACGAGGCGGGTCTCATCGAGGGTAATGTCGAGTACGGCGAGGATTGGATCGACGCGCTTGCCGCCATCGTCAAGCCGCGCACCAAGATGCCGGCCGACGCCGTGACCGTCGCCGCTCCCATCTTCGCTACGGCCGAGACGCTCGAGTATGACGAGAAGTCCGTCAACAAGGGCCTGGCCAAGGAGGGCATGGGTGCCATTCTGGATGCCGCCAAGGCCGCTCTCGAGGGCGTGAACGAGTGGACGGCTGCCAACATCGACGCCGCGCTTGAGCCGCTGCCCGAGCAGATGGACCTTAAGAAGCGCGTGGTGTTCCAGGCCGTGCGCGTCGCCGTCTGCGGCAACATGGTGAGCCCCCCGCTGGGCGAGACCATGGCGCTCGTCGGCCGCGACGACTGCCTGGCGCGTATCGACCGCGCCCGCACGATGGCGCTGTAGCAGCCGCGTAAACGCATGTATCCGAGCCCCGTTCACCCGAGCGGGGCTCTTGTTTCTGTACCGATGAGTGGGTTGCTGGGACAAAATAATCAGTAGTGTTTGTCCCATGTTCGAGTGACGCAACGAGCTCGACACTCGTATCGGCCATGGGACAAACTCTACTGATTATTTTGTCCCACCCCTTTCAGGTCCGTTCATTAGAGGTGGTGTATGGCTCAACAACTGTCGCTGTTTGGTTCGCCGGAACCGGAGGAGGTTCCAGCGGCGCCCGTGCCCGCCGCTGCACCGGCCAAGCCCGAGCATACACTTGACCCCATCGCCGCCTACGCGAGCGTGGTCCTCGACATTCCCACCCGTGCGCTGTCCGAACCGTTTGTTTACGGCATCCCTGAGCCCCTTGCCAACGATGCCCAGATCGGCTCCACCGTCCTAGTTCATTTTGGCAACCGTGCGGCCGCGGGCTACATCGTCGACATCGCGCCCGAGCTGGGCGACCTGCAAGGTAACGACGCTCTCGACCCCGCGCGCGTCAAGCCTATCGAGGCTATCCTCAGCAAGCCGCTCTTTACCGCCGAGGCCGCCCGTATCGCACGTTGGATGAGCCGCGAGTACGTCGCGACGCTTTCCGAGTGCCTGCGCCTGTTCTTGCCTCCGGGCGGCAGCCCGCGCGTGGTCAAGGGCGATGACGGCGCATGGTCGGTTGAGCGTCCCGCCGTCAAACCCATCCAAAACCGCTGGGTGATGCTTACGCCCGAAGGCTTTGACTACACGCCGCCCAAGACCGCGGTCCGCCAGCGCCAGCTCATTGAGGCGCTTCAGTGCGGCCCCGTTACGACGCGCGACCTCAACCTGCTTTACAACAGCATGTCGGCGACCATCAAGGCGCTCGAAAAACGTGGCGTCGTGGTGGTGGAAGAGCGCCGCGCCTGGCGTGGCTGCAGCGAGCAGACCACGCTGTCCTCGGCGAGTGGGAAGGCCCCGGTGGCACTCACCAACGGCCAGCAGCAGGCCCTCGCGCAGATTGAGCGCGCCCGCCTTGACGCCCACGGCGACGTGGTCCTTGTCGATGGCGTCACCGGTTCCGGCAAAACCGAGGTCTACCTCTCGGCGATTGAGCGCGTGCTGGCGGCCGGCCGTTCGGCCTGCGTGCTCGTACCCGAGATCTCGCTGACGGCCCAGACCGTCGGCCGCTTCCGCTCGCGCTTTGGCGAGACGGTCGCTGTGTTCCACTCGCGTCTTTCGGCCGGCGAGCGCCTGGACCAGTGGGATATGGTCGCCAGCGGTGCCGCGCGCGTGGTCGTGGGCGCCCGCTCGGCGCTCTTTTGCCCGCTCAGCGATCTGGGCCTCATTATTATCGACGAGGAGCACGAGACCAGCTACAAGCAGGGCTCCAGCCCGCGATACCATGCGCGCGAGGTGGCTGCCGAGATGGCGCGCCGCTATCGGTGTCCGCTCGTGCTGGGCTCCGCCACGCCCTCGGCTGAGACCCTCGACCGCTGCCGCCGCGGCACGTACAACGGAGCAACCTGGACGCGTGTCGAGATGCCCGAGCGCCCGGGACACGCCGTGTTGCCCACAGTCCGCATTGCCGACCTACGCCGCGAGTTCGCACACGGCAGCCGCTCCATGTTCTCAAAACCGCTGATGGAGGGCCTGGAGCGTGTAGTCGAGCGCCGCGAAAAGGCCGTGTTGCTGCACAACCGTCGCGGTTTTGCGCCGTTCCTTATGTGCCGCGAATGCGGCTGCGTGCCCACCTGCAACCACTGCTCCACCGCGCTCACGTACCACGAGCGCACGCACACGCTGCAATGCCACACCTGCGGATCGTCCTGGCGCGTGCAGCCCTATCCGGCCCCCACGAGCCGCTGTCCCAAATGCGGCAGCCGCTATCTGGCAAAAATGGGCCTGGGCACGCAGCAGATCGAGGATGCGCTGCACCAGATGCTGCCCGAGGATGTCGCCATTATTCGCATGGACGCCGATTCCACGCGCGGCAAGGACGCGCACAAAAAGCTGCTCGAGCAGTTCGATGCCGCCGATTGCGCGGTGCTGCTGGGTACCCAGATGATCGCCAAGGGCCTCGACTTTCCCGAGGTCACGCTTGTGGGCGTGGTCAATGCCGACTTTGCCCTCAAGCTGCCCGATTTTAGAGCGGGGGAGCGCGCCTACGATTTGCTGGAGCAGGTCGCGGGCCGTGCCGGACGCGGAGATCGCCCCGGTGAGGTTATCATCCAGACCTACCTGCCCGAGGACCCGGTCATTCGCGCCGTCGCTGAGCACGACCGCTCGATCTTTACCGACTACGATCTGGACCAGCGCCGCGACGCGCTGTACCCGCCGTTCGTGCGCCTGGCCAACATCTTGGTATGGTCGACGAACGCGGATGACGCGCGAGACTATATCGGGCGCATCGCGAAACTCCTTAAGCGTCGCTGGCATGCCGCCGCGCCTGACTTTTTGCGGGCGGGGAGCGCCGTGCCGCAGGTGCTTGGTCCGGCTTCGTGTGTAATCGAGAGAGCCAAGGACCGTTATCGCTTCCACCTGCTTGTGAAGTCGCCCGTGGGGTACCATGTCTCTGATGATATCGACGCCTGCCTCATAGAGGTGGGCTCCGTGCGCGGCGTGAGCGTGAGCGTTGACGTCGACGCCTATGATTTGATGTAACAACCCGAAAGGATGGCCATGGAAGCCAACGGAATCGTACTGTCGCCCGACCCTCGTCTGCGCCAGGAGTGCGCCGTGATCGAGGAGATCACTCCGGCGATCGAGGCGCTTGCCGAGAAGATGAAGAAGATGATGTTCGACAACGGCGGTTGCGGTCTGGCTGCCCCGCAGATCGGTGAGCTTATTCAGCTCGTCACCATCGACTGCGACTACAGCGACAAGAATGACTACGATCCCTACGTGCTCATCAACCCTGTCATTGTTGAGCAGAGCGACCATCTGGTGCCGTTTAGCGAGGGCTGCCTGTCCATTCCCGGTATTAGCTGCGAGATCGAGCGTCCCGACCATGTCGTCGTCGAGGCGTACGACCTGGATGCCAACCTGATTCGCTACGAGGCCTCGGGCGACCTGTTCTGCGTGTGCTTGCAGCACGAGATCGATCACCTGCATGGCAACACCATGTTCGAGCGACTGAAGCCGATGCAGAGGATCAAGGCCGTCAAGGAGTACCAGGACGCCCTGGCCCGCGGCGCTCGACCGGGCGAGACGGAGTAGGTCCCACCGTCCCCGGTGCTGAGCGCCCACATATCATCCCGTGCTCAAACATTCTCGCTTTGCTGCGAAACTGCGCGCGGGACGATATGTGGGCGCTCAGCACCGGGGACTGCGTTGTTCTGGCTCGGTTCGCCCGGGTGCCGTCGGGCCAGGGATGGGCGTCTTCGCTGATAGGTGCTTTGCTGAAAGAGCTGCTTTTATTGCGGCTCTTTCTTTGGTTTTGGGTATATTTGTTCTTGTTGAAATGTTATTGCGGATGGGCTGGTGACTTGGCTTTCCGCTGTTCTTTGTAGCCGTCTCGGCTTTGGTTGAGAGGAGACGATTTTTATGCGTATTGTGTTTATGGGTACGCCTGATTTTGCTGTGCCTTCTTTGACTTCGCTTGTTGAGGCTGGGAATGAGATTGCGCTTGTTGTTACTCGTCCTGATGCTGTTCGCGGGCGTGGTAAGAAGCTTGAGCCGTCTCCTGTTAAGGCTAAGGCGCTCGAGCTTGGTTTGCCTGTTGTTGAGGCTAATCGTATGACGCCTGAGGTTGTTGAGGTGCTCAAGGCTGCGCAGGCTGATATTTTCTGTGTGGCTGCTTATGGCTGTATTTTGCCTGATGAGGTGCTTCATATAGCGCCGCTTGGTATTGTGAATGTTCATGCGTCCTTGCTGCCTCGTTGGCGTGGGGCTGCTCCTATTCAGCGTGCCATTCTTGCTGGTGATGAGATTGCTGGCGTTTCTATCATGCGCATTGGGCATGGCGTGGATACCGGCGCCTATTGTGCGCAGGCCTCGACCTCGGTTGCCGGTAAGCATGCCGAGGCGCTGACTATGGAGCTCGCTGAGCTCGGCGGCAAACTGCTTGCCGATACGCTTCCTTCTCTTGCCGATGGCACCGCCGTGTGGATCGAACAGGATGAGGCGCTCGTTACCCATGCTGCCAAGATTTCTAAGCAGGAGATGCGCTTGGATCCGCAAATGTCGGCGCTTGATTGCGTGCGTCATGTGCTGGCCTCATCCGATACCGCGCCTGCTCGTTGCGTGATTGCCGGCAAGACCGTGCGTGTGCTCGATGCTGCGGCGGCTGATGTGTCGCTTGGCGAGGGTCAGGTTCTCGTTCAGGCTAAGCGTGTTTACCTTGGCCTTTCCGATGGCTCGGTTGAGTTGCTCGAGGTTAAGCCTGATGGCAAGCGTGCTATGGTCGCTTCTGCTTGGGCTGCTGGCCTGCAGGGTGCCGATCTTTCGTGGGGTGTTTTGTCATGAGCAAGCTGTCTCCCGCGCGCAAGCTTGCGCTCGATGTGCTGATGGAGGCCGATCGCCGTGGCATGTATGCGCGCGACGTGTTGTCTTCCCGTGCTTCCGCCAAGGCCATTGACCAGCGCGATTCTGCGTTTGCCGCTCGCTTGGCGCTCGGTGTTGCCGCCACGCAGGGTGTTTTGGACGAGCTGCTCGATCAGTTTCTCGATAAGCCCAAAAAGGTTGCGCCGCGCGTTCGCATGGCGCTTCGTATCTCGGCCTTCGAGATGCTCTACCTGCATACGCCGGGCCGTGTTGCCGTAAGTCAGGGTGTTGAACTGGTTCGTTGCGGTGCTAAGTCCGCCGCCGGCTTGGCCAATGCTGTACTGCATAAGGTTGCGGACAATGTTGAGGACTTTGCCACGGCATCCGACATGGATGAGTCCGAGCGACGCTTGGTTCGTCTGTCGCGCCTTATGGGTCTTCCTCGCTGGCTGTGCGCTCGCATTATGGCGTCGTTTGACACGCCCGAGGGTGCGCTGAACTTTGCCGGCAATCTGGCCCCCGCGCCGCTGGCCCTGCATGAGAACGCCTTTGCGACTAAGCTCGATCCGTATATTTCGCAGCTTGTGGCACCCGTGTTCCCGGGCTGCCATGCCCCGGTTGATGCCCAGGTTACCGTTGCTTCGGGTGTGTTTGAGCGTGCTGCCGCGGTGGCATCTGATCTCAACGCGCAACTTATCGCCACAGCTGCCACGCGCCCTGGTAGCTGCCTTGAGATTGGTGCTGGTCGTGGCACCAAGACCTATGTGATGATGTGCCAGGCCAAGCGTGCGGGCTATGAGCGTCAGCATACGGCGCTCGATCTGCATGATCGCAAGTGCGATCTGAATCTCGCTCGCCTGCATAAGGCCGACATTCAGGGCGTTCGTACGGTTTCGGGTGATGCTTGCGAGCTTGATGAGGTGCTCACATCATTTGATGCCATGCTTGGCGAGCCGGTTAAGTTCGACACGGTCTTTATCGACGCGCCGTGCTCTGGCACCGGCACTATGCGCCGTCATCCCGAGATTCCGTGGCGTCTGACCGAAAAGGATGTGACGGTTGAGCTGCCCAAACTGCAGCTGACGATGCTCAAAGAGGCTGCCGCGCGCGTGGCTACTGGCGGCGAGCTCATCTATGCGACGTGCTCGGTCTTTGACGAAGAGAACACGCAGGTCGTGGATGCTTTCCTAAACTCTCCCGAGGGTACCGGTTTTAGCCTGGAGTCGCTCTCCGAGGCGCAGATCCTGCAACTGCCCGATTTCGAGCAGGCCAAGAAGCTGGTAGCCGTCCGTCAAAACGACCGTGGCCTCTTCCAAAGCGTGCCGGTAAACGCCGACTCCTACGACGGCCACTTTTGCGCCCGCCTGGTCCGCAACTCATAGAGCTACCTGCGACACAAAGAAACAGCCCCGCGATCGGTGTTGATCGCGGGGCTGTTTGGTTTCTAGTGGTTATGCGGGCAGTTGGCGCAGCAGCCGCTTGTGGCGCTGGTGCTGGAGCCGCCGCTGCGCTGGTCGGTGTTGTAGAAACCGCTGCCATCGAACTTAATACCGCTGGCCGAGAACGTCTTGGCCGCCGGGGCACCGCAGCTCGGGCATAGGACCTCGGGGGTCTCGGACATGGGATGCTCAACCTCGAACACGTTGCCGCAGCTCGAGCACTTGTAATCGTAGCGCGCCATAATACTTCCTTTTCAGCATAAAGCGGGCAGATCGCTCTGCCCGCAAAAATTCAAACAGCTGTAACTGTACCCTATATCGGGGGTTTTATCACGCTTCGCCCCAGAATCTATGGGTGTTGCGCAGGAGCTGCGCAGTTTTGCCCTCGGCGGCCGCAACATCGGTCTCGTCAGCCTGCCAGGTCCAGTTGCCCGTGGCCACGCCCGGAACGTTCATGCGCGCGTCGTCGCCCAGCCCCAAGACATCTTGCAGCGGCATCATCACCAGGGGAGCGTCGCTTGCCAGCGCGTCGCTCATCAGCTTGGACGCCACCTCAACACCGCTCGGCACGTCGCCACCCGCAAAGGAACGCGTGCACCAACCGGCCAGCGTCGACGTATCGTGCGTCGAGGTGTACAGAATCTTGCCGGGCGTGGGATGCACACCGCAACGAACGTCGTAGTCGCTAAACTCCAGCACGTCCATGCCGGGGAAACCGCAGGTCGAAGCCATGGCGCGAACACCGGGCGTCAAATAGCCCAGGTCCTCGGCGATAAAGTTGAGCGGACCTAGCTCGTCGTAGGCGGTCTGGAACAGGTCCTTGCCCGGGCCCGTCAGCCAGCGACCGTCGGCGCAAGCCTTGCCCGCGGGGATACTAAAGTAGCTGTGGAATCCCAGGAAGTGATCCAGGCGCACGCGGTCGTAGAGCGAAAACGCGCGGCGCAGGCGATCCATCCACCAGCTATAGCCGTTCTGCTTCATGTGGTCCCAGCGGAACGTCGGGTTGCCCCACACCTGACCCTCGGGCGCAAAGTTGTCGGGCGGCGCGCCCGAAATCTCAATTGCCTTGCCGGTATCGGACAGCCAGAAATTTTCGGGCTCGCTCCACGCGTCGGCCGAATCGTCCGAGACATACATGGGGATATCGCCGATGACCTCGATGCCCTTCTTGTGTGCATAGTTCATGAGCTCGCACCAGGCCAGGTCAAAGCGGTACTGCATGTACGCCTGCAACTCTGCCTCGTCGTGGAAACGCTTGTCGTCAATCAGACGCTCGTTGTAGCGCGCGACATCGGCCGGCCAATCGTGGCGCGACTCGCCCTCAAAGTACTTCTTAACGGCCATGTAGACGCAGTACTTCTCGAGCCAGTCGGCATTGCGATGTTTAAATGCCGTGTAGAGCGGGTCTGCATCCTCGCCGCCACGGGCCTTCCAGGTTTCAAAGTCGGCGGCCAGCTCCTCGCGGCTCTCGGGCAGCAGGTCGATATTGCCCGCAAAAGCTGAGGGACCGGCGTAAGGGGAGCGGAAGAAGTCCGTAGGGTTGACGGGGAGAACCTGCCAGTAGCGCATACCCATGGCGGCCAGATGGTCGATAAAGCGACGCGTGGGTGCGCCGATCGTGCCGGGCTTGCCGTCATCGGTCGGTACCGAGGTGATATGGCACACAACGCCCGCGCCGTGATCGAGCGGCTCCTGCAAGCGCTGCTCGGCATGGTGATAGATGATCGACGAGCCCAGCGGATACAAATCGAGCGTGACTGTGCCGTTGTGGATCTCGCACTCGTGACCGCTGATCACGTCACTCGCGCATTCGTCGAGCGCCGGAATCGTCACGCGGTGCGAATTGCGCAGACTACGGTTGATGATAACCGTCGCGGACTCGCCATCCTTGCCCGTGCGGTTGTATGCCAGCACCTCGTCGTTGAGCGCGAAGGCCTTGATCTCGCCGTCGATCATAAACGGCAGTGCGCGACGTACGGCGGAGGCGTTTTTGACAATAGCCAGCGTGTCGAAGTCGTGCAGTTGGTCCTTGGTCGGCAGGGTGCGGCGGTTGCCCGGATCGGTTAGACCCTCCAGGCCGTATTCGTCGCCGTAGTAGATCGAAGGCACACCGGGGAAGGTCATCTGCATGAGCGTGGCGAGCCAAAAACGGCTCTTGGCCAGGCCCATTGAGTTCTCGTCCAGGCGCCATTTGCTGCGCTCGCACTCGGGCAGCTGCGACTCGTCGGGGCCGCCGCCGAGCACCGAGATGATACGCGGGCGGTCGTGGCTCGACAGCAGGTTGAGCGCGCAGGACAATGCCTCGCTCGGGTAGTTCTCGCGCAGGGTCTCGATATCCTCAGCGGCCTCGTAGGCGTTCTTGTAGCCCATCAAAAAGCCGATGACCATGTCGCGGAAGGGGTAATCCATAGCAGAGTCCAACTCGGAGCCCTGTAGGTAGCGACGCAGATGGCCGTAGCTAATCTTGTTGGAGGCGTCTTCCCAGACTTCGCCGAGCAACAGTGCGTCAGGCTTTTCGGCAAGTACGGCCTTCTTGATCTCGGCCAGGAAGTCGTCGGAAAGCTCGTCAGCGACGTCCAGGCGCCAGCCATGAGCGCCGGCACGTAGCCATTTACGGATCACGCCGTCCTTGCCCAGAAGCCGCTCGCGTACCAGCTCGGAGCTCTCATTGATGGCGGGCATGTTGCCCACGCCCCACCAGCAGTCGTACGAGCCGTCCTCGTGGAAATAAAACGCATCGCGCCACGGCGAGTCCTCGCTCTGCCACGCGCCCACGCCGGGGTAGTTGCCGTAGCGGTTGAAATAGATGGAGTCGTCACCCGTATGGTTAAAGACGCCGTCCAGGATGATGGAGATGCCCAGCTTCTCGGCTGCCTGGCACAGCTCGGTAAAATCCTGCTCGGTGCCCAGGATTGGGTCGATCTTGGTGTAGTCGGCCGTGTCGTAGCGGTGGTTGCTCGCGGCCTCAAAGATGGGGTTGAGGTAGATGGCCGTAAAGCCCAGCTCGGCGATGCGGGGCAGGTCATTTTGGATACCCTTGAGCGAGCCGCCGTAAAAGTCCCAGGTCTTGATGGATCCGTCCTCGGCACGCTCGTACGCGGGCGGCTCGTTCCAGTCCTCGACCATGCGGCGCTGGATTCCGTTGCGTGGCTTTTCGACTTCGGCCAGCGTGCGCTCGCGCCAGTTTTCGTCGCGAGCATAGCGATCGGGGAAGATCTGGTAGACCATACCGCGCTCGTACCAGGTGGGACGGTTCTCGCGGTGCTTGTAGACGGTGACCTGGAACGACGGCACTTCGGCGTAGTCGTAGGTTACGCCCTCGCCGCCGGTGCGACCTTGCGGCGCGCCTAGGCGAACCTCGGGCTGGCCCTCGATATTGCAGATAAAGCTGTACCAGATAAGACAGGGCTCGGTGCACTCAAGCTCTGCAGTAAATATGCCGTCGCCCTCGTGCGTCATGGGATACAGAGACTCACCGATTTCATCGACCCAGGTGCGCAGCGTAAGCGTTGCCTGGTTGGGGTCGGCATCCTCCAAAATCACCGAGAGTGCAACGGAAGTTCCAGTGGTCACAGCGCCAAACGGAGTGCGAAACTGCGGCAGACGGCTGTTGTGTATCAATCTCATAATACGGTCCAGTTCAATAGAATCACGGCCTGCGGGCCATGGCTTTACGCACAGGATGTAAGTATATCTGTTGTACATAGGCTGTATAAACAACATCCGTTTACCATCGGCGAACGGTTGTCCTAGAAAATCGTTTTACCAACTATTAACAGAGAAGGGGCGCCCGGTTGGAGCGCCCCTTGCTTAGGGTTTGATGAGGTTTTGGATCGTCTGGATTAGCGGCGCTTGCGGGTGGCCGTTGCCTTGCGGACGGAAGTCTTCTTGGTCGGAGCCTTTTTCTCGGTCGGAGCGGCAGGGGAGACCGGGGTCTCCTTGGCAGGCTCGGGCTTGGTCTCCTCTTTGACGGCGGCGGGCATAGCCTCTGCCTTAGGAGCGGCAGCCTTTGCCGTGGTCTTCTTGGCCGTCGTCGTGCGCTTGCGCGTGGTGGTCTTGGCGGTCGGCTTGGCCTCGACAGCTGCTTCGGCCTTGGGCTCGGCAGGCGTCTCCTCGACCTTGACGGCGGGCTTTGCGGCAGCCTTCGGAGCGACCTTGGTCGCAGTAGCCTTGGCGGCCGTCGACTTCGTTGCCGTGGTCTTCTTGGCAGCTGTAGTCTTCTTGGCGGTCGCGGTTGTCTTCTTGGCAGCGGTCTTTGCCGGAGCCTTGGCGGCCGGTTTGGCCTCAGCGACCTCGGCCTTTACCTCGGGAGCAGCCTCGGCCTCGGCGGCCTTCTTGGCAGCGGCGGTCGTGCGCTTGCGCGTGGTCGTTGTCTTGGCAGCCGTTGTTTTAGTCGCGGCAGCTTTGGTCGTCGTAGCCTTCTTAGCGGTCGTCTTGCGGGTCGTGGTCTTCTTAGCTGCGGGCTTTGCAGCGGGCTTGACCTCGTCCTTTGCCTCAAGAGCAACCTCAGCCTTCACCTTAGGCTCGGCCTTTGCGGGCTCAGCCTCAACAGGCTTCTCCTCGGCCTTGGGCTCCTCGGCGGCCACCGGTTCAGCAACAGCCTCAGGCTCGTCGACAACAGCCGCCGGCCTCTCAATCTCCGGATGCATAAAGAAGTACAGGTCCAGATACTTATCGGCCGAGCGCGTCCAGCTAAAGTCCTGGCTCATGGCCTGCGTGACCAGCTGGTTCCAGGCATCGCGGTTGTCCCAGAACAGGCGTGCCGCGCGGAACACGGCGTCGCCCATCTCGTCGCCGTTAAAGTTACTAAACGAGAAGCCCGTGCCCTCGCCGGTAAACTCGTTATACGGGATCACGGTGTCCTTCAGACCACCGGTCTCGCGCACGATGGGCAGCGTGCCGTAACGCATGGCGATGATCTGCGACAGGCCGCAGGGCTCAAACTTCGACGGCATCAGGAACATGTCGGCGGCGGCGTACATGCGCTGCGACAGCGCAGGATCGAACTCGATGCGTGCGGCCATGGTGCCGGGGTACTTGTCCTGGAAGTAGCGCAGGCCGTCCTCGTAGTCGCGGTCGCCGGTGCCCAGTACCGCCACTTGCACGCCGCCGGCCAGAATGCGGTCAAGCGCGTACATGACCAGGTCCATGCCCTTCTGGCGCGTCAGGCGCGTGACCATCACCATGAGCGGACGGTCGTCGCGAATCTCGAGCCCCAGCTCTTCCTGCAGCTTGGCCTTGCACACGGCCTTGCCAGAGCGGTCTTCAACCGTGTAGTTGGCGGCAATGCGCTTGTCGGTCGCCGGGTCAAAGCCCGCCACGTCAATGCCGTTCAGGATACCCTGCAGCGCGTACGAACGCTCGCGCAGAACGCCGTCCAGGCCCTCGCCAAACTCGGGCGTCTGGATCTCGTTGGCATAGGTGGGGCTCACCGTAGTGATGGCATCGGCATAGCGCAGCGCGCCCAGCATATAGTTGATGCTGCAGGCGTCGCAACGCAGCTGCGAGGCGGCCGCCGGAATATGCGCCACGCCCAGGATGTCCTCCATCACGGTGTCGCTAAACTGGCCCTGGAACGCTACGTTGTGGATCGAGAACACGGTCTTGACGCGGTCATACAGCGGCAGGCCCTGGTAAAACTCGCGCAAAAACACGGGCGCAAGTGCCGTCTGCCAGTCATTGCAGTGCAGGATGTCGCACTCAAAGCCGGCCGGCAGGTGCTGCAGGCTCTCGGTGATGGCCTTGGAGAAAAACGCAAAGCGCTCGCCGTCATCAAAGAAGCCGTACGGATAGTCGCGCGCAAAGTAGCGCTCGTTGTCGATGAACATATAGGTGACGCCGTCGTGCTCGAGCTTCTCGAGCCCGCAGTACTCATTGCGCCAGCCCAGGCTCACGTAAAAATCGGAGAAGTGCTCCATCTGTGCCTTGTACTCATCCTTGATGGTGGCGTACTTGGGCACCATCACGATAACTTCGGCGCCGGCGCGCACAAGCGCCGCAGGCAGCGAACCTGCCACGTCACCCAGGCCACCGGTCTTTACAAACGGTGCGCACTCGGCCGAGGCAAACACGATCTGCATCTTTTTGCTGGAATCAGCCATATTGTCTCCCATGTTGCAATTCGAGAATAGCCGCCTGGCGCTAACCGGGCGGCTATTCTACATGTTACGAGCGATGTTGCGGTGCCAACGTTAACGTACGATGGTGATGTCAGAAGTTAACGGAGCCTTGCCCAGCACCAGAATGTTCTCGGGCGTGCCGCGAAGCTCGGTGTTGGTGGGGACCACGTTGTTCTTGTCCAGGATGGCGTTCTCAACGCGTGCGCCGCTCTTGATGATGCAGCTCTGGTTGATGATCGAGTTGGTCACCGAGGCGCCCTCCTCGACCACGACGCCGCGCGACAGGATCGAGTTGCGCACGGTGCCCTTGATGATGCAGCCGGCCGAGATGATCGAGTTGCAGGCGTGGCTGCCGGTCGCATAGCGCGAAGGCGGCACGTCGTGAGCCTTGGTCAGGATCGGGCGTTCGGGATCGAAGAGCTGGTCGGCTACGGTCTGGTCGAGCAGGTCCATGCTGCGGCGATACAGCGACTTCTCGCTAAACACGCCCACGACCTCGCCCTTGTACTCGTAGCTGCACACGTCGATGTTGCCAAAGTCGCCCTGGAGTGCCTCGAGCAGGTCCAGATAGTCGGCGGCCTGATAGTGGTCGATAATCTCGAGCAGCGTCTCGCGGTTGACGATGCAGCAGTCCATGGAGGCGTTGTCGCCGTACACGACGCCGGCGCTCACGCCCGTCAGGCGACCGTTCTCGTTAATCTCGAGCTTGGTCTCGTCATCGACGTTGCGCGTGGCCTTGCAGTACACCACGGTCATCTGGGCACCGGAGTTCTCGTGCGCCTCGATGATGGTGTTGAGGTCCATGTTAAAGATGATGTTGGTGCCCATCATCACGACATAGGGCTTCTCCGAGCGCTGGAACAGCGTCTTGTTGGAGATGATGTCGCGCAGCAGGAAGCGCATGCCGCCCTTGGTGGTGCCATACGCGTTGCCGGGTACCATGAACAGGCCGCCCTTCTTGCGGTCCAGGCCCCAGTCCTTGCCCGAGCCCACGTGGTCGATCAGCGAACGGTAGTTACCCGGCATGACGACGCCGACGGTCTTAATGCCGGCATTCATCATGTTGGACAGCGGGAAGTCGATCAGGCGGTAGCGGCCCAAAAACGGAACGGACGCGATGGGGCGGTCCTTGAGCAGGACGCTGCCGTAGGACGAAGAGTAGTTAGCGGTGATATAACCGATGGCCTTGCGATTGATCATCGGATCATTCCCCCTTCCCGATAACGACGTCATTTCCAACGACGGCCGTATCCTTGGTGGTATCGACAGAGCCGAGCTTCACGCCCTCTTCGACCGTGGAGTTCTCGCCCAAAATAGCGCGGCAGATGTGTGCGCCGCTCTTAACGTGCGCACCCGGCAGCAGCACGGAGTCCTCGACCACGGCGCGCTCCTCGATGATGACATCGGTCGAAAGGATCGAGTGGCGAGCGGTGCCGTAGATCTTGCAGCCGTTGGAGACCAGGCAGTCGTCCAGGCGGCCGTCAGGGCCAATGTAGTGCGGCGGACGCGTGGTGATGTTGGACATGATGGGGAAGTTCTTGTCGAACAGATCGAACTCGGGGTTGTTACCCAGCAGGTCCATCGAGGTCTCATGGAAGCTGGCGATGGTGCCGACGTCCTTCCAGAAGCCGTGGAACTCGTAGCTGTACAGGCGCTTGTTCTCACCGAGCAGCTTGGGGATGATGTCCTTGCCAAAGTCGTGGCTCGAGCGCTGGTCCAGAGCGTCCTCCTCGAGCGCCTCGATCAGCACGTCGGCCGAGAAGATGTAGATGCCCATGGATGCGAGGTTCGAATCGGGCTTCTCGGGCTTCTCGGTGAACTTGGTGATGCGGCCGTCTTCGGGGTCGGTGGTCAGGATGCCAAAGCGGCTGGCCTCCTCCCACGGCACGGGCATAACGCTCACCGTGAGGTCGGCGTTGTTCTCAATGTGCGTCTTGAGCATCTTGCGGTAGTCCATGCGATACAGGTGATCGCCCGAAAGAATCAGAACGTACTTGGGGTCGTTCGCCTTGATGTAGTCGAGGTTCTGCGTAATGGCGTCGGCCGTGCCCGCATACCAGGCGCCGCCGGTCTGCGTCTCGTACGGCGGCAGGATCGACACGCCGCCGTCGCGGCTGTCCAGATCCCACGCCTCGCCGGAGCCCACGTAGGCATGCAGCAGGTAGGGACGGTACTGCGTCAGAACGCCCACCGTGTCGATGCCCGAGTTGGAGCAGTTGGACAGCGAAAAGTCGATAATGCGGAACTTGCCACCAAAGCTAACCGCCGGCTTGGCGATCTTTTGGGTGAGTGCCCCCAATCGGCTGCCCTGTCCTCCTGCGAGGAGCATCGCGATGCATTCTTTCTTACTCATCGATTTCTCCTTCTGTCATCGATGTTCCTAACCCATTAGCGACGGGCGCGGCGCACTGTCACGCCCGTCGAGTAATGCCGTGCGGCAAAGGGAGCTCGCGCGCTTTATGCGTGCCAGATCTCGTCGCGATACTCGCGAATGGTGCGGTCGGACGAGAACCAGCCACTCGAGGCGGTGTTGAGCAGGGCCTTGCGGTTCCAGGTCTCCTGGTCGCCGTAGCTGCCCGTGAGGTTCGCCCATGCATCCACGTAGCTGCGGAAGTCGGCCATGACTAGGTCGGGGTCGTTGTTGTTCATGAGCTCGTTGTAGATGCTCTCGAAGTTGCCCGAAAGACCCGCAAACGTGTTGTCCTTGAGCTCGTCCATCACGCGGCCCAGACGCTCGCGGTCGCCGTTGAGGGTATCCCACGCAAAGTAGCTGTTCGATGCCCAGAGCTGCTCGACCTCGGGGGCGGTCAGGCCAAAGATGGCCTCGTTCTCGCGGCCGGCCAGATCGGCGATCTCGATGTTGGCGCCGTCAAGGGTACCCAGCGTAATGGCGCCGTTCATCATGAGCTTCATGTTGGACGTGCCCGAGGCCTCCTTGCCGGCCGTGGAGATCTGCTCCGAGATCTCGGCGGCGGGGTAGATGAGCTGGGCGTTGCTCACGCGGAAGTTGGGGATAAAGCAGACCTTCATGACCTCATTGACGCGGGCATCGTTGTTGATGACGTCGGCAACGGAGTTAATGAGGCGGATGGTCTCCTTGGCAAAGGTGTAGCTCGAGGCAGCCTTGCCACTAAAGATGAAGGTCGTCGGCGTCACGTGGAAGTTAGGATCAGCGATGCGACGGTTGTAGATGTCCATCACCTTCATGATGTTCATGAGCTGGCGCTTGTAGGCATGGAAGCGCTTTACCTGGACATCGAAGACGGTGTTGGGGTCAATGACCAGACCGGTCTCGGCCTTAACGTAGGCGGCCAGGCGCTCCTTGTTAGCGCGCTTGGAAGCACCCACGGCCTTCAGGAACTCGGTGTCGTCCTTAAACTCCTTGAGTTTCTCAAGCTCAAAGGCGTCTTTGAGCCAGCCATCGCCAATGGCCTCGGTCACGAGCTTGGCGTAGGTGGGGTTGGCTTCGGCAAAGAAGCGACGGTGCGAGATGCCGTTGGTCTTGTTGTTGAACTTCTCGGGCGTCAGGGCATAGAAGTCCTTGAGCACGATGTTCTTGATGATGTCGGAGTGGATCTTGGCCACGCCGTTGACGCTGTGGCTGCAGATCACAGACAGGTTGGCCATGCGAATCTCGCCGTCCCACAGGATGGCGGTCTGGCGCAGACGCTCCTGCCAGCCCTCCTGCGTGGTGTCGAACGACTCGTGCCAACGACGGCTGATCTCGTCGATGATCTGGTACACGCGGGGGAGGAGCTTGGAGAACGTGCCGATGGGCCACTTCTCCAGAGCCTCGGGCAGGATGGTGTGGTTGGTGTAGCTCACGACCTGCGTCACGATGTTCCAGGCGTCGTCCCACTCGAGCTTCTTCTCGTCGATGAGGATGCGCATGAGCTCGGGGCCGCACATGGCGGGGTGCGTGTCGTTGGTGTGGATGGCCACAAACTGCGGCAGCAGCTCCCAGTTCTCACCGTGCTCCTTCTCAAAGGTGTCGAGCAGGCTGTAGATGCCGGCCGAGACAAACAGGTACTCCTGCTTCAGGCGCAGCAGACGGCCGTGCTCGCCGGCGTCGTTGGGGTAGAGGATGGCGCTGATGGCCTCGGCCTCGGCGCGCTCGGCGTCGGCCAGGGCGTAGTCGCCGCGGTTGAAGGCCTCCAGATCGAAGTGCTCCTCGACCGGCTCGGCGGCCCAGACGCGCAGCTTGTTGACGGTCTCGCCGGCATAGCCCACGACGGGGATGTCATAAGGGACAGCCAGGATGTCCTGCGTGTCCACCGTGCGGTAGAACGTGCGGCCGTTCTCCTCAAAGCCCTCAACATGGCCACCAAACTTGATGGTCACGGCCTTGTCCTGACGACGGACCTCCCAGGGATAGCCGTGGGTGAGCCACTCGTCGGTGGCCTCGACCTGGCTGCCGTTGACAATCTCCTGCTTAAACAGGCCGTAGCGGTAGCGCATGCCGTTGCCGTAGCCGGCAATGCCCTCGGCTGCCATGGAATCCAAGAAGCATGCGGCCAGACGACCCAGGCCACCGTTGCCCAGGGCCGGATCGGGCTCCTGGTTCTCGATGACGGACAGGTCAAAGCCCATGTCGTCGAGCGCCTCGGCGACCATGTCGCGCACGCCAAAGTTGAGCAGGTAGTTGTCGAGCAGGCGGCCGATCAAAAACTCGATCGAGAAGTAGTACACGCGCTTTTTGCCCTCGGCGGTGACGCGGGCGTCACTCTTGGTGGCAACGGTGCGCGCCTTCTCGGCCACGAGCTTGGCCAGGGCGTTAAAGCGGTCGAGGTCGCTGGCGGCCTCGACGCTCTTACCGCTGATGCTCATGACGGCATCGCGATAGAGCTCGGTAAACTCCTGCTTGTTGTCGAAGATCTTATTCATACGTTCCTTTCCCCCGGGGATGTTTCTCCCGGAACGGTTATGACTTGTATCCTACGCCTCGTCGGGGCGGGTAATTACAGCTGTAACGGTTTTGTTACGCATCCTTGGCAGACGGCTTAACAGAAGCAGACTTGGTCTTGGTAGCGGCCTTTTTGGCAGCTGGTTTCTTGGCTGCGGCCTTAGCAGCGGGCTTTGCGGCAGCCTTGGCCTTGGCCTTGGTCGTCGTGGCCTTCGCCTTAGCCGGAGCCTTCTTGGCAGCCGCAGGCTTAGGCTTCACCGAGGACGTGCGCTTTTTGGGCGCAGCCTTGGGCTCCTCGACCACGGGCGGCTTGTAGCTGCTGGGGCCGCGGCGCTTAAGCACCACGCCAGCCAGCCCGGGCACCTTAATCTCGATGGAGTCCATCTGCCCGTTCCAGGGATAGGGCTCGCTCGAGCAGGTGTAAGGCTCTTCGCCGGCATAGCCGCTGCCGCCAAACTCGGGACGGTCGGAGTCAAAGATGACCTCCCAGTCACCCTCGCGCGGCACGCCCACGCGGAAACTCTCGTAGCTCGCCGGGTCAAAGTTGATCAGGATCACCAGATCGTCATCGACGTCCTCGCCCTGGCGCACAAAGCTCACGATGGACTGCTTGGAGTTGTCCGCATCGATCCAGGTAAAGCCGTCGTCGGTGTATCCGCGCTCGTACAGGGCGGGCTCGGCGGTGTACAGGTGATTGAGCGCCTTAATGAACGCCTGATGATGCTTGTGAGTCTCGTACTCCTCGGTCAGGAACCACTGGATGGACTCGTAGTAGCGCCACTCAATAAACTGGCCGATCTCGTTGCCCATAAAGTTGAGCTTGGCACCGGGGTGCGTCATCTGGTAGAAGGCCAGCGTGCGCAGGCCGGCAAACTGGCGCCACCAGTCGCCCGGCATGCGGCCGATCAGCGAGCACTTGCCGTGTACGACCTCGTCGTGGCTCAGCGGGCAGATAAAGTTCTCGGTAAAGGCGTACATGATGGAGAACGTGAGCAGGCCGTGGTTGCCGGGGCGCCACGGAAAATCGGTCTGCATGTAGTGCAGGGTGTCGTTCATCCAGCCCATGTCCCACTTGTAGTGGAAGCCCAGGCCGCCGTCCTGAGGCGGGTAGGTCACGAGCGGCCACGCGGTGGACTCCTCGGCCATCATCATCACGTCGGGGTAGTGGGCCTCCACGGCGCAGTTGACCTGGCGGATAAACGCGCTGGCGTCCAGGTCCTCCTCGGTACCATACTTGTTGAACTTCTTTTGGCCGGGATCGTCGATGCCAAAGTTGAGGTACAGCATGCTGGACACGCCGTCCATGCGGATACCGTCCACGTGGAAGTTCTCGAGCCAGTACAGCACGTTGGAGACCAGGAAGGAGCGGACCTCGCCGCGGGCGAAGTCAAACTTGTGCGTGCCCCAGTTGGGGTGAATCTCGTGCTCAAACAGCATGTGGCCGTTAAAGGTGGCAAGGCCGTGGGCGTCGGCGCAAAAACCGCCGGGCACCCAGTCCATGATCACGCCGATGCCAGCCTCGTGGCATGCATCGATAAAGTGCATGAGCTGCTGCGGGTTGCCGTAGCGCGACGTGGCGGCGTAGTAGCCGGTCGTCTGGTAGCCCCAGGAGCCATCGAAGGGATGCTCCATAAGCGGCATGACCTCGATATGTGTGTAGCCCATGTCGCGCACGTAGTCCACGAGCTCTACCGACAGGTCGTCGTAGGTGTAGAATTCGCCGCGCTGCGCGGGGAAGGGATCCATGGGGCCGGGGTAATTTCCGTACTCGTCCGGCTCGCCCTGCGGCGCGTCGCCGTGGCGCTTCCACGAGCCAATATGCACCTCGTAGATGTTAAGCGGCTGCGACATGTGGTTATGGCTGGCGCGGCGCTTAAGCCACGCGGCGTCGTTCCACTTGTAGCCATCGAGGGT
The DNA here is from genome assembly GCF_003436275.1 of Collinsella sp. TM09-10AT. Taxonomy (GTDB): domain Bacteria; phylum Actinomycetota; class Coriobacteriia; order Coriobacteriales; family Coriobacteriaceae; genus Collinsella. The sequence goes on from NZ_QSOP01000007.1 coordinate 60,838, forward strand.
CCACAGCACGCTGGCGGTACCCGGAGGGCACTCTGCCTTAAAGGCGTACGGATCGGCCTTATAGAGCTTTTCGCCCTCGTTGGTCTCGATGAGATATTTATAGAGCTGGCCCTGCTCGGCACCAGGAATAAAGCCTTCCCAAATAGTGCTCGTATGCACGGGCACCAGAGGGTTGGCTTCCTCATCCCAGTCGTTAAATTCGCCAATGACATGCACGCTCTTTACATCGGGCGCCCAAACGCAAAAGCGCCAGCCGCGCGTACGGTTCTGCGTGTCGGGGTGCGCGCCCATCTTTTCCCAGCTGCGCTCCCACGTGCCGATGCCAAATAGATAGACATCGTCCTTGGTGAGCTCCGGTGCGTGCGGGGCGGCTTTACGGGTTGCGGGCTTTTTAGCCGTTGGCTTTAGCTTTGTATCGCTCACGTTTGATCCCATCATGACGCGGCAGCGTGTTGCCTTGGTGACTAGATGCGAAAGGTCCAAGGCTGCACGAATCGAAGGGACGGCGATAGTTCTATGATTCGTTCCACCTCGCGTGCTCGGTGGAACTTTCGGCAGAAACTACGATAACACCTGTACGTTACTTTTATGAAGGAAAGTGGTTTTAGGGCGGCGTTTAATCGGTAAGCGCCATGTTTAGACCACTTGCAGAATTGCCGTGGTAAAACTCTTGACAGTTTTACCAATTAGGGTTTCAAGATTGTTAGTCTGACGTTTGGTAAAACGTTTTTAGCAGGATGTTTACCATTTGACATCGAAAGGTTCGTTTATGTCCCAGACCGCCGCCCCCAACGTTGCTTTTATTTTCGATTGCGACGGCACACTGGTTAATAGCACCCCCGTTTGGGCCTATGCCCAGCCCGAGTTATTGCACCGCTACGGAATTGACGTGACGGTCGACGATTTTGCCCAGTTTGAGCATCTTTCGCTGGAGGACGAATGCCAGGCCTACCACGACACGTGGGGTATTAGCGCAAATGGCGAGGAGCTCTATCTCGAGCTGAGTGACATTCTGATCGATGGCTACTCCAAGGTGCCGCCGCGCGAGGGGCTTCTGGCATTTTTGGAGCAGGCGAAGGCGGTGGGCATTGCCATGTGCGTCGCCACGTCCACGCCGGCCGAGCTGGTTAAGTCTGCACTTGCGGGAGCCGGGCTCGATGCCTACATGGAGTTTGTGACCACCACCGGCGAGGCAGGACGCTCCAAGCAGTTCCCCGATGTGTATGAGCTCGCGCTGCGCCGCCTGGAGGAGCGCCATAGGCACAAGTTTGAGCGCGCATGGGTGTTTGAGGACGCCGTTTTTGGCCTTAAGAGCTCTGGCGCCGCGGGCTTTAAGCGTGTAGGTATCTATGACCCGCACGGCCGCATGAAGCGCGACGACGTGCGCGCCAACTGCGATATCTTTATCGATAGTTATGAGGACCTGGATCTGGCCCGCGTGCTTTCGTTTGAGGGATAGGCGAGAGCTGTGGCTTGTAAGGTATTAGTGGTCTGTGGCTCGTCCGTGGTGGCGAGCGCGGATCTGTTGCGTAGACTAGCAGGGGAGTGCGACCACGTTGTCGCCGTGGACCGCGGTCTCGATGCGCTGTTGGGCGCGGGGCTGGGCTGCGACGTGTATGTGGGGGATGCCGACACGGTGAGTGATGCGGGTCGCGCACTAGTCGATGCCGCTACCGACTTTGAGGTTGAGCGCCACGACCCCTACAAGGACTATACGGATCTGGCGCTGGCGCTCGATTCCGTCCGCCGTCGCTGGCCGGGTGCCGAAGTGGTTGCGACCTGCGCTACGGGCGGCCGCCCGGACATGGCGCTTTCCGTACTGGGCCTGCTAGCAGGCTACGATGACGCCCCAGTCTGGATTGTCGAGGACAAGGTGGTCGCCCGCATCCTTCGCGCAGGCGAATCGTGGATCATCGAAGACCACGAGGGCAAGACGTTCTCCATCATCGCCCTTGCCCCAGAAACGGTAGTAAGCGAACACGGTCTAGAATGGGAACTAGACCACGCCCCCCTGGGACTACTAGCAGACACGGGCATCAGCAACGTCGTCAGGGGTACGGCCAAGATCCAAGTCCATGCCGGCACCGCCATCGCTTACCTAGATCAATAGGCACTTAAAGTCTGACCCAAAAAAGTCCTTGCACGTCGCGCCAACTTCCCCTATAGTATCTCCTCGTCACGGGGGCGTAGCTCAGCTGGGAGAGCGCTTGACTGGCAGTCAAGAGGTCAGGGGTTCGATCCCCCTCGTCTCCACCATCGTGAATGCAAAGGCCTTCGGTATACCGAAGGCTTTTTTTGTCGAAATATCTCGGGTCACAAACCCCTCCGACGCCAACAAAAAGTTGCACAATTTATTTCACATGTCTGTACATAGTTTGTTATCCAAACGCAATTACCAGTGCAGCTCGCTTCTCCATTTGGGCTTCAGGAACGCTCCCAATTATTGCCAGCACCCCAATAACCTGCGTCAACGTGAACAACATCCCAAAACAAACCCCTTGAGCACGTCAAATGAACGATATGTTGTCCAACGCAGCCCAAATCAGTTTCACTAACAGCTTGTGCTAGGATAACTAACGTACATGAGTTCAACTGTGCTCACGGCTCCAGCAGGCCGCATAGCACAGGGTCGATCAGCATCCGGCCGTAACGGCGGTGCCAGAAACACCATGAGCTCCAATATCGATTGCCATGCGCGATTTTGCACTTGTTTTTGCGGCTATTTATAAGTTCGCTTTCGGCAGTGTAATTGGTTGTTTTGGCAAACCACAGCAGTCCTTCAGCTGTTTGCGTGCGGTCCAGTTTTGTACCCGCTTGACTGGTTCGCACGCAGCCAGCTGGAGACGCGGTCATTTTGCGATACACGTCCGCGTTTCTAGCAACTGCGCTTATACATACCGTTCACGGTGGGGCAGAGCCACGTGCTTGTCTGACTGGGCTCAGGGTTTGAATATGGAGCGCCTTCGCGCACAAGCGCCCTGGCGAAGCCATATCCAAATCACGTGAGCCATACGTAAGACAGCAAGGGGGTGGAGCTCGTGTGGTATGTAATTCAGGTCATTAACGGTCGCGAAGACGTAATGCGCGAGCGCATTGAGCGCATGGTGCCGGCTGTCGCCATGCAGGAGCTCTTTTATCCCCAATTTCAAACCGAGATTAAAGTTCACGGCGAATGGGTCAATACGACCAAGCCGCTCTTTCCCGGTTATCTTATCTGCGATACGGCAGATCCCCGCACCGTGCAACAGTATCTGATGCGCATGGACGACTTTGCCCGGGTGCTTTCCCAAGACGGTCAGTTTGTGCTGCTGGCAAAAGAAGAGGTTCAGCTTATTGGCGGCTTTACGCATAGGGGAGACCGCATAGTGCCCATGAGCGAGGCCTTAAAAGACGGCGACCAAGTCGTAGTGACGGCAGGTCCGCTGCTGGGCCACGAAGGCCTTATCAAAACCATTAATAGACGCAAGAGCACTGCTTATCTGGAGCTCAACCTGTGCGGCCGACGCGTAACTACGCGCGTTGGCCTTGCCGTGCTTTCGGCCGAGCAGCGCGTCATGCGCAACTTTAAAAAGGCAATCGCCTAAATGCAGGCGACTGTTTAACGGGACAGGGAGGATCCCCGGGGCGGGGACGCAGGTTTGAAGGAAATAGTGGGAGATAAAACTGAATATGCCGGTGTTGCAGTCGTGAAGCCAGACTCGGTTGCTTTAGAGATAAAGCCAAGCGGTACATTGGCTTATCGATTTTTAAAACGACTTTTCGATCTTGTATTCAGCCTTTGCGTGAGTGTGGTGCTGATTATTCCCATCACGATTGTGTGCGCACTCATTTGTCTTGAGTCTTCTGGAAGCCCTGTGTATGCACAGGAGCGTGTTGGCATGCACGGAAAGACTATCAAGATCCTTAAGCTCCGCAGCATGGTCGCCGATGCGGGCGACGTGCAGAAATATCTGAGCCCTGAGCAGCTTCATCAGTGGGAAGTCGAACGCAAGGTCGACGATGACCCCCGCATTACCAAAGTCGGGAGCTTCATTCGCAAGTGTTCGATTGACGAGATGCCGCAGTTTCTCAACGTGCTGAACGGTGATCTTTCCGTCATTGGTCCGCGACCTATTACAAGAGATGAGCTGGAGCAGCACTTTTCCGACGAGGAGAAGGCCGTGTTGCTCTCTGTCCAGCCCGGCATTACGGGCCTGTGGCAGGCCACCGACCGTAACGCTGCAACGTTCGAGAGCGGCTTGCGCCAGAAGATTGAGCTTCATTACGTGCGGAACAGGTGTTTCAGCATTGACTGGAAATGCTTTACCGGCACTTTCGGTGCAATGTTTGGGAAGGGAGCTACAGGTAAATGAGGATTCTCTACTTCACTCAATTTTTTAGTCCAGAGAATATTGCTGCCGCCTTCAGAGCCAAGGATCACTCTGATATTTGGTCAGATTCTGGCCATGACGTTACTGTTTTTACGGGTTGGCCTAATTATCCCACAGGAAGACTCTATGACGGTTATGACATGGTTCCCCTGCGAGAAGAACGAATGGGGCGTATTCGCGTCTTTCGTTCAGCGTCAAAGATTCAGCCTAACACTAGCTTTAAGAAGCGAATCGAGTCTGGAATTAGCTTCATCCTGGGCGGGCTCAAAAACCTACGTACTGGATCTCCGGTTGGCACGGATTATGACGTGGTTCTTGTCACAAGCGGCACGGTATTCTCCGCTTGGCTTGGTGTGCATTATGCCAAGAAGCATCGCCTTCCTCTGGTCATCGAGTTTCGCGATCTGACCTACAAGCAGATGATGGCGACGGGGAACAAGGGCGCGAAGGCTGCTGCTATGAAGGCGCTTGAGCTTTCCTTCTGTAGAGTCGCCGATCACGTGGTTGTACTTACCGACGGCTTCAAGAAAAACCTTTCTGCGGAAGGCGTCTCTTCGGAAATGATATCGGTCGTGCCCAATGGCGCGGATGTTGTTCCTTGTGAGCATGAATGGCATCGCCCGCTTCGCTTGGGTTACTTCGGGACCATGGGGCTGTCCCAAAACGTGCCGGAAACAGTCGAATATGTAAAGCGACTCGCGGAGAAGGGCTTTGTTTCAAGCTATGAGTTGATTGGCGAGGGTGCAGCCCGTGCTGAGATCGAGCGAATGATGGATGCTGGCAAGCTCGACTTTCTCGGCTTGGAGCACGGCATTCCCATGTCGGAGCTCGAGGCACGGTATGCGAGAGTCGACATGACCGTAGTTTCTCTCCAAAAAAGTGATCAATTCGCGGGAACCATCCCATCAAAGATATTCCAGTCATTCGCGCGCGGCGTCCCCGTGTTGTTCATCGGACCCGAAGGAGATGCGTCCGAACTCGTGCGCAGAAGCGGTGCGGGCGTAGTCCTGTGCGACTCGGCCGAGGAAGACATTCGCCATTTGGTGGGTTTCGCCTCGAAAGAAGACCTTGTTGACGAGCTTAACCGAATGAGCAAATCCGCCGTCGAATTCATGGCACGCGAGTTCTCGCGAAAGATCATGGCTGAAAAGATGACCCGCATCCTGTCCGATGCCGTCAAACAAGGTTCAAGAAACTGAAAGGAAAACACTATGGTTAACGTTATCGGTCTCGGCTACATCGGCCTCCCCACAGCCCTCATGATGGCTTCCCACGGCGTGGAGGTCGTGGGCACCGACTACAACGAGGAGCTCGTCGCCACTCTCAACGCCGGCAAGACCACTTTCAAGGAGGAAGGTCTGGACGAGCTGTTCGCCGACGCCCTGGAGGCCGGCATCAAGTTCTCTACCGACTACCAGGTCTGCGACACCTACATCGTCTCGGTCCCCACGCCCTACGACAAGCTAGACAAGAAGATCGACCCGTGCTACGTCGTGGCTGCCTGCAAGACCGTCCTCGAGGTCGCGCCCGAGGGCGCCGTGCTCGTCGTCGAGTCCACCGTCTCGCCCAACACCATCGACCGCTTCGTGCGCCCGCTGCTCACAGAGGCCGGCCGCGGGGACGTCAGGCTCGTCCACGCCCCCGAGCGCATCATCCCGGGCAACATGGTCTACGAGCTGCTGCACAACAACCGCACCATCGGCGCCGACGACCCCGAGGTGGGCGAGGCCGTGGCCAAGGTCTACGCCAGCTTCTGCCAGGGCGAGATCTCCGTCACCGACATCCGCACCGCCGAGATGACCAAGGTCGTCAAGAACACCTTCCGCGCGGTGAACATCGCCTTCTCCAACGAGCTCGCCAAGATCTGCCGCATCGGCGGCATGGACGTCGCCGAGGTCATCCGCATCGCCAACAAGCACCCGCGCGTGAACATCCTCAACCCCGGCCCGGGCGTCGGCGGCCACTGCATCCCGGTCGACCCGTGGTTCCTGGTCGGCGACTACCCCGAGACGGCCAACTTCATCCGCCTCGCCCTTCAGACCAACGCCTCCATGCCCGAGTACGTCATGCACCGGGCCCACGAGGTCATGGCGGATCATGGCATCACCGACGCCTCGAAGGTCGGCATCTACGGCCTCACCTACAAGGAGAACGTCGACGACGTCCGCGAGTCCCCGACGCTGCAGATGCTCGAGTCCATGTCCGAGCACCTCTGCGCCGGCTCCGTCAAGGTCTACGACCCTTGGGTCGAGCGCGACGAGGTTCCCGGCCAGGTCCATTCAATGGAGGAGTTCCTGGACGGCCTGGAGATGGTGATCGTGATGGTCGGCCACTCCCAGGTCAAGGACAACCCCGGCATCTTCGGCGACCGCGTCATCATCGACCCGCGCAACGTCTGCGGCGACGGAGAGAACGTCTACAAGCTGTAAGACCATGTGACTCTTCAGGGGGAATCCGTTTTGAAGAAGGTAATGCTCGTCTTCGGCACCCGACCGGAGGCTATCAAGATGTGCCCGCTCGCCAACGAGCTGAAGGCGCGCAGGGATGAGTTCGAGACCGTCGTGACTGTGACCGGTCAGCACCGCGAGATGCTCGACCAGGTGCTGCGCGTCTTCGGCGTGATCCCAGACCACGACTTGGCGATCATGAAGCCGGGCCAGACGCTGTTCGACGTGACGTGCGACGTGCTGCTCAAGCTCAAGGCGATCCTCGAGGACGAGAGGCCCGACGTGGTCCTGGTCCACGGCGACACCACGACCAGCTTCGCCGCGGCGCTCGCGAGCTTCTACCTGCAGATCCCCGTGGGGCACGTCGAGGCCGGGCTGCGCACGCACGACATCTACAGCCCCTGGCCGGAGGAGTTCAACCGCCAGGCGGTCGATATCGTGAGCGAGTACTACTTCGCCCCCACTGAGGCCAGCAAGAAGAACCTTCTGGACGAGGGCAAGCCGGAGTCGAAGATCTGGGTCACCGGCAACACGGGAATCGACGCCCTTCGCACCACCGTTCGCGATGGCTATACCCACCCCGAGCTCGAGTGGGCGGAGGGCTCCCGCCTCATCCTCATCACGGCGCACCGCCGCGAGAACCTGGGCGAGCCCATGCACCGCATGTTCCGCGCCATCCGCCGCGTGATGGAGGAGCATCCCGACACCAAGGCTATCTACCCCATCCACATGAACCCGCTCGTCCGCAAGGCGGCGCACGAGGAGCTGGACGGCTTCGACAGACTCCACATCATCGACCCGCTCGAGGTTCTCGACTTCCACAACTTCATGGCCGCGAGCCACCTCATCCTGACAGACTCGGGCGGCATCCAGGAGGAGGCCCCGAGCCTGGGCAAGCCGGTGCTCGTTATGCGAGACACCACCGAGCGCCCCGAGGGCGTTGCCGCCGGCACGTTGAAGCTTGTCGGCACCGAGGAGGATGTGATTTATCGCGAGTTCAGCCGCCTGCTTTCAGACGAGGGGGAGTACGAGGCTATGAGTCACGCCTCAAATCCTTACGGCGATGGGCATGCGTGCGAACGAATCGCCAATGTGCTGGTGAGAAATTGCTAGTACCTTGTAATAAAGATTATGGCTCGTTGAAAGGCAATACGCTATTAATGCTCACCAAGCATTTTCCCTTTAACGACGGCGCCACTCCAGCAGAGTCATATCTTGAAACAGAAATAAAATTCATAGCGCCTTATTTTGCTTCAGTGGTAATTGTTGCTACAGAAGCGTCTTCATCCGCAGCGCAGATCCAGGATACTCCTGAAAATGTTATATCGCTTGCTCTCGGATTCCCTCAGACTCTTATCGAAAAATGCTTCTGTTTGATTGAGGGGCTTTTCAGCTTGAGGCTTAAGCCGATTGCTGCCGATGCCGTCAAAACTGACACTTTGTTTTCAGTTGATCAACATCTTTTCCAACGGTATTACGTTGGAAAAGCTTTTAGAAAATGGAAGGCACTGAAGGACCAGCTTGAGCTTCGTGAAATCATTCCAACCAACGTTTATAGCTTCTGGTTTCACGATACTGCACTCATTGCCTGCTGGTTAAAGCAAAAGTATTCATGTCGGTCGGCAATAGCTCGTGCACACAGATATGACCTCTACCACGACCGTACACGCTGCAATTATCTTCCATGTAGGTATTATCAACTTTCTTGCTTGGATACTGTAATTCCGTGCTCCGAGGATGGAACTTTGTATCTTAAGAAAACATATCCTGACTTTAGCGAGAAGATTAGGACAGGTTATTTAGGGACCTGCTGGCTCCCCGATATGTCCAGAGAAAATAGAGGTGCTTCTTTCAAAATAGTATCCTGCTCTGCTGTAACCGATGTCAAGCGTGTGTCCTTGCTTGCTAAGGCGTTAACGTTGCTTGACGCAAGGGGTTTTGAGATTGAATGGACTCATTTCGGCGATGGGCCGAAATTGGCTGAAGTCAAAGAAATCGCAAAGCAATTTAACAAAATAAGGAGCTGTTTCGTTGGAAACATCGCAAATAAACAGCTGTTACGCGAATATCGTGAGAATCATTTCGATCTCTTCATAAATGTCTCAGCTAGCGAAGGACTGCCCATCTCAATTATGGAGGCGAGTGGCCATGGAATTCCTGTTTTGGCCACTGACGTTGGGGGTACACATGAAATTGTATCCGATGGTTTTAATGGAATTCTAATACCCGAGGAGAGCAGTGCCGAGGATATTGCTGCTTCAATTCTGCAGTTCCTTAAAATGGATGATGAAGATTACTCCCTCATGAGGGCTGCTGCGCGCAAACAATGGAAAACCAGATTCCAAACAAATTGCAATGCTCGAATTCTTATCGATGCGCTTTTTTCACACCAGATCTCTCTGGATGGTGAATCTCAATGATTGTTTTATTGGCCAACTCTTTTCTTATATTACTATTTGCCACCATCTTCTATAGAAGTCCAAAGGCGGCCTGCTTCATATGCGGACTTCAAGCTTTCCTTATCTTGGCAATGAGAAGCGAGCTTTATGGCGCAGACGCTCTTTATTACTACAACGGCTATCATTTAATTTCAGGATATAGTTTCGAAGGTATATGCTCGGTTTTAAGCTCTTCTCCAATTAAGGTTGCAAGCTTACCGTATCCTTATGCGTACGAGAATGGTTGGGTCATTGTGAACTGGCTATTCTCCCATATAGGCTTTACTTATAGACAGTTCATAATTGTTCTATCGGGATTAACGTCTTTTTCGCTTTCGTTTTTCGCGTATAGATATTCAAAAAAACCTGGCTATTCCGTATTTATTGCAACTTGTTTAATTTTCTATCTCTATTCTTTCTACGTTCTTCGTCAGACCCTTGCGTTCTGCATCTGTCTGTTTGCAAGCAAATATTTATTAGAGAGAAAACCGGGTAAGTTCTTCATACTTCTGCTGCTCGCTACCTCATTCCATAGAAGTGCAGCTATCTTTGCCGTCCTATATCCATTCGTCAATCGTCCTGTAACTAAAAGCACCATTGAAAAGTCTTTAGTTGCTTGTTTTGTTTTAATATTGGTATCCGCTTTCTTCTTACCAAACATACTGCCACGAGTGCTTGCTATATTTGGTAAATCGCATTATGCGCTTTCCTTCAAGTTTAATAACCTTCTTATGCTTCAATTACTTACCGTCGGTTGCTTACTGTTTTTCGATATAGATAAGTTAGCTAAAAATAAGACGACTTCCGTTGCTATCTGGTCTTCGATATTAAGCATGCTTTTGTACTCACTGTTTTTAAGTAATGAGGTAATGGCTAGGGCTATCGAATATGTTTGGGTGTTTGTAATCGCCTTGATACCGGCAATTCTTGAAGAGCTTGAGAAGCATCAACAATTGATAGCTTATATGGGAATATCTCTCTTATTGCTCATTTACCTTGCGCATCAAATCCAGGGAACGACTTTCGATCCATATTTGTTTGCCTCTTTTTAACAATATTGGAGATCAAGAAATGAAATGTTTGGTAATTGATCGACCGTATATGGGTATCGGCGGTATCGAAAACATACAAATACAGCTAATTAAATATTGCATTAATCAAGGATATCGTGTTGTTTGGCTTACAACCGAGGAGCATGAAAAATCTTCCGCCTATAAAAACATTACAGATGCTCCTGAGATTGAAAAGCATTATGTGAAGCGAACGCCCTTTGGACCAATATATCCATCACTTAAATTTGCTGATGATGAAGATGTTGTCGTCCTTACAACGGATTTGCTTCGCTACTGCATTTCCCAGCATGTGATGAAGGACTGGCAGTGCCGTACTTTATTTCATTTACTTACTATTCCTCATTTTAAAGGCGGCGCCGTGCTGCCTGAAACATGCCTACGCTCCGGTCATACTCGTGAACGCTGGAGACTGCGACTTTCAAATGCTGCCGAGTGGATTGATCGAACGGGAAATCTTATAGGGTTCAGCGACATTCACCTTAAGGCATATGAGAAGGAATATGGATTAAACGTAGCCAATAAAGAATCAAAGGTCTTAAAAGCCATATTTCCCCTGGATGCACCGGCGGATGAGATCATTGAAAAAAAGGCAAAAAGCCGGAGGGATGAATTCAATATCATCACTTGCGCTCGTTTCGATTTCCCGCATAAGGGATACATGCTTGGTTTGATAAAAGCATTCAGCGACATATATGAACGACATCCGGAAGCGAAACTTTTCATTGTCGGATACGGGCAAGGGGAGAAGCAGGTTAAGGATGCTCTCTCACGTCTGCCCGAAGCGGCTCGTTCTCAAGTTGCGCTTATGGGTCCTTTATCGCCAGAGCAACTCAAGACTAAAATGCTTTCCTGTCATCTTAATATCGGAGTTGCTGGTTCGTTATGGAGGGGAGCTGAATGTGCCCTACCGTCTATATGCATGCGCCACTACACGTATGAGTGCGAGGGATATGGCTTCATTGATGATGTTGGAGACATCATGTCTGATTCTGCAGGATTTAATGTTGTTCCATTAATCGAAAACGTAATCAAAATGGATGACAGCGCTTACATAGAGAAATCTATTAAGAGTTTCAATGCGGCTCAATCGCAGATCGATGTCGACCCTGAATTTGTGTTTAAGCTACCTGCCACCAATCTTGATACGCTGCCACTGTCTGAACTTGAGGCAAGAGGCATGTTCTTTCAGCGTTTGTTTTTAGAGAGAATTTGCAAAAGATCTATGTATGAGGACCAACTTAATGCAAGTAAATAATTTGAAGGGTGCAACTGTAAGTGCCTTATTCTGGAAGGTGTTTGAGAAAGGCGGGCGTGCCGTAGTTGAACTTGCTATCCAAGTTGTGATGGCAAGGCTTCTTTCACCTAAGGAATTTGGCGCACTCGCAATAATGCTTGTATTTGTTAATGTGGGCAATGTGATTGTTACGTCTGGTCTCAATACTGCACTGGTACAGGCTGAAGAGATTGATGAGACTGATTTATCAACGGTATTCTGGCTAAGTTTTACCGTATCAGCAGTTTTATTTACGTTAGTATTTTTTTCTGCTCCTGCAATTGCAACTTTTTACGCCCTGCCAAACATCGTCTGGCCCCTTCGTGTCCTTGGATTCTTATTGCTAGTCACTGCTTTCAACTCAGTGCAAGTTGCAATAGTTCAACGTGAACTTGAATTTCGTAAGGTATTTAACGCCACTATAGTTGCAGTTATCGTATCAGGCATTCTCGGCATAGGAGCTGCTTTTACCGAAGCCGGACTGTGGGCACTTGTTTTACAGCAACTCGTCTACCAAGTTGTTAATTGCTTCGTTCTCGGGCTTCAGGCTAGATGGGTTCCATGTTTCGTATTTGACAAGCGCAAAGCCTGCAAACACTTTGCATTTAGTTGGAAGCTCCTCATTTCCGGCTTACTTGAACAGGGTTACCAATCTTTATCTGATTTAATTATTGGCAAGCAATTTAGTGCTTCAAATCTTGGTTTAATATCACAGGGAAAAAAATATCCTCAAGCATTGGGATCCGTGCTTGATGGGGCAATTCAGCCAGTGATGTTATCCGCAGTTTCTCGCGTACAAAACAACGCCTCCTACGTAAAAAGGCTCGTGCGAAGAGCATTAAAAACCTCGACCTTCCTTATCGTTCCTGCCATGACGTTATTTGCTGTTGCTGCCGAGCCGATAGTCGGGATTCTTTTGGGCCCAAAATGGTTGTTCTGTGTTCCATTCCTGCGAATGTACTGCTTCATCTATGCCTTACTGCCAATTCACACGACCAATCTTCAAGCATTAAACGGCATGGGGCGATCTGATTTGTTTCTTGAACTTGAACTAGTAAAAAAGGCTTATGGCATCTGCTTCATTTTGTTTGCGGCGTTTGTGCTAAAAGATATTTACCTAATGGTCGCCATGTATATGACTACCGGCATCATTTCAACGTTTGTTAACGCATATCCTAACAAACGAGTTATCGGGTATTCCTATTCTGAGCAATTGCGTGATATCGCTCCTGCATTTTTAATCTCTGCAATTGCAGGCGGGTTTGCGCTGTTTTGTGGCTCATTTACTGTCCTCCCTGCACTTCAGATTCTTGCCGAAATTGCCGCAATGGCAATTGCCTATTTTGGTATCGCAGGCATTTTTAAACTCGAAGCATTTGAATACCTCATTAATACCGCCAGGGATTTCTTGGGTGCAAAACGTCGTTAAAGACGTTGCGTCAATACTGCAACCGTTTTAGTCATCGTTCTTTGAAAGCTGCATAGCGAAGGGAAGGTACCTGATATGGGTAACCGCATTCTTGTCACACGATCATCCATGCCTCCTATGGAGGAATACTTTGAAGAGGTCGCGCCTCTTTGGGAGAGCCATTGGCTTACCAATATGGGTGTTGAGCATAAGAAGCTCGAGGCAGACCTCAAGGAGCGTTTGGGGATCGACAACCTTGCGCTGTTCACAAATGGTCACAACGCCCTAGAGTGCATCCTCGAGGCCATGGCTCTTCCGGCCGGTGGAGGGGTCATCACTACACCGTTCACCTTTGCCTCTACCACTCACGCTATCGTGCGAAAAGGACTTACCCCCATATTTGCCGACGTGAATCCCGTGAATCTAACGTTAGATCCCGAGAGCATCGAGCGATTGATCACCCCGCGCACCTGCGCCATCGTGCCTGTGCATGTTTACGGCAATCTTTGCGATGTTGATGCCATCCAGGAGATCGCTGACCGTCACGGGCTTAAGGTCATCTATGATGCCGCCCATGCCTTCGGCGTCGAGCGCGTGAACGAGGACGGAAGCAGCGATAGCGCGGCGACTTTCGGCGATGCGGCCATGTTCAGCTTCCATGCGACCAAGGTATTCAACACTATCGAAGGTGGTTGCGTCTGCTTCAAGGACAAACATTTGTATCCATTGCTCAACCAATGGAAGAACTTCGGCATCACGGGACCCGAGGACGTCGAGTACGTCGGCGGCAATGCCAAGATGAATGAGTTCTGCGCGGCTATGGGCGTCTGCAATCTTCGTCATCTGGACGCCGAGATCGGCAAGCGCAAGGCCGTTGCTGAGCGTTATTGGGATAACCTTGAAGGCACAGCCGGCGTAACCGTTTTCTGTCCCGCCAAGAACATCCGCCACAACTATGCGTACCTTCCCGTGCTGTTCGATCCGAGCGTCTTCGGCGCCACGCGCGATGACGTTTTCGATGCCCTGGAAAAGGCTGGCGTCGGCGCGCGCAAATACTTCTATCCGCTGGTCAACGATTACGCATGCTATCGAAGCGTGTATTCAAGCGACCGCACGCCAGTGGCAAAGAAGGCGGCATCCCAGGTGATCACGCTTCCCATGTACGCCGATCTTGCATTGGAAGATGTTGATTGCATCAGCAATATTGTGCGGGGGTGCGCACGATGAGTGTTTCCAAGAAATCAATCTTGATGTTGGGTGGATCACGCCAACAAGTTGTTGCCATAGAGAAAGCGAAGGAACTGGGGTTTCGCACGGTGCTTTGCGACTATCTACCGGATAATCCTGGTCAGTATGTGGCCGACACTTTCTACCAAGCAAGCACTACCGACCGCGAGCTGATGCTCAAAATAGCTCACAAAGAAGACGTTTCGGGCGTACTTGCCTACAGCAGCGATCCGGCATCCCCTACGGCGGGGTACGTTGCAGAGGCAATGGGGCTGCCTACCAACCCTTTGAAGGCAATCGTGACCATGTCGGAGAAGCACCTGTTCCGGGCTTTTCTCAAAAAAGCTGGGCTTCCGTGCCCTCAAACGGCTTCGTTTTCAAGAAACGCCACCGTTGAGGAAGTGTCGCACCTTGTGGAGGGTTTCAGGTTCCCCATCGTTGTTAAACCAACAGATTCTTCTGGCTCTAAGGGGGTAAGCGTACTTACTGACCTTTCTGAGCTCAGTAGGGCAATTGATCACGCCCGCGATTTTTCGCGTAACGGGACGCTGATTTGTGAAGAGTATATTAGAAAGACATTCCCTTATGTGATCGGCGGAGACATATTTGTTGTTGACGGCAAGGTGCATTTTTGGGGCCTTATGTCTTGCTTACGTGACGAGGGCTTGGGTGGTCTTGTTCCTGTCGGGAAAAAAATCCCTTCCGGGCTTTCTGCTGACGACAATAGCGCTGTGAAAGACGTTCTTCAGCGGCTCGTGACAGCTCTGGGCGTGCGCTTCGGGGAGCTTAACGTTGAAGTCATCTTAGGCGAGGACGGAGTGCCCTATGTGCTAGAACTGGGAAGCCGCGCGGGCGGAAACATGATTCCCGTGCAGCTTTCTGATGCGAGCGGCATCGACCTCGTGGGCGCCAATGTCCTCTGCGCAATGGGGGAGAATCCTGGGGACATCTCGTGGGATTCCTCCGTATGCGAGGGTGCTTACGCAACTTATGTGCTGCACTCGAACGTGGACGGAGTATTCAGGGGTATTGCGAACTCAGGTGCCATTAGACCTCACATGTATCGCAGTGTCATCTACAAGCAGCCTGGTGAACCTGTCGAGGCGTTTGACGGCGCCAACAAGGCACTGGGCATCGAGTTCCTCCGCTTCGACAGGGAAGCGGAGATGAACGGGTTTCTAAGCAGCATCGGCAATCATATATGGGCTGAGATGGAGTAGTCTCGACATGAACAATATCGTGCTCATAAGCGTTATCACATATTGCCACTAGCTCCTCGACTCTGAGCCTGAATAGGGATGAATCGACGTACTATGGGGCTTCTACTGAGTACAGCTTCATTTATTTCTTTCGGAATTTAGGACGAGACGGAATTGAACGGGTTTAGAGGCCTTGGAGGTTACGAAAGGGGTCTGTCTTTTTGGCTAGTGCGTTTCAAGATGTCAGTGGGATGGCCAACTAATTAGATGGCACTTGACCTGCTACGACGCTTATCTTGCCAGGTTGTTGTATATTTCGACGATGCAGATTGTCGAGATCGGCGGACTGGTTGTCGGCCACATTTCACTTTACGACAATAACGCCAATACTAGCTACGGTTATTAAGCTTGTGATGACCGTAGTTGAGTTCAAGAAACTCGGTCTAAGCGCGAAGTTGCACGCAAGGTACGAGGCCAAGCGTAGGAGACAGGCATGAAATCCAATGGCCTTGACATGTAATGAGAGGCAACGAAAACGTTTAATTTTGCACAAACTGTGCGACTTCCTGGTTTATAAGAAGACGGAGACCGGCTGGTTTATGGAATAGCTTCTCAGCCAGGCCGAATAATCATACAAAAGAAAGAACGGTTGGCTAATGAAGGGCATAATTCTCGCAGGTGGATCGGGG
Source organism: Collinsella sp. TM09-10AT (assembly GCF_003436275.1). Classification (GTDB taxonomy): domain Bacteria; phylum Actinomycetota; class Coriobacteriia; order Coriobacteriales; family Coriobacteriaceae; genus Collinsella. The sequence continues at coordinate 76,962 of NZ_QSOP01000007.1, forward strand.
ACCCGACTGCACCCCATAACAAAATCGGTGAGCAAGCAGCTGCTGCCGATTTACGACAAGCCTCTGGTGTACTACCCACTCTCAGTGCTGATGCTCGCCGGTATTCGAGAAGTTCTTGTCATCTCGACGCCGCGTGACCTCCCAGCGTTCAAGGAACTTCTCGGCAAGGGCACTGAGTTGGGTATGCGCTTGGAGTATGCAGAGCAGGCCGAGCCTCGCGGTCTAGCCGAAGCTTTTACCATCGGACGCGACTTTCTTGCTGGTGAGCCGTGTGCGCTGGTTCTGGGTGACAACATGTTCCATGGTCAAGACCTCACTCGCGTGCTTACACGCGCAAAGGAAAAGGTGGAATGCCATGGCGGGGCCGTTGTGTTTGGATACCCAGTGCAGGATGCCAGGGCCTTCGGTGTGGTGGAGTTCGATCAAAATCATCGTGTGGTTGGCATCGAGGAAAAACCCGAGGTCCCAAAGTCGAACTATGCAGTACCAGGGCTGTACTTCTATGATGGACAAGTTTCCGATATTGCGGCAAACGTTAAACCAAGCGCGCGTGGAGAGCTGGAAATCACGAGCATCAACAATGCCTATCTAGATTATGGTCAACTGTCCGTCGAGTTGATGGGCCGAGGCATGGCGTGGCTTGATACGGGCACGCCCGAAGGCCTTTTAAAGGCCGCCGAGTACGTGGAGGCCGTGCAGAGCCGCCAGGGTTATTACATTGGGTGCCTGGAAGAAATCGCTTATCGCCGCGGTTTCATCGGACATGATCAGTTGTACGAACTGGGCGAAGCGCTGAAGAAGACTGCGTACGGTAAGTATCTTTTGAATGTCGCAAACGAGGTAAATAGGGGGTAAATATGTCTGAGATCTTCGAACCCAAGAACATCATCGTCACGGGCGGCTGCGGCTTCATCGGCAGCAACTTCGTGCACTACGTGGTGAACAACCACCCCGAGGTGCACGTGACCGTCCTGGACAAGCTGACCTATGCCGGCAACCCCGAGAACATCGCCGGGCTGCCCGAGGATAGGGTCGAGCTCGTCGTTGGCGACATCTGCGATGCTGAGCTCCTCGATAAGATTGTCCCGGGCCACGACGCGATCGTCCACTACGCCGCCGAGAGCCACAACGACAACTCCATCGCCGACCCCGAGCCGTTCCTGCGCACTAACGTGGAGGGCACCTTCCGCCTGCTGGAGGCCGTCCGCAAGCACGGCATCCGCTACCACCACGTCTCCACCGACGAGGTCTACGGCGACCTCGCGCTCGACGACCCGGCGAAGTTCACCGAGGAGACGCCGTACCACCCGTCCTCGCCGTACTCGAGCACCAAGGCCAGCTCCGACATGCTCGTGCGCGCCTGGACGCGCACCTACGGCCTGCGAACCACGATCTCCAACTGCTCCAACAACTACGGCCCCTACCAGCACGTGGAGAAGTTCATCCCCAGGCAGATCACCAACATCGTCGACGGCGTGCGCCCCAAGCTCTACGGCCGCGGCGAGAACGTCCGCGACTGGATTCATACCGAGGACCACAGCTCCGCGGTGTGGGACATCCTGACCAAGGGCCGCATGGGGGAGACCTACCTCATCGGCGCGAACGGAGAGAAGAACAACATCACGGTGCTCCGCATGATCCTCGAGGCCATGGGGCGCGACCCCGAGGACTTCGACTGGGTCGCCGACCGCCCCGGCCACGACCGCCGCTACGCCATCGACTCCACCAAGCTCCAGCGCGAGCTGGGCTGGAGGCCGGCGCACACCGACTTCGCCGAGGGGCTCAAGGCCACCATCGACTGGTACGTCGCCAACGAGGCCTGGTGGCGCCCGGCCAAGGAGGCCACCGAGGCGCGCTACCGCGCACAGGGGCAGTAAGGAATTGCATCATGGAGCTATCAACTATTGCGCCGTATATTGTTTCGATAATCGCCTCAATTGTTTCGGGCATCAGCTCTTATTTAGTTGCTCGCAATAAATCTGCTTCAGATATTCAAACGCTCAAAGAGTCAAATGAGCATGAAATTGAAAAGCTCATGAAACAGCACGAAGTTGATTTGGACAACTTAAAGGAGACCCATAAGCTTGAGATGGAGAAACTCGAAGCAGAGCATAGGTATTCCCTCGAGCTGGCTAACTCAAATGCCCAGAATGAAATGACCAAGCAGCTGATGGGTTCCCTTGTCGGCAATTTGATGGCAGCACCACAAATGCAAGATCTCTTTGCAAACGCTCTTGCTGATTCAATTAAGAAAGGCCAACAAGAGTAACGACAATAAATAATAGGGACATTTGTCATCTTACTTGGTAATACTGGCATTTTTGAGGCCAGACTGCTTTGTTTACTAGCAACAAAGCAGTCCGGCCTTATTTGCACAGGATTCTAATCCGAGAATCGTTTATTGCTTTTGAAGTAAGCATGCTATTCAATCGTTTATTGCTCTATGTTGGATAACCTTTCGCATAGTCCCACTATATGGATGCTGAATCAGAGAATTCTGAATGCAGTACGATAATTGTAGTATTGCCAATTGATTTTAGTGGTGGAGGAAACAATGGACTTAACGAATCTACCTGAAAACATCTCAGCGATTGTGGCAATCATCGCATTATTCATTTCTTGTTACCAAGCTCGTCTCAGCAATAAACAGTCTCTATTTAATCGACGTTTAAATATTTGGATAACCGTCGATAAACTCATGAGCGTTTACGCAAAAAACGCGAAGAACCTGGAATATAATGACGAGCCGCAAATGGCTATCGGTCTGCTATTTGAATGGCTGACTAACACCACGTACTTGCAATCAATTTCAACCTCACTAAATCATGTGTTAGATGCCGACCCTCAACTTAAATTGCATTTAAAGCTCGATGAAATGAAATCGCTCGCCATGGAGGCGAGATTTTGCTTCAAAGAAAAGAGTGGAGACGCAATAGCCGAATTCATAGAAGCTTATCAATCCCTTTTGTTTTCAATGTATCAGTATCAAATTCTATTGAATAAGATGTCTCAGAGTGCAAAGGAATATCAATGGACGCTTGAACAGGCCTCTGAAAAGTTACATGAGCCCAAACAACGAAAAGATCTCTTTGAAAAAGAAAACGCTCTTGCAGCTTCATACAAGACTCTATGTCAGCAAAACAAGTGGGGTGCAATTCAACGGCAAATTCAACTAGCAGGCCCTATATGGCGCTGAGCAAAATGTTGGGCTTTGAAGGTAGTCGAGGCCATATCAAAGCTCAATAGCATTAGCTCATTGGGCAAAATCTCCTCAGAGTTCCAATTTAACGCAAGACTCGCCTGCTTTCACTGCTGCCTGTTTGAGAACGTGACCAATTAGAATAGAACCCAGTGCTGGAATAAGACTTGAAAGCTGGCTCAGGTGAACTTTAAGGACGAATACATAAATAGCCAGATGTTCAGCTGGAGACATCATCCACTGCGGTATATGGCAAGGGAAGATGACCTCAATTTCAGTCATCTTTACAACTACGTAGAACAATTGGCAGATTCCATTAGCGGAATTGTCTCTACTCCACCTTTCAATCAGTTTTTACTTGAATCCTGTCAGCTTTTGGCTAACTCGCTAGATCTAATTCATCAAGGTTACTTCGACGCTGCCTTTTATTCAGTTAGACAAGCTGGAGAGATCATCCTTGTCGGAACGTTGTTTTCGAATCTAGAAGAATCTGACCGCAAGGCTAAATATGAGAAATGGGTCTCGCTCGACGGTTCCCCTCATTTAGCGAACTGTCCAAAATGCTGCGTTCAAAAGATATTGAATATCGAGACCTTCTTGAACAAATGCCCGAAATTGATGAGCTAATCAGCAAGCTCAATAAGAGGGCGAACAAGTATATTCACAAACAAGGCCACGAATCCTTTTATACCAAGCCTTACGAGGTGGTTCCCGAAAGCGCGAAGCATATTCGAGAGGATTTCACCGATTATTTCACGACTACTGTAAAGGTCTGTGCAATTTTCGACTTGCCGTCGATCCTTTCCCCATATTACAGAGCGATCCCGAATGCGAATTCAGATTCCCTGATTGTATGACACTCGAATTCGGCCAGAGCTTTATTGATAATTGTTTGGGAAACGAGTTTGTTAAGCATTACGTTGAGACGGATTATTACCGCAATTGGGTGAATGCGATTAAGTCAACATTTCCTCATTTGAAGGAGGCAACATATAATGTCTCAAACCTGCACTATATTGATTTATCTAACATCGAAGACATTCTTGATGAGCTAGATAAGCTAACGCTATATGAGGCGACTGCTGTTTTATTTACTGCACTATTCTCAGAGAAAGTAATTGCCATTCATATAACAGGCACTCTTGATGCGTTTAGCAATTCGGCAAGACCATCAAGCGGTCTATACCTTTCAGACATGAGCGTTTACGCCGAGCAGCTTGGCGGCGTCAATGTTCCGCTCGCTGAAATTTGTCGTCTCGCTAGTCTTGATACATCCCATGAGTTCTCTCTCGTTAGTTCATTCATTACATCTTTTCCTATTGCGTCAGATTATGTTTGCGTTGAGACCGATAAACTACTTGATAGCAATGAAGTTGAGCAAGGGCGAAAAGCAGCAGAAGAGCTTGGCCAACTTTGCAGGCAGATCAAAGTTGGCCAATGTGCCATGTCTGAATTGAAAGAGACTGTACTGTTCAAGTGGATTAAACTGAACGCGTAAGTATTTCGTTGTCGCGTCTACGGCGGCAAAAAGGAATCGGTCATGGGCGCGTGCTCTATCCATGGCGTCATGAAGCGCGTGAAGACCAACGTCGTGCCAGTGTCGATCTACGAGCCCGCGCTGGACGCACCTGAGTTCTTCGGCTCCAAGGCGACCCATGACCTGGAGGCCTTCAAGACTGGCCGCTACGTGATCGCCGCCAACCGTTGGAGCGACGAGTTCGCGGACGTGGCGGATAAGGTCTATACGAGGGATCTGTTTAAGCGGGACTGGGGAGCGGAGCGGCCTGCGCTGGGCAGCCGCAGTCTAAATAAGAAACTTAGTTGAGTGCGGGGTGTATCGACGCCAGTCAATACACCCCGCACTTTGTTAATCTCGCTAAATACATTTACAGTCACTGCGGTCGCGAACCCAATGACATTTGTCCCAGTGGGCGCATGAGAAGGTGTGGCGCGCGCCGCGGAACTGGATCGTTTTGCTATCGACAATCGTGCTCTCACCAATGCGGCGTATGTCATATCATCAAGCTCACCGTGGCAGTTTGGTGCAGCCTTTACCCGAGGGCGTTCGGATTGCCAGAGAAAGCGGAGGAGCGTGCAACTTTGATGAGCAGAGAAATCGAAATCAGGGACAGAGTCGCCAGGCTTGATCCTGCTGCCTTTCAGAACCTTGCTCAGGAATTGCTTTCGCAGCGTTTTAGGTATAACAAGCCCGTACACAGGGGGTCTGCTGCTCACTCGGCTGCAACGGCACCGGGGACGCCGGACACAATCTGGCTTTTACCCCACAACAAATTCGCCTATCTCGAATGCGGCCACTATCCGGATAGAGCTGAAGCGAAGAATAAAATCGAAGCGGATATCGAGAAGTGCCTAGAGACCGAAAGAAAAGAGCTCGAGTCCGGGCAGTTGGTCAAGATAGTCATCGCATATTCATGCCGAAGGCTAGACAGTTCTGACCTCAGCTATCTAAGTGGCATCGACGATCGCGTCGAACTTGTGGGCACGGACGAAATGGCGAGTTTGTTAGCCCGACGGTACCCAAATCTTGCGAAAGAGCATCTGGGCATCGAAGTGGGTACTGGGCAAATTATGTCTCCGGACCAATTCGAATCCGCGGTCGAAAGAAACAGCTTCGCCTCAACACTAAAGGTCGATTTGTTTGGCAGGGATAATGAGATTAATGAGCTTCTTGCTGCACTCGAAGAGAATCAGTTCGTCTTGGTGCATGGGCGCCCTGGTTGCGGAAAGACCAGGCTTTGCCTAGAGGTTCTACGTAGAATTGCAAATGGCAGTGGCGCGCATCCTCTTGTCATTCAATCGAACAAGTTGCCAATCTGGGACGATTTGGCGAATGATGTTCCCAAAGAGGACCCTACGATAATTCTGCTCGATGACGCCAACGAGCTTTCCGATCTCGAGGGGTTTGCGGATTTCGTGTCTAACAGAGGCAATATCAAGGTCCTTATGACCGTAAGAAATTACGCGTTCGAGCACGTGACGAGCTCCGTTTCAAAGTACTGCAAGCCTTACCTCTATGCAGTCAACCCGCTTGACGAGGAGACGGCCTTACGCGTGGTCGAAAGTGGATTCGGTATCACGAAAGGAACAGCCTCTGCGGATATAATTCGCTTGTCAAGGGGCAACATGCGCTTGGCCTTCGCGGCGGCCGAGGTTGCTAAGGAACGCGGGGACGAAGTATTCTCCACGATGCCGAGTCTTATAGAAGCTTGCTACGGAGAGAAGGCTTCTCGTCTGGGCAGCGACTTCAAAAAAGCGGCAACGATCGTCTCGGTTTTGGATGCTCACAGGATAGAGGAGAATAAAGACCTGGATAGCCTACTTTCCAAGGTAGGGATTTCTCATGACAGATATGTCGAGGCTTGCGCCGCTCTGTGCCACGACGAACTGGTGGATGCATGTCAGGCTATGGTGGCGGTAGCGCCGGGCGAACAGGTTTTGAGGGATTATTTGCTCTACCAGGCTTTCATCGCCGAGAAAAGTTTGTCTCTTTCCGACGTGGATGAGCTGGAGTGCGGCAATGCTCGATGCCCCGGTATTGTCGCCATCCTTGTAAACAATTTCTACAGCGAAGAGCTTATTTCCTCCTTGAAATCGCAGCTGAACGACATTTGGTCGTTGGCGAACGGTAGGAAACGATGGAAAATGGTGAGCGATTACAATTTCCTCCTCGGTGAGAAGGGCCTTGAACATATTCTCGGGGCAATCGAAGACACCGAACCCGGAAACTACGATTACCTTGCCTGTAAATTCGACAAGGCTTCCGGATTCTATTCGCAGAAATCTCGTATCCTCACATCGCTCGCGTTTTTTCTGCATGCCCCTCAATTCAGCGAGCCGGAAGAGCTGTTCTTTATGGCATTGGAGAAGAACATTTTGCCTCCACGGGAGGCAAAGGAGACACTCACAACGAGCATGTCTTTCAACGAGAACTCGTATTCGGACGGGTTTCGATACGAGAACGAGGTCCTTGAACGCCTATCGTGCGAGTTTCGCAAAACAAAGGAGGATAGGTACGGGGTTTTGCTTGCCTATTATGTCGAGGCTTTACTGGCGGCAGTGTACGAGGGCCGGACGAGGATGGAGGGAAACAAGGTCACGTTCATCCATGGCAACCACCTCTACACCCAGGCGATGATCGAGTTGAGGAAGCGAGCGATCGCCTGCCTCAAGGAGCTCAGAGACTGTCATGAGCTGAGCCGTCTCTGCGATTCGGTTATTACCGGGCTTCGGGGTATCGGCGGCGAGGACGGTGCCGGTCGGTTGTGGAAGGAGACCTTGGAGGAGGCGTATAAAGGATATGTTTCCCGAATCGAGTCGATTGAGATTTGCAGCTTACCTGGGTTTGTTCAACTGGAGAAAGAGCTCATTTCCCAAGGTATCATCGCCGAAGAGGGACTCCCGTTCCTCAATGTGTCGCCCAAGATGCGGATTGCAGCCCAAATCTTCTTAGACGACTCCCGCGGACACGATGTCTCGGAGGAATTGATCGAGCTTATTCAAACGGCTGGCTCGGCAGAGCTATTGAAGGCGATCTCGATTGTGTGTTCTGCCGGCCGGCAAAGCTCAACTGGGATTCCATTCCCAATCCTGAGTGACGTCATGATTCTTGGTGCGGAGTCTTTGACCGAATGCGCAGAGCCGATCATCCTCTCTGATGTTCCCTTGTATACAGTCCCGGACGATTTGCTCATTCGCTGGATTGACTTGCTCGGCATCGATCGGGTTCGCGGTCTTGCCTTGAAGCGACAGGAGAATGAGATTCCCGAATGGCTTAGTCGGATTGACGAAGCGCGGTTAAAGGAGTTCGGTGTCAGTCCCGAGCTTGCAAGGGATATCGAGGAAGGAGCCGACAAATACTGCGAAACCGTTTCATATAAAGCCGCGATGAAAATCGACTCTGCTACGCCAGACTTTTTCGCTAGGTACGCGGTCGGCGTCCTACAGAAGCTGGAAAGGGGCTCGCATGCCCTTTATAGGCTTCTTCCAAGGGACATCAACAATGCCGAACAAAGGGCATTTATCTCCAAGCCGGAAATGCTGCGTCTTGCCGAAGATATCTTACTTAATCTCGTAAACGGTACGAATCCCTATTGGAATGAGGATGTTCTTCGTCTTATCGTCGCCAACGATGGTCAATTTCCTGAGAGGGCAATGCCCGTGCTCATGGAGTTCAATGCGACTTATGCAATGGAGCATTTGGGCGAAGCAGTATGGAGGGAGGAGAACAGCGAGGCCGCAACAGATAGCGCATGGAAGGGCATAGAGGGGGTTGAGACAAACCTGCGGAGCATGTCGAAGCCTTTCGCTTTAAAGTATTTTCTTGATTACGCTATTGAGCATTGCGGCGATGCAGTCGTGACTTGGCTGGCGTCACGATCGATGCGTAATGGGAAGCTTGTCGATCATCTACCAGATGCTGCAATGGAGTTACCCAAGAATCTGAGGGTCAAGTACATAGTCTTACTGTGCCAAGAGAACCTTAGCTCGGTAGAGCTTAAAAAGGTCCCAGTAATCATGTCTTCTTTCGGCGCTTCGTGGAGTGGGAGCGAAATCCCACTACTTCAAGGGAAGATTAACTTCATTGAAGAGGTGATCGAGAATTTGCCAGGAGTTGCCTTTATACGGCACCGCATGGTTTTGGAAGACGCGATTTCCTCGGTGAAGCGATGGATGGAAGACGCTGAGGTCCGCGAATTCCTTCGCCCATTTTAGCTGTCGTGATCCGCGCCCCCAGGGAGGTTTCTCGGGCATTCGCCGGGGTGCGGGTGGTCCTCTCGGTTATGAGAAAAATTTGTGCGTTTACGCGTAATGAAGCACGTGAAGAACTCAAGCGTGTGCCCGTGGTGGCCTACGAGCACACGCTGGACGCGTCGGAATTTTTGGTCCGAGGTGACACACGATCTGAAGCTCTTTAAGGTCGGCTGCGACGTGATCGTCGTCAATCGCTGGAGCAACGAGTTCGCGGGCGTTGCGGACAAGGTGCAGGCCAAAAATATGTTAAGCGCGGCTAGGGGAGGGGCAAACCTGCGCTGGGTGGGCTTATACTTCCGATACACTCCGTCATTCGTTGTTCTCGCAAAATACAATTACGGTTACCGCTAATGTGGGTTCATCACCCCCTGTCATGAGGTAGAGGGTTGCCGCGCGGCTTAAAGCAAGCCTCTTCAAATCCATGCCTCGTTCGGTAAACGCTCAATGGTCGAATTTATTGTCACCCAAGATGATTTAGCGAATCTAATTAGTGCGACGCACGGTATCGGGAAGTAAAGCAACGACTAAACGACCTTCAATTAGCAACTTATGAATCAAATTCGTTCCATGGTCTTTGTTGTCTAGAGTCGCGCCATATGCAGTCAAAAGCGCAATTGCTTTTGACATTGCTTCCTTCTTTGCTTCTTCAACGCCACCGCGATCTCCGGGTTTCTGACCGTGCGGTCTGAAAAAGAAAATTAATTTTGTTTCTCCTTCATATAGATTCACCGCATCAAATATTGCCTGAAAATACGAATAGTCTGCTTTTCCCAAAGAGTGACCGTAGAACTTTATGACGCGCGTGCCGTGCCCATAGATGCTTGTTTTGGTGGGCACATCAACGATTTTTCCGATATCTGGCGGATTTAATGCCATAACTCGATACGTTTTTGTAAAGGGCACAACGAGCTCGTTGTTCATTATGCGAGAGCCATCAATACCAAAAACTATTTCACCGCCTAGTCTCCCGTGAACATTGACGTAGTTAATCACATGTTCCTTCGAGTGGAAATCCTTTGCGGCCCGAGTGTAATTAAAGCTAAGGATACTTTCCTGAACGTCATACTCTTCTTCACTCGGTCGCTCATATACCATCAGCTCAATCATGAGTTTTGATGCGCGATCTTTATAGTCGTCCGACTTCGAAACTGCCCCCTGAAGGTATTTCGCAAACTCTTCTTCAAGAATATGAAGGTCCTTCATGGTTATATCCAGTAGAAGGCTACTGGTCCAAGTCCCCCAGTAATTAGGAAAGCGCCTGTACAGCTGAAACGCAACCACTTCTTCAACGTTATTTGGATCATAAACAGTCGGGTTGTAATTGATCAGTATGTTTAAGCACTTCGCAAAGAGCGTGCCTTCTGATAATGGTTCAATGCCGTCGGGTGCCATCCAATTTGAGATAGCACCTTCTATGTCGCACCAATTGGCGTTTGGCATGCCTGCAAGAATGGCATCCCATATAGTGAGGGTGTACCTTCGAGTTTCGTCGTTTTCGCATTCATTGATTTCTTTATTGCGAGCATTAATGTAGTCGCTGAAGCCCGAGGGCAGCCCACACTCTAAGTCGAATCCGTTGCCAACAATAATTAGCTGATGCCAATTGGGTCGGAGATCTGGTTGCTCTGCATAAACACCTGCCAATGAACGTGACTGGTGATTGAAATCGGGCGGCTCAATTTCAGGGAGATGTAATTTTTGATTAATAGCGGATAAGTCAATTTTTGGCAGCGTGCGCGTCGTGATGTCTTCCACTTGTTATCTCCTAATGCCATAACTATTCAACGTTGTTTTAGTCGTCAAAACCTTAATTATCGTAATGCAATTAAGGCCGCCATCTCATTCCGTAATAGTCGTGACCCAACAGAATAGTGCCCGATGGCCGCCGGAATCCATCTTATGACAATGGAGACGGACATCGAACACCTCGAGCACTGCAGCCAGAATGTTATGAAATACGCAAATGGTGAGGCCACGCCAGCGGTGTTCCTAAGGCGCCCCTCCTTTCACCGACTGGCAAAACGATTTACACCTAATTTCAGGCATTTCTCACTGCGTTTTTCCTTGGCAGTTGTCTGATCTCGCTAAACTAATAGCTACTGCTACCAGGGCATTTTCTGGTGCACATTCTATTGGCTCCTGCGAAGATCGGAGCGGGTATGTTTGCTGCCGAGTTCTACACCAGCCGTCATTATATTGCGATTGTTGCCATGGCCTGCCTATGCGTTTTGCTGGGCGGGCCTTCTTATGCCGCGGGCGCAGAGAGCCTCATCATCGCGGGCGCGACGTACCACGAGCCGGGCGTGTCGGGCCCCGGCTGGGCCTGGACCGATGCCGACCACCTGATGCTTAACGGCTACGCGGGCGAGGCCATCGGCACCGAGGGCGACCTGGTGCTGACGCTTGCCGGGCAAAACTCCGTGACGGAGTCGCATGCGCCCAATGCGGACATCACGCTGTGCGGCATGGAGGTGTGGGGCAACCTGACGCTTCGCGGTGCCGGGACCCTTACGGCGACGGGCTCACAGTGCGGGATCCACGTTTCGCAGACGCTCGCGGTGGACGGATGCACCGTCGATGCACGGGCGGAGGGGGCCGATATTACGGACGAGGCGGTCGCCGGCGTGATCGCAGGCGACATGGCCGTGCGCGGCGGCGGACGCGTCGTCGCCACGGGCGCCGGGTCTGGAGCGGGCGTGCGCGCCTACGGCGTGTATCTGCAGGACGCGGGCCTTGGCGATGGCGCGGCCGGCTGCCGGCTTTCCGTCGACACCTCGTGGCTTGATGCGGCCGGTGCCGACGGCGGCGTCGCGTGCACGGGCGGGTCGCTTGTGTCCGCTCGGTTTGTGACGCCTGCCGGTGGGGCCTTTGGTGCTAGCGGCGTGGTGGATGCCTCCGGTGCGGTGGCACCGCATGTGGTGGTTGAGCCCGATGTCGCCACGCCTCCGGCGGGGGAGACCGACAGGGGCGAGGTGACTGGCGATAGCGCGGGCAAGTCTCCCACCGATGCTAACCCCGCTGCCGGAGAGCCCACCACAGGACCCACGGTAAATCCGGCGCTGAAACCAGCGGCCGCGACAACCAAGACAACAACGACAGTAACCAAGACCACGGTCGCCAAAGTCCCCAAGCCCAAAGCTGCCACCGCGGCAACTGCGGCACTCCCCAAGACCGGCGAGAACTGCTGGATCGCCGCGTCCGTGGCGCTTTTGCTGCTGGGGACAGTGCTGCTCGTCGCCGTACGCCGCTGCTGAAACACTAATTTTTCGGAAGTGCGGGGAAAGCAGAACCTGTCGACCGTAACCCGCTATTTATCAACAAAACCACAGGTCGCGAAAGCGTAAAACCGTGGGCTGGTCAGCAGATCTCGGTTTTATCCCGCACTTCCGGAATTGTCTCCATTAGAGGCCAACCAACAGTCGGCGATTGTATCTCATGCAGTCAGTTAGTTAAAATTGGCCATGATTGCGCTTGCCGACATATCATTCACCATCTCACGCGTGCTACCTCGCTACGATATTCACGAGGCTCATGATGATATAATTTCTACCAAAGCATCGTTTGGCTTGGGATGGATTTAGTTCAGTTCCCGAATGAGGGCAGGCTCTTGGGACCGAGAAATTTTTACTCCTGGGTTCAAGCCTTGCAACTGCCGGCGCATCGATACCTTTTGTTATGCCAAAGTGATACACACATAACGAAGAAAGCCCCTGCGGGAAACGCTTCCGCTACATTTTCGAATATCTGTCCCAGCGAGCATCTATCATAGGATGAGATTACTGGGCAATAGCCATAAGGATTGGAACTGCTGTGAATATCTTCAGCTGGAACGACTTGAATCCAACTGCTCGCGAATACATCTTGATGGCCAAAGATGTGCGTGATATGCAATATCGCAAACAATGGCCTACGCCTGGAGGTAAAACGCTAATCGAACTCGTTGCTAACGAGAATAAAGCCCTTAAGTTTTATCTTGATCTTACAGAGAATAAAAGAAGTTCTTCCTTAATCCTTGGACTTTCCGCTGACAGAAAAAGCACCATGCAGACACGCGTATCGGATCGTCCATTAATTCGTCTTGATTATAGTGATAATCCCGAGGTCCTTCGTCACAGAAATCCAGACGGATCGCTGGTCCTTGGTACTCATGTCCATTTTGATATAGACGGATACGGCGCCAAATGGGCTTGTGGCATCCCAGGTCAAAATATTCTGAAACCTCTGAACGACGATTTTGCATCACTCTTTTGGTCATTTCAGGAAACTTGTAATATTACAGACAAGCTTAAAGTAGAGCTATCTCTGGGGGTGTGAGATGAACGTAGATCAGGCTCGAGGCTTTATCAGCGCATACGCCAAGTTCGTAGAGGCAAATATGGTCCCGGTCCAGCAAGGTAATGGCGTCTGCATCTCCACCCCCATGCTCAATCGAAACAACGATTGCATGCGGGTTTATCTGGGTGATGACCCAGCAGGCGGCTATGTCATTTCTGATCTTGGTGAAACCATCAATGATCTTGAATTGTCTGGATTCACCATGAAAGGACAGCGAATCGATAAGCTCAATTCGATTCTTTCTGGCTTTTCGGTAAAGGAAGAAAAAGGCGAACTGTGTATAACGGCTTCCGGATCTGACCTTCCTATGAAGATGAATATGCTTCTTCAGGCTATGGCCTCTGTTGATGATATGTTCTTGTTATCTCAAAGCAGTGTGAGAAACCTCTTCACTGAAGATGTCGGCAATTGGCTGCTTGATAATGAAATCCCTTATGTTCCTGGCCCGTCTTTCCAGGGCCGATCCGGACTTTCGTTTAAATTTGACTATGCAATTGGTAAAAACAAGAGAAGACCCATGCGCCTTATTAAAACGGTAAATAATCCTGGTAAGCAAGGCATTCAAAATGCATTATTTGGATGGGAAGACATTAAGTCGGCACGCAACGATTGCGAAGGAGTCGTTTTTCTCAACTCCACCAACACTAAAGATGGTGTTGTCTCCCCCGAGTCTATCGAAGCTTGCAAAAACTACGGACTTACTCCAATCATTTGGGGCGTCGATCAAGACTCCTATGTTCCCATGCTCGCTGCATAGGCGGTTTAATTTTGAAATGCTCATGCAAGCTGATGAATGGCAATTAGGCATGCCTTGCTACTCATTCCATTCGTCTGTATGCTTTACTCAGTTTTTGTTCGTAAGGCGCGACCAATGAAATCAAAAGAACGACTACCGCGAAGATCTTGGTTGCAGAGCACGACCAATGCAATATAAATAATGCTCGCGAAGATGACGCCTTCAACTGCTTAGGTTGAAGGCGTCTTGATTTACAAGCGGTATCGACTTAACCTGTGCAGCTGAGGGTAATTCGCGTTTTTCCTGCCGGAAGCATACTACGTGCCGAGCGTGTCGGGCCCCGGATGGGCCTGGACCGATGCTGACCACCTGGAGTTTAACGGCTACGTGGCTGAGGCCATCGGCGCAGATGGCGACATGGTGCTGACGTTTACCGGGCAAAACTCCGTGATATAGTCGCATGCGACCGATGCGGTCATCACGCTATGCGACATGGAAGTGTGGGGCAACCAGGCACTTCGCGGTACCGGGACCCTGACGGCGACGAGCCCCCAGTGCATGATAACGTTTCACAGGCGTTCGCGTTGGACGTTGCACCGTCGATGCCTCGTGGCTGGATACGACCGGTGCCGATGGCAGCGTTGCGCGCACGGGCGGCTCGCTTGTGTCTGCGCGGTTTGTGGTGCCTTCCGGCGGGGTCTTTGGTGCTGAGGTGGGTAGATGCTGCCGGGGGCCGTGGCCGCGTATGTGGTGATTGGACCCGTTGTGGCCACGCCACCGGCTGTGTGGAGACCGATGGATGCGGCGCGTGGGTGGCAGGGCGGGCTAGCCTGCTGGCGGTGCCGGTCATGTTGCAGGGCAGCCCGGTGCTTGGTAGTTGACGGACCTCGTAGCGAAGCCCACGAACGCAGCGCCCAAGACAATCACAACGACCAGGCCACGGTGGCCACGTCGTCCAAGCCCAAGACTGCCACCGCGACAACTTTAGCTCTTCTCAAAACCGGCGACAACAACTGGATTACTGCTACCTTTACACTGCTTTTTCCGGGAATAGTGTTTCTAGGTGCAGCATATTATTGCTGAAACACTTTTTGAATTTTCTAGCTTAGGCACCACCAAGTACCGTGAAATGGTACCGCCAATATTGAGCTTAGTCCCCGGTGAATTATTTTTACCTGCGATCCGCCCCAGGGAGCCGCTGTATGTCGACCTTGCATATGTCGACTTTGACCGCGTTGAGCGCGATCCCGCCCATGATTGCATGCGTATTGATTCCGCCGCCGGGTCTTGAGTTCCACTCCCTCTTCTTGAACTATCTGTAGAAGACCGGTGAAGAGGTGCCTCGCCTCGCTTCATTAGCTCAAAATGCATCGACCGTCTATTAGTTGCGAACGATGTTCAATTATCAATGCAGAAGGCACCTTCGGCCTTAGGGGTCATTCCTGTATTCAGGGTTCCTGATTTGACACAGTTACCTAATTTTGAATTTGCATCAAATGGATGACTGGTAAAATACACTTCATAGCCGGTTCGAATTAGCGTTTGCGCATCGCAATCGGATATGTGTTGTTTGCACATTATATTCTGCTACGTGTCTATTAAGTACGACTCTACGGAGGAACCGGCTATCAACTTTAAGGAAAATCTGATGCTCAACGAGCTGCAGTCGAAGACAGATCTGGCAGGGTTTCTTGGCCTGTCTATAGAAAAGCTTGATTTCTTTGTCAATTCATCCTCCATGTATGACCTATACAGAAATAAATTGATTCCTAAAAGAAATGGCGGCTATCGAGAGCTATTAATCCCAAGATCTGATTTAAAAAAGGTTCAACGAATTATCGCTAAAGAGCTAGAAAAAAGCTACAACCCTTTGCCTTGTGTGCACGGTTTTGTAAAGGGTCGATCAATACAAACAAATGCTGAGACCCATATTGGCTCACAAGTAATTGCTGGCATTGATATTAAGGATTTCTTTCCTTCAATCTCATCTAAACGGGTATATGGCCTTCTTGTTTCGAAGAAGTTAGGTCTCACCCCTGAAGTTGCATTCTGCATTTCTAGACTTGTCGCCACACCAAAAGGGCTCCCTCAGGGAGCTCCCTCATCCCCTTTAATTTCGAACATGATTTGCCTTGGCATGGACAAACAGCTTATGCATCTATCGCATGAGTATCATTATCAATACACGCGATATGCCGATGACCTAACGTTCTCTTTTAAAAGCTCTTTTTATTTTTATCGACACTTTTGCTCAGAGGAAAAGCTCAGGTTGCCCAACAAAATACGAAACGCGATCACTGACTTCCATGGAACCGAGTCATTTGAGATCAACGAAGATAAATCGTTTTACAGTTGCAGTTTCTCAAGACAGCTAGTCACGGGCGTTGTCTGTAACCAAAAGACAAATATAAAGCGCGAGCAATATCGGCGACTCCGCTCAACGCTCCACCGACTAAGCAATAGCGACATTGAAGGCGCGATGGGCTGCTATTACGGTAAATCCATCGCTAAACTCACCGACGCAGAGAGAGGGATATTTCAAGCGGCTCTTCGAGGAAGTCTAAATTTTTATAAGTCTCTTATTAAGAATCCCTGGACATCGAGACCGCTCCTGCGTTTAGGCAGCCTCTACAATAAAACGAAACCAGAAGATACGCCTGTTTTCCCAGTCGCACTTCAGCAAGACTCGCTTCTGTATCTAGAAGGAGAGGATGACAAAGAAACCCCGTTTGAGGGTTTAGGGTTTTACTTAACCGGCTACGGCCTTGTGACGGCGTGGCACGTGATATGCGATGCCGTTTCTCATGACATGGAAAGAAGGGAAATAAAAGTATCCAGCTCAGATAAGACCCCGCTTGCTAAATTTAAATTTAGCAAATCGATCGTTCAAGACAACAAGCGCGATGCTGTAATACTACGAGAAGTTCCTCAAGAAATCTTAAAGAAGATCCCCAAGCTTCCAGCAGTCATGGATTTGCCCGTAAAGGGGGATAAGATCTCCGCTTATCAACAGCATTTTTCCGAATCTAGATTCAGCCTTGAATTGCACAGTGGGGATTTGCTCAGGGTCGGAGATCCAAGCGAAGAGGGCACACTTTGTTATACGAATTGCTCATTTCAGCATGGAATGAGTGGTGGGCCAGTGTTTAATGACTTGGGTCAGGTCATTGGCATAGTACATACTGCAACTGAGCAGGGAAAACTTGGCTCTTTCCTTCCTTTAAGGGATTGTATCCGCTCATCCGATGTTTATGGAGAGTGGCAGGTCTTCTAACTAGATTGTCATACATTCTGGCCCAAAACGCTCATCGCTTCAGACTTGAAACAAGGTGTCTGCTGCTTCTACTTAAACGGTGACAATCGGAAAAGCCATAAGGGGGTGCTGAGTTAGATGCTGGAAAACGGGCCAGTCAGGAAGATATAGAGCGGCGGACTGTATAACATTTCGTTCTAGTACGACTCTGAGACCTATGCGGGAAAGCATGAGGGGAGCGGCTTCTCCGGAAAGATAAAGCTCGCGGATTTCGTCGGTCTGGAGACGGGTGCTTTTTATTTAAGGCAGCGTGCGGACCGATGGGCTCTACTCATGTTCATAGATCAGGCAACCATACTTGGGGGTTACGTTCAACTTGATTATGGCATTCAGTTTGCCTACTCAGAGACACGAGAGGACGGAGCCGTTCGCGTAGCTGTCGAACGCCCGGTTGATTTTGGTGTTTACCACGTTGAACCATCTGCCTGCGGTTAGAAGGTTCAACGTCGAAGGATTTACTACTGATGACCTCAATTTCTTGACAGAATTTATTGATAAAACGCCCCGTTTATCTTTGAGCTCGCCGAACAGCAAAAAGTCGGACCAAAGCCTTCGGCGATGATTTCCTGACGTTCTATTGTTAAATGCCCAGTAAGTTGATTACCAAAATTACTGTCGACACCACTCACCCATGCCGACGACATCGTCTGAATTGTCACGCTGTTGGCGCTTCCCTCGTTAATAGCATCGCTTCTTAGGCCACAACTGGCTGTCGAAACTCCCGTTTTCCGAAATTCGGGGAAAATAGGGGCGGCTGAGCACAACCCGATTTTTGGCAACAATACCGTCGGTCGCAGAAGCGTAAATCCGGGGTTTAGTCGGCTGATCTCTGTTTTCCCGCACTTCCGTATACGACCCCTCGATTAAGGTTATATTAACGCGCGGCGATTACTTCCCATGCAATCGGCGGTAAAATCTCGCCATGGTTACGCTCGCCGATATAGCCTCTGCATTCTCTCGCGTGGACCACACCTGCAACGTCGCCGACCTGATCGACGCAGCTCTAAGAACAGAAGAATTATGAAAGGATTCAAACACCGAAGAGCCTGCAGCATCAAAAGTGTCAGACCGGCGAGATCTGTATCGTAGACATCGTTCGAGAGGGGATGACCGAAAATGACCCGCGCCTACAGTGAAGTTTATCTCGAGGACGCTATGAGAACGCTGGGCGAGGCAGTCGATTTTGCCCTCTGCGACCAGGGACTGACTCCGACCGAACTGACGGCGATCTTGTCAAACGCTTTTGAGATGAAACAGTTTGAGCGCGGTATCCCACGCGTTGTCTGCGGCATGTCGGGCGATGAGCTTGTGCGCGAGATCATTGTCCACGCGGGTCTGAAGCCCGTCGAATTCAGGGAGGCCTATCCGTTCGACCGTTCCCCGCAATACTGAGCAGGTTGGGTTTTGGCATACACGCAATGGACGTGCGGCCTAGGTTTTAGCGACCTTTTTGAAGTGGCGCCACTCGATTGGGTTATCGGCTCGTACCATCCGCTTCACGAGGCCTCCGAAGTTAAATTCGCCCAGATAGTCATTGATAAATGGAACAAAGCCCAGGCAGGCAAAAAGGGCCTCAAGGCAGCACGAAAGGCAGCCGGCCTGACCCAAAAGCAGCTGGCCGCCCAATCGGGAGTCAAAATCCGTGCCATACAGCTCTACGAGCAAAACCAACTGGACCTGCGCCGTGCCTCGGTATCCTCGGCATTGGCGCTCGCAAAACCTTACACTGCAGCATCGAAGACCTCGTCTGGCAACCGATCGTTCTTGAGTACGACTCCTGTTGCCACTGTGATGTGCTCCCCGGCATTGCGTCGCGCGTATAGAATCTAAGCATCCGCACACCAGCTATGAAATGGAATGGACGCCACATGGAAATCCCCAGCACCCTGTGCAGCAATGTGTACGACTTCGCGTTTTGCCCCGAGCCCTGCTACGAACGCCTGGCCGACCTCGCCGACCCCGAGGACTGGGGTCCCGGCAACCGCATCCTCAAAAACTACCTGTCGTTTTCGTGGTACCGTCAAGATTCTTTCGCAAATTGATCGAGGCGGCCTCGGCCCCGCC
>NZ_QSOP01000008.1 GCF_003436275.1 Collinsella sp. TM09-10AT
TTTCCCGGTTCGACGAACAGCCGATCGTGTCAAATTTGGTCTAACAGAGCCTTATTTTTTGGGCCTCGAAGGGTGGATTTCGCGCTTTTGGTAAAGAAATGAGTGCGTGTTTTGCCGTGCGCCGACATTGGCACAGAAAAAGGGCCCGGAAGGCGAAGCCTTCCGGGCCCTTTGCAATGCAAGCATGCTTGCAAGTGCGATTTAGCGCACCTGAGCGACGTAAGCGACGTTGGTCGAGGAGACCTTGTCCTCGAGCTGAACACTCATGCGGGGATCGCCGGCGGTAGCGACGGTCAGATCGCCGGCCTCGACGTAGCCGAGCTCCTTAGCGGTCTCGATCGCCTTGACGATCGTGCCGTTGACGGTGCCCTGGGTAATCTCGGCCTGGTGCGGGATAACGCCCCAGTACATGATCATCTGCTGGACGGCCCACTCGTGGCGGGAGAACGCGCAGATCGGCATGTTGGGACGGAAGTGCGAGATCAGGCGTGCGGTACGACCGGTGGTCGTCGGCACGGTGATGCACTTGGCGCCAACGGTGGTGGCCATGTTCACAGCGGACATACCCACAACGTTGTTGACGACGCGGGTGCCGTGAGCGTCGGCCGGAACCTCGAGCGGAGCGTGGGCCGGGAGGTACTTCTCGGTCTCGAGAGCAATGCTGGCCTGCATCTTAACGGCCTCGACCGGGTACTTACCGGCAGCGGACTCGCCAGAGAGCATAACGGCGTC
Source organism: Collinsella sp. TM09-10AT (assembly GCF_003436275.1). Classification (GTDB taxonomy): domain Bacteria; phylum Actinomycetota; class Coriobacteriia; order Coriobacteriales; family Coriobacteriaceae; genus Collinsella. Next base: position 733 of record NZ_QSOP01000008.1, read on the forward strand.
GGTGCCGTCGTAGATGGCGTTAGCAACGTCGGCAACCTCGGCGCGCGTCGGGCGCGGGTTCTGCTGCATGGAGTCGAGCATCTGCGTAGCGGTGATAACGGGCTTGTAGGCCGCGTTGCACTTGGCGATGATCTCCTTCTGGATGTGCGGAACGAGCTCGGGCTTGATCTCGATACCCAGGTCGCCACGGGCGACCATGATGCCGTCGGAAGCCTCGAGGATCTCGTCGAAGTTCTCGACGCCCAGGGCGCACTCGATCTTCGGGAAGATCGTCACGTGCTCGCCACCGTTCTCGCGGCAAAGCTTGCGGATGCCGCGGACGGACTCGCCGTCACGGATGAAGGAAGCGGCGATGTAGTCGATGTTCTCGGTCAGGCCAAAGAGGATGTCCTGACGATCGCGCTCGGTGATGGCGGGCAGCGAGATGTTGACGTTGGGCATGTTGACGCCCTTGCGCTCGCCGATCAGGCCGTCGTTCTTAACGACGCAGGTCATGTCCTGGCCGCTGACGGACTCGACCTCGAGGGCAACCAGGCCGTCATCGATCAGGATGAGGGAGCCCTTCTCGACCTCGGAAGGCAGAGCCAGGTAGTCGAGGGAGATGTGCTCAGCGGTGCCGTGGAAATCCTCGGACGTGGGCTGAGCGGTGACGACGATCTTATCGCCGGTCTTGACGGCAACCTTCTTGCCGTCGACCAGAAGGCCGGTGCGGACCTCGGGGCCCTTGGTGTCGAGCAGGATGCCGACAGGCAGACCGAGCTCCTTGGAAATACGGCGGACGCGCTCGATGCGACCGTGGTGCTCGTCGTAGGATCCGTGCGAGAAGTTAAAACGGGCGACGTTCATGCCCGCCTTGATCATCTCGCGGATGGTCTCGTCGCTATCGCAGGCGGGACCCATGGTGCATACAATCTTGGTGCGCTTGTACATTCAGACCTCCATCTGACATCGTCTTGCGCTGATAGATAAACCATAAGAAATAAAACCGAAATGATTATAACGAAATGCCGACCGAATACCCCAAAAAATCGACCGTATGCCGAAATGGAAGTTCATTTTTTGCGAGAAAAACGGTATATGAAAAATCTTTACCAACCGCTCTAACCGCTGCTATCTGGGCGATATTTCAGTTTGACGATGTGCCGAAGAAAAAACGTTTTATCAATCTTGAGCATCACACCGTCTGCACCGTTGCGTCTGTGCCGTGTTTCCAGATGGAATGTTTTGGCTAGACGCGTCGCTTTGGGGTACCATAGCTCCACTATCAACTGCCGCTCAGCACGGCAGCCTTGATGAGCCCTTGCCCTTCTCCTGGGAATTATGATCGGGCATCAATCTGCTGAGTGGCCCGAATCCCAGGAGGGGACTCTATATGCAAAAGGAATACCTGTCCGCCGCGGCGGAGGTGCTCAGCGACCAAGGTGTCGATGAGAACCTCGGCCTGAGCAACGACGAGGCGTCTTCGCGCCTCGCCAAGACAGGCCCTAACAAGCTCGAGGAAGCCGAGAAGACACCGCTGTGGAAGCGTTTCTTTGAGCAGATGGCCGACCCCATGGTCATCATGCTGATCGTTGCCGCCGTCATCAGTGCGCTCACGGGCATGGTCAAGGGCGAGCCCGACTTTGCCGATGTTGCCATCATCATGTTCGTCGTTATCGTCAACTCGGTGCTGGGCGTGGTCCAGGAAGCCAAGAGCGAGGAGGCCCTCGAGGCCCTGCAGGAGATGAGTGCGGCGCAGTCCAAGGTGCTACGCGACGGCAAGCTCGTGCACCTGCCGAGCGCCGAGCTCGTGCCCGGCGACGTGATCATGCTCGAGGCGGGCGACTCCGTCCCGGCCGACTGCCGCGTGCTCGAGAGCGCCACGATGAAGATCGAAGAGGCCGCGCTCACCGGCGAGTCCGTGCCCGTCGAGAAGCATGCCAACGTGATCGAGCTCGCCGCCGGCACCGACGACGTGCCGCTCGGCGACCGTAAGAACATGTGCTATATGGGCTCCACCGTCGTGTACGGCCGTGGTCGCGCCGTCGTGGTCGGCACCGGCATGAACACCGAGATGGGTAAGATCGCCGGCGCCCTGGCCGAGGCCAAGGAGGAGCTCACGCCGTTGCAGGTGAAGCTCGCCGAGCTCAGCCGCATCCTTACCATTATGGTGATCGTCATCTGCGTCGTCATCTTTGGCGTTGACATCCTCCGCCACGGCGTGGGCAATGTCCTCACCGACCCGACTGCCCTGCTCGACACCTTTATGGTTGCCGTCTCGCTCGCCGTCGCCGCCATCCCCGAGGGCCTTGTTGCCGTCGTGACCATCGTCCTTTCGCTTGGCGTGACCAAGATGGCCAAGCGCCAGGCGATTATCCGCAAGCTCTCTGCTGTCGAGACCCTTGGCTGCACACAGACCATCTGCTCCGACAAGACCGGCACCCTTACCCAGAATAAGATGACCGTCGTCAAGCACGAGCTCGCTGCGCCCAAGGAGAAGTTCCTGGCAGGTATGGCGCTGTGCTCCGATGCTCAGTGGGACGAGGAGCTGGGCGAGGCCGTGGGCGAGCCGACTGAGTGCGCGCTCGTCAACGATGCCGGCAAAGCTGGTCTCACTGGCCTGACTGCCGAGCATCCGCGCGTGGGCGAGGCCCCGTTTGACTCGGGCCGTAAGATGATGTCCGTGGTCGTCGAGACCCTGGACGGCGAGTATGAGCAGTACACCAAGGGCGCGCCCGACGTGGTGATCGGCCTGTGCACCCACATCTACGAGGGCGATAAGGTCGTCCCGCTGACCGAGGAGCGTCGTTCCGAGCTCGTGGCCGCCAACAAGGCCATGGCCGACGAGGCCCTGCGCGTGCTGGCGCTGGCAAGCCGCACTTACACCGAGGTCCCGAGCGACTGCAGTCCCGCTGCGCTCGAGCACGACCTGGTCTTCTGCGGCCTGTCCGGCATGATCGACCCTGTCCGTCCCGAGGTGGCCGACGCCATCCGCGAGGCCCACGATGCCGGTATTCGCACTGTCATGATTACGGGCGACCACATTGACACCGCCGTGGCCATCGCCAAGCAGCTGGGCATCGTCGCCGATCGCAGCCAGGCCATTACCGGTGCCGACCTCGACCGCATGAGCGACGAGGAGCTCGACGCGCACATCGAGGACTACGGCGTGTACGCCCGCGTCCAGCCCGAGCATAAGACCCGCATCGTCGAGGCTTGGAAGTCGCGCGACCAGATTGTGGCCATGACGGGCGACGGCGTCAACGACGCCCCGTCCATTAAGCGCGCCGACATCGGCGTTGGCATGGGCATCACCGGCACTGATGTCACCAAGAACGTCGCCGACATGGTGCTCGCCGACGACAACTTCGCCACCATCATCGGCGCCTGCGAAGAGGGCCGTCGCATCTACGACAACATCCGCAAGGTCATCCAGTTCCTGCTCTCGGCCAACCTTGCCGAGGTGTTCTCGGTGTTTATCGCCACGCTCATCGGCTTTACCATCTTCCAGCCGGTGCAGCTGCTGTGGGTGAACCTGGTTACCGACTGCTTCCCCGCGCTTGCGCTGGGCATGGAGGATGCCGAGGGCGACATCATGAAGCGCAAGCCGCGCAACGCCAAGGACGGTGTCTTTGCCGGACATATGGGTCTGGACTGCGTGGTCCAGGGCCTAATCATCACCGCGCTGGTGCTGGCGAGCTTCTTTGTGGGCGTGTACTTTGACATGGGCTACATCCACATCGCCGATATGATCGCCGGCAATGCCGACGAGGAAGGCGTGATGATGGCGTTCATCACGCTCAACATGGTCGAGATCTTCCACTGCTTTAACATGCGCAGCCGTCGCACGTCGCTGTTTAAGATGAAGAAGCAGAACAAGTGGCTGTGGGCTTCCGCCGCGCTGGCACTGGTGCTGACGGTGATCGTGACCGTGCAGCCGACGCTTGCCGAGATGTTCTTTGGCCCCGTGACGCTTGAGCTCAAGGGCGTTGTCGCTGCCCTGGGCCTGGCCTTCCTGATCATCCCGCTGATGGAGATCTACAAGGCGATCATGCGCGCGGTCGAGAAGGAGTAAGTTAACCTGTCCGGGCCCGCCCCTGCGTGTTTTCTTCTTCGCTGGTCCTCGCGCTTCGCGCTGCGGGATCGCTCAGAAGAAAACACTCCCAGGGTGGGCCCTACGGTATCCTTACTGGCTTTTCTCCCGCGCGGATGAAAAAGGGCTGAGGGAAAGAAGGTGAGCGGCCGAGCAATTGCTCGGCCGCTCGTTTTGAATAAAGGATGTGCCCTTTGGAAACCCCTCTCGGCGGGCGGGCCCTGCGGTGACGTTGCTGACTTTTCTCCCGTGTGGATGATAAAGGCTGAGGGAAAGTGTGTGAGTCGGTCGAGCATTTGCTCGACCGACTCTTTTTTGTGGGAAAATACCTGCTCAGTTGTGATTTTTGGTGCTGGGAGGCGTTTGTGGCTAAGGCTAAGGCTAAGGCGAAGAAAAAGACGACGGGGGCGCGGGCTAAGCGTGATCGTCGTCGGAAGCTCGCGACCGAACCCCCTGCATCTGCTGAGGAGTTGCTGGCGAGTGTACCGGGGCTTGACGCGCTGCAGGATGTTCCGGCGTTTGATGACCTGCCGGTCGATGAAGCTCAGCAGGCTGCCTTTGATGATTTCTGCGCACATGCCGAGGAGCCCGAGCAGATGCAGCTTGGCGCCGTGGTGCGCCTGGACCGCGGGTTTCCGCTGGTGGCGACTGCCGATGACACGTTTCGTGCCGAGCATGCCGTGGGGTTTGCCAAGTCGCGCGGCGAGGATGAGGTCCTGCTGCCTGCCGTGGGCGACCGTGTGGCGGTGCGCCGCGCTCCCGGGCACGATATGGGCGTGATTGAGTGCGTGCTGCCGCGCCGTACGAGTTTTGAGCGCTGGCGCGGACGCGCTCGCGGTGAGCGTCAGGTGCTCTGCTCCAACGTGGATAGCGTGCTGATCGTGCAGGCGCTCGGTGCCGGCGAGGTGCTGCTCGACCGCGTGGCGCGCTCGCTGGTGTTGGCGCTCGACTGCGATGCCGAACCGGTGGTGGTACTCACCAAAGCTGACCGCTGCGATGCCGGGGAGCTCGAGCGCGATCTAGACCGCGTGCGCCGCCTGGTGGGTCCGGACGTGCGCGTGATCGTGACGTCCTCTGCCGAGGGCCGCGGCCTGGACGAGGTCCGTGCCTGCGTGCCTGCCGGGAGCTGCGCCATGATTCTGGGCGAGTCGGGTGCCGGCAAGTCGACGCTGCTCAATGCGCTGCTGGGCCACGATACGTTGGCGACCGGCGGTGTGCGCGAACGCGACGACCAGGGCCGTCACACTACCGTCGCGCGCGTGATGGTAGCGCTGCCGGGCGACGCCGGCGTGATCGCCGATGCCCCGGGCCTGCGCAGCTTACCGCTCGTGGGTCACGAGCGGGGTCTGGCGCGCGCCTTCCCCGAGATTGTCGAGGCATCGCGCGCGTGCCGGTTTGGCGATTGCACGCATACCCATGAGCCGGGTTGCGCCGTTCGCGAGGCCGAGGACGCCGGGCAGATCGACAGTCTGCGTTTGGAAACGTTCCAAAACCTGGCGTCATCCATGCGCGTGAGTGCTCAAATGCTCGATCCCGATGTCCATCTGTAATTGATTTTTCCTATGACTGCCGTCTCCCAACTGTTCGGGAGACGGCTTTTTTGCTGCGGAAAAGCCTCGAAACATGCAGTTTGCTGACGTGCTGACCAAAACCTTGCCACGAGCTTGACGGGCTGGTCAGCTTTTGGTCAGCGATTGGTTTGACATCGAAAACCAAGATTGCGATTGCGCCGCTTTGCACTCTGACCGCCCAGACAATGGTGGTACGGGCATTCGCCCGGCACTGCCATGAGAGGAGCGGCCGTGAACAAGAGCAAGCGCATCGCCATCAGTCTGGTCGCGGGCGTGCTCGCTGCTCTGCTCTGCATGGTTTACGGCTCATCGATCCGCTCACAAGCCGAACAGGTCCAGGCTGAGACCTTGGCCAAGTACGGTGGCGATCGCGTCGAGGTATGCGTCGCGGCGCGCGATATCGATGTGGGCGAGACCCTCGATGAGACCAATGTCATAACCCAGGAGTGGCTGACGAGTCTGCTGCCGCGTGACGCGGCGACCGAGCTGCGCCAGGTGCGCGGCGACGTGACGACTTCGCGTATTCCCAAAAACGCCGTGATCTGCAATGTCTACACCAAGGTCGAGAGCCGCAAGCTCGAGGTGCCTAAGGGCAAGGTCGCCGTTTCGGTGGCGGTCGATGCCGAGCACTCGGTCGGCGGTGCCACGGGCGTGGGCAGCTACGTGGACGTGTACGTGCAAAAGGACGGCGTGACCGATCGGCTGTGCGGCGCGCACGTGATCGATACCAGTGAGGATTCCGGTGCCACGCGCGAGGGCAAGATCGAATGGGTGACGCTGGCGGCTGACCCCGAAGACGTCAAGGAACTGCTGGGAGCCTCGGGCAAGGGAACGGTCAGCTTGACGATTCCCGCCACGGCGCGCGGCAAAAAGAGCGGAGGCGACGAGTGATGAAGGCGATCTGGCTTGCGTGCTGCGCGTGCGGCGATTACGGGCTGTTGCAGCGGGAAGTCGAGGGCCGTGATGCGGGTGCACAGGTGCTTCGCGTGGGTGACCTGGACGGGCTGGTTTCCATGGCGCGGGCGTTTCCGTCGCGCCGCGGGGCTGCCATCATCGCGGCGTCTCTGTTTGATACCGAAGATGTGCGCAAGACTGTTGCGCGCCTGACGGCCGAAGGCCGCGTGAGTCGCGTGGTCGTGTTGATAGAAGCGCTCGATCCGTCGGATATCGAGGGGCTGTTTCGCGCGGGGGCGACCGAGGTCATCGCTGCACACAGTATATGCGGCAACGGGCGCGCGGGCGAGGGAGCGGTTGATTCCGATCGGCGCATGACGATTGAGCCCGATGCTTTTGTTGATAGGGAACCCGGGGCGCCTCGCGCTACAAGAGGCCCGCGTGTTGATGATTATGGAAAAGCGGAAGCCGAGCATGGTCGGCGCCCCCGGAACCCCCTTGTATACGATGACGCTGGAGGGCCGGCGCAGCATGCTGGCGACTCCCCGGCAGTAGATATGGGATACGTGCACGGCGTGAATCTGGCGGATGAACTCGACGAAGTTGAGGGCCTTGCCGGGTGCGGCGAGTTGTCGCTGATGCAGCATGAGCAGATTGCGCAGAACGAGCCTGCCTCGCAGACCGAACAAGCAGCCATGCCGGCTTGGACGCAGCACGTGGTTGCGGCGGGGGAGACGGGGGCGCTGCCACCGACGCCCGCCCCGCCGCCTCCGATGCCGCCGGCAGACGCTACCGCTCCGCCGCATCGAGCTCCAGTCATCTGCGCTATTTCGGGTTCGGGCGGTTGCGGCAAGTCGACGATCGTTGCCACCATGGCACACACATCGTCGCTGTTGGGCTTGCGTGCCGCCGTGCTCGACCTGGACCTGATGTTTGGAAACCTTTACGACTTGTTAGGCGTCGATGCTCCGCGCGATATGGCGGCACTTATCGAGCCGTCGGCGGCGGGCATGCTCACCGAGCCGGATATCGTAGCCGCTTCGATGCGCGTGGCGCCGGGCGTTACGCTCTGGGGTCCCGTCGCGGCGCCCGAGCAAGCCGAGCTCATGGCACGTCCGGTGGAGCTACTGCTTGATGTTCTGCGTCGCGAATCCGACGTGGTCTTTATCGATACCTCGGTCTTTTGGGGCGACGCCGTGGCGGCTGCGGTGGCGGCGAGCGACCGTTGCCTGGTCGTTGGCGATGCGGCGGTGTCGTCCGCGGCATCGGCATCGCGCGTCATTGAACTGGCAGGTCGAGTAGGTGTGCCGCGCACGCGCATGAGCGCCGTGTTCAACCGGTTCGGTGCGCGCGGGGCAGACGAGGACGTCGCCATGCGCTTTGAGATTGCCTGTGCGTTAAGCTCCAAGATTCGTATCGCCGATGGCGGGCAGGATCTCGCCGCGCTCATGGCGTTTGGGCGCGCTGACGAGGCAGTGGGGCAGACCAGCGCTTTTGCGACTAGCGTGCGCGAGGCCACGCGCGAGATGCTCGTGGAACTGGGGTGCGCCGTCGGCCCTTGGAGCGATATGGTCGCCGACCGTGCAACGCGCACCGAACGCCCGCGTATCCGCCTTCCCTGGTCGCGCGAGGGTGATCAGCGATGAGCCTGCAAACGAGGATTAAGGCTGCCGGCGCTGCGGCGGCGGCAGCGCCTGTAGATGCGGGGCGTCGCCGCGCCGTGAAACGACGCACCAAGCGCGCCGTGATGGACCGCATGGGTTACGACGAAGTGGCGCGTATCAGCGCCTATATCGACCCGGCACTTGCCCGCTCGGAATTGCGTCCTGCGGTGGAGGCGGCGCTCAATGTTGAGGAGCCGACCGATCTCGCGACGCCCGAGCGCGAGACCATCATCGACGAGATTTTGGATGACGTGGTGGGCCTGGGGCCGTTGCAGCCGCTCATCGAGGACGACACCGTTACCGAGATCATGATCAACGGCTGCCGCTCGGCTTTCTTTGAACGCGGCGGCGTCTTGTACCCCATCGAGCATGCGTTTGAGGATGATGAGCAGATCCGTGTGCTTATCGACCGCATCATCTCGCCACTTGGCCGCCGTATCGACGAGCGCAGCCCCATCGTCAACGCCCGCCTCAAAACGGGTTATCGCGTCAACGCGGTGATTCCGCCTGTGGCGATTGACGGACCGATTCTCACCATCCGAAAGTTCTCGGACCGTATCTGCTCGCTGGACGAGCTCGTGGGGTTGGGGTCGCTGCCGCTTTGGTATGCGCAGCTGCTGTCGTGCGCGGTGTCGCTGCGACAGGACCTGGCGGTTGCGGGAGGCACGGGATCTGGTAAGACCACCCTGCTCAACGCGTTGTCATGTGAGATTTCCACCGGCGAGCGCATCGTGACGATCGAGGACTCTGCCGAGCTCAAGTTTGCGCATCATCCGCACGTGGTGCGCCTAGAGGCGCGCGAGGCTTCAATTGAGGGTGAGGGCGCGGTGACGATCCGCGACCTGGTGACTAATGCCCTGCGCATGCGCCCCGACCGCATCGTGGTGGGCGAGGTGCGCGGTGCCGAGTGCTGCGACATGTTGCAGGCCATGAACACGGGCCACGACGGGTCGCTCACCACGCTTCATGCGGGTTCAGAACAGGAGACCGTGGTGCGTCTGACGTTGCTTGCACGTTATGGCATCGATCTGCCGAGCGAGCTCATCGAGGAGCAGATTGCCATGGCACTCGACGGTATCGTGATGTCCGAGCGCCACGCCGATGGCAGGCGCTTCGTCTCCTCGTATTCGGGGGTGCGACGTGCCGCATCGGGCGGCGTAGAGCTCGAGCGCTATGTGACGTTCGATGCCGCCGAGCGCACCTGGACGCTTGACCGCGAGCCGCCGTTTATCGCAGAAGGCCTGCGGTCGGGGACGCTCACACAAGAGGAGGTGGACGAATGGAGATCACTGTGTCCCTCGTCGTAGGGGGCTTGGCAGGGCTTTCTGTCGCGACGGCGTGCGGGGCGGAACCTCGTGTGCCGCAGGTACCGCCGGCGGAGCTGGCACGTCAGGCGCTCGAGACGGTGGCAGAGAAGCTGCCGCGTGAGCTGGTGGAAAACGATCTGCTGAAAAAGATCGCCCGTTCGTGGGCATCGCTGGCTCCGGCGCATCGCCTTGGCCTCGTGATCGAAGATGCTTCGGGACGTTTGGCGTTTCTGCTGCTATCGAGCGGTGTCTGCTGCGTTTTACTAACGATGGTGTCGTTATCGCCCCTCGGATTTGCCTTGGGACTTGTTGCTCCGTTTGCCGTTGGTGCCGCTCGGGATGGCTTTGAGAGCCGGCGCGAGCAACACGATGCAGAAGAGGCAATGCCCGAGGCGTTTACCGCACTTTCCATGTCGCTTGCCTCGGGACATTCGCTGGCCCAGGGCATGCGCTTTGTGGGCGCTCATGCGCAAGAGCCAGTGCATACCGAGTTTTTGCGGGTGGCGGCGGCGATCGATTGCGGCATCTCGGCGACCGACGCGCTCGATGACTTGCTCGTGCGTATCGACGCCCCCGGTCTTTCGCTTGTGACCTTGGCGCTTAAGGTGTCTCAGCGCACCGGCGCTCCGCTTGCCGACTTACTGTCCGAGGCGTCGAGCATGGTGGGGGAGCGCATTGAGCTCAAGCGCCGCCTGGATGTTAAGACGTCGCAGGCTCGCATGTCTGCGCATATGGTCGCGGCGATGCCGGCGGGCATGTGCGCGGTGTTGGCGCTGCTTTCGGCAGATTTTCGTCGCGGTCTTGCGACGCCTGCCGGCGCGGGCGCTGTGGTGCTGGGTCTTGCCCTCAACGCCGTTGCCCTGGTGGTTATCCGGCGCATTATGCGGGTGGAGCTATGAGCGCCCCGGTTGCAATTGCGGCTTGCCTGTGCGCCCTGAGTGTATTTGTCGCGACGGGTTTGGATCGGGCGGATGCACGCAAGATCGCAGGGGCCTGCAAGCGCGAGGCGGTGCTGGTCGCTGCCGCGGGTCGCTCGGTGGTCGATGCTCTGACCGCGCGAGTGAAGGGCGCGGTTGGAGCGGGCGGCCCGGCGCGAGTGTCGCTCGGCGAAGTGTCCGAGATGATCGATGTTGTGCGCTTGGGTCTTTCGGCCGGTCTTTCGTTTGATGCGGCGCTTGAGATTTTCTGCGCCAACCGCCGGTCAGTGCTGGCTCTTCGCCTTGAGCGCGCCTGCATGGCGTGGCAGGTGGGCGTGGGCACGCGTGAGGACGAGTTGTTGGCCGCCGCGCGCGACCTGGACGTGCGAGCGCTCGAGACCTTTGCCATCACGGTGGGGCAGGCGCTCGCCCTGGGTTCCCCACTTGCCGAGACACTGGCCGCTCAAAGTCGCGAGATCCGTGCGGCTCATCGCGCCGCGGTCGAGCGCGAGATCGAGCGTGCGCCCGTCAAGCTGCTGATTCCCACCGGCACGCTCATCTTGCCGGCGTTGCTTCTGTCCATATTGGGCCCGCTGCTGGGAGCAGGCGGGATGACGTAGGGAGGAATACATGAACACGATGACTGACGCTGCTGGCAAGGTCCAGGGCTGGGCGTTTTGCCGGGCGGCACATGTTCGTCAGCGCGCCAAGGAACTATTGCAGGAGGAGAGTGCACAGGGTACCACCGAGTATGCCATCTTGGTCGGCGTGCTCGTGGTGATCGCGATTATCGCCATCGTCGCATTTAAGGGCAAGGTCCAAGATCTATGGAACGCTATCAGCGAGGGCATCAACAGCCTGTAGAGGGCGAGCGCCCCATCGGGGTGCTGCTGGTGTTTGCTTGCCTGACCGTGGCGATAGCGACGGTGCTTTGGGGGCTTAACGCCGCGCGGCAGCAGCGTCCTGGGACCGCCTCCGATTTGGGCTCAGATTCGGCGGCGGCGTCTCAAAAAGATGAGATGCGAGATGCGGACGATTCGGATGTCGCTGTCACGGCGCAAAACTTTCTGCGGACGCTCGACAAGCGGTCTGGCACTGCGACGGATTCGCCTGAGGGCAACGCGATTGCGGTCCGACTTGCATGGTCCGAGGACCGACCGATGACCGAAGCGGCGGCGGATATGCTGCGTGCCTATCGCGAGGTACCCACGGCGCAACTTGCTCTGAGCGGCTATCTCGACATCAAGGGAAACGTGTGGGGCGCCATCGTGCGCGACGGACGCGGCTGGGTCGATATGGTGACAATTGCCGCGGATGCTGGCGATGCTTCGTGTCGTCTGCGCGCCGTGCGCCTGAGCCCGCAGGCAACGGACTCAAAGGAGGGATCGTGAAATGCATGATGTCCTGCGTGAGGAATCTGCCCAGGCGACGGTCGAATACGCCATCGTCACGGTGGCGCTGTTATCGATCGTGCTGGCGATCGCGGGGCTTTGGCGTGCCGGCACCGATGGGCGCTTGGCGGCGCTGGTTGAGCGGGCGGCATCCCATGGCGTTGCCTCGACGTCGGTTATCGACGCCGCTGCGGCCGCTAAGGACATCGCGTTGTATTGATGCCGCGCGCGAGGACCGGGCGCAGTCTACGGTCGAGGCCGCTTTTTTGCTGCCGACGTTTCTGACACTCATCCTTCTCGCGCTGCAACCGGTGTGCCTGCTCTATACGCGCGCGGTCATGGAGTCTGCCGCCGCCGAGACCGCGCGGCTCATGACCACGACGACGGCGGAGGACGACGATCTTAAGGAGTTCGCCCGCCGCCGACTTGCCGCAGTGCCCAACGTTTCGATCTTTCATGCCGGCGGGCCGTTGTCGTGGGATATCGAGCTTGGCCGGGCCGGTGCGGGTGGCGTCTCGTCCGTGTCCGTTTCCGGCGAGGTCAAGCCGTTGCCTGTGATCGGTGCGCTTGCGCAGGCTATGGGTGGTACCGCCGAGGGCGGCTACGTTGAGCTCAAGGTCGATGTCTCGTATCAATCGCGTCCCGAATGGCTGGAGGGAGATTATGATTCGTGGATTGCTGCATGGGATTAAGCGTTTCTGGTCTAGACGCGTTTTGACGCACCGTCCGAGCTGCCATCGCAAGCGAGGCGGCTTTATGGGTCGAGCCGGTGTCGATCTGTTTATCGAAGACGGCGCCTATACCACGCTTTCTTCTGCCGTGGTCATCCTAGTGGTGCTCACGCTGCTGTTTTCGTCGACGGCGGCGATATGGAGCATGTCGCGCGCGGGGGACACCCAGGTGGCTGCCGATAGCGGCGCGCTGGCGGGTGCCAACGTAGTGTCGTCCTATCACACGGCTGCCACGGTGGTTGATGCGAGCATCTTGAGTCTGGGGCTGGCGGGGTTTGCCACGATCGGGACGGGCCTGGTCGCCATCCTCATCCCGGGTGCCGAGCCGGTTGCCGGCAATATGGTCGACACCGGGATTGAGATCATTAAAACGCGCAACAAGTTTGCCAAAAGCGCATCGGAAGGCTTACAGAAAATCGAGACGGCCCTGCCGTATCTGATCGCCGCGCGTGCCACGCAGGCGGTGTCGGTGCAGGATACCGATAGTGTGACCTATACCGGTACGGCGCTTGCCGTGCCCAGGACATCCGAGTCTGACTTCGCTGCGCTCAAAGGATCAGAGATCTCGACCGATACCATTAAAGACACATCAGATGATTTAGAGGGTGCGGCCGAGGAGCTGCGGAAGGCTTCTGAGGACACGGCGAAGGCTAAAGAGCGTGCTTGGCTGGCGGATTGTGGTGGGTCTGACAAGGGCTCGGTCGGCAGCTGTTCTTGCATGTGGGAGCGTGCGAAAAGCCTAACGGATCTCTCCGGTGTTCAAAATCCGCATTACTCATCGAGCGTTACGTGGGAGCCCCAGGTTGCCCTTGATCGCGCGAAGGACTACTACCATTGGCGTCTGACAAATGAGAAGCCCCACGGCTCGAGTGTCGAGATGAAGGCAGAGTCTGCGGCGCGTAAGGCGTTTTATACCTATGCGAGCGCGGAGGTCGATCGGGCACATATAACCGAGAACGGAGACAGGGTTTCCTCCTATATTCCGCTGCTGCCGCGCAACTCTGATGAGGTTCGGGCGACGGAGCTCTATACCGATGCGGTGTGGCCGACGAGCGTGAACGATGACAAGGCGTATCTGCATTACGGGACGACCTGCCCTAACTATAAGAAAGGGACGCCGAGCGGATTTGCTTCGGTTGCCGATTACGATGGACAGGATAAATGCAGCAAATGCCATTTTGGCGTTTCGTCGCTTGGTGCTGTTGCGGCGCCTTCAACCTCTATCGAAAACGGCTTCGAATATCACTTCGACGAGTTCAAAAAGGCCTTGGAGGAATACGTCAAATGTCGGAACAAAGAGCTTGAGCTCATGCGTCAGACCGAGGATGAGGCCGACCGTGCGAGCAATGCGTTTGACCAGGCCATCAAAGCGCTTTCGGGCGAGCGTCCGCGTATCGCCCCACCTGGCCGCAACGGCGTAGTCGCCTTTGCAGTTTCGGGTGATATTGCCAGCCCCGATCAACTTAACTCTTCGTTTAACACGGCGGTTGAGCTTGGCAGTCGCGGTGCCATCTCTGCCGCGGTGCTGGCGCCCGATGAGGCGACGGCGCAAAACAACGTGCTTTCGCGATTTTTCTCAACATTGAAGGAACGCTCGGGTGGCGTTGCCGGCGTACTCGACGGCGTCATGGATGTTTGGGGACGGCTGCTCGTAGGATACGGTGATATCCAAGGTTCGGCCGACGAACTTATGGACGAGATGATTAAAGGCCTAGGAGGGGGCAGCGGCGCGTTGGGCTCCATCGCATCATGGCTCGGCGATACCGTTTCGGCGTCCGTGGCGGCGTTGGGTCTGGAACCGTGCGACTTGCGCCTGCGAAAGCCAGTGCTGACCGATTCCGCCAACGTCATTAAGAGCCCGGGGTCTGACATTGCCGGTCTCTCTCAAGCGCAAGACAAGCTGCGAAGTATTCCGTTGGGCGTGACCGATCCCAAGGCGCTTTGCGAGGCGTTGGAATATCAAGTCGAACGCACCATCAGCGGTACGGTGCTCACACTTGCGGAGATTCCTCTGCCCGGCGGCGGCTCCATCCCGCTTACCGTCGATGTCGCCACGCTGGTTGGCGCTCTGGGCGGTGGGTCGTAATGAGTATCCGCATGCGTCTGCGCGAGGAGCGCGCCCAAGCGACGGTGGAGATGGCAGTGGTTACGCCCGTTTTGCTGGTGCTGGCACTCATCGTATACAACGTCATGATCTTTGCCAGCGCTGTCGCGCGCTTCGACCGCGTGGTGCCCGACATCGTGTTGGCGCACGCCGTGGCGTCGGAGGGGGAGGGCGACGAAAGCTCTGCCGATGCCTCGGCGACGGTTCAGACTCAAATTCTGAATGCCATGAAAGGCTATGACTTGCAGATCGAAGTGTCGAGCGAGCAAGGCGCGGAGGCATCGGATGGTGGCCTGCTCTCCCTATCCGGTACGTTTAGGACCTACACCTGCACCATGCACTATGAGCCGTGGCCGACTTCTCTCAGCATCGCTGGCGTTCCGCTGGGGGCGCCGACAACGTTGTCGCACGAGCGCGCGGTGACGGTCGATCCATGGCGCCCGGGGGTGGTCATGTGACCGCGGTCTCGTCCTACATCGCCTACGCGCGGGCACTCAATAGGCTGGGTTGGACGCCGGCCGAGTTTGCGGTGGCGGAGTCGTTTGTCATGCGCCTGCGCGGCATGCTGGGACGGCGTCCGGTTGCCGCCAACGGCCTGCCGCTCGTCATGGCGTTTCCACGCTGCTCTTCGGTCCACACGTGTTTTATGGCCTATCCCATCGACATCGCCTTCATCGATCGCGACGGCAATATCCTCGCGCGCTACGAAAACGTATGTCCCTGGCGTATGTGTTCCTACCCCGGCGCCTGGGCCGCACTAGAACGCTCTTCAATCATTGTTTCGACCCCTGCTCTCCAACGCGTGCCGACTTAAGAATTGGCGACAGCGGACTTTCGTCATACGAAATTGGGTAAGTTTGGCAGGAGATTGAACAGGCTCGGCAAAGGGGTCGATGATGGGCAAGACGTATACGGCCGCTAATGGTCAGGTTGTAACGGATGAAATGATTGACGCGTGGTGTGAGTCGTACGAGCGCGGAGAGTTTCCGGATGGCGAACACACCGTTGGTGGGATCGTGCTTGGACGGCCCCCGCTCTCAGGTGAGGGGACGGCAACGCTGTCGGTCAAGATTCCTCTGGGAATGAAGGAGGCCATTCGTCGACGGGCGGCTGCCGAGGGGATGACGCCAAGTGAGTTTGCCCGTGCGGCTCTGAGCGAAAAACTTCTTGCTGCCGGCTGATGTCTCTGACGTGCCGATTTATAGAACCGAGGCTGTGCTCAAAAACTTTTTTAAAATTCTCGGTTGACCGGAACGCGTCCTTGGTTATACTAATCAAGCCTTGAAACAAGGCACACCTCAAATGGCTGGGTAGCTCAGTTGGTAGAGCAGAGGACTGAAAATCCTCGTGTCAGGGGTTCGATTCCCTTCCCCGCCACCTTGAATTGACTAGGACCTCTGCAAAGGGGTCCTTTTCTTTTATGCAGCCCCCACATGGAATCGAACCCCGTGAGGGCGCGGAGCTGAGTAAACGCGTAAGCGTTTGCCAGCGCAGCTCGCAAGGCGCGTAAGCGCCGCAGCGGTCCGTCCGCGCAGCGCGCGGACGCGATTCCCTTCCCCGCCACCTTGAATTGACTAGGACCTCTGCAAAGGGGTCCTTTTCTTTTATGTAGGGTTCTGCGGAAACTGCGTCCCAGAATAAGGGCTCAGAACGGGACACACTTTCCGGTGCCTGCCTCCGGCGCGCGTACACACCTCGTCGCACCATTCCGAGCCCGCCCGCCCCAGACATTCCTCCCACTTTCGCGTCACTTTACAGACCGTTCGGTCGCCTGTCCGCACACGCGGGTATACTCAAAACGATACTTATCCTATGCAATACGATGCGGGTTCGACCTGCATGATCCGAAGGGGGCAGTGATGGAGAGGATACTCGGCGTTAATCTCTCTGGCTGGTTTATTCCCGAGCCTTGGGTGACCCCGTCGCTGTACGCGGCGACCGGTGCATCCAACGCGGCTGAGCTACAGGAGGCCATGGGTACCGCCGCCTATAACGAGCGCATGCGCCGCCATTACGAGACGTTTGTGAGCGAGGACGATTTTCGCCGCATGGCGCAGATCGGTCTCAATGCCGTGCGTCTGCCGGTGCCCTGGTATGCCTTTGGCTCACAGGAGTCCGATGCCTCCTACATATCGGTTGTCGATTACATCGACCGTGCAATTGAGTGGGCTGCCAAGTACGACATCCGCGTGCTGCTCGATCTGGCAACCGTGCCCGGTGGCCAGGGCGATTCCAACGATTCGCCCACCACGCCGGAGGCTGTTGCCGAGTGGCATTCGTCCACCAACGGCCGTCATGTCGCACTCGACGTGCTCGAGCGCTTGGCCGATCGCTATGGCGAGGCCGAGAGCCTGCTGGGCATTGAGCTGCTGGACACGCCGCAGATGAGCGTTCGCAAGAGCCTCTTCACCATGACGGATGGCATTCCCGCTCACTACCTGCGCAATTTCTATCGCGATGCCTACGAGCTCGTCCGTTCGTATATGCCCGAGGATAAGATCGTCGTCTTCTCGTCGTCGGGGCATCCCAGCGAGTGGAAGCATTTTATGCGCGGCGCCAAGTACAAGAACGTCTACATGGACCTTCACCTGTACCATTACCGCGACGAGTATGCGCTCGACATCACGAGCCCTCGCGGGCTGACGACGGCGATTTCGCGTAACAAGCGCGAGCTTAAAGAAGCGATTTCGACTGGGTTCCCCGTGCTGGTGGGCGAATGGTCGGGCGCGGCGATCTTTGCCAACTCGTCGGTTACGCCCGAGGGCCGCAATGCCTACGAGCGCGTGTTTATCGCCAACCAGCTGGCTTCGTTTGCGCCGGCTGCCGGTTGGTTCTTCCAAACGTGGAAGACCGAGAAGCGCATTGCAGCATGGGACGCCCGCGCGGCGCTCGGTACGCTCGAGCGCGGCATGATTGAATAGGTTGATATGACGCAAAACAGCGCCCATACGGGCAAACTCTATGTGGTCGGCACGCCCATCGGCAACCTGGGTGACCTGTCCCCGCGCGTTGGCGAGGCCTTTGCCGCTGCCGATGTCATCTGCTGCGAAGACACGCGTGTGACGTCAAAGCTGCTGATGCACCTGGGCATTTCCAAGCCGCTTGTCCGTTGCGACGAGAATGTGATCGCTAGCCGCGCTGCCGGCCTGGTCGACCGTCTGCTGGCGGGGGAGACCCTCGCCTTTGCCTCGGACGCCGGCATGCCGAGCGTGTCCGATCCCGGCCAGGCGCTGGTCGAGGCGGCGCGTGAGGCCGATTTGCCCGTCGAAGTTATTCCCGGGCCCTCTGCTTGCGTCACGGCGCTTGTTTCGTCCGGCATTCCCTGCGAGCATTTTTTCTTCGAGGGCTTTTTGGGCCGAAAGCACGGCGACCGTGTGCGCCGTTTGCAGCGCCTTGCCGTGGTGCCCGGCGCACTCATCTTCTACGAGTCTCCACATCGCATCGTGGCGACGCTCGAGGCCGTGGCGGAGGTCTTTCCCCAGCGTGAGGTTGCCGTCTGCCGCGAACTCACCAAGCTGCACGAGGAGGTCTTGCGCGGGCCCGCTGACCAGCTTGCCGAGGAGCTGCGTGCTCGCGGCGAGGTAAAGGGCGAGATTGCGCTGGTCATCGCGCCGCCGAGCGAGGATGAGGAGGCCGGCATCGCGCCGGTTGGCGCTGCGGTAGCGGATCCCGACGAGGCCCTGCGCGAGGATATCCGCGCCGCGCTCGAGGAGGGGGAGCCCGCGTCTGCGGTGGCCAAGCGCCTGTCTCAGAAGTATTCGCGCCGCAAGCGCGATGTCTATGCCATGGTGCTCGATATGCAATAGATGGAGGATATCCAGCCCTTGCGCTAGAATCATCCTCTGTATGCAACGTTTTTCTGGAGGACAAACCCCATGGATCAAAGCAAGCCTTCGTTCTTTATCACGACGCCCATCTACTACGTCAACGCCGATCCGCACCTGGGCACGGCTTATTCCACCATCATCGCCGACGTTCAGGCTCGCTATCGCCGTTCCGCCGGCTATAACGTCAAGTTCCTGACCGGCATGGACGAGCACGGCGAGAAGGTCGCCGAGGCCGCAGCCAAGCATGGCATGACGCCGCAGGAGTGGACCGATAGCCAGGCCCCGCACTTCAAGGAGCTTTGGAGCAAGCTCGAGATTTCCAACGACGACTTCATCCGCACCACCGAGCCGCGCCAGCATCATGCCGTGCAGTATCTGTGGGAGCGCATGAAGGAGTCCGGTTACCTGTATAAGGGCAGCTACGACGGTTGGTATTGCGTGCCTGACGAGACCTACTTCACTGATACGCAGGTCCAGAAGGGCGACGAGGAGTACGGCAGCGTCGGCCAGCATCTATGCCCCGACTGCCACCGTCCGCTTGAGCGCGTGCAGGAGGAGTCCTACTTCTTTAAGCTTTCCGCCTTCCAGGACAAGCTTCTCAAGCTCTATGACGAGCACCCCGACTTTGTCGAGCCTGCGTTCCGCATGAACGAGGTACGTAGCTTTGTCGAGGGCGGCCTTAACGACCTTTCCGTGAGCCGCACGAGCTTTGACTGGGGCATTCAGGTCCCGTTTGACGAGGGTCACGTGACCTACGTGTGGTTCGATGCGCTGCTCAACTATATGACGGCCGTCGGCTACGGTGTCGACACCGACGAGGCGCGTGCCGAGCTGGCCTATCGCTGGCCCGCGCAGTTCCACATCGTGGGTAAGGACATCATCCGCTTCCACTGCGTCATTTGGCCCGCCATGCTCATGGCCATCGGCGAGGCCCTGCCCGAGCACGTCTTTGCCCACGGCTTCCTGACCGTGCGCAATGCCGAGACCGGCAAGGCCGAGAAGATGTCCAAGAGCCGCGGTAACGCCATCGCTCCGCAGGACGTTATCGACATGCTGGGCGTTGAGGGCTATCGCTATTACTTTATGACCGACGTGGTCCCCGGCACCGACGGCGCCATCAGCTTCGATCGCATGGAGCAGGTCTACAACGCCGATCTGGCCAACAGCTGGGGCAACCTCATTTCGCGCTCGCTCAACATGAGCGCAAAGTACTTTGACGGCTGCGCCCCGGCTAAACCGGCGTCTGCCGACGCGTTCGATAACCCGCTGGCAAAGATTGCCGACGGTTTGGTCGAGCGCTACATGGCCAAGATGGACATGCTCGATTACGGCGGAGCCAAGGATGAGGTCATGGAGCTCATCCATGCCGCCAACCACTACATCGAGGACTCCGAGCCCTGGGCGCTTGCCAAGGACGAGGCCAAGGCTGACGAGCTGGCATTTGTGATTTACAACCTGCTCGAGGCCATCCGCATCGCCGCCCACCTGCTGATGCCGCTCATGCCTCAGACTTCTGTCGAGGCTCTGCGCCGCCTGTCCTGTGAGGGCGAGGCCGCGAGCGACGACCTCAAGGGCATTTGCGCTTGGGGCCTGCTTGCTGGTGGTCAGCCCGTCGAGAAGGGCGATCCGCTGTTCCCGCGTCTGGCGTAGAGACCGCGCGAGCGCCATATCGGCAATTTGCTGTTTAGCTGTAAGGGCATGGCCGCCACGGTCCATGCCCTTTTGTTTCAAGACGCCGCCATCATGCTAAGGAGGCAACCATGACAACTTCGCCTTTGGCAAACCCCACGGCCACCAGGGAGCTGCTGGAGGAGTTTGGCCTTGCGACCAAGCATCGCCTGGGCCAGAACTTTCTAATCGACAATCATGTGATCGAGCGTATCTGCGAGCTTGCCGAGCTTGCAGGTGACGAGCGCGTACTCGAGGTGGGTCCGGGTTGTGGAACGTTGACACTTGCGTTACTGCAGGAAGCGGCGTGCGTTACGTCCATTGAGGCCGATCCCGAGCTTGAGCCGGTGCTCGATGCCCACGCCGCCGACTATGCCAACTTCCGCTTTATCATGGGCGATGCGCTCAAGGTGACGCCGGAGCAGATTGAGCAGGCCGCCGGTGGTGAACCCACGGTGTTTGTCGCGAATCTGCCCTATAACGTGGCGGCGACGATCATTCTTCAGTTCTTCCAGACGATGCCCGCGCTTAAGCGCGCTGTCGTCATGGTGCAAAAGGAGGTTGCCGATCGCATTGCCGCAGTGCCGGGCAACAAGACCTATGGCGGCTATACGGCAAAGCTCGGCCTGTATGCGCAGGTGACGGGTCGCTTTGAGGTGCCGCCGCGTTGCTTTATGCCGGCGCCGCACGTGGACTCGGCCGTCGTGCGTATCGACCGTGTTGACGGTGTGGTGCCCGAAGAACTCGATCGCGAATTTGTGGCCTGCGTGATTGACGCTGCATTTGCTCAGCGTCGCAAGACCATCCGCAATTCCATGAGCGCCAACGGTTTTGCCAAGGACGTGCTCGATGCCGCCTTTGAGGCTTGCGGTATCGCACCCACCACGCGCGCCGAGACGCTTGATGTTGCCGACTTTGTCCGTCTGGCCCAGGAGCTAATCCATGATGCCTAATGCCGAACGCGTGACGTTTACCAAGAAAAAGAAGACAGTTGCTTGTCCCGTGCCCTTGGCACCGCTTGCTGACACGCATGCGCATCTGCTTTCGTTTTGGGGCAAAGAAGTGCCCGAGACACTCGTGCGCGCCAAAGCCGCGGGCATCGACCTGTTGGTGACGGTCTTCGATCCCATTGCCGATAAGCGCAGCGTGACGGACTATAGCGACTGGCTGACGCGCGAGATTCTGCCGATGCAGGATATCCCGCAGATCAAGTATCTTGCCGGCGTGCATCCGTATGGCGCGCCGGACTATACCGACGACGTTCACGCACAGGTCGTTGCCGCACTCGATGACCCCTTATGCGCCGGTATTGGCGAAATCGGCCTGGACTACCACATGGACTATGATGACGATATCGCGCCGGCACCTCTTAACGTGCAGATTGACTGCATGGCGCGCCAGCTCGAGCTTGCCGCGTGCCGTAACGTGCCGGTGGAGTTGCACCTGCGGCACGAGGACTCGGATGGGGAGCGCACCTCGCATATGGATGCGTACAACGTGCTTCGTGAGGTGGGCGTGCCCCAGGCCGGTTGTGTGCTGCACTGCTTTGGCGAGGACCGCGCCACGATGGAGCGCTTTGTGAAGCTGGGCTGCTATATCGCCTATGGTGGTGCGGCCACCTTTAAGCGCAACGACGACGTGCGCGAGGCATTTGCGGCGACCCCGCTCGACCGCATTTTGTTCGAGACGGATTGCCCGTATATGGCTCCGGAGCCCATCCGCGGTCTTGAATGCGAGCCCGCAATGATCTCCATTACGGCAAACGCGCTGGTTAACGACCGTGTCGATCGCACTGGTGAGGACGCCGAAACAATCGCGCAAGCCGCTTGGGAAAATGCCTGCAAACTTTTTCAAAAATAGTTCTTGCGTTCGCGATGGCGCTCCGTTATTCTAATTCCTGCACGCGGGCGTGGCGGAATTGGCAGACGCGTACGGTTCAGGTCCGTATGGGGGCAACCCCATGAAGGTTCAAGTCCTTTCGCCCGCACCATTGATTGAAAGAGCTCCCAGCAATGGGGGCTTTTTTGTTATGTGCCCATCGCAGGGACTTGAACCTGTGAAGGAGCGAGCGTCAAGAAAACGCGGAGCGTTTTTAGCGAGCTGGCGAGTCCGCCGGCAGGCGGGCGAAGCCGGTGCGGATCCGCGCAGCGGATAGGCGGACGTCCTTTCGCCCGCACCATGGATTGAAAGAGCTCCCAGCAATGGGAGCTCTTTTTGTTGTGCACGATCTCCTTGGACGGGTATCCTAGTACCAACGTGTGCCTATCAGAGGAGAGACCATGCTGTTTTCCGGTATCATCGCCGCCCTTACCAGCCTTTTGATTCCCATCATCATCCTGTTGCTGCTGCTCCCCAACGCCTGTTATGTCGTTGAACAGCAGCACGCCGTAATCATCGAGCGCTTGGGTAAGTTCAACCGTATCGTCAACGCGGGCTTCCACGTGAAGGTGCCCGTGATCGACCGCAAGGCCGCCACGGTGAGCCTGCGCACCATGAAAAACGGTTTTGGCATCGACGTTAAGACCCAGGACAACGTGACCATCGGTCTTGAGGTCTCCGCTCAGTACCACGTGAGCTACGACATGGGCGCCGGCCCGGCAGATTCGGGCATCTACAAGAGCTACTACATGCTGCAGGAGCCCGTCGACCAGATGCGCGACTTCATCACCGACGCCCTGCGCTCCTCCATCCCCGTCTACACACTCGATGAGGTCTTTGCCAAGAAGGATGACATCGCCAAGGATGTCAACGCTACCGTTTCCGAGCAGATGGCCGCCTACGGCTTCACCCTCGTGTCGACGCTCATCACCAAAATCGCACTGCCGACCGAGGTTGAGAACTCCATGAACGACATCAACGCTGCCCAGCGCAAGCGCGCTGCCGCGCAGGAGCTCGCCGAGGCCGACCGCATCAAGCGCGTCACCGAGGCGACCGCCGAGGCCGAGGCTATGGAAAAGGCGGGCGAGGGCATCGCCAACCAGCGCAAGGCCATCGCGCTGGGTATCAAAGATTCGCTCGAGATCATCCAGGAGACGGGTGTCGGCAATGACGAGGCCAACCAACTGTTCATGTTTACGCAGTGGTCCGAGATGATGACGGAGTTCGCTCGCACGGGTAAAACCTCGACGGTCGTGCTGCCGAGCGACTTTTCGCAGTCGGCCTCGATGTTCGAGCAGATGCTGGCCGCCGGCAAAGTTCAAAACGATTCGAAGGAGTAGACGCGCGTGAAATACACCGTCGTTTGCGTCGGTAAGCTCAAGGAGCGCTTTTGGAAGGACGCGTGCGCTGAGTACACCAAGCGCCTAGGTGCCTATGCCAAGGTGGATATCCGCGAGGTGGCCGATATCGACCCGGCTAAGGCGGGCGGCGTGGATGCCGCGCGCGACAAGGAGGGGGCGGCGATTCTTGCCGCCTTGCCATCTCGAGCGCATGTGATCCTGCTGGCTATCGAGGGCAAGGAGCGCTCGAGCGAGGAGTTTTCGGCGAGGCTCGACGATCTTATGCTGCGAGGCAGCAGCGACATTGCCTTTGTAATCGGCGGTTCGGACGGCGTGAGCGATGACGTGCGCGCACGAGCCGACGAGATGCTCAGCTTTGGACGCATTACCTTGCCGCATAACCTGGCGCGTGTGGTGCTGCTGGAGCAGATTTACCGTGCCTGCAAGATCAGTCGTGGCGAGCCGTATCACAAATAGGTCGGCAATACGAAACAATGGCGTGGGACAATACCTTTCGTTTTGAGGAATGTGTCTGAAAGGACTATGCGATATGAAGATTGGATTTGTCGGTTTTGGCAATATGGCGAGCGCTATGGCCGATGGCTGGATCGCTGCCGGTGTAGCTGCGAGCGACATGTGCGCCTGCGCGGGTCGCTACGACGCACTGGTTGAGCGTTGCGAGGTGCGCGGCATGGTCGCCTGCCACGATGCCGCCGAGGTTGTCGCCGCATCCGATATCGTGGTCGCTGCGGTCAAACCGTACATGATCGAGAAGGTATTCGCCCCGCTCAAGGATGCTCTTGCCAAAAAGGTCGTTCTGTCGGTTGCCTGGACCTGGGACAGTGCCAAGTGGGAGCAGGTCCTGCCGGGCGTCGCGCATATCTCGACGGTGCCCAACACGCCGGTTTCGGTGGGCGAGGGCGTCATCGCCTGCGAGAAGGCTTCGACGCTTAACGACGAGCAGCGTGCTGTGGTGCTCGACCTGCTCGGTAAGCTTGGCGCTGTCGTCGAGCTCGACACAAGCCTGCTGTTTGTGGGCGGCACGGTGGGTGGTTGCGCTCCGGCGTTTGTCGCCATGGCAATCGAGGCCCTGGGCGATGCGGCGGTCAAGCACGGTATCCCGCGTGCGGATGCTTATCGCATTGTGAGCCAGATGGTGCTGGGTACGGCAAAGCTGCAGCTTGCAACTGGCCAGCATCCTGCGGCGATGAAGGATGCCGTATGCTCGCCCGGCGGTGCCACCATCAAGGGCGTCGTTGCACTCGAGGACGCCGGCATGCGCAGCGCCCTGGTCAAGGCAATCGACGCAACCCTCCAGTAAAACCGACCAAAAAAGGGACAGTTTATTTTGGCAGGTTTTTCCTGCGGTTTTGTCCTTTTAGCGAAAAGTGCCCCGCAACTGGCTCAATTCCAGTTGCGGGGCACTTGCGTTTGCCCAGATAAAACCGACCAAAATAAACCTGTCCCTTTTTGGCAGGTTAGTCCCAGAAGCTGTCTTCTTCGTCCTCGGACTTGGGGCCGCGGTCGACATACATCTTATGGGTGCGCTTCTCCATTACAAAGGCAATAATCGCAAACAGCAGGATGCCGCCGGCGAAAAGGATGGCAAAACCGGTGCGGGTGCCAAACAAAAAGGAAAAAACTGCGTCCATTGGGTGCCTTCTTGCGTAGTTGAGTTGGGTCGTAAACGCTCATAAGTATATACTTGCCCATACATGTACAAGGTTGCAACCTAAATGGAATGTATATCGCCGGAGGATCTAATGCTTGATATCAAGTTTGTTCGCGAGAACCCCGATGCCATCGATGTCGCCATGGCTAACCGCCAGACGTCTTGGGATCGCGAGAAGTTCTTTGAGCTCGACGACGAGCGTCGTGCCGTCATCACCGAGGTTGAGGAACTTCAAGCCACGCGCAATGCCGAGTCCAAGAAGATCGGCGCCCTGATGAAGGAGGGCAAGAAGGACGAGGCCGAGGCCGCCAAGGAGGCCGTGCGCGCCGTCAACGAGAAGATTGACGGTCTGGCCGAGCGCCGCACCGCCCTCGAGCAGGAGCAGTACGACTTCATGGCTCACCTGCCCAACATTCCTTGCGAGGCCACGCCGTACGGCAAGGACGAGGACGAGAACATCGAGCGCCGTCGTTGGGGCACCCCGCGCGAGTTCGACTTCGACTTTAAGCCGCACTGGGATCTGGGCACCGACCTCGACATCCTTGACTTCGAGCGCGGCAACAAGCTCTCCGGCAGCCGCTTCACCGTTCTCGGTGGCGCCGGCGCCCGTCTTGAGCGCGCCCTCATCAACTTCTTCCTCGATACGCACACCAGCCGTGGTTTTAAGGAGTGGTGGCCGCCCATCGTCGTCAAGCGTCAGACCATGTTCGGCACGGGCCAGCTGCCCAAGTTCGAGGACGACGCCTATCACGTCTCGGGCGACAACTTCCTGATCCCCACCGCCGAGGTCGTGCTCACCAACCTGCACGCCGGTGAGGTCCTCGACGCCGATACCCTGCCGCGCCGCTACACCGCCTTCACCCCCTGCTTCCGCGAGGAGGCCGGCTCCGCTGGTCGCGATACCCGCGGCATCATTCGCCAGCACGAGTTCGACAAGGTCGAGATGGTCAAGTTTGCCAAGCCGGAGGAGTCCGACAAGGAGCTCGAGAGCATGACCGCCGAGGCCGAGTTCCTGCTGCAGCAGCTGGGTCTTCCGTATCGCGTGATTAGCCTGTGCACCGGCGACCTGGGCTTCTCTGCCCGTCAGACCTACGACGTCGAGGTCTGGCTGCCGAGCTACAACGCCTACAAGGAGATCAGCTCCTGCTCCAACTGCGGTGACTTCCAGGCCCGTCGCGCCAACATCAAGTATCGCGACCCCGAGAACTTCAAGGGTTCGCGCTATCTGCACACCCTCAACGGTTCCGGTCTGCCGGCTGGCCGTACCATGGCAGCCATTCTGGAGAACTACCAGAACGCTGACGGCACCATCACGATCCCCGCGGTTCTGCGTCCCTACATGGGCGGCCTCGAGAAGATCGAGCCGGTCGCGTAGATTGGCTGCATAAGCGATTTGCTAGGGCACTCCTTTTTGGGGTGCCCTTTTTGTGTGCGGCCATACCATGCTGTGCGGACAGCTCAATAGAAAACACACGAACAACTGTTCTGTATACAGCCATCTACCTGCTATGCTTTTGCTAAATAAGAGCGAGAGAAAGGGGACGCGATGGAGCTGTTTGATGATCGGGTGGTTTTGTTTGAGAGCGACGAGGGCGGGGAGTACCTGCTTGTGACGTGTGAGCCGTCTGGCATGGGTGGCCTGGTGGTTCGACAGACGAGCGAGGGTCCGTTGACCCAATGGTGCTACGAGGAGTCGCCGCATGTGGTTGAGACGTTTGTGGCGCACGAGGGGCTTGTGGCCCTGGAGCATTTCTATGGGGTCCGGACATCTAACCAGGTTGCTCGCATGTTGAGTATCTCGTTTGCCGATTATGATTGTGCCCAGCGGGTGAGATCGCTCCTGAGGGAACTTGATGCTAAGTTTGACGTGATCGAAAAGCCAATCGATCGTACGGGGAACGACGGTATATGCGGAGCAGCATGACAAAACTGCGTTCCACAAAAAAGTTTGAGATTGTGCTTGACTCCAATAAGCTAAAGTGGTTTTATATGTTTTGCGCTGCGGCGTTACCTCAGCTGGATAGAGGGTCTGACTACGAATCAGAACGTCATAGGTTCGAATCCTATACGCCGCACCAATTGAACTTGAAGCCTCCGGCAACGGGGGCTTTTCTTTTTTGGAGACCAGACAGGGATTCGAACCTCGGTCGAGGCGCGAGCGTGAAGCGGACGCGGAGCGTCCGTAGCGAGCGGGCGAGCACGCCGGCAGGCGGGCGAAGCCGGCGCGGATCCGCGCAGCGGATGCGCGGAATCCTATACGCCGCACCAATTGAACTTGAAGCCTCCGGCAACGGGGGCTTTTCTTTTATGGCAACACCGCATGGATTCGAACCTCGGTCGAGGCACGAACAACTTAATTATCACTCCGTAAAATTTTTTCTAATTGTCGCTTGACCCATCGGGGGGTCGCGTGCATAATAATCCGTGCGTTGCGGCGTTACCTCAGCTGGATAGAGGGTCTGACTACGAATCAGAACGTCATAGGTTCGAATCCTATACGCCGCACCAACTGAACTTTAAAGCCTCCGGTAACGGAGGCTTTTCTTATATCGCGATGCGTCGAAGATCGCGCCAAGCCCTCCAAATGATTAAAAATCAAATTCGATAACTTTTTTTGAAAAAATGCTTGACCATTATTCAGTCCCTGTGCATAATAATCAACAAGTTGCGGCGTTACCTCAGCTGGATAGAGGGTCTGACTACGAATCAGAACGTCATAGGTTCGAATCCTATACGCCGCACCATTTGAGATTAAAGCTCCCGGCAACGGGGGCTTTTCTTTTACGTAAACACCGCATTGATTCGAACCTCGGTCGAGGCGCTGGCGTAAAGCGGACGATTTCCTGTCGACTCGTGTAAGATTCCGAGTAGATGTCGCGACTTATTCGCGACCACTCCTTCTTCAAGCGACCGATCAGGGTGATACTTCGTGGCAGAGCGTCCGACATACAAGCTCAGGTTTCTCGATCCCAAAAAGCGCTTTCCGGCGATGCCCGAGCAGCCTGCGGGACGCTCATATGGCGTGGTCTGGAAACTCTTTGGCGAGGATCAGCATGAATCTTGCTATGTCGTCGAATTCGTTGGCAAAAGTCATGTGTCGCTTTTGGGCTACGTAAGCGTTTCGGGCGAGGTGTACAAGGTGGACCGCCCCGTTAGCGAGACTCCGCTGCCCAACGATCCCGACATGGAACTGGTCCTTGACGAGTCGGACTCCGGTATTGGTGAGATTGTGGTTCGGGGAGCCAACGGCACAATGCGCGCGTGCGCGCGAACCGTCGGCTCTCCCGAAGGCCCCATGCGCGAGCAGTCCGACCACGAGACATGGAATTCGACCCGCTCCCTTCCTTACGGCGAGTTCATGGCATCGATGTTCCTGCGCTACGTGATATTCGCTGACTCCGAAAATGCCATTGCGAGCACGGCGGACGCCGGCGGACTCGACGAGGGTATGCAAAATGTTATCGACAAGATCAAGCTCGTAAAGTTGCCCGAGCCGGTCGAGGTGTTTTTGGGCTTTAACACGGCACCGCTCCCTGATGCTATCGAGACGCTGCTTTACCGCGTTGACCATGCCGAGAATCCGAGCGGTATCGAGCGCTATGCCGCCGCCCTTATGAGTGAAATTGACTTGCCCCGCTTGCGCACCATCGCCGCTAAGTCCGAGATGAGCCTGGCTCGCATCGATCGCTCAAAGCTTTTCTATCTCAATTTTGATCGCAGCCTGCTGGACCAGGACGAGATTGACATGCTGCTTGCGATCGAGTGCTGTCTCAACCGCCTCTCCGGCATCCTTGAGCGCATTGGGGCCGGATTGGTCCCCGCGGCATCCTCGCCGAGCCTTGAGGGCTGCGCGCTCTTTGATGCGTGGCATATCGCCAAGACGACCAACGATGTTCCCCGACTGCTCGATACGGTCTCAAGCGATAACCCGTGGGGCAAACCGGGGACGGTGGCGTGTCAGCCGGGCGGTGAGTGGGACGTGCGCACCCGCTTCGCGCGTATCGTCGAGACGCTCAACGTGATTACGCGGCTCGACTATACCTATCGGGCAAACGTTGCCGAGGGGATTATGCTCGTTCGGTTTGGGCACTCTGTCGTGGATGCCATGCCGCAACGTGAATACGACGCTCAAGATGACGCCTGGCGCGAGCTGGAAGAGGACACGCGTGCGATCTGGGCCGCGGAGCACGATGCGCGCGTGGCGCTCACGCTTGCGGCGGCGTGCTTTGCCGCGGGCACCTGCATCACGCGCTGCTATGTGCAGATTGCTGCTCCCGACAGTGAGCAGGGCGAGCGCGTTGTCGCAACGTATTTCTTTGGGCGCGCGGCCTATCTGGCCGATTGCGTGCCTGTCGCCAAGGATCTTGAGAGCATGGACATGGACGATATGCCGTGCAAGCGTATGCTTGAGGCGTATGAGTCAACTGCTCCGGAGACGATTGAACCTGCGGAGGTTCATGCTCGTCCGCGTGATGACCATCGCACGCTGCCGCCGGCGCTGCGCGATCTGCTGCTTGCCGATAAGGCTGACGAGTTGGAGGTCATGGAAGAGGACGATGACCCATACGTGGCCCGTGTTGTTGAATTGCGCGAGCAGGCAAAAGTCGACCGTACAGGTGCTTTTGAAGGTTTTTCCCGTCTTGTCGAGGAGTTGGAGGCTAAGTGCGCCGTCGCCGAGCTTTTGGCGACAGGTCCGGTTCAAACGCAGTTTTGTGATAACCAGCTGGTGCGCATGGTGCTACCGGTGTTGGAAGAAGACCGCTCTGTGCGAATCCTTCGTGCGCCCGATGCGCTGTACTTTGCCCAGCACGAGATCTGCAGCTTTTACGCCGAGCAAGAGGACTTTGAACGAGTGCTGCCCGAGGTGCGTCATCTTTACGATTCGGCGCGCTCGTCCATGCAATCGCACTTTGCGCTCATCAACGTGCTTGCGCGTCTGGAGCGCTTTGACGAGATTATCGAGGTGGCGCGCCACGGCCTACGTATTGCCAGCGATCGTTCTGCAATCGGCTACCTGTTCTATCGCTTGGCGTTTGCCTATTGGAATTGCGATCAGCTCGACCTGGCGCTGGCTTGTTACCGTCTGGTGCCGCGCGGCGAGGAGTCGGGCAGCAACGCGCTGGAAGAAATGCAGGGTCTTATGAACGAGATGGGCGTCAGCGAGCCTCCGACGTTCGAGGAAGCGGTCGAGACCATCCGCAAGGCTGGACTCGAGCTGCCGCCGGTGTCCGCCGTGACGAATCAGCTTGCCGATGCCGCTGTGCAACTGGTCGACAACGGCTTCTTTTTCCTGGCACGCGGTTGCATCTTCCAAATGTGGCGCACCATGGGCAACGACGAGCTCGGCTCCCTCAACCGCTCGCTGGGGTAGGCGAAGCTTTCAAGGAGGAAAGGCTGCTAGGCAATTAGAAAATTTCCTCTTGCTCATCCTTGGCTGTTTGGTTACTATAGAACGGCTGTTACGGAGAGCTGACCGAGAGGCCGAAGGTGCTCGCCTGCTAAGCGAGTATGCCCCAAAAGGGCATCTGGGGTTCGAATCCCCAGCTCTCCGCCAGTACGAATTTGAAGAAGGGTCCCATTTGGGACCCTTTTTTGTGCGGAGAAAGGAGGCTGGGGATTCGAACCCTCAAAAAAAGAGGCATCCTTTCGGACACCTCCTTTCAGCGAGTATATTGTTCTTCGACCTTACACCTCGGGCGCCTTGGCGACGGTCTCGCTTTCTGCCGTGAGTGGGCGGTTGTCGATGCGGCGGCCCAGGCGGTCGAGCTTCACGAGTAGCCACTCAATGGGATTTGGCCCTGCGCCTTCCTCGTCGGCAACCAGGTCCATGACGGCGATCTTGGTGCCGTCCTGCTTGAGCGTAATGCTGCCCACCTTGTCGCCCACATGCACCGTGCCCGAAAGATCGTCGTAGCTAACCTTTTCGGTCACCTCGCCGGCAAGGGAAAACACGGTCGCTTGCGCCGTAGGATCGGCGAGTGTGGCGTCGATCGTCTTATCAGTCCAGTCGGTTTGACCAATGCGCGCCATAAGCGGGTTGCCGTTGGCGGTCTTTTCCTGCGTGTTGGCGATTGCGACCGTCACCTTGTGACCGTAGTACCAATTGGCAAGGATTGCGGTATCGGTAAAGCGCTGGTCGGTGGTGGTGGAGTTCAAAACGACGGTGTAGATCTCGTCGCCATCGCGGTTGTAGGCACCCGTAAAGCAATAGCCTGCATCGTCGGTAGTGCCGGTCTTGCCACCGATGTTGCCATCTTGGCCCAGCAAATAGTTATGCGTGTCCATAGAATGCGAATGGTCGGTGCCGTCGGCGCCCGTGACCTCGATCCAGGAATCCTCGCTCGCTACGACCTCGCGGATCGTGTCGTTTTTCATGGCCTCCTGCATCATCAGCGCTACGTCGTGTGCGGTTGAGTGCATATCGCCAGTCCACTCATCAAAGTCCAGACCGTGTGGGTTCTCAAAGACCGTGCCGGTGCAGCCGAGCTTCTTAGCGCGCTCGTTCATGGCCTTCACAAATGTGGCCTCGGCGTCTTTGGTCTTAGGGTCGATCTTCTTGCCCACATATTCGGCGAGCACGATGGCGGCGTCGTTGCCCGAGGGAATCATCAGGCCGCGCAGCGCCTGCTCCACGGTAAGCCCGTCACCTTCGAGCAAGCCGGCGGTCGAATTACCCACGGTGGCTGCGGCGTTGCTCACCGTGGCCTTCTCGTCCATCTTGCAATTCTCAACGGTTAGGATTGCGGTCATGACTTTGGTGATCGAGGCGATTTTGACCTGCTCATCGGCGCCGCGCCCATAGTAGACGGTGCCGTCTTTGCCCATGACGAAGGCATTGGTCGCATCGATATCGGGTAGATTCTCGGCCATGATGCCGCGTGCATCGGCGGTTTTGCCGCAGACATTGTCGGTCGTGAGCACTTGGGCGCCGGCGACGGTGGGCGCGCCAGCGGTAAGGGCGATAGCGCAGACAAAGCCGGCGGCAAGCTGGGCTGAGCGCTTTGCAAAAGAGGTGAGGGACTTCACAGATTTCGCTTTCGACGGGATGGTCTCTTCTGGAACTAGAGTATATCGTTTGCCGGCATCGGCGATCATCGCGTGCGTGCGTGGCCCACATCCGCGCCCGAACGGGCACAAGGGTGCTTAAGGCCGACTTAATCACCCACGCTTGTTGTGTGTGACGGGCGCCCCCTCGGGCATAATGGAGCGCGAGAGGAGTACGCATGAACGAGCGCATACTGGTAGTTGATGACGAGAAGGCCATCGCCGACCTAGTTGGCATCTACCTTACAAAAGAAGGCTTTGACGTACAGGTCGCCTATAGCGGGGCCGATGCTGCCAAGGCAATCTTGGAGCAAGAGTTCGATCTGGCGCTGCTGGATGTCATGCTGCCCGATATCGATGGCTTTGAGCTGTTGCGTACGATCCGTTCCAGCCATACCTATCCCGTGATCATGCTGACGGCGCGCGATGCCCAGCAAGACAAGATCGAGGGCCTTTCGCTTGGCGCAGACGATTACGTGGTCAAGCCGTTCCGCCCGCTGGAACTCATCGCGCGCGTTCATGCTCAGCTTCGTCGTTATACCAGCTACGGCAGCCGCGCACAGGCGGCCGAGTCGCCGATCATCCAGCTCGACGGCCTCGAGATCAACCGCGACGCCCGCTCTGTGACGGTGGACGGTGCGCCGGTGCGCCTCACGCCCATCGAGTATTCCATCTTGCTGTATCTGGCCGAGCATCGCGGCAGCGTAGTGCCCGTGGAGGACCTGTTCCGCGCGGTGTGGAACGAGGACTATATGCCCGGCTCCAACAATACGGTGATGGTGCACATTCGCCACCTGCGCGAAAAGATCGGTGACGACGCTCAAAAGCCGCGCTTTATCAAAAACGTCTGGGGCGTCGGCTACATAATCGAATAACGCCTTTGATGGTGGGGAAGTGGATATGACAAAAGACGATAGGCAGGCATTCGAGGTGCCCGATCGACTCTTTGAATACGTGAGGTCGGTCGTCGACAACCGCGCGCTTGCAACGGTGCTGCTCTTTTTGCTGAGCCTGCTGCTGATTGGCATCGATAACATCGCTGGAATCTTGGCGGTGCTGCTTGTCGGCTTTTTGCTGATCGATCGATTTGAAATCGTACGCCGCTGCGTGGTGATTGGCGGTGCCGCGTGGGCCATGACGTTGGCGATTGGCGCCATGGCGCTCGGCGGCATCGAAGGGCCGGTGCTGTTCGATGCCGGCTTTGTATTCAACATGCTTGGCTTTGTGCTGGCGCTTGCCGTGTGCGTGCTGTTCTTTTGCGGCCGCGCCCTGTACTACCAGGGCTATGAGCAGGGCGAGCAGCATGCCGATTGTGTGCTGGCCGCTCGTATTCAAGATCGCCTGATCGATCACCCCGACACCTGGGACAACATCGACGGCGACTTCCTGGAGGTCGAGGGCGCACTCAACCGTGTGCGCGATCGCGAGCGCAAGGTGCAACAGGCCTTGCGTGACGAGTCTCATCGCAAGGACGATCTGGTCACGTACTTGGCACATGACCTACGCACCCCGCTTGCCAGTGTGGTGGGCTATCTTTCGCTGCTGCAAGAGGCTCCTGAGCTGCCGGTTGAGCAACGTGCGCACTTTACGGGCGTGGCGCTCGACAAGGCGCACCGGCTCGATGCACTCATCGAAGAGTTCTTCGATATCACGCGCTTTGACTTCCACGATATCGTGCTCACGCGCGGCTATGTTGATCTGGGGTTGCTGCTGGCTCAGGTGGCTGACGAGTTCTATCCCATCCTCAACGAGCAACATAAGGAAGCCCAGGTTGATATTCGCGAGGACCTGACGGTGCTCGTGGATGGCGATAAGATGGCCCGCGTGTTTAACAACATCATGAAAAACGCCGTCGCCTATAGCTATGAGGGCTCGACTATCACGATTGAGGCCAGGCGCCAAGACGATGGCGGCGTGCGCGTGCGCTTTATCAATCAGGGCGATCCTATCCCTGCGGCTAAGCTCAAGGTGATCTTTGAGAAGTTCTATCGCCTGGATGCGGCGCGTGCGACCAATCGCGGTGGTGCCGGTTTGGGCCTTGCTATTGCCAAGGAGATCATCGCGGCACACGGCGGTACCGTTGCATGTGAATCGACGCCCGAACACACGATATTCACCATCGAGCTGCCCGCCGCATAGCTAGCGTGCCCTTACAAACACTTGACAATGTGCTCACGTGCGTATGAGCCGCGATTCCTACTATCGATACTGCTGAATTGATATCGATATGGAGGTGTGCGGTATGACGGCTGCTGCGGCTGTGGAGCCCACGGAGCTTGAAGAACTCATGGAAGCGCAGGCCGAGGCCGCGCATGAGCGCGAGGTTGGGGATGCGACTCGCCCCACGGCAGAGGATCTTGCCGCCTCGCCGACGCGCATCGATGTCGAGGGCATCGACCTGTTCTATGGCGACCACCATGCGCTCAAGGACGTGAATATCAAGATCCGCGACAAGCAGATCACCTCGTTCATCGGGCCTTCGGGCTGCGGAAAGTCCACGTTGCTGCGCTGCTTTAACCGCATGAACGACGGCATCAAGGATTGCCGCATCGAGGGCAAGATTGCGCTCGATGGTCAAGATATCCTGGGCGATTGCGACATCTGCCGTTTGCGCCAGCGCGTGGGCATGGTGTTCCAACGCCCCAACCCATTTCCCATGAGCATCTACGACAACGTCGCCTACGGTCCTCGCGGTATGGGTGTGCGCGACCGCGCCGTGCTCGATGAGCTGGTCGAGGACTCCCTGCGTCGCGCTGCCCTGTGGGACGAGGTCAAGGACAAGCTCAAAGAGTCGGGCCTGGGTCTTTCGGGTGGACAGCAGCAGCGCCTGTGCATCGCCCGCGCACTTGCCGTGCAGCCCGACATTCTGCTGATGGACGAGCCGACTTCGGCACTCGACCCTGTGTCGACGTTGGTGGTGGAGCAGCTGGCCTGCGAGCTCAAGGAGACCTGCACGCTGGTGGTCGTGACGCACAACATGCAGCAGGCCGCGCGTATTTCCGATTCGGTTGCGTTCTTTTTGCTGGGTGAGCTGGTGGAGCACGCGCCCACCGCGCAACTCTTTAAGAATCCGTCCGATCCGCGCACCGCGGATTATTTGACGGGGCGTTTTGGCTGACGCTGTCTTTTACAGGTGCCTTTAGGGTTAAGATGCGGTCATATCGGCCGCAAAGGGGTTCAACATGATCTATTACGTCGAGGACGATGACAACATCAGGGATTTGACAGTCTACGCGCTGCGCAAGCAGGGAATCGAGGCCGAGGGCTTTTCGTGTGATGGCGAGTTTAAAGCTGCCGTGGCGCGACGGGTGCCCGATGCTGTGCTGCTCGATATCATGCTGCCCGACACCGATGGCTTGGCGATTATGCGTCGCCTGCGTGCCGATCGCCTGACGGCGACGGTGCCCATCATGATGCTTACCGCCAAGGACACCGAGCTCGACAAGGTGATGGCGCTCGATGGCGGTGCCGACGATTACCTGACTAAGCCGTTTTCGCTCATGGAGCTTGCGAGCCGCTGCCGCGCACTGCTGCGTCGCGGCGGCATGGTCAAGCAGGCGAGCGATGTGCTCAGCGTGGGCGACATCGTGCTTTCGCCTAGCCATCGCGAGGTGACCGTTGCCGGCGAGCCGCTTAAGCTCACCCTGCGCGAGTTCGACCTGCTCGAGTACCTCATGCGCAAGCCCGGCGTGGTCTTTACCCGCGAGTCGTTGCTGCAGAGCGTGTGGGGCTGGGACTTCGACGGCGGTTCGCGCACCGTTGACGTGCACGTGCAGACGCTTCGCCAAAAACTGGGCGAGCATGCCAGCGCCATCGAGACCGTGCGCGGCGTGGGTTATCGCCTGGCCGAGCCTTCTGCCGGTGATGGTGCCGAAGGCGACGACACCGCGGCCACCGCATCGGAGGAGTAACCCGTGGTCTTCGCCCCCCAGGGAAAACATACGCTGTCGCACCGCGTTTTTGTGACGATCTTTGTCTGCGCCATGGCGGTTATCGTGGCGTTTACGGTGCTGGGTGCGTTCTTTGTGCAAAACACTTTGGCGGATGCCACGAGTGCCAATCTGGCGCAGGAAACCGAGCTCATTGCTGCCGCCCTCGACGAGCAGCAGGAGCCCATTCCGTTCTTGCGAAGCCTCGATCGCGAGGATCTTCGTATCACGCTGATCAATAAGGACGGATCTGTTGCCTACGACAACGAGGCGTCGCCTTCCACACTGCCCAACCATGGCGATCGCCCCGAGGTCATCGAGGCCTTTGAGAGTGGTTCGGGTTCCGCGGAGCGCGCAAGCTCTACACTCGACGAGATTATGCTGTATCGCGCCGTCACCCTTGATAACGGCCAGGTCGTTCGCTTGGCGCAGGCCCAGCCTGGCGTTGCGGCGATTTTGCTGTCGATGCTGGCGCCGATGCTGCTTATCGCAGCAGCGGGTGCAGTACTCTCGTTTTTTATGGCGCGCCGTGAGTCCCGTGCCATCATCGCGCCGTTGCAAGAGGTGGATTTGGATCACCCACGCCGTAGCTATGAGCACGCCTATGCCGAGATGGTCCCCATGCTTGAGCGCATCGAGTCGCAGCGCCAGGAACTCAAGCGCCAAATGGCGGTGCTAGCGGACAACGACCGTATGCGCCGCGAGTTCACGGCGAATATCACCCATGAGCTCAAGACGCCGCTTACGGCGATTTCGGGCTATGCCGAGCTCATCGCAAATGGCATGGTCGAGGGCGAGGACGACCTGCGCAACTTTGGCGGTCGCATCTATCGTGAGGCGGGCCGCTTGGCAGCGCTTGTCAACGACATCCTTACGCTGTCTAACTTGGACGAGGCCGAACGTGCAACTGAAGGCGAGGCGGTGCCCATTGGGTCCACGGAGCCTATTGAGCTCTCGCGTGCCATCTACACGGTTGAGCAGCGTCTTGAACAGGTCGCCCGTCAGGCGAATGTGACGATAAGTCATGAGACCAAGCCTGTGGTCATCGAAGGCGTGTCGCGCTTGATTGATGAGCTCATCTACAATCTGGCAAGCAACGCCATCCGCTACAATCGACCCGGCGGTACGGTTACGCTGCAGTGCGGCACCAACGACGAAGGCCATCCGTTCCTCGCGATCGCCGATACGGGAATCGGTATCGCGCCTGAAGAACAGGGCAAGGTATTTGAGCGGTTCTATCGCGTGGACAAGAGTAGGTCCAAGGCACGCGGCGGAACCGGCCTGGGGCTTGCCATTGTCAAGCATGCGGCCCTGTATCATCATGCCACGCTCGATCTATCGAGCGAGTTGGGCGTGGGAACCACCATTACGGTGGCGTTTCCCATACAGCAGGACGAGCCATTCGCATAGCGATACAACATAGATAATGATGTAGGCGCCGCATCGGACTTTCGGGTGCGGCGTTGTTGTGCAATTTTACGATTGCTTCCGTCATTTTTACAGGAGAGCCTGTTTCTTATGTATAGAGTTTGGTCTCGGTAAAAAGATGCGATAACATACGGACAGTTTTGTCAATCCGAACTGGGGAAATGAAAGGCAAGCTGCATGACCCTTCTCGAACTGTTCCAGCTGCTGAAGAAGCACCTCAAGCTGGTCATCACCCTTCCGGTGGTCTGCGCGATCGCCATGGGCATCGTGTCCTTCGTTGCGATGGACAACACCTATACCGCGACGACGAGCATGTACATTCTCGCCAAGACCGACGATAGCGGTCAGATGAGCTACAACGATCTCTCGGCGAGCCAGATGCTTTCCAACGATATCGCCACGCTGCTTGATAGCGATAGCGTCAAGAGCGGCGCCGCCAAAGAACTGGGCCTCACCGATCTGGATGACTACAAGGTGTCTGTTTCCTCCGAGACCACCACGCGTGTCATTACGCTTTCGGTTACCGGCACCGATGCCAAGGAGACGGCTGAGGTCGCAAAGGCCATGGCCAGCTCGGTGAGTACGGTCGCTCAGAACGTCGGCGCTGCCCAGAGCATCAACGTTATCGACGAGGCTAAGACCCCCGAAGCCCCCAGTGGCCCCAAGCGCACGCTGTTTATTGCCGTCGCGTTCCTCGCCGGTATCTTTATCGCAGTTGCCTATGTCGTTTTGGCAGACATGCTCAATACCCGCATTCGCGGTGCCGAAGAGGCAGAAGAGCTCCTAGGTATTCCCGTTGTTGGCCGAATTCCGGCTATGAAAGGTGGTAAATAGGCATGGCTAAGGCAAAGAACACCGACAAGCTCGTTGTACAGAATGCCGCCAAGACCCTTCTGGCCAACATCCGCTTTGCGAGCGTGGACGACCCCATTCGCACCATCACCGTTACCTCCTCGATTCCCAACGAGGGCAAGTCTACGGTTTCCATTAACCTTGCTCAGGCAATTGCCACCAGCGGCAAGAGTGTCCTGCTGGTCGAGGCTGATATGCGTCGCAGGTCCCTTGCCGATATGCTCGGCGTCCGCTCCCGCGGTGGACTCTATGCAGTCCTGTCCGAGCAGATCTCCATTGACCAGGCAATTGTCGAGACGGGTCAGAAGAACTTCTACTTCCTCGATGCCGAGCCGCATATTCCCAATCCTGCCGACATCATCGTCTCCCATCGCTTTTCCAAGTTGGTCAAGGCACTGTCTGCTAAGTTCCAGTATGTCATCTTCGATGCTCCTCCGGTCGGCACCTTCATCGATGCTGCCGAGATTGCCAGCCTGACCGACGGTGCGCTTTTTGTCGTGCGTGAGGATTTCACCAAGCGCGAGGAGGCGCTCAACGCCATCGGTCAGCTTAAGAAGTCCGAGAAGGTCAAGCTCATCGGTACCGTCATGAATTACTGTGAGACCGAGACCAGCGAGTACTACTATTCTTACTACACCAAGGACGGTAAGAAGGTTAAGAAGGGCTCCGACGGTCAGGGCACTTCCAAAAAGGGCATCTTCACCAACCGAGCAAACGTTTAGTTGATTAGGGCCGACCTATGCGTGACATTCATTGCCATATCTTGCCGGGTGTAGACGACGGCGCCGCCGATCTCGATGAGAGCTTGGCGATGCTCGAGGCTGCCAAGCGGGCCGGTGTAACCAGAATCGTTTGCACTCCTCACTGCCGTGATCCCTATTTTGATTACGACAAGATGTGGGATGCCTTTGAGCTGCTGCGCGATAACGCTGACGGTTTTCCGCTCCAGATGGGCTTCGAGGTCAACCATCGAAAGCTCGTTGAACTTGGTATCGATGCCGCGGAGCACTTGCATTTCGATGGGACCAACGAGTTCCTGCTCGAGCTTTCGACGCATGCCGATGCGTATGCGTTTAGAGAATACGAGAACACGATTTACGATTTGCAGTGCCGTGGCTACCAGGTGATCATCGCTCATCCTGAGCGCTATCGTGCGGTTCAAAAGGATGTAAGCGTGGCGGAACGCCTGGTCGATATGGGCTGCAAGCTGCAGGCTTCGGCGGACTTTATTGCCGGCGGTCGCTTTGGTCGCGAGAAAAAGCCGGCACAGCGCCTGTTCGATCAGAACCTGTACAGCTTCATCGCGAGCGATGCCCATAACGTGGGTCATTACGACTGCCTGGCGAAGGCTCGCGCGAAGTTTAGCGTGCGCGGAGCTCATTTTCGCTAAAATCTGTCCCTAACGTTCTCATTGAATGAAAGGGCAGCCATGGATATCCAACTTAAGACGGGATGCTTTGATGACGCGGCGTTGGTGCGCCGCGTCGTTTTTATGGACGAGCAGGGCTACGAGAATGAGTTCGACGCTATCGACGAGGACCCGAACTGCATTCATGTGACGCTCTATGTAGACGGCGAGCTTGCCGGTTGCTCGCGCGTGTTTCCCGAAGAGCTTGAGCGCGCGGCTGATGCGGAAGCCCCGGTGTCGCCGGCGTGCGACTTGGACGAAGGCGTCGCAGCGGGGGAGACCTACATTATGGGGCGCGTCGCCGTGCTGCCGGCTATGCGTCGTCGTGGTTTGGCGAGTGCGATCGTTGAGGCCAGTGGTGCGTGTGCACGCGATGCCGGCGCTAAGCTTATTAAGCTGCACGCGCAGGAATACGTGCTGCCACTCTATGCCAAGGCGGGTTACACGCAGATTGCCCCGGTGGACTATGAGGATGAAGGCCAGCCCCATGCCTGGATGGCTAAGCGCGTAGATGGCAGATAGGGACGTTCCTTTTCTGCCGGCAGCTGGGGACACTCCTTGGCAATTGGCGCATTGGAGCGCTCGGACATACAGTTTTTCGATTCCGTATGTATATATGCGCGCTAATGGGTTATAAAATCTAAGTCTGAACATAGCAGGTCTGCGATGCGGCTCGGGCAACCGGGCCGTTTTTGCGGACGGGGGTAGCGCGAAAGGACTGCACATGCGTCAATTTAAGACCGAGAGCAAAAAACTGCTCGACCTCATGATCAACTCCATCTACACCAATAAGGAAATCTTCCTGCGCGAGCTTATCTCCAACGCGAGCGATGCCGTCGACAAGCTCAACTTTAAGAGCCTGCAGGATCCGAGCGTCAAGCTCGACCAGGGCGACCTGGCTATTCGCGTCTCCTTTGATAAAGACGCCCGCACCATTACCATCTCGGATAACGGCATTGGCATGACCGCCGAGGAGCTCGAGCGCAATCTGGGCACCATCGCCCATTCCGGCTCCGAGGAGTTTAAGACCGAGAACGCCGAGCAACAGGGCTCCGATGTCGACATCATCGGCCAGTTTGGCGTGGGCTTCTACTCCGCCTTTATGGTCGCCAGCCACGTGAAGGTCGTCAGCCGCGCTTATGGCGAGGACACCGCCCACGTTTGGGAGTCCGACGGTCTTGAGGGCTACACCATCGAGGATGGCGAGCGTGCTGAGCACGGTACCGATGTCATCCTGACGCTGCGCGAGAACGAGAAGCTCGACGCCGACGGCGAGGCCGAGACCTACGATCGCTTCCTGACCGAGTGGGGCCTCAAGAGCCTGATTCAGCAGTACAGCAACTATGTGCGCTACCCGATTCAGATGATGGTGAGCAAGAGCCGCCAGAAACCCAAGCCCGAGGACGCCGGCGACGACTACAAGCCCGAGTACGAGGACTACCGGGAGCTCGAGACCATCAACTCCATGACGCCGATTTGGAAAAAGCGCAGCTCCGACGTTGAGCAGAAGGATTACAACGAGTTCTACAAGTCCACGTTCCACGACTTTGACGATCCCGCGCGCACTATCAGCTTCCACGCCGAGGGCACGCTTGAGTACGATGCGCTGCTGTTTGTGCCGGGTCGCGCCCCGTTCGATCTGTACAGCAAGGACTACGAGAAGGGCCTGGCGCTCTACAGTTCCAACGTGCTGATTATGGAGAAGTGCGACGACCTGCTGCCCGACTACTACAACTTTGTGCGCGGTGTCGTGGACTCTGCCGACGTGACGCTCAACATCTCGCGTGAGACGCTGCAACAGAACCGTCAGCTCAAGGCCATTGCCAAGCGTGTCGAGAAGAAGATCACTGCCGATCTTGAGGACATGCGCGATAACGACCGCGAGGCATACGAGAAGTTCTTTGAGAACTTTGGTCGCGGTCTGAAGTACGGCATCTACTCGAGCTACGGCATGAAGGCCGACGAGCTCGCCGACCTGTTGCTGTTCTGGTCTGCCAAGGAGCAGAAGATGATCACCCTTGCCGAGTATGCCAAGGGCATGCCCGAGGGCCAGAAGGCAATCTACTATGCCGCCGGCGATTCACGCGAGCGTCTGGCCAAGATGCCCGTCGTGAAGGGCGTGCTCGACCGCGGCTACGATGTATTGCTGCTGACGCAGGACGTGGATGAGTTCACCTTCCAGGCCATGCGTGAGTACGTGGCTGCCGATATGCCCAAGGTCTACGAGGATGACGCTGCTCGCGAGGCTGCCGAGAAGGCAGTTGCCGATGGTGCCGAGCCCGAGGTCGAGGATCGTCACCTGGAGCTTAAGAACGTCGCGACCGGCGATCTTGACATGGCGACCGATGACGAGAAGAAGGAGGCCGAGGACGCCACCAAGGAAAACGAGGACCTCTTTAGCGCTATGAAGGAGGCGCTCGGTGACAAGGTCGAGAAAGTTGCCGTCTCCGCGCGCCTGACCGATGCCCCCGCTTGCATCACCACCGAGGGTCCGCTTTCGCTCGAGATGGAGAAGGTGCTCCAGAAGGGGCCCGAGGGCGCGCCCGACGGCATGCCCAAGAGCCGGCGCGTGCTCGAGCTCAACGCCAAGCACCCGGTCTTTGACAAGCTTGTCGCTGCCCAGAAGGCAGGTGACGCCGACAAGATCAAGCAGTACTCCGGCCTGCTCTACGATCAG
The DNA here is from genome assembly GCF_003436275.1 of Collinsella sp. TM09-10AT. Classification (GTDB taxonomy): domain Bacteria; phylum Actinomycetota; class Coriobacteriia; order Coriobacteriales; family Coriobacteriaceae; genus Collinsella. The sequence continues at coordinate 43,107 of NZ_QSOP01000008.1, forward strand.
GCCCTGCTGGTCGAGGGTATCCTCCCCGAGGACCCCGTGGCCTTCGCCGCGGCTGTTTGCAACTTGATGTAGTTCGGGGATACGGCCCCGTAACTAGATTAGAACGAGAGTGGATAATCTCCCACTTTTGGCTCGAATGCGGGCTTGAAGTGGGAGATTTTCCACTCTCGTTTCCTTTTGAATGATCCCTCCGTCCCCAAGGGATCATTTATTTGTGCGGGTTGTGGTTTTGTGACCTGCTGAAATTTAAGATACTGTACAACTGTACGTTAACTCATCTTCGTAGTATATTGCTACCCGCAAAACTCAGCACCATTGTGCCGCGAGGCACTAAAGCGCCTACGTACAATGGTTGTCGATAGTACGATTCGATTCAACGACAGGATGGATGGTCCAAGCGTGAGTCTCGGCAGCAAACTATCCAACGCAAAGGTCTCCTTTGCGATATTTAAGCGCGACATTAAGCGACTGCTTGTGAACCCCGTCGCCTTGGTGGTTACCCTGGGCGTGTGCGTCATTCCCTCGCTGTATGCCTGGTACAACATCGTGGCAAACTGGGATCCGTACGGAAACACCCAAGGTATCAAGATTGCCATCGCCAACAACGATCAGGGCACTCAGAACGACCTAGTGGGCGAGCTCAACGCGGGCGACCAGGTCGTCGATCAGCTCAAGGAGAACGATCAGCTGGGCTGGACCTTCGTCGATTCGGCCGCCGATGCCAAAGAGGGCGTCGAGAGTGGTGAGTACTATGCGGCCATCGTAATCCCCAAGAACTTCTCAGATAACCTGGTCTCGATGCTCGACGGCAATTACCATCAGCCCAAGCTCACGTACTACGTCAACGAGAAGAAGAGCGCTATTGCGCCCAAGGTCACCGACACTGGCGCCAATACCATCGAGGAGCAGATCAACTCGGAGTTTGTCTCCACGGTGGGCGAGACCGTCGCGGGCATTGCTAAAGATGCTGGCATCGACCTTAAAGACAAGGCGACCCAGACCCGGGATTCGCTGGCGGGCTCGGTGTCCGAGGCGTCTGATACCCTGGGCGAAGTACGCGATTCCATCGGCGACATGAACACCGCCATCGACAAGACGAGCAGCTCGATTGCTTCGGCCGATGCTGCGCTGGCGGGCCTGCAGGGGCAGGCGCCCTCTCTAACGCAGGCGATCTCCCAGGGCAACGACCTGCTGGGCGAGGCTCGCGCCACGGCGGGCAACTCTATCACCTCGCTCTCCAAGGCACTCTCGGAAGGTAGCCTTGCACTCACCAAGACGTCAGCCTCCGCGAACGCTGCGATTGGCAAGCTAACGGGTACGGTCACATCTACGACCACCCGCATCGACAACTCGCTCGAGTCTCTCCAGGCGACGATCGATCACAATAAGGCTGTTATCGGGCACTTGGAGATTCTCGTTAATGACACGTCGACAGGTTCCGAGGAAATTGACGCGCGCATTGTATCGACCATCGATTCGCTTCGCGAGCAAAACCAGAAGCTGCAGAGCATCAAGGATGGCCTTTCTGCACAGTCGAGCGCCATGGCAAACGACGCTACGGCAATCTCGAACGCGAGCAACGCACTCAACGCGGCAATTCAGACCGGTACGGCTAGCCTCGGTCAGGCTCAGACCGATCTGGGTCAGAACGCACTTCCGAAGGCTTCGAGCGCGCTTGACTCCTTTGCCGCCGTTTCGGGCGATTTGACCGGCATTGTGTCGGGTATGACTCCCACGATAGCGAGCGCGCGCGGCACGCTGGCGCAGCTCGACGCCACGCTCAAGCAGGCAAAGACCACGCTGTCCCAAACCGACGCCTCCCTTGCCAAGGTTCAGGACAAGCTCGCGACCGCCGCCAATGACATTGCGGCGCTGCAGACCTCTGAGTCTATGGGCGAGTTAGCCGACCTCATGGACGTCGACGTCAATGACGTGGCAGATTTCATGGCATCTCCGGTTGAGCTGACGTCCAAGTCAATCTATCCGGTCAAGAGCTTTGGCTCGGGCATCGCGCCCTTCTACACCAATCTGGCGCTGTGGGTGGGCGGCTATGTGCTCATCGCTATCTATAAACTCGAGGTCGACCGCGAGGGCATCGGTAGCTTTACGGCGCGTCAGGGCTACTTTGGCCGCTGGCTGCTGCTGGTGATCCTGGGCGCGTTCCAGGCCATTATCGTTACGGTGGGCGACCTGGTCATTGGCGTTCAGTGCGTCAATCCGCTGCTCTTTGTACTGGGCGGCATCGCTATTTCGTTCACCTACGTCAACATCATCTATGCGCTGTCCACCACGTTTAAGCATATCGGTAAAGCCATTGGCGTCATCCTCGTCATTGTGCAGATCCCCGGCTCGTCGGGCATGTATCCCATCGAGATGATGCCCGGCTTCTTCCAATGGCTGCATCCGCTGCTGCCCTTCACCTATGGCATCAACCTGCTGCGCGAGACCGTCGGTGGCATGTATTCGTTCAACTACCTGTTCAACCTGTGCATCCTGGGCGTGTTCCTTGCCATCGCACTCTTTATTGGCTTGCAGCTGCGTCCGCTGCTGCTCAACCTCAACCTGCTCTTTGACAAGCAGCTTTCCACGACGGGCCTCATGATCTGCGAGTCCAACGACCTGCCGCGCCAGCGCTATTCGCTGCGCACGGCCATGCGCGTCATGCTCGATTCGGATTCGTACCGTCGCGAGCTGCTCGATCATGCCGTGGCGTTTGAGCATCGCTACCCGTACTACATCAAGGGCGGTTTTGCCGCCGTGGTAGGCGTGCAGGTTCTGCTCTTTGTGCTTTCGACGGTGCTCGATATCGACAATAACGGCAAGATCATCCTGCTCGTTATCTGGATCATTTCGGTTATCGCCATCTGCGGCTGGCTCATCAACATCGAATACATCCGTGCGAGCCTCAATACCCAGATGCGTATCTCGGCGCTTTCGGACGAGGACCTTCGCCGCGAGATGCGCGAGCACACGGCTGCCATCCCTGCCGCCCGTCGCATGTTTGGTCTCAACGCCAGCGAGCGTGGCGCCAAGGGAGGCGAACAGCCTACGAGCCGTCTGTCGCATATCGGTGCGCATCGTAAGGCTCAAGATGCCGACGGCGCTGACAACGTAAACGGAAACGACGGGGACACCACCTCGCTTGGCAAGCACTCTAAAGGAGGTGAGGCATAAATGAAAAACATCCTGCACCTGTTTAAGCGCGATGTCCAAAACGTGTCTCGCTCCGTGATCGGCATGGTCGTCGTGATGGGCCTGATCATCGTGCCATGTCTCTATGCATGGTTTAACATCGCCGGAAGCTGGGATCCGTACGGCAACACCGGCAACCTTAAGATCGCCGTGGTCAACACTGATGAGGGTTACGAGAGCGATCTGATTCCCGTCGAGGTCAACGTGGGCGAAAACGTAACCGCCACCCTGCGCGGCAACGAGAACTTCGACTGGGTTGTGCTCAACGATCGCGATAAGGCCATCGATGGCGTCAAGTCGGGCGCGTACTACGCTGCCGTCGTTATCCCTAAAACGTTTTGCGCCGACATGATGACGCTTTTCTCGACCGAGGTGAAGCACGCCGATATCGAGTTCTACGAGAACCAGAAGGCTAACGCCATCGCACAGATCGTGACTGAAAAGGGCTCGAGCGCCGTCCAGAGTCAGGTCAACGAGACCTTTACCAAGACCATCACGACCATCGGCCTTAAGACCGTGTCCAGCCTGCTCGACTATATGAGTACCGACCAGGTGAGCAACTTTATCGCCAATCTGTCCTCGACGCTGGGCGATTCGGTCGAGGACCTGCAGGACGTTCAGGCGAGTGCGACGTCGCTCGCGGGCATTTTGAGCTCCACGTCCGATTCACTGACATCGGCGGGCGGCATGCTCAAGCAGACGGGCACCGTTGATGAGTCGACGAAGCGGCTGATGGAGCACGCCAAGAGCGGCATCAATGATTCCAAGGAAGCGCTCAAGGCCGCCAACGATGCCGTTGACGCGGCGATTGACGGAAGCGCGGGCTCGTTCGACAACGTGTCCGCCGAGCTTGCGAAGGCATTCGATGCCGCGAATCAGCATGTTCACCTTACGGTGTCTCAGCTCAACGAAGCCGCAGCGGCGCTCAATACGCGTGCTGACGATATCGATGCGATGGCCGATCAGCTCCGCAACCTTGCCGACCAGGTGAGTGATGACAAGCTCAAAGACGGTCTCGAGTCCGCTGCGACGTCGCTGGGCAGAATTGCCGTGGAGTACCGCAACAATGCGAAGGACCTGACGGCGACCGCAAAGTCCCTTTCGGACGGCATGGCGGAGGTCAACAACTCGCGTGCCGAGGTCGACCAGGCCATCGCCGATGCCAAGGCGGGTATCTCGGGAGCCAAGTCCGACTACGATTCCACGTTCTCGGTTAAGGCCAAGGAGCTCAAGAAGACCATTTCGGGCGTTCTGGATTCCCTGAACGGTATCTCGGGTGACTTGGATAGCGCTGTGAGCGGTCTGACCGACGCCTCTGGCTCGCTCGCAAAGGGCCTCTCCAAGGCTGCGACGCTGGTCAACAAGGCTTCTGATCAGTTGGGCGAGGCGTCGGACAAGATCAGCGCTTTTAAGGACGAGCTTGATAGCGCTCTGATGTCGGGTGACCTGGCCATGATCAAGACGATGATCGGCAACGATCCCGAGGGTTTGGCCGTGTCGCTTTCCGGCCCCGTCGCGCTCGACCGCAAACCGGTCTATCCGATCCGCAACTACGGTTCGGCCATGGCACCGTTCTACACGATTCTGTCGCTGTGGGTGGGCTCGATTGTACTGGCGGCCATGATGAAGGTCTCGGTTGACGATGAGCTCATCAACGAGCTGATCCCCGTGCGCCTGCACGAGATCTACCTGGGCCGCTACCTGTTCTTTGGAGGTCTGGCCCTGCTGCAGGCGACACTCGTGTGCGCGGGCGACATCCTGTTCTTTGGCATCCAATGCGACAACCCGCTGCAGTTTGTGCTGGCGGGCTGGGTCGCGAGTCTCGTGTTCTCCAATATCGTCTACACGCTCACGGTTTCGTTTGGCGATATCGGCAAGGCGCTCGCTGTCGTGCTGTTGGTCATGCAGGTCGGCGGTTCAGGCGGTACGTTCCCCATCGAGATGACCGGCCCCGTGTTCCAGGCGATCTACCCGTTCCTGCCGTTTACCCACGGCATCAACGCCATGCACGCCGCCATGGCTGGCGCCTACCATATGGAGTACTGGGTTGAGCTGGGTATCTTGGCGAGCTATCTGATTCCGTCGCTGGGCCTGGGCGTCGTCTTCCGCCGCCCGGTCATCAAGGCCAACGACTGGATCATCGAAAAGCTTGAAAGCACGAAGCTTATTTAGTGCAACAGCGTGACATTGACAAAACATCGAGGTTCACTTTGCTGACGCTTTAGTGGGCTGGATTGCGGTGCAACGCTGGTTGTTGCTACAGTAGCGGGGCGTGCCGGGGGTCCGGCGCGTCCCGTTTTTATTTGACCATGAGGCGGCACGCAGCCATACGCGTGCGGACACCACGCCCAGTTTGAGTGTGAGGATGTTCCATGGCCCAATACGCTGCCAACGAAATCGAAAACATGCCCGATAGCCCTGTAGCCCGTGAGGATTTGGGCGCGGGTGGTATTCCCCGGGGTGCCGGCGCACGCTCGCCGTTGTTCTGGAAAGTTCTACTGCTTTCGGTGGCGATTATCTGGGGCTACTCCTTTACCACTATGAAGGACGCACTCGACACCATTCCGGTGTTCGAGCTGGTCTATGTTCGCTTTCTCCCGGCATCACTGGTTATGTTTGCAATTTTCCATAAGCGCATCATCGCTCATTTCAATGCCCTCAACCTGATCGTCGGGCTTGGCATGGGTGCGCTCATGTGGGGTGCCTACGGTTTGCAGACGATCGGCCTGGCACAGACCACGGCGGGCAAGAGCGCTTTTTTGACCGGCACGTATTGCATCCTTGTGCCGTTTGCAAGCTATGTCCTGAGCGGTGAAAAGCTTACCCGGTATAACCTGGGTGCAGCGTTGTTGTGCCTGGCGGGTATTGGCCTGGTAGCGCTCGATAGCGTCGAGTTCAATGCCGGCGATGTTATTACCTTGGGCGGCGCGATCTTCTTCGCCATCCAGATGGCGGTGACTGCCAAGTACGGTCGCAAGATGGACATCAACGTCATCACGTTTTGGATGTTTGTGGGCAATGGCGTTTTGAGTTTAATCACGTCGCTGCTATTCGAGACTCAGGCGCCCCTCTCTGCATGGACACCGGAGTTTATCGGTGTGGCTGTTTTCCTCTCGGTGGGCTGCACGTGCGTGGCACTGCTCGTCCAAAACGTCGGTCTGGCGCACGTCCCGGCCTCGACGGGCTCGCTGCTTCTTTCGATGGAGTCGCCCTCGGGTGTGCTGTTCTCGGTGTTGTTGATGGGGGAGGCGCTCACCTCGCGCCTGCTTGCCGGCTTTGCGCTCATCTTCCTGTCGATTATCTTGAGCGAGACGCATTTCGATTTCTTGCGCCGAAAATCACACCCGCAATTGTAAACAACTTGTTGCGCCGCCCTCCTGGGGCGGCGTTTTTTATGCCTCGCCTTTAAAGTTGTACCTTGCACTTTACGCTATCAAAGTGCTTACTGCAAAAACGCTACTGGAGGGCATTTATGGCACCAGCTCAGTCCGATCTTCAACCGCAATCAGCGCCCAAGGCCACCGCAGCGGCGCAGGCCGCTATCGGTGACGGTCTCGTTGCAGAAGCTCAGGCTTTTGCAGACGAGCTCGCTGCGTGGCGACACGATTTACACCAGGTGCCCGAGCTGGGTAATAGCCTCCCACAGACCTCTGCGTATATTCAAGCGCGCCTGACCGAGATGGAAATCCCATTTGCCACGCTCGTCGATGGTTCCTGTGTCGTGGGCCTTGTCGGCGCCGGTGCCGCCGCGGCCCAGGGCAATGGCGTCTGCACGGACGAACAGGCCGGTACGGTCATCATGCTCCGTGGCGACATGGACGCCCTGCCCGTTGCCGAAGAGTCAGGCGAGCCTTTCGCCTCTACGAACGGCTGCATGCACGCATGTGGACACGATATGCACGCGACGGCGTTGCTTGGAGCGGCGCGCCTGCTCAAGGCCCGCGAGTCTGCGCTTGTCGACGCCAACGCCACGGTTAAGTTGCTGTTCCAGCCGGGCGAGGAAACCTTTGAGGGTGCCCGCGCCGCCATCGCCGACGGTCTGCTGCAGAACCCGCGTCCCCAGGCCGCCTTTGCCATGCATGTCAATAGCCAGTCGCCGCTTGGCCTGGTGCTCTACGGCAGCCCGGCGCTCTCGGGCGTGTACGGTTTTCGCATCACGCTTCAGGGCAAGGGCGGCCATGGCTCGAGCCCCGAGATCTGCATCGACCCCATCACGGCCGGCGTCCATGTGCACCTGGCGCTCCAGGAGCTTATTTCCCGCGAGGTGCCAGCGGCCAAGGAAGTCGCACTTACCGTTGGTAAGTTCGCTGGCGGCTTGGCGGCCAACGTCATCCCCGACACCTGTGTGCTCGAGGGAACGCTGCGCGGCTTCGATGTCGAGCTCATGACTCATCTCAAGGAGCGTATCGCGGAGGTCGTCAACGGCGTTGCCGCAACATATCGTACGCCGGCAACCATCGAGACGCTTTCGGACGTTCCGCCGCTCGTGCTCGACGACGGCATGACGCAGGCGTCGCTTGGCTACGTGGGCGCGGTGCTGCCCAAGTCCGCCTTCCTGCCGCTGTTCCACGCCATGGCGAGCGAGGACTTCGCGTTGATCTCGAGCGAGATCCCGAGTGCGTACTTTACCGTGGGCGCTGCCGTGACTGATACGGACGAGCATTTTGCTCAGCATCATCCCAAGGCACGTTTTAGCGATGCCGAGCTTCCCCTCGGCGCCGCGGCTTATGCCGCCGTCGCTCTCGGATACATTGCGGACCACAAGGAGTAATCCATGTCCCAGCAACGTAAATTTTTCCCCGGCTGGCTCGTGGTGGCCTCCGGCTTTGTGATCATGGCCACGTGCTACACGATTTTCGTTAACTGCATGAGCCTGTTTCAGCCGCTCATCGTAAGCGACCTGGGCATCACGCTTGCGCAGTACAACATCTCCAACGCCATCTCCACCGTGGTGAGCGTTATCGGCTCGCTTGTCATTGGCCATGTCGCCGATAAAGTAAGCGGCCGCGTTTTGGGCTCCCTCACTGTAATCGCCACCTCTGCCGTTCTTGCCGGTATGAGCTTTGTCGGTGAGCTGTGGCAGGTCTACGTGCTCTTTGCCGTCTCGGGCTGCTTTGCCGTCGCCTCGACCCGCCTGCTCATCAGCCTGGTGACCGCCAACTGGTTTACGGCCAAGCGAGGCCTTGCCATCTCCATCGCACTTTCGGGCTCGGGCTTTGGCGGCGCTATTCTGTCTCCCATCGTGAGCTCGCTCATCGTGAGCGTTGGCTGGCGTTCCGCCTTCCTGGTGCTCGCGGCTATCTGCATGGTGGCGGCGCTGCCCATCACGGCCTATTCCTTCCGCACCAAGCCTTCCGAGATCGGTCTTAAGCCGCTCGGCGAGAATCCAGGCGACCCGTCTGCTTCTGCCACGGGTGATAAGAACGAGAAGGCAGCCCCCGAGGTTAGCGTCGGCTGGTCTCGTATCAAGAAGAGCCCGGCATTTTGGCTGCTCGTCGTCGCCTTCCTCTTTATGGGCTTGGTCAATGGCGCCATCCTGCCCAACCAGGTTACCAACATGACGAGTGTTACCGTCAACGGTGCCAAGATCGTCACGGGCGGCCACGACCCCATGTGGGCAGGCACCGTGCTTTCGGCCTACATGGTTACCGTCGTTATCGCCAAGATTTCGCTCGGTGTGATCTATGACCGCTTTGGCCTGCGCTTTGGCAATATCCTTGGCTCCGTTGCGTGCATTATCGCCTGCGTGGCGCTGTGTTTCCCGACGACGGACCTCGGTCCTATTGTCGCTGCTGTGAGCTTTGGTGTTGGAACGTGCATGGGCACCATCACGCCTACAATCGCCGCGTCCAAGCAGTTTGGCATGGCCGACCTCGGTAAGGTCACGGGCACCATTACCTCGCTCGAGATGGTCGGCGGCACCGTGGGCGCTATCGTCTCGGGCGTGCTGTTCGATGCCACGGGCTCCTTTGCGAGCACCTGGATCGTGTGCCTGGCGTGCTCCGTGGTCATGCTCGTGTTCCTGCTGGCATCCGAGCCCATCGCCGCCAAGCTGCGCGCAAGCGTGGCGGGGGAGTAGCGGGTCGCCGCCTATTCCTGTTTGTCTGTTCTGCCCGTGGCTGCCCTGGAAGCCGAATGGATGCTCGTACCGTCATTCGGTTTCCAGGGCAGCCACGGGTCTACGAAATGATCCCTTTTCCTCCGTCCCCAAGGGATCACGTAATCCGAAGGGGACGGAGGAAAAGGGATCACAAACTGCGGCGGCGCGTCTGGCCGAACGAGCCCCCATACCCTCGTTCGGTCAGACGCGCCGCCGCGTTGCTGCTTTGTGCCGTATAATGTCCACTACCTATGACGCGATACAAAAGAAAGGTGTTTGCCCATGCAGGCACAGAAGGCGGAGGGAACCCGCGACCTTATCGGCGCCGAGATGCGCGCCTGGCAAAAGATGCAGCAGATTGCGGCCGGCGTGTTCGAGCCGTTTGGTTTTAAGCCCATCGAGACGCCCGCGATCGAGCAGGTGGACGTGTTTGTCCACGGTATCGGCCAGTCGACCGACGTCGTGCGCAAGGAGATGTTCCGCGTGTTTAGCGGCGCCAACCTGGAGCGCGTCTTTACCGAGGGCACCGACACAAAACTCAAGCCCAAGCAGCGCCTGGCCCTTCGTCCCGAGGGCACGGCCGGTGTGGTGCGTTCCGTCGTGGAGAACAACCTGGTGCCTCAGGGCTCCACGCCGTTTAAGGCCTATTACGCCGAGGCCATGTTCCGTGGCGAGCGTCCCCAGAAGGGTCGCCTGCGCCAGTTCCACCAGGTGGGCATCGAGTGGCTCGGCGCTCCCGATCCGGCTGCCGACGCCGAGTGCATCATTATGCTCATGGAGTTCTACAAGCGCCTGGGCTTCGACCTTTCCAAGCTCCGTCTGCTTATTAACTCGATGGGCGATGCGCAGTGCCGTCCGGCATACCGCGAGCAGGTCAAGCAGTTTATCCTCGATCACGCCGACGAGATGTGTGATGAGTGCCGCGAGCGCGCCGAGCTCAACCCGCTGCGTGCCTTCGACTGCAAGAACGACCACTGCCGCGAGATCATGGCCGACGCGCCGCTGATGGGCGACAACCTGTGCGACGAGTGCCGCGAGCACTACGAGCAGGTCAAGCGCTATCTGGATGCCGCCGGTGTCGAGTATGTCGAGGATCCCACACTGGTGCGTGGTCTGGACTACTACACCCGCACCGTCTTTGAGGTCGAGGCTCCCGGTGCCGGCGTCGGCTCCATCGGTGGCGGCGGCCGCTACGACGGCCTGGTCGAGCTCGAGGGTGGCAAGCCCACGGCGGGCGTCGGCTTTGCCGTCGGTTTTGAGCGCGCCCTGCTGGCCCTGCAGGCCTTTGGTAACGACTTGGGTGCCGAGGAGGCCCCGTGCGTCTACGTTGCCAATGCCGGCAAGGAGCTGCGTCAGAACGTCTTTGCCATCACGCAGGAGCTTCGCGCCGCTGGCATCGTGACCGAGGCCGACTACCAGGGTCGTTCGCTCAAAGCTCAGTTCAAGCAGGCCGACAAGGTTGGCGCCAAGCTCATTTTGGTCCTGGGTGGCGACGAGCTTGCCGCCGGCAAGGTCAAGGTGCGCGACATGGAGAGCCATGAAGAGGTCCTTGCCGATCTGGCCAACGTCGTCGAGGCGGTTCGCGAGCGCCTGTAGCGCATCATTTTGAGCTGCGGACCCGCTTGAGTGTCCCGTCCATTGCGAGCGATTGTTACGGGGGTGTTTCGCATTTATGCGGAATGCCCCCGTTTGTGTATGCCGTCCACCGAGAAATACGACCATTTAGAGCAAAACCCTTGCAATGCAGAAAATACTTTTGTGTGGTAAAGCGCAATCAGTATCGAAAGTATTTCGCAAGCGCCTATAATGAATACCGCATGTTACGTGCATAGAAGGAGGAATGGGAGGAAACGTGGCTGAGAACCTAAGCAACCAGTCTGTACCCGAAGCCGCGGCGCGCGTCGCTGCCGTGGTCAACCGCCTCGTTAACCGAATCGGCTCGAATGCCGAGTCCAGGGAGCGTCTCGCCGAGATCGAGATCCCCGAGGAGCTGCGCGACAATCTGGCGCTGTTCCTGCGCCTGGAGCGTCGTGTGCTTAGCGAGTATGATCCTGAGATCGCGGACCTGTTCGACAAGATCCTGTCGGCCGAGATTGTGGCCAATGCCGGCAACCCCGGTACCCGCGCTGCCGACGAGGCCGTCGACGAGCAGGGCGTGCCCACCGCCGACGAGCCCACCGCCGTGGCATTCCGTGAGGTCGTCGATTTGATCGACAGCCTGCCGCTCGATAAGCAGCAGGTCATCGTTCGCGCCTTTACGAGCTTCTTCCACCTGGCAAACCTGTCGGAGGAGAACTACCGTGTGGCGCAGCTGCGCGAGCGCGAGGCCGGCGCATCGACCGATACCGAGGTCGATCCCGCCAACGAGCTCACCGTCGCCTATCACCAGTTGGTAAACGAGATGGGTGTCGAGGGCGCCAACGAGCTGCTCAGCAAGCTCGAGTTCCACCCTGTCTTTACCGCACATCCCACCGAGGCCCGTCGCAAGGCCGTCGAGGGCAAGATTCGCCGTATCTCCAATCTGCTGGAGGAGCGTCCGCGTCTGGGCGGCTCCGACCTAGTGGAGAACGAGCGCCATATGCTGCAGGAGATCGACGCCCTGGTGCGTACGAGCCCCATCGCGCTCAAGAAGCCCACGCCGGTCGAGGAAGCCGATACCATCATCGACATCTTCGATAACACGCTGTTCGACGTTATCCCCGTCATCTATCGTCGTTTTGACGACTGGGTGCTGGGCGACAAGGCCGGTACCGTGCCGCCGCTGTGCCCGGCGTTCTTCCATCCCGGCAGCTGGATCGGTTCCGACCGCGACGGTAACCCCAACGTCACCGCCAAGGTGAGCCGTGAGGTCGCCGCCAAGTATTTCACCCATATGGTGCTCAAGCTCGAGGACAAGTGCCGCCGCATCGGCCGCAACCTCACGCTCGAGGCCACCTACAGCAAGCCGTCTGCCGAGCTCATCAACCTGTGGAACCATCAGGTCGAGATGAGCACCCAGTACACGGCACGCGCCGAGCTGATCTCCGAGCACGAGCCGCATCGCGCCGTCATGCTCGTCATGGCAGACCGACTCAACGCCACCGTCCGTCGCATCACCGACACCATGTACCACAGCGCCGATGAGTTCTTGGATGACCTGCGTGTCGTTCAGCGCTCCCTGGCCGCCTGCGGTGCCGTCCGTGCTGCCTACGGCCCGGTCCAGACCATCATCTGGCAGGTCGAGTCCTTCGGCTTCCATATGGTCGAGATGGAGTTCCGTCAGCACTCCGTGGTGCACGCCCGCGCCCTCAAGGATATTCACGAGAACGGTATCCATGGTGATTTGCAGCCCATGACGCGCGAGGTCATCGACACCTTCCGCGCTATCGGCTCCATCCAAAAGCGCTACGGCAAGAAGATGGCGCACCGCTACATCATCTCGTTCACCAAGAGCGCTCAGCATGTGGCCGACGTCTTTGAGCTTGCCCACCTGTCCTTTGCGCACGAGGAGGACGTGCCCGAGCTCGACGTGATCCCGCTGTTCGAGCAGCTCGAGGACCTCGAGGGCTGCGTCGACGTGCTCGACCAGATGCTTACGCTGCCCGTGGTGCAAAAGCGCCTTGCCCAGACCAACCGCCGCATGGAGGTCATGCTGGGCTATTCCGACTCCTCTAAGGATGCCGGTCCTACCACGGCCATGCTCGCGCTGCACTCCGCGCAGGAGCGCATTGCCAAGTGGGCCGAGAAGAACGATATCGACCTGGTGCTCATGCACGGTCGCGGCGGTGCCGTGGGCCGTGGCGGCGGTCCGGCCAACAAGGCCGTGCTGGCGCAGCCCAAGGGTTCGGTCAACTGCTTCTTTAAGCTCACCGAGCAGGGCGAGGTCATCTTTGCCCGTTACGGCAACCGTACGCTGGCTCAGCGCCATGTTGAGTCCGTTGCCGCCGCAACGCTTTTGCAGTCGGCCCCGAGCGTCGAGAAGACCAACACCGAGACCACGCAGAAGTTCTGGGATATGGCCGAGAAGCTCAACGCCGTAAGTCACGAGCGCTATCTGGACCTGCTGAACACCGAGGACTTTACACCGTGGTTCTCGACCGTGACGCCGCTGACCGAGGTCGGTCTGCTGCCGATCGGCTCGCGTCCCGCCAAGCGCGGTTTGGGTGCCAAGTCGCTCGACGACCTGCGTACCATTCCGTGGATCTTCAGCTGGAGCCAGGCGCGCATCAATCTGGCCGCCTGGTACGGCCTGGGTACCGCCTGCGAGCAGTTTGGCGATCTGGACCAGCTTAAGGCTGCCTACCAGGAGTGGCCGTTCTTCCGCACGTTCATCGACAACATCGAGATGTCGATCGCCAAGACCGACCAGCGCATCGCCAAGATGTACCTGCACCTGGGCGATCGCCAGGATTTGTCCGAGAAGGTCTTCACCGAGATGCAGCTCACGCGTAAGTGGGTTCTTGCCATCGTCGGTGACGAATGGCCGCTGCAGCGCCGCCGTGTGCTCGGCTGCGCCGTCCGTGTGCGTAATCCCTACGTCGACGCCCTGTCCATCGCCCAGGTTCGCGCCCTTCGCGAGGTGCGTATGAACCAGGACGAGATGGCCGAGGAGAAGAAGGCCGAGTACATGAGCCTGATTCTTTCGACTGTGACCGGCGTTTCGGCAGGATTGCAAAACACGGGGTAATCGATAGCCCTGTGGCTCTCACCGGGACCCGATGGGATTCCCTCTGAATGCGTCCTCGCACTTGAAGCCCCCTTATCCTGCTCCTTCGGAGTTGCGGATAAGGGGGCTTCGTGCTGCGGAATGCATTCAGAGGGAAACCCATCGGGTCCCTTCGTCCTCGGTCTTCGGGGATTACAGCTGAGGGGAGAATGGCGCGCTTCGCGTTTAATGTGGGGTGCGGCGAGGGCTTCTTGCGTCCTGCGGAGTGTGCCTAAAAGTAAACTGATGGCGGGCCCTGCGATGTCCGGTCTTTGACGGATTACTGCTGGGGAAAAGATAGCGCGCTTCGCGCGTTTTGGATGGGGTCTATCCTGGTGGCGCATTTGGCGCTTCTCACCTTACGACTGTGGCGGCCGCGGTCCTGTTTGGGATCGCGGTCGTTTTGTTGTGGGTCAAATATGAACGTTGTGTTAATGAGTCGGTAGACGGTGGTGTTTTTCGGTGAGCGGCGTATCCTTCCAACGGTTTATCTAGTGTGTCAGTTGAAAGGAAGAGGGCGCTCGTCATTGTTTGAATGTGAACTGCCGTTTGACCACAAGACGTTGCATCTGGAACTCGAGGATAAGAACTTCGCGGGTGTGATGGAAGGTCATCAAAACGAGTTTAAGACCACGAAATCGCAGGAAGAGCTGGTGGAGGAGTCGCTTGCCAACCCTTACGGCTCGCCTTCGCTCGAGGAGCTTTGTGCTGGCAAGAAGGATATTGTCATCATTAGCTCAGATCATACGCGTCCCGTTCCCTCGCGTGTGACGATGCCTATTCTGCTGCATCACATCCACTCCGCTGCGCCTGAGGCGCGCGTTCGCATTCTGGTTGCTACGGGTATGCATCGTCCGTCGACGCACGAGGAGCTCGTCAACAAGTACGGCGAGGAGATCGTTGCCAACGAAGAAATCGTTATGCACGTCGCGACTGACGACAGCATGATGAAAAAGATCGGCACCCTGCCTTCTGGTGGCGAGTGCATCATCAACAAGATCGCTGCCGATTGCGATCTGCTGCTTGCCGAGGGCTTTATTGAGCCGCACTTCTTTGCCGGTTTCTCTGGTAGCCGCAAGTCCGTCCTGCCTGGCATCGCCAGCTACAAGACCATCATGTACAACCACAACGGTCAGTTTGTGAACGATTCCCACTCGCGTGCCGGCAACCTGTGCCACAACCACGTGAGCGAGGACATGTTTGCCGCCGCCGAGATGGCTCACCTTGCCTTTGTGCTCAACGTGGTGCTCAACGGCAAGCACGAGGTCATTGGCTCCTTTGCCGGCGACATCCACAAGGCGCACGAGGCTGGCTGCGAGTTCGTGAAGAGCCTTGCCGGCGTTGAGCCCGTCGAGTGCGAGATCGCCATTACCACTAACGGCGGCTACCCCCTCGATCAGAACATCTATCAGGCTGTGAAGGGCATGTGCGCTGCCGAGGCCACGCTTCCCGAGGGCGGCGTGATCATCGACGTCGCCGGTTGTGCCGACGGTCACGGCGGCGAGGGCTTCTATCACAACATCGCCGACAACGATCCGGCAGAGTTTGAGCGCGCCTGCATCGATCGTCCTAAGGACGAGACCCTGCCCGATCAGTGGACGAGCCAGATCTTTGCCCGCATCCTGGCGCATCACCCTGTGATCATGGTCACCGACCTGTGCGATCACCAGATGCTCAAGGATATGCACATGACGCCGGTCAACACTATCGAGGAAGCGCTCAAGCTCGCCTTTGAGATGAAGGGTGCCGATGCCAAGGTCGCCGTCATCCCCGATGGCCTGGGTGTTGTCGTCGCACAGCACTAGTGCGCGGCTTAAACGAATCGTTTATAACCGACAAGAAAGATAAGGTTTTATGCTTACCAAACTCCTCTGCGAATTCGGCGCAACGGCCCTCATGATCGTCTTTGGCGTGGGTGTTCACTGCGATACCGTGCTCAAGGGCACCAAGTATCAGGGCTCCGGCCATATGTTTGCCATCACCACCTGGTCCTTTGGCATCTCGGTCTGCCTGTTTGTCTTTGGTGGCGCTGTGTGCATGAACCCCGCCATGGTGCTTGCCCAGTGCATCGTCGGCCTGGTGCCGTGGGGCAACTGCATCCCCTTCATGCTTGCCGATATGCTCGGCGGCTTTGTGGGTGCCGTGATCGCTTGGTTTATGTATGCCGATGAGTTCAAGGCTTCCGAGGACGTCGTCGACCCCATTGCCCAGCGCAACATCTTCTCGACCAACCCCACCACCGAGGGCACGAACTATGCTCGTAACTTCTTCTGCGAGGCTATCTGCACCTTCGTGTTCATCAGCGCCATCCTTGCTGCCGCTAGCCGCGCCGGCGAGAACGTTCTGATGCTCGCAATCTGCGTCGGCCTGATCGTTTGGGCTGTTGGCATGGGCATGGGCGGCATCACCGGCTTCGCCATGAACCAGGCTCGTGACCTTGGTCCTCGCATGGCCTATCAGGTGCTGCCGATCAAGAACAAGGCCGACAACAACTGGAAGTATGGTCTGCTTGTTCCTGGCATCGCGCCGTTTGTCGGTGCTATTGTGGCCGCGCTGTTTGTGCATGGCTTCTTGGGCATGTTCTAGTCCAAGACAATTGATATAACGCCCGGGTCCGGCATAGGTTAACTTTCCGCCGCGTCCTCGGACATGCAAGAAGCTCCCGCTGCGCACTTCGTGCGGCGGGAGCTTCTTGCGTCCTGCGGAGTGCGGCGGAAAGTTAACCTATGCCGGACCCTGCGGGAATCCAGTTGCGTTCGAACAAGCAACCAACATATATATCTGAATTTGAATGTGGTGGGCACATTGTTGCTAGGCGCTTTGAGGTGCGAGTGACACTTTGGGAGGCGTGGCGCCCTGGGTTGGGGTGATGCTTTGGGATGAGCTTCTTGCTTAGTTGAAGAGAGGCTTAATGGCTGATAGGTAATCTTTGGCTACGTCGGCTTTGTTGGCTTGGAAGTTGTGCCAGGCCCACCATTGGACCATTCCTACGAAGCTTGAGGCTATGTGGTGTAGTAGGAAGCTTCGGTCCATGGTGGCGGCGGGGCCGTTTGGGTCGGTGGGGACGGTTTCGGCTGCTCGTGACATGATGGTCTTGCGTAAGCAGTCGGCGAAGACGCGTGAGCCGGCGCCGGCTACGAGGGCTCGGACGCCCTGGCGGCGCTCCCAGAGGTTGTTGAGGATATGCTCGACCTGCACGAGTGGGTCGTCGAGCGGTGTGCCATCGTCGTCGAGAGCGTGGGTACAGATGTCGCTCACGAGCTCGGACAGTAGGTCGTCTTTGCTCTTAAAGAGACCGTAGAATGTCGCGCGGCCTACGTGAGCGCGCGCGATGATGTCGCCGACGGTGATCTTGCTGTAGTCCTCCTCGCGCAGGAGCTCGGAGAATGCTGCGACGATGGCGGCGCGGCTTTTTGCCTTGCGGGCATCCATGGCTATGCGTCCGTGTGAACGAGCAGGCAGCGGAGCGTACCGGAGCAACCCTCGTAGGGGCGCTTACCGGCGCCGTAGCCGACGGCCTCGATGCGGTAGCGGGCCGGCAGGTGCTCGGACGTGCGCAGTGCGGCGACGATGGCGGCGCCCGTGGGCGTCACGAGCTCACCGGCGACCGGCGCGGGCGTGAGGGCGATATTGCCCGCTTGGCACAGGTTGACGACAGCGGGGACAGGAATGGGCATAAGGCCGTGGGCACAGCGGATGGTGCCGTGACCCTCGGAGAGCGACTCGACCACGATGTCCTCAATACCTAGGTCATCGAGGCAGATGGCGACAGAGCAGACGTCGACGATGGAGTCGATGGCGCCCACCTCGTGGAACATGACGGTCTCGGTCGTTTTGCCGTGGGCCATGGCCTCGGCGGCGGCGAGCGCGGTAAAGATGGCGAGCGCGCGACGCTTGGCGCCATCGCTTAGCTGCGAGTCATCGATGATGGCGGTGACATCCGCCAAAGAACGGTGGTGATGGTGGTGGGCGTGATGGTGACCCTCGTGGCCATGACCGTGGGCCTCATGGTCATGCTCGTGGCAGTGCTCGTGTTCGTGCTCGCCATGATCATGATGGTAGTGCTCATGCTCATGTGTGTGCTCGGTGTCCGCTTCGTTGCCGTAGAGCCAGACCATGTCGTGGTCGTGGTTCTCGAGTTCCTCAGCCAGCTGAACATCAAAGTCGCAGGCGTCGATGCCATGCTTGTTTACGCGTGTAACGGCAATCTCAAAGCCGCCGACCGGCAGCGTGGCGAGCTGGTCGCGCAGATGCTCCTCGCTGGCGCCCAGGTCGAGCAGGGCCGCGACGGTCATGTCGCCGCTGATGCCCGAGGTGCCGTCGATGATAAGCGTGTGCTGATGGTTGGACATGAAATGCTCCTTAGCGGGCGCAGGACGTGCCGGCGCTCAGATGATTGATAAGACTTGCCTGATAGGCGGCGCCAAAGCCGTTGTCGATATTGACGACCGAAACGCCGCTGGCGCAGGAGTTGAGCATGGCGAGCAGTGCGGCCATGCCGCCAAAGTTCGCGCCATAGCCCACGCTGGTGGGGACGGCGATGACCGGACAGCTCACAAGGCCTCCGATGACGCTCGCCAGGGCGCCCTCCATGCCGGCGATGGCGATGACCACCTGCGCCTGGGCAAGTTCCTCAGCATGAGCGAGCAGGCGGTGCAGGCCGGCGACACCCACGTCGTAGAGGCGATCGACCTCGTTGCCGTAGAACTCGGCCGTCAACGCGGCTTCCTCGGCAACGGGCAGGTCGCTCGTGCCGGCGCAGGCGACGACGATGCGTCCGTTGCCGTTGGGGGAGGGCTTGCCACCCACCAGGGCGAGCTGGGCGTCCGGGACATATCCCAGGTCGATGCCGTTGCCGAGGAGCTCCGAGGTGCGGGCTGCCTTTTCGTCGTCCAGGCGCGTGACCAGGATGCGCTCCTGGCCGGCATCGAGTAATGCTTTGATAATGGCGGCAATTTGCTCGGCGGTTTTACCGGCGCCGTAGACAACTTCGCCGGCTCCCTGGCGCACCCCGCGCGAAAGGTCGAGCTGCGCAAAGCACAAATCGGCGGTCGGAGCCGTCTGGATGCGCGTGAGGGCGTCGGTAGGGGTGACTGCTCCGCCGGCAACATCGCTCAGCAGCTGCTCTAGATCTCGCTTATCCATATATGTTCCCTTCGACGGCGCAAAGTTTAGCACTCAAAGGGTATGTTTCCGAACACTAAGACAGAATTGTTCGGAAACTATAGGACAGACTGATTCAATTGCTAGACGGATTGGCTAGTCGCGCAGGATGATGTCCATGGCGAGCATCAGATTGCGCTCGTCGATGGCAAACGGGGCGGCCTCGCGCGTCTTGGGCTTGGCACAAAATGCGATGCCCGTGCCCGCGGCCTGAATCATGGGGATGTCGTTGGCACCGTCGCCGATCGCGACGGTGTGGGCCATATCGACGCCGCACTCAACTGCCCAGTCCAGCAGCTGGATGAGCTTGGACTCCTTGGCCACAATGTCGGCAGCCAACTTACCGGTGAGCTTGCCGTCCACGACCTCCAGACGATTGGCCAGGCAAAAGTCGATGCCCGCGGCGGCCACGATCTTATCGGCGACTTCGTGAAAGCCGCCACTCACGACGCCGACCTTCCAACCCTTGCTGTGTGCCGAGCGCACAAGCTCCAACGCGCCGGGGGTAAATGTCACGCGCTCAAAGGTGCGCTCGAACACGCTCTCGTCCAGGCCGGCGAGCAGCCCCACGCGCTCCTCGAGCGCCTGCTTAAAGTCAAGCTCGCCGCGCATGGCGCGTTCGGTGATCTGTGCCACCTGCTCGCCCACGCCGGCCTCCTCGCCCAACAGGTCGATGACCTCCTGGTTGATGAGCGTGGAGTCGATATCCATAACGATGAGGCGTGCAGTCATGGCGGGCCTTTCCGAGTGCTGTTTTATTGGGGCATATTGTCGCACGTGACGAGCGCGGGCGGGTGTCACGGCGCGTCAATTGTTTCGTCTCCGTCAAGTCTTTGGGCAGGAGCTACTTTTTCGCGGCACATCGACGCGAGTGCGATAAGATAGAACGCCATGTCTGGCTGCGCGGTTTACGCAGGCTGGGCAAATCTGTACGACGCCGCCCGGAACGACACGGGGCGGCACAGATCCATAAAGGAGGATCACTGGTATGAGCCAGACCCGTCCCATCGATGAGCATTCCATGCACACCCGTACCTGCGGCGAGCTTCGCTTCGAGAACGTGGGCGAAGAGGTCACCCTCACCGGTTGGGTGAGCCGTCGCCGCGACCACGGCGGCCTAATCTTTTGCGACCTTCGCGACCGCGAGGGCATCACGCAGCTCACCTTCGACCCCGAGCACTCCGACGGCGACGCCTTTAAGATCGCCGAGACCATGCGTCCCGAGTGGCCCATCAAGATCCACGGTGTCGTGCGCGCCCGTGGCGAGGAGACCACCAACACCAAGCTCGCGACCGGCGAGATCGAGGTCCTGACCGACCACGCCGAGGTGCTCAACACGTCCGTCACCCCGCCGTTCCAGATCGAGGACGGCATCGAGACCAGCGAGGACACCCGTCTGCGCTATCGCTATCTGGACCTCCGTCGTCCCGAGATGATGGCCAACCTCAAGCTGCGCTCCGACTTTACCTTTGCCATTCGCGAGGCGCTGCACAACCGTGAGTTCATGGAGGTCGAGACGCCCTCCCTGTTTAAGTCCACGCCCGAGGGTGCCCGCGACTTCATCGTCCCCAGCCGCATCCAGCCGGGCAACTTCTACGCCCTGCCGCAGTCCCCGCAGCTCCTGAAGCAGCTGCTCATGGTCGGTGGCGTCGAGCGCTACTACCAGGTTGCCAAGTGCTTCCGCGACGAGGACTTGCGTGCCGACCGTCAGCCCGAGTTCACCCAGGTCGATATCGAGATGTCCTTCGTGGACCAGAACGACGTTATGAGCGCGCTCGAAGAGGTCCTGGCCGACGCCTTCGGCCGCATGGGTGTCGAGATGCCCACGCCGCTGCGCCGCATGGACTATTGGGAGGCCATGGACACCTATGGCTCCGACAAGCCCGATACTCGCTACGGCATGCACCTGGTTGACCTGACCGACATCTTTGCCAACTCCAAGTTCAAGGTCTTTGCGACTGCTGCAAACGAGGAGGGCTCTGTCGTCAAGGCCATCAACGCCAAGGGTGCCGGTGCCTGGGCTCGCGCCAAGATCGACAAGCTCGCCGGCGTGGCCTCCACGTTTGGCGCCAAGGGCCTTGCCTGGATCGCCTTCCGCGAGGACGGCTCCATCAACAGCCCCATCGTCAAGTTCTTCTCGGACGAGGAGATGGCTGACCTGCGCGAGCGCATGGACGTCGAGCCCGGCGACCTTGTGATGTTCGCCGCCGGCCCGCGCCTGCTCTCCGACGAGATCCTGGGCGGCATGCGTTCCCACATGGCCAATGCGCTCGAGGTCAAGCGCGAGGGCCACGACTTCCTGTGGGTCGTCAACTTCCCGCTGTTCCACTGGGACGAGGATCGCAAGGCCTATGCTGCCGAGCACCAGCCCTTTACCCTGCCGACCGAGACCGACATCGCCAAGATCGAGGCCGACCCGCTGGCAGCCGGTTCCTGCACCTACGACTTTGTCATGGACGGCTTTGAGGCCGGCGGCGGCGGTATGCGTATCCACAACGCCGAAATGCAGATGTCCATGCTCAAGCTCCTGGGCTTTACCGAGGAGCGCGCCGAGTCGCAGTTCGGCTTCCTCATGGAGGCTCTCAAGTTTGGTGCGCCCCCGATGGGCGGCTTCGCCCTGGGCCTGGACCGCGTGTGCATGCTGCTCACCGGCTCCGACTCCATCCGCGACGTCATGGCGTTCCCCAAGACGGCCAGCGGCTCCGACCTCATGTCGGGCGCCCCGAGTGCCGTTTCCGGCGCCCAGCTCAAGGACGTCAGCCTGCGCCTGATGTAGGCGAGCGGCCACAAATTGCTTGCAACGAGGGAAGGACGTGTGCCTTCCCTCGTTTTTTATGCGCGGGCGTTGCGAGGGCATAGGTTGACCGGACGTTGCGGAAAGTGCGTCCCGGAATCTGCGTCCAGAACGGGTCGCGCTTTCCCAAAAGGGGGGGTCCTCTGGGAAAGCGCGACCCAGAATTCGGCAAAATAATGGGACACAGTTTCCGCTTGAGCGGTCTAACGGAAACTGTGCCCCAGAATGAGCGCTCAAAACGGGGCAGGCTTTCCGCAACAACTGTCTGGCGAAAAGCCCGGCCCAGTTTCCTACAGCGAGTCTCTCTGAACGAGCTGCATGTGCATCACGGAGGTGGTGGGCTCGGCGCCCTTGATCATGTCGAGCGCAATGTTGGCGGCCATGTGGCCTTCTTCGCGCAGGGGCTGGCGGACGGTCGTGAGTGCGGGGACGCAGCGCGCCGCAATCTCGTGATCGTCGAAGCCGACGACAGAAACGTCCGCCGGAACGGATAGGCCTGCCTCGTTGAGTGCGGTGATGACGCCAGCCGCGATACGGTCCGATCCGCAGAGCACGCCATCGAAAGCAATCTCGCGCGCGAGGATCTGGTGCATGGCCTGATAGCCGTCTCCGCTGTTCCAGCCGGTATAGATAACGTTTGCGCCTGGGAGGTCTTCGCCCAGGACGGTGCGGTAGCCGCGCAGGCGGTCGACAACAGCGGGGTTGTCTTGCGGTCCCAACACGGCGACGATATCTTTGCGCCCGCGATCTTTCATAGCGAGTGCCGCAAAGCGTCCACCCTCTTCGTCGTCAGAGTAGACCGTCGAGAACACATCGCGATAGGGGTGGCCCTCGAGCTGGCCGCACAACACGGTGGGTACGCCCAGCTCGCGCAGCACCTCGAGCAGCTCGCTGCCCTTGTAAGGGGAGACGTCGATCACGGCGTCGAACGAGCGGCGCTCAAAGTGCTCGCGTGCGCGGTTGCGCTCATGCGTAGAAGACGCCTGCAAGATAACGGGCAGATAGGACGACTCCGACAGTTCCTCGGTAATGCCGCTCAAAAATTCGCTATAGGTGGGGTCGCTGAAGAGCTCACTCAGGGGCTCGGTCACGAGCACGGCGATGATTTCCGTGCGCCCGACAGCGAGCGCTCGGCCGCGAGCGTTGGGGACAAAATTGACTTTCTTGGCCGCCGCACGGACGCGCTTTTTGGTTTCCTCGCTAATGCGGGGCGAATCGTTGAGGGCGCGCGATGCCGTGGAGCGCGACACGCCGGCAGCTGCGGCAACCTCGGCAAGCGTAGGTGCGGTGCGAACTGGCTGGGTCATGGCGTCTCCTGGAAAATGCGGTCGATGTTGTCACTGATACGGGCTGGTGCGGATACAGCTTACTATAGTGCACCTGAACAGCGTTCATGATATCCGGTGACAGGTGTCGTTTTGCAACCAAGCCGCAATCGAATACGTCTCGTGTGGGTGAGATATCAGCGGGCGTGGCGGTTGCCTACGAGCTTAAGAACGATGTTTTGCGTTGAGTTTCGATATTCAGGGTGACATAAGTGTCGCGGTTGTACAACCGGTTGCACCGTTAATCCGGCCAAATCGACCGTTCAGCGGACAACCGGTTGCACAGTTTTTTGCATCGCCCGTAAGATAAGGACAACCGGTTGCACAAGAATCACTACGATGACGAAGGAGCATCACCATGGACGCCATTAACGATTGGGAAAACCAAGCGCTCACCCACAGGAACCGCCTGGCACCCCATGCGTACTTTATGGGTTATGAGACCGCCGATCTCGCTGCTACGTACAGCCGCGAGCTGTCGCGCGGGTTTGTCCAGCTGTCTGGCTCGTGGCAGTTCCGCCTCTTTGAGGGGCCTGCTGCCGTCTCCAACGAGGAGCTCTCCACGTACAAGTCCGAGTGGGATCACGTGGAGGTTCCGCACCTGTGGCAGGTAGACGGCTATGGCAACCTTGCCTATACCGACGAGGGTTTCCCGTTTCCGGTGGATCAGCCGTTCGTTCCCTCCGACGACCCCACGGGCGTCTACCAGCGCATCGTCAACCTTCCCGCCGTTCCTGCCGGCGCCCGCGAGATCATTCGCTTCGACGGCATCGAGAGCTATGGCGAGCTGTACGTCAACGGCCAGTTTATCGGCATGACCAAGGGTTCGCGCCTGTCTGCCGAGTTCGACGTGACCAACGCGCTCGTCGAGGGCGACAACCTGTTTGCGGTCAAGGTCCTGCAGTACAGCGATGGCAGCTATATCGAGGACCAGGATATGTGGTGGGCCTCGGGCATCTTCCGCGATGTGTACCTTATGCAGCGTCCCGCCGCGCACCTGGTCGACTTTAGGTTCCGCACGCACCGCGAGGGCGATGCCGCTCTGATCACGCTCGAGACGGTGGCCGAGGGCGCTACCCGCGTCGTGTTTACGCTCAGCGATGGCGAGAACGTGGTCACTACGGGCGAGTGCGTCGACGGCCATGCCGAGTGCAGCGTTGCCGATGCCCACTTCTGGAACCCCGAGGACCCCTTCCTCTATGACCTTACGTTTGAGGTCTACGACGGTGACGAGGTCAGCGAGTACGTTCCGCATCGCCAGGGCCTTGCCGAGGTGACGGTCGAGGGCAATCATATCTACCTCAACGGCACCTACTTTAAGATGCATGGCGTCAACCGCCACGATCACGACGATCACAAGGGCCGCGCCGTGGGCCTCGATCGCATGCGCCGTGACCTGGAGCTCATGAAGCGACACAACATCAACGCGGTGCGCACCTCTCACTATGCCAATGACCCGCGCTTCTACGAGCTGTGCGATGAGTATGGCATCATGTTGGTCGCCGAGACCGATATGGAGAGTCACGGCTTCGAGAATATCGGCAATATCGCCCTGGTCACCGACGACCCGGCATGGGAGCCGGCCTACGTCGACCGCATTGAGCGCCTGGTGATGCAGGAGCGCAACCACGCCTGCATCATTATGTGGTCGATGGGCAACGAGAGCGGCTATGGCTGCAACATCCGCGCGATGTACGCCAAGGCTCACGAGTTCGACGGTCGTCCGGTCCACTACGAGGAGGACCGCAACGCCGATACCGTCGATGTCATTTCCACGATGTACTCCCGTGTGTCGCAGATGAACGACTTTGGTGAGCATCCCTTCCCCAAGCCGCGCATCAACTGCGAGTACGGCCACTCCATGGGCAATGGCCCCGGAGGCCTGTCCGAGTACCAGGAGGTCTTCGATCGCTGGGATTGCATCCAAGGCCAGTTTATCTGGGAATGGTGCGACCACGGTTTGGCTGCTGTGACCGAGGACGGCGTTGCCTACGACATGTATGGCGGCGACAATGGCGATTACCCCAACAACAGCAACTTCTGCATCGATGGCATGGTGTTCCCTTGGCAGCAGCCGAGCCCGGGCCTTACCGAGTACGGCCAGGTCATCTGCCCGGTTCGCATGGCCTACGATGCCGAGGCAGGCGAGCTGACCGTCACGAACAAGCGCTGGTTTACTACCCTCGAGGATGTCTGCCTGTCGGCGGAGACCCTGGTAGACGGCGATGTAGTGTGCCGCAAGACGCTTATGCCCGGCGCGGTGGCTCCCGGCGAATCCGTCCAGCTGCCACTGGTGATTCGCGAGGCCGCGGTAGGCGAGACCCTGCTGACCGTGTGCGCCTACACCATGGCGGCTCACGCCTGGTGCGAGCCGATGTTCCAGCTGGGCGCAAGCCAGTTTGCCATCGCAAACCATCCGGCGCCGGCCATCGCCGCCCCCGCTCGTCCTGAGCTTACGGTCGAGGAGACCGAGCAGGAGATCCGCATTCACTCCCTCAACGGTGAGCTGACCTTCAACAAAGTTAACGGTACCGTGAGCGAGTGGAAGGCATCCGGCCGCGATGTCATGGCTTCTGGCCCCCAGGTTGGTTTTTGGCATCCGCTCGTCGATAACCACGCCCAGGAGTATGACTCCCTGTGGAAGGACAACTTCATCGATGTGATGCAGACGTCTACCCGCAAGGTTTCTTGGAAGCAGGATGGCAATGCGGTCGTCGTTACCGTGAGCCAGCGTATCGCTCCTCCCGTCCGCGCGTTCGGCATGCGCGTCGAGCTCGTCTACACCGTGCTTCCGAGCGGCCGCGTCGACCTCAAGGTTTCCGGCGAGCCCTACGGCGATTACTCGGATATCATCCCGCGCATCGGCATCTCCTTCGAGGTCCCCGGTTGCAATCGTGCCGTCGAGTGGTATGGCCACGGCCCGGGCGAGAACTATCCGGACTCGCTGCGCGCCAACCCGGTCGGTCATTACCGCACTACGGTCGACGACATGTTTACGCCCTACGTTATGCCTCAGGACTGCGCCAACCGTGAGGGTACCCGCTGGGTTGCCCTGCGCTCCAGTCACGGTGACGGCGTGTTGGTGACTCGTCCGGCTGATGCCGCCTCCAACCCGTTCTCGTTCTCGGCATGGCCCTATAGCTGCGAGGCAATCGATAACGCCAAGCACGTCTACGACCTTGTCAAGGGCGATACGGTCACGGTCAACATCAACGACCAGCTGCTCGGCCTTGGCTCGAACTCTTGGGGTTCCGAGGTACTCGATTCCTACCGCACCCGTTTTGAGAGCTTCAGCTTTGAGGTGTCCCTGCGACCGCTGACGTCTGCCGATCTGGCTCAGGCGCTGGCACCCATTAAGGAGGCATAAGTCATGCATGTCTTTAACTCGCGCGCCGATTTCGACGCTCAGATGAAGTCTGTCAAGAAGTGGATGCGCACCGGCCAGGCGCTCGATGGTGTTGCCGACCTGCAGCACGACGTGGCGTACTCCATCGGCGACTCGTTGGTGTACTGGTGGGTGAACGCCCACGAGGCAGCTACCGCCGATCTGGTCGGTCACCGTCGCTACCATGCCGTGCTCGCCCCGCTCGATGGCGACCTGACCGTCGAGGTGGCTTCCAAGACGGATCTTACCTGCACGCGCGCCTACAGCGATATCGACGATCGCGAGCGCTTTGAGGGTACGGGGGAGACCGTGACGATTCCCACCGGCGGCGTTGCCGTCGTCGAAATTGACGAGGCCTACCGTGTCGTGGCCGATGCCGCGGATCCCCGCGTCGTGGTACTGCACGTGACGGTTGAAGGTTATTCCTTCCCCAACAAGTAGTATTCGTCCGTTTGGACGTTTGCTTCGCGCCGTTAAGGGGGATGGCTTTGTTGACTCCCTTTTCCCCATTCCCCTTAGCAGGTGCGCCGTCCACGATTGCGCTTGCAGTCCGGACGGTTTTAGATGAGATATAACGGATGATTGGGAGGGCTTATGAGCTCTGAAAAACGAGGAACGATCGGTTCGTTCGCTCTGCTGGGCATGACGGTCGCCGCCGTGTTCGGTATCAAGAACATCATCAACAACAACGCGGCCATCGGCTTGGCAGCTGCGCCGTCGTTCTTCTTCGCCACGCTTTTGTACTTTGTCCCCTATACCCTGGTTACCGCTGAGTTCGTCGGCCTCAACAGGGACTCCGAGTCTGGCGTGTACGCATGGGTTAAGACCTCGATGGGTGGTCGCTGGGCGTTCCTGACGGCATTTAGCTACTGGTTCGTTAACCTGTTCTACTTTGCGTCCGTCCTGCCCAACGTCATCATCTACGCGAGCTACGTGTTCTTTGGTGCCAATGCTGAGCTCTCGCAGCTGTGGATCACCATTATCGAGATCGTCGTCTTTGCTATCGCCACGTGGGTTTCGACCAAGGGCGCTAAGTGGATCGGCTCCATTTCCTCCTTCGGCTCGACCGCGGCTCTCGGCCTGACTGCCGTGTTCATCTTGCTGTCCCTGGCTGCTGCCTTTGGCGGCGTCGAGTTCGCTACGGCTCCTACCCCCGCTAACATGGCTCCCGACATGAGCAACTTCGCAACTATGTGGGGCTTCTTCGGTACGCTTGCCTGGATCATCCAGGGCGTTGGCGGCGCTGAGTCTGTCGGCGTGTTCCTTAACGACCTTAAGGGCGGCGTCAAGGCCTTCGTGCGCACCGTCGTTATCGCCGGCCTGACCATCGGCCTTCTGTACGCAGGCGCTTCGCTGCTGGTCAACCTGTTCATTCCCGAGGGCGGCGTTGCCATCTCCACCGGTATCTTCGACGTATTCGGCGCTGTCTTTGTCCACTTTGGCATTCCCATGGAAGTGTCTACGCGCGTCATTGGCCTGATCCTTCTCGCTGCCACGCTGGGCTCCCTCATGATGTGGACCTCTGCTCCCATCAAGGTCTTCTTCACCGAGATCCCCAAGGGCGTCTTTGGTAGCAAGATCGTCGAGCTCAACGAGCACGGCATTCCCGCCCGCGCCGCTTGGCTGCAGTTCGCCATCGTCGTCCCCATCCTGATCATCCCGGCCTTGGGCTCTGGTAACCTCGACGACCTGCTCATGATCGTCACCAACATGACGGCTGCCACTGCTCTGCTCCCGCCGCTGCTGATCCTGCTTGCCTACTTTATGCTGCGCAAGAACTTCGACGCCGCCCCCCGTGACTTCCGCATGGGCTCGCGCAGCTTTGGTCTGGTCGTTGCCGCATTCCTGCTTGTGGTCTTCTGCTTTGTGCTTGTCTGCGGCACCATCCCGCTCGATCAGCCGCTGTGGCTGACGCTGGTCTACAACGTTGGCGGTGTAGTTGTCTTCCTGGGCCTTGCCGTGATGTGGTACAACCGCTATATCAACCGCCTGCGCGAGACCGATCCCGAGGCCGCCGAGAGCGAGCTGCGACCCTCCGTCCTCGACATGATGGAGTAGCGGCTAGGATTAATCTACGGCTGTGGAATAAATCGATTCCCTTTCCTAAGGAGGGGCCTTACGAGGCCCCTCCTTTTGTGTTTTGGGGCATGGTTTTGGACCCCGTGGTCAAAAAATGCCAAATATGAGTACTGTTGCAAAAGAGGTGTCATATTTTTCGGCCTGTTCTGAGCAAAAACGGGCTCAAAATCAATTTATATAACCCCCTTTAAAGGGCGTTTGACGGCTTTCAACCTCTTCGAATCGCTCAAAGGAGGCAATTTGCTCTCGATTTTGCTGCTACTAAATTGGTGACAGTACTCATATTTGCCACTTTTTGCCCACGAGGTGTTCAGAGGAGCTCTCGACAAGCATCTAACGCTACAATAACTACCACGTGGCTGGGTTTGCCGGCCGAATGTGCGATGCCGTGGGAGGGGACATGGTCGAGTTTACAAAGACGATTAAAGATCCGTTGGGACTGCATGCCCGCCCGGTTGCGCTGCTCTATGACATAATTGCCAAGCATCGTAGCAACGTATCGGTCAGCATCGGCGATCGCCATACCGACGGCCGCGATGTAATGGGGCTCATGGCTCTCTACGGCGAGTGCGGCGAGGACATCATCTTCCGCATTTCGGGCGTAGACGAGGCCTCGTGTGTCACGTCGATCAGAAACCTCTCCCTCTAAACGCAACAATGTGACAAAGGGGCTGTCCCCTTGTCACACCTGTTTCATATGGGAAACTTTTTCGAAAACTGAATAGGGACCCTTTCCAAAAAGTTAACCACGTGCTAGTTTACTGTAGCGAACATAGACGTGGTTAACTTTTGCTGCATCGATGTTGAGGACGAACTGACGTTAGGAGCACACTCATGTCTTGCGGACCGCAGATGCCGGCCATGCCGCTTTCGATGGTGAAAGCGGGCGAAACCGTGCACGTGTCTCGTGTAAAGGGCAATGAGGACATGAAGCACCACCTCAAGGACCTCGGCTTTGTCGAGGGCAGTGAGGTTCACGTGGTGAGCTCGAGTGGCGCCAATATCATCGTCACCGTGCTGGGCGCACGCTTTGGTATCGATACCAAGGTCGCCATGCACATCATGACCGTCGGTTAGTTCGCAGCATTTCATAAAAGCTGAAAGGGGGAAAAGAATATGAAGACGTTGGGTGACGTTAAGGTGGGCGAGAGCTCTACCATCGTCAAGCTTCACGGCGAGGGCGCGCTTCGCCGTCACCTTATGGACCTGGGCCTCATCAAGGGCACTTCGTTCAAGGTCGTTAAGGTTGCACCGCTCGGAGATCCGGTCGAGATCAACGTGCGCGGCTACGAGCTTTCCATCCGCAAGGAGGAGGCTGCCGTCGTCGAGGTCCAGTAAGGGCCCGCGGCAACTATTTATGCAGATAAAGTTAGGTTTTTCTAACTTAAATTTGCAATGTTGAAGCACATTATCCAGCCCGTGCGGAGAAAGCAGCGCGGGCACACAAGGAAGAAGGATTGAATGGCGGATTCTCAGATCCATGTCGCGCTGGCGGGTAACCCCAACTGCGGCAAGACCACGCTTTTCAACCTGATCACCGGCGCCAACGGCTACGTTGGCAACTGGCCCGGCGTCACGGTTGAGAAAAAGGAAGCCAAGCTCCTGAGTGACAAGAACGTCACGATTACAGACCTCCCCGGCATCTACTCGCTTTCCCCCTACAGCCCCGAGGAGCAGTGCTCGCGCGACTACCTCATGAGCGGCGAGCCCGATGTCGTTGTCCAGGTGGTCGATGCCACCAACCTCGAGCGCAACCTGTACCTGGCGCTTCAGGTTATCGAGACCGGCCTGCCCGTGGTCGTCGCCCTCAACATGGCCGACCTGGTCGAGAAGAACGGCGACAAGATCGACACGGACAAGCTTTCCAAGAAGCTCGGTTGCCCGGTCATGATGATCTCGGCCCTTAAAAACAAGGGTATCAAGGAGCTGTTCGAGCAGGTCAAGAAGTCTGCTGCTTCCAAGGGCCAGGTGCCGGAGCACAAGTTCGATTCCTCCATCGAGGACGTTCTGGACCACATCGAGAACAACCTGCCGGCGAGCGTTCCCGCCAACAAGCGTCGCTACTACGCTGTCAAGCTGTTTGAGCGCGACGCGGACGCCTGCAAGCTCATCAACCTCACCAAGGAGAAGGCCGCTCGCGTCGAGCAGCTGGTCGCCCAGTGCGAGCAGGATTGCGACGACGACGCCGAGTCCATCATCACCGGCGAGCGCTATGGCGTGATTGCCCACATTATCGACGAGTGCATGACCAAGGCTCCGGCCAAGATGAGCACCTCCGAGAAGATCGACCGCGTGGTTACCAACCGTATCCTGGGCCTGCCGATCTTTGTGGTCATCATGTTCTGCGTGTACTACATCGCCGTTTCCACCCTGGGCGGCACGGTGACCGACTTCACCAACGACCAGCTCTTCGGCACCGACGGCTGGTACGTGCTCGGTCAGGGTCGCGACGCCTATGACGCAGCTGTTGAGGCTGCGGGCGACAACGCCGACTCGGTCGATCCAGCACAGTACGGCCCCTATGTCCCGGGTATCACCACCGCGGTGCATGACGCTCTCGTGGCGGGCGGTACCGAGGACGGTGGCCTCGTCGATTCGCTGGTCTGCGACGGCATCGTGGCTGGCATCGGCGCCATCATGGGCTTCGTCCCGCAGATGTTCCTGCTCTTTGTGATGCTGTCCTTCCTGGAGGACTGCGGCTACATGGCCCGCGTCGCCTTCATCATGGACCGCGTGTTCCGCCGCTTTGGCCTGTCCGGTAAGTCCTTTATCCCCATGCTCGTGTCCTCGGGCTGCGGCGTCCCCGGCGTCATGGCCACCAAGACCATCGAGAACGAGAAGGACCGCCGCATGACGGTCATGACCACCACGTTTATTCCCTGCGGTGCCAAGCTGCCGATCATCGCCCTGCTCATGGGTTCCATCATCGGCGATTCTTCCACCACCGCCGCATGGATCAGCCCGCTGTTCTACTTCTTGGGCGTCTTTGCCGTCATCGCCTCGGGCCTCATGCTCAAGAAGACCAAGCTCTTCGCCGGTCGCCCGACGCCGTTCGTTATGGAGCTTCCCGCCTATCACTTCCCGGCAATCCGCTCTTGGGCGCTGCATGTATGGGAGCGCTGCTGGGCCTTTATCAAGAAGGCCGGCACGGTCATCTTTGCGTCCACCGTCGTCGTTTGGTTCCTCTCCAACTTTGGTAGCTACAACGGCGCCTTTGGCTACCTGCCTTCCATGGAGGGCATCCCCGAGGAGTTCATGGATTACTCCGTGCTTGCCATGTTCGGCAACCTGGTCGCTTGGATCTTCGCCCCGCTCGGCTTTAGCACCTGGCAGGCCACCGCACTGACCGTCTCGGGTCTCGTTGCCAAGGAGAACGTTGTCGCCACCGCCGGCTCGCTGCTGTCCGTTGCCGACGCCGGCGAGACCGACCCGAGCCTGTGGACCGCGTTTGCGGCTATGTTCCCGACCATGGGCGCTTGCGTCGCCTTTGGTGCCTTCAACCTGCTGTGCGCTCCGTGCTTTGCCGCTATCGGCACCATCCGTAACCAGATGAACTCCGGTAAGTGGACCGCGATTGCCATCGGCTACGAGTGTGCCTTTGCTTGGGTCATCGGCCTGTTCATCAACCAGTTCTATAACCTGCTTGTTCTTGGGCAGTTTGGTATCTGGACGGTTGTGGCCATCGTGCTGCTGGCTGCGATGCTCTTCCAGATCTTCCGTCCCATGCCCAAGCATGCTTGGACCGACGAGGACGAGACCAACACCTCTTCCGCCGCAGTTTCCGCTTAAGTCCAAATAAGGATTAGCCCCTTTCCACGAGCCCGGGTGTCCCAGTGACACTCGGGCTTTTTGGTGCAATGGGGGACAGATTGCTTTGCTCCAGAAGTAAGATGTGGCGTTTCCGCAGATAAAACCGACCAAAACAAACCTGTCCCTTTTTGGCAGGTGGAAGATGGGGTAAAGTAAGTGGTGGTTAACTAGAGGAGGCTTACTATGGCACCTATCGATATTGTTGTGTTGGCTGTTATCGGCATTGCGTTTGTCGCCGTGTGTGTGCGTATCTACCGAAAGGGCACCTGCGCCGACTGCGCCCAGGGTGGCGTTTGCACGGGGCATTGCTCCAACAAAAAGACGTGCGCCGCACTTAAGGGCGTGGACAAAATCGCCGAAGACTTGGGCCGCGGGATCAAATAAGGCCCGGACATCAAAGCGCCCCGCGAGCATTCGTTCGCGGGGCGCTTTGCGCATTTGGACGCGAGCGCGGCGAGTTGAAGAGTAATTTTGGGCATCGTTAAATCAGTTGCGGTGAAATGCGGACTGTTTTGGCTGTCAAAGGCCTTATCTACTCCGTATTCCACCGCAACTTTTTGTGGGGTGGGCTAGAGACGCTGCATGCGGTACCCGACGCCCATGTGCGTCTGAATCATCTTGGGGTGAGAGGGGTCTGCCTCGATCTTCTTGCGCAGGGTGCGCATGAACACGCGCAGGCTCGCCAGATCGCTGTCCCAGCTCGTGCCCCATATCTCGCGGGTGATGAAGGTGTGGGTGAGCACCTTGTCGACGTTTTTCGCCAGAAGGACGAGCAATTTGTACTCGGTTGGGGTGAGCGAGAGCTCGCGTCCGTCTTTCGTCGCGTATCCCGCGGCGTAGTCGATATGCAGCGGACCGTTGTCGAACGTGCTCGCTTCTGTCGACTCGCTCGACGCCATCGAGGAGCGCCTCAAATTCGCACGGACGCGCGCGAGCAACTCATCCACAGAAAAGGGCTTGGTGAGGTAGTCGTCTGCCCCTGCGTCAAGTGCTGCAATCTTGTCGGAATCTTCGGTGCGCGCCGAAATGACGATAATGGGGACTGCCGACCAGCTTCGGATCTTCGTGATGACCTCGATACCGTCAATGTCGGGAAGGCCGAGGTCGAGCATGATGAGGCTGGGGCCGTGCGACACCGCATCCATGATGGCGGCCTGGCCGTCGCAAACCTTGCTCACGACATAGCCGTGGAGGTCAAGCGCGGTCGAAACGAGGTTTTGAACGGTCAGGTCATCTTCGACCAGGAGGATGCGTGGCTTAGCGGCATTATTCATGAATCTCGATCTCCTCAGCGGGCAGGGTAAAACGGAAGACGGCCCCATGGGGGTGGTTGTCGCGAACTTCGATGACGCCGCCATGCGCCTCCACGATGGAGCGGCAGAGCGACAGCCCAAGGCCGATGCTTCGACGCGAATCCACGGGCCGCGTATTGCTTGAGGTGAAGAAGCGCTCAAAGATATGAGGCTTGTCGCAGTCTGCCACACCCGGCCCATCGTCTGCGACGTCCACCACGACGAACGCACCCTCGCGACGTGCGCTGATGGTGACAGTCGAGTCCTCGGGCGTGTATTTGAAGGCGTTCATGATGAGATTCGTAAGCACCTGCATGATGAGATGGACGTCAATGCGTACCAGCAGGATGTCGTCAGTGTGCTCGATGGTGACGGTACGTCCATGCGATGCTTGGGCGGCATGGCTGAGGGCGGCCTCGATGACCTCGTCGATGAGCTCGGATGTGAAGTTGAGGTGAATGGTGCCGTCCTCGACGCGTGTGATGGCGAGGAGGTTCTCCACGGTATCAATAAGCCAGAGGGAGTCATCGTAGATGGCATCGGCAAGATCGCAGCGCTGTTCGAGGCTGAGCCTCTCGTCGCTCTTCCGAAGGATTGCCGCAGATCCGGATATAGCCGTGAGGGGTGTCCTCAAATCGTGGCCGATGGAGCGCAAAAGGTTGGCGCGCAGCTGCTCGTTTTTCGCCAAGACCGCAGCCTCTTCGCGCTCTTGCGCCGCTCGGTCACTTTCGAGCGCCAAGGCGCATTCACCTACGATAGATAGGACGATCGAATGCTCGAAGGCTTCGGTCTCGCGCCCCTCCAGGGCGATGCCGATGACACCGAATACCTTGTCGCCGGTGCGAACCGCGAGGTAGAGACAGCGCGCCTCAGGCAGGGTCCGCGTGCTTGCGCCCGCGCGCTTGTTGTTGGTGAAGGTCCAGGTTGCAACGGCGCGCTCGTAGTCGGTGAGCAGCGACGCGGATCGGTTTTCGGTGCCAGCGGACTCATAGAGCGCCTTGCCGAGCGTGCCGTGTTCGGCGGGGTAGAAGACCACGTCGAGTTTTAGCAGTTTGACGAGTTGGTTCATGGCGACGCGGGCGCACTCCTCCGCGCTATGGGCTTGCTGTAAGAGCTGGTTCGTTTCGAGGAGTACGCGCGTTTTGAATGCGTTCTCGGCGGAGGTACGGGCATTGTCGGCGATGCGCGCAGTTAACTCGCCGGCGACCATAGCGGTAGCGAACATGATGCCGAACGTGACCAGATAGCTTCGGTCGTAGCTGGCGAGCGAAAACAGAGGCGTGACGAAGCAGAAGTTGTAAAGCACTACAGAGAGCACGCTCGATACGATCGTGCAGATACGCCCCGTCGTGGTGACGGCGGTCAGCAGGGCCGTGAGGATATAGAGGGATATGATGCTGGAATCGGCAAATCCCAGATGGCGGAAAGCCGTGCCGATCGCCGTGGCGACAAGAGAGAGGGCCAGCGTGCGAAGCACGTTTCGGCTGCTGGGCGGCTGCAGAGCGAGCGCATGGCGGCGTCCTTTGGGTCGGGAGGGCGGAGTCGACTGGTCTGGAATGATGTAAATGTCGAGGTTCGGGGCGAATGCTATGAGCTGTTCTACGAGAGATTTGCGGCCAAAGAGGGCCTGACGGACGCTGCTGTGCTCGCCCGTGCGCCCCATGACGATCTTCGAAATACCCGACAGGCGCGCGAACTCGGAGATCTGAAACGCGACGTCGTCGCCATAGACGGTTTCCATATGTGCTCCGAGCTGCTCGGCTAGGGCGATATTGGCTGCAAGCTTGGCGCGCTCATCATCGCTCATGGCTTGCGTGCGCGGGCTTTCTACGAACAGGGCGACGAGCTCGCTGCGAAACGCTTTCGCCATGCGTGCGGCGGCACGGACGATGCGGGGATTGGTCGGCGCCGGGGAGACACAGACTAAGATACGCTCCTTGGTGTAGTAGTCACGGTTTCCCAGCACGCGTGCGGCGTCTGTGAGGTGGCCGGTGCGATCGGCGCAGCGGCGCAGCGCGATTTCTCGGAGTGCGGTGAGGTTTTCGACGGTAAAAAAATGCTGTTGCGCTCGGTCGGCTTGTGCGGGACGGTAGACGAGGCCGGCGCGAAGGCGCTCAAGTAGGTCTTCGGGCTCTATGTCGACGAGCTCGACCTGGTCGGCATCATCGAAGATACGGTCGGGGATTCGTTCGCTCACGACAACGCCGGTGATGGATGCAACCATGTCGTTTAGGCTCTCGATATGCTGAACGTTTACGGTCGTATAGACGTCGATGCCCGCATGTAGAAGTTCCTCGACGTCTTGATAGCGTTTGTCGTGGCGAGACCCCGGCGCATTCGTATGGGCGAGCTCGTCGACAAGGATGAGCTGAGGGGCGCGCTCGATAGCCACATCTAGATCGAACTCGCTGAGCGCAATGCCGTTGTGCTCGATGAGTTTACAGGGCACGTTCTCAAGCCCTTGTGCAAGATGGGCAGTTGCCGGACGTTCGTGCGGCTCGATGTATCCCGCGACGACGTCGACACCTCGCCGCTTGGCGGCGTGGGCGGCTTGAAGCATCGCATAGGTTTTGCCTGCGCCAGCAGCGTAGCCAAAGAAAATTTTGAGGTGTCCCCGGCTGGTTCGAGCGTCATCGGCGGCCTCGTCTTTCTCAATTGCCTTGAGGATGAGGTCTGGATTGACGCGAGTGTCCGATGCGTCGCGCTGCATAGCGTAGCCTTTCTGAAGCGTTGTCCATGCGTGCATACGCGGTGAGGACGCCACTGTATGCTCGCGAGGTCGAGTATAGGCGCACTGCAGCCGCAATAGTGCTTTCTACCTGCATCTTTACGGCATCTTAAGGTCGTGAGCCCCAGCCCTCACGCCTCTTTAACACCTAGAAGCGTTTACTGTCCCCAGACGCTTGCGAGGGCAGGCGTCCGAGACATCGGACCGCGCGTGAAAGGGGCGGTAATGGACATCCTCATTCCCATTATCGGAGTCGTCTGCATTGGACTCCTTATCTATTACATCTACATTCTGATGAGGAGTGATTCGTAAACTATGGACGCTGCGATTCAGTACATCTTGTACTTTGCCGTGCTCGTCGTCCTGGCCGTTCCGCTCGGTCGGTTCATGGCCCATATCATGGATGGTGAGCATACGTTCCTGTCGCCTGTGATTGCTCCTGTGGAGCGTGGCGTCTATCGTCTGCTTCGCATCGACGCGGCAGAGCAGATGGGGTGTAGGCGCTATCTGGCAAGCGTGCTGGCCTTTTCGGGGATCGGCCTCGTGGCTCTTGTGGCACTCCAGGCGCTTCAGTCCTTCTTGCCAGGCAATCCCCAGCACCTGCCGGGTGTGCCATGGGACCTGTCGTTCAATACGGCTGCTTCCTTCATAACCAACACCAACTGGCAGTCCTACTCCGGTGAGACCACCCTGTCCTACTTCGTGCAGTTCATGGGCCTCACCGTGCAGAACTTCGTTTCCGCTGGTACCGGTATCGCGGTCATGTTCGCGCTGATCCGCGGCTTCCGTCAGATCAAGGAGCAGGGTCTGGGTTCCTTCTGGGTCGACCTCACCCGCACCGTCCTGTATGTGCTCATCCCGCTGAACCTCGTGTTCGGCATCTGCCTGGCTGCCGGTGGCGTCATCTCCAACTTCCAGCCGGCTCAGAAGGCTGAGCTCGTAGAGCCCGTCGCTGTCCAGCCTAATGCAGACGGCGGCTGGAGCGTCATCGACGGCGCCCAGATCGAGGGCGACACGGTCAAGGTCGACGGCAAGGTTGTCGAGGGCGCGCGCGTGGTCACCGAGCAGTTCCTGCCCCAGGGGCCCGCGGCTCCTCAGGTCGCCATCAAGCAGTCCGGCACCAACGGCGGCGGCTTCTTCGGTGTGAACTCCGCCCATCCGTATGAGAATCCCAGTGCCTTCACCAACATCATCGAGATGACCAGCCTGCTGCTGATCCCGGCCGCCTGCTGCTTCACCTTCGGTATCGGCGTCAAGAACACCAAGCAGGGCAAGGCCATCTTCGCGGCGATGCTTATCCTGCTCGTGGTCTTTACCGGCATCATCGCCGTTAACGAGCATATGGGTACGCCGCAGCTGGCCGATGGCGGCGCGGTCAACATCGAGATGACCGATGGCCAGGCGGGCGGCAATATGGAGGGCAAGGAGAGCCGCTTTGGCATCGCCTCCTCTTCCACCTGGTCCGCTTTCACGACGGCTGCTTCCAATGGCTCGGTCAACTCCATGCACGACTCCTACACCCCGCTCGGCGGGTTTGTCCAGATGCTCCAGATGGCTCTGGGCGAGGTCGTCTTCGGCGGCGTGGGCTGCGGCCTGTACGGCATGATCGGCTTCGCCATCCTCACAGTGTTCATCGCCGGCCTTATGGTCGGACGCACGCCTGAGTTCCTGGGCAAGAAGATCGAGCCGGGCGAGATGCGCTGGGCAGTTGTCCTGTGCCTGGCAACTCCGTTTGCCATTCTGGTGTGCTCGGCCATCGCCTGCATGGTGCCCGGTCTTGCCGACCAGCTCAACAATGGTGGCGCGCACGGCTTCTCCGAGGTGCTGTATGCCTTCACCTCATGCGGTGGCAACAACGGCTCGGCGTTTGCAGGCATGAACTGCAACAATCCCTGGATCAACGTCATGCTCGGCCTCGAGATGCTGTTTGCCCGCTTCATGCCCATCATCGGTACGCTGGCTATCGCCGGCTCGCTGGCCAAGAAGGGTAGGGTCGCCGAGAGCGCCGGTACCCTGTCTACCACCAACGGCATGTTCGTATTCCTGCTCGTGTTCATCGTTCTGCTGATCGGTGCCCTGAGCTTCTTCCCGGCCCTGGCGCTTGGCCCCGTTGCCGATTTCTTCCAGATGATTGCGTAAAGGAGGACGCAGATTTATGGCTATGCAAAAAGACATGATGGGCCGCGCGGTCCGCGACTCGTTTGCCAAACTGGATCCTCGCGTCCAGATTCAAAACCCGGTCATGTTCCTGGTGTGGCTTTCCGCCGTCATGACCTCCGTCCTGGCCGTCGCTTCCATCTTCGGTGTGCAGGACGCGGGTGTGCCCACCTACTATGTGGTCACCATCGCGGTCATCCTGTGGCTCACCGACCTGTTCTCGAACTTCGCCGAGGCGCTTGCCGAGGGCCGCGGTAAGGCTCAGGCCGATTCCCTGCGTGCGGCCAAGAAGGATGTCGAGGCCCATCGTATCGAGTCCGTTGAGGACAAGGAGCACTTCACCGTCGTTCCCGGCACCGAGCTCACGCGCGGCGACCTGGTGATCGTACGCGCCGGCGAGCAGATTCCCGGCGATGGCGACGTCATCGAGGGCGCTGCCTCCGTTGACGAGTCCGCCATCACCGGCGAGTCCGCCCCCGTGGTCCGCGAGGCCGGCGGCGACCGCTCTGCCGTTACCGGCGGTACCACGGTGCTGTCCGACTGGATCATCGTCAAGATCTCCAGTGAGCCCGGCCAGAGCTTCCTGGACAAGATGATCGCGATGGTCGAGGGTGCCGCGCGCAAGAAGACCCCTAACGAGATCGCTCTGGAGATCTTCCTGGTGGCCCTTTCCATCGTCTTTATCCTGGTCACGCTGGCCCTGTATTGTTACTCCTGCTTCTCGGCCGGTCTTAACGACATGGTCAACCCCACGGCCGTGACCACGCTCGTGGCACTGCTCGTGTGCTTGGCTCCCACTACCATCGGCGCCCTTCTGTCCGCCATCGGCATCGCCGGCATGAGCCGTCTGAACGAGGCCAACGTGCTGGCCATGTCCGGCCGCGCCATCGAGGCCGCCGGCGACGTCGACATCCTCATGCTCGACAAGACCGGCACCATCACCCTGGGTAACCGCCAAGCCGCCGAGTTCATCCCGGTCGACGGCGTCGATCCCGCGGAGCTGGCCGATGCCGCTCAGCTTTCCTCGCTGGCCGACGAGACCCCCGAGGGTCGTTCCATCGTCGTGCTCGCCAAGGAGCAGTTTGGGCTGCGCGGCCGCACACTCGAGGATAAGGGCATGGAGTTCATCCCCTTCACCGCGGCGACTCGCATGTCCGGTGTGAACTACGAGGGCAATGAGATCCGCAAGGGCGCTGCCGATTCCGTGCGCACCTATGTGGAGGCAGCCGGCGGCGTGTTCTCCCAGGAGTGCGACGAGGCCGTCGAACGCATCGCCAAGGCCGGCGGCACCCCGCTGGTCGTGACCAAGAACTGCCGCGTGCTGGGCGTTGTGTACCTCAAGGACATCATCAAGTCCGGCGTTAAGGAGAAGTTCGCCGACCTGCGCAAGATGGGCATCAAGACCATCATGGTGACGGGCGACAATCCGCTCACCGCCGCGGCAATCGCCGCCGAGGCCGGCGTTGACGACTTCCTGGCCGAGGCCACCCCCGAGGGCAAACTCGAGAAGATCCGCGAGTTCCAGCGTGAGGGTCACCTTGTCGCCATGACCGGCGACGGCACCAACGACGCGCCGGCGCTCGCCCAGGCGGACGTCGCCGTGGCCATGAACACCGGAACCCAGGCTGCCAAGGAGGCCGGCAACATGGTCGACCTCGACTCCAGCCCCACCAAGCTCATCGAGGTCGTGCGTATTGGCAAGCAGCTGCTCATGACCCGCGGTTCGCTCACGACCTTCTCGGTGGCTAACGACATGGCGAAGTACTTCGCTATCATCCCGGCCCTGTTCTCGCCGATCTACCCGGGCCTTGGCGCGCTCAACATCCTCGGTCTGGCAAGCCCACTGTCCGCGGTTCTTTCGGCCATCATCTATAACGCGCTCGTTATCGTCGCGCTGATCCCGGCCGCGCTGAAGGGCGTTAAGTACCGCGAGGTCCCGTCTGGACAGCTGCTGACCCACAACCTACTCGTGTGGGGTCTGGGCGGCATTGTTGCCCCGTTCGTATTCATCAAGCTCATCGACATGCTGCTCGCGTTCTGCGGCATTATGTAAGTGGAGGTTTGTATGTTCAAAGGTGTTGCATCGCGCGCACTTGGCGTGTTCGCGCTGTTTACCGTTGTCTGCGGCCTGGGCTATACGCTCGTCGTGACCGGCATCGCCCAGGTTGCGTTCCCGTATCAGGCGAACGGTTCGCTCATTACGGTCGACGGCAAGGTTGTGGGCTCCGAGCTCATCGGCCAGAACTTCGAGGACGAGGACCACATGTGGGGCCGCATCCAGAACGTGTCAATTGTCGAAGGCGAAGACGGCGAGCTCGTGGCGTATGGTGCCCCGTCCAACCTGTCCCCGGCGAGTGAGGAGTACCGGCAGCTTGTGGACGCGCGCGTCGAGAAGATTCGCGCCTCCAACCCCGACGCCGGCATGGATGCCGTGCCCGTCGACCTGGTGACGTGTTCTGGCTCAGGGCTCGACCCCGAGATCTCCCCCGATGCCGCCGAGTACCAGGTACCGCGCCTGGCGAAGGCCACGGGCAAGAGCGAAGGCGAGGTGCGCGACATCATCGCCCAGTGCACCAAGGGCCGTTTCCTCGGCGTGTTCGGCGAGCCCACGGTCAACGTGCTCAAGGTGAACCTTATGCTGGACGGCGCGCTGTAGGTGAGGGAGTGGCGGATGAGGGCATGACTGACTATCTGAGCCCTCAATTCCACCCCGCCCATCAGTTGCGGTGAAATACGGACCGTTTTGGCTGTCAAAGGCCTTATCTACTCCGTATTCCACCGCAACTTTTTGTGGGTTGAGTAAAAGCCGGGGGAGCGTGTACGGTCGGGTACAGCGCGGTTGCTGATACGATAGGTACGTTAGCAACTGCCGCCGAGCGGCTCAAATGAAAGGAACCCTGTATGGAGTCCTCCGCCTACCCGATGCTCTTTAGCCCGATCAAGGTCGGTACGACCGAGGTCAAGAACCGCGTCTTTATGCCGCCGGTGTCTACCAACCTGGCCGATCACGGCTATGTGACCGACGATTTGGTCGACCATTACCGCGCCCGTGCCAAGGGCGGCGTGGGTCTGATCATCACCGAGGTCGTGACGGTCGAGCCTACCTATACCTATCTGCCGGGTGACATGTGCTGCTACGACGACACGTTTATCCCTGGCTGGGAAAAGCTCGCCGCCGCCGTCCACGAGTACGGCTGCAAGATCATGCCGCAGCTCTTCCACCCCGCCTACATGGCCTTTAACATTCCGGGCACCCCGCGCCTGATCGCTCCGTCCTTTGTGGGCCCGTCCTATGCTCGCGAGGCGCCGCGCCCCATTACGGTAGATGAGATCCACGAGCTCACGCATCAGTTTGGCGACGCTGCCGTGCGTATGCAGAAGGCCGGCGTCGATGGCGTCGAGGTTCATGCGGCGCACGCCCACGGTATGCTCGGCGGCTTTTTGACTCCGCTCTACAACAAGCGCACCGACGAGTACGGCGGCTCACTCGACGCCCGCATGCGCTTCCTGCTCGAGGTCATCGCCGAGATTCGCGAGCGCTGCGGCAAGGACTTTATCATCGACGTCCGCATCTCGGGCGATGAGTACACCGATGGCGGCCTGACCCTCAACGACATGATCTACGTCTCGCGTCGCCTGGAGAAGGCCGGCGTCGACATGATTCACGTGTCGGGCGGCACCACTATCAAGCGTGGCTCTGCGATTCCCGCCGCCGGCACCCAGCAGGCCTCGCACGCCGCCTGCTCGCGCGAGATTAAGAAGCACGTCAACATTCCCGTCGCCACCGTCGGCCGCATCAACGAGGCCTGGATCGCCGAGGAGCTGATCGAGGACGG
Source organism: Collinsella sp. TM09-10AT (assembly GCF_003436275.1). Lineage (GTDB taxonomy): Bacteria > Actinomycetota > Coriobacteriia > Coriobacteriales > Coriobacteriaceae > Collinsella. The sequence continues at coordinate 85,652 of NZ_QSOP01000008.1, forward strand.
CGCTGCCGACATCTGCATGATGGGCCGTGCCAATCTGTGCGATGCCGAGTTCTGCAACAAGGCCGCTGCCGGCAACGCCGACGACATCCGCCCCTGCATCGGTTGCCTGCGCTGCCTGAACGGCATCATGTTTGGCAAGCGCATCTCCTGCACCGTCAACCCGGACGTGGAGCGCGACGAGGCCGGTTACGAGCCTGCCGCCGAGGCCAAGAACGTGCTCGTTGTGGGTGCCGGTCCCGCGGGCATGGAGGCGGCCTATATTGCCGCCAAGCGCGGCCACAACGTGGTGCTCGTGGATAAGCAGAACGAGCCGGGCGGCGAGATGCGCATCGCGGCCGTTCCGCCGGCAAAGCAGGAGCTCACCCGCGTGATCAAGTATCAGTATCGTCGCCTGGCCGAGGCCGGCGTCGCGTGCGTCTTTGGTACCGAGCTTTCGGCCGAGGACATTCAGCGCGACTACGCGGGCTACGAGGTTGTCCTGGCTTATGGCGCCGAGCCCATTGCTCCAGCCTTTATGCAGGGCTTTAAGCAAGTTATGACGGCCGATGACCTGCTGGGCGGCAAGGCTTTCCCGGGCAAGAAGATTGTCATCGTCGGCGGCGGAACCGTCGGTTGCGAGACGGCCGACTACCTGGCCCCGCTGGTCAACGACCTGTCGCCGGCCAACCGCGATGTCACCGTCATCGAGATGACCAAGACGCTTGCCGCCAACGAGGGCGGTGCCGGTCGCGCGGTGCTCATCACGCGTATGCTTTCCAAGGGCGTTCACGTGCTGACCGAGGCCAAGGTGACCGAGATTACCGAGGACACCATCAGTTACGAAAAGGACGGCGAAGTCCATACCATCGCCGACGCCGATACGCTGGTGCTTGCCATGGGTTACCGTCCCAACACCAAGCTGGCCGATGACCTTGCCGCTGCCGGCGTTGTCACCCACGTGCTGGGCGATGCCCAGAAGTGCGGCAACATCCGCGACGCTATCGGCGATGGCTACAAGATCGCCTGCGAACTCTAGTCAACCCCTTGGCGCATGGGGGCCAGGTTACTTTGCGCTAAGTTGATGCATGTAAACCTGACCCCATTGCACCATTTGATAAAACGCAAGCGCTCGCTGCCTGCGTTTTATCAAAGAAAGATTATTGTCGAGCCTTAAATGCCTTTTGTTTGTGTGCCTTCCGCAATCATATTGCGGTTGTAGACCAGGTGCAGATACATCGCATCGTGAGCGGCGGTGGGGTTGCGCGTCTCAATGGCGTCGGCCACACCGTGGTGCGTGCGGATGGTCTCCTCGACGAACTTTTTTGCCCGTTACGTCGATAAAGAGGGGAACGGATGCCTTGAGCACACCCATCAGACGGGTAACGGCGAGGTTGCCGCCATCCCAGGGCGGCTTCATGGGGTAGCGCCCGTACGCATCGAATTTTTCCTCTCATAGATGTGCGGCACAAAGAGCCCCGAGTTCATACGAGCTCGGGGCTCTTTTCGTTTGGATTTCAGACGTATTGACAGACGAAAACAGTCTGCGTCCGGTATTGAGCCATACGAAAGCGAAATTATGCGTCTTAATTCCGTACGCAAATCAAGACGAAAACAGTTTGCGTCTTATATAAATCAGTACGCAAACGGTTTTCGTCTTATAATACGGTTATGAATGGTACGAAACGAGGGGGTTGTGCATATGGTTGTTAGAGAGAGCCCTACAGTCGAATACAAGGAAAGCGTTACGCCGACGTTTCTTAAAACGGTGAGCGCCTATGCAAACTACGGGACGGGCAAGATTGAGTTTGGCGTTGATGACGAGGGCGTGGCTGTCGGCCTTGCAGATCCGGTCGCAGAGTGTCTCCGCATTGAGAACATGATTAATGACAGCTTGGATCCCGCTCCCCGTTACACGCTCGAGTCCGATGAGAAACACGGGACCGTAATCCTTACGGTTTATGAGGGACAGGACAAACCCTATCGAAGCAAGGGAAAGGCCTACAGACGAAACGATTCGGCAACGGTGGAGGTCGACCGGTTTGAGTATGGCAGGCTGACGCTCGAAGGCAGCAACGTGACGTTCGACGCGCTCACGTCGGCTCGCCAGGACTTGGGCTTTCATACGCTCGAGCATAAGTGTGTTGAACACCTCGGCATTTCCGAGCTAACGCCGGATATCATGCGTACGCTCCGCTTGCTCGGCAAGGATGGCTATACCAATGCCGCGGCGATTTTAGCGGATAAGAATGATTTTCCAGGCATCGACTGCGTCCGTTTTGGCGATACCGAGGATGTGATCTTGGATCGCGAGGCGGCGACAAATGTATCCGCAATTGAGCAGGCGGACAGGGCGGTGGCTATGTTTGCACGCTACTACCGTTATGAGCGTATCGAAGGGATGGAGCGCGTCCAAACCGATCGAATTCCTCTTGAGGCATTCCGCGAAGCTGTTGCAAACGCTTTGGTGCATCGGACGTGGGACGTTCGAGCGAACGTTCAAATTGCCCTGTACGATGATCGTGTCGTTGTGACCTCCCCTGGATCGCTGCCCGCCGGGTTGACGACGGAACAATACCTGTATGGGCAGATATCCGTGCTCAGAAACCCCATCGTTGCAGAGGCCTTCTTAAAGCTGGATTACATCGAGAAATTTGGTACGGGAATCGCGCGCATTAGACGTGCCTATCGCGATTCGATCAATCAACCAATTTTTGATGTTCGCGGCGGCATGGTGGCCGTCACATTGCCCGTTACCGATGCCTTTGAAGGGTCCGAGGAAGAGGTCCAGGTTCTCAAGGCCTTGTCGGGCGGGCGAATTATGTCGCGAAGCGAGATTGAAAAACAGACGGGGCTGAGCCGCATGCGGACGTTGGCGGCACTCGAATCTCTGCTTGAACGGAATGCAATCGTAAGGCAGGGAACCGGGCGGGCCACGAAATACGAGCGCTCATAGTCCAAAAGAGCCATGGTACAAGACGGGCCCCAAGCCAGCGTTGGCTTGGGGTCCGTTATATCCCGGATGGTAACGGGCCGATTATTGTCAAGTTAAAGCAAAGTACAGCGACGTACAGCAAAGTATAGTGAGATATAGCAAGCCGTATAGCGCGCCTTGATTTTCAACCCTTGATTATCAACCGTCCGTATTTCACAGCAACTTATAACAGGCTCGGGGTGCCAATTTGGGGTGCAGTAGTGCTGCGCCACGAAAAGGGCCTATCTACTACGTTTAAGCCGCAGGGGTCAACCATAGTCGGTTTTTTCGAAAATCGACAAGCTATCTACCTGCGGTTTTGTTTTCACGGTTTTCGGTATGGCCGAGGCTATCCGTGTTAACGTAGTAGATGGGCCACTTTTGTGGCAAGGGGGGCCGATCTGCGGGCCAGGGTAGCTAAAAGAGCCCCGTCCCAAAAAGACTGATTGGGAGCTGGGGCGTGTCGATGCGATAGTATTACGTGGTGATATTCGACAAACCGTGGGCTTCATCCGAGGGCTTTATGGAACAGCACCAGCATTATCAGAGCCTGCAAGATCAGGCATACAACGCACTGCGCTCTAAGATCATCTATGCCGAGCTCAGGCCCGGCACGCGCCTTTCGGCGATTGGTCTGGAAAAGGAGACGGGAATCGGGCGCACGCCCATTCGCGAGTCCTTTGTGCGCCTGCGTGAGCAGGAGCTAGTGGAAACGCGTCCCAAAAGCGGCACCTATGTCTCAAAAATCAGCATGGAGCGCGCCGAGAACGCCTGTTTCTTGCGTGAGAAACTCGAGAGAAGCGTACTCATTAAATGTTGCTCTGCCGCCACGCCTGAGCAAAAACATCGGCTCGAGCAGATTCTTGCCGAGTCCGAGTCGCTCGACCATAGCGAAACGCGTCGCTTTTTCGATCTGGACAACCTATTCCACGAGACGTGCTTTGAGATTGCCGGCCGCCACATGTTGTGGGATTGGATGAAGAGCGTCAATACGCATTTTGAGCGGTACAACTGGTTGCGTATGGTGTCGCAGGATATGGATTGGGAGCCGATTCGTCGTCAGCATCGCCGGATTCTCGAGTCCATTAAGAGGGGCGATACCGACACGGCGAGCTATCTGGCAGAGACACACCTGCATCTGATGCCCGAGGAACAGGGACCGGTTATCGCCTTGCATCCCGACTATTTTGAGCTGCCTAAAGACTCGGCCATCTAACTCGTTCCCTACATTAGTTGCGGTTAAATAGGGGCTGTTTTGCGGCTTTGGCGGCGTAAGCAGTCCGTGTTTCACCGCAAGTGCGGGGGTGCAATCGGGGCATGAAAAGGCTGCGGCGCCGCTTGGAGGAAAAAACCGGAAGCAAGGGTCCATTCCTCCAGACGGCGCCGCAGCTGTTTTGGTGGCTCGGCTTTTGTCGAAGTGGCTCAGCTGGGCGCGACTGCCAGCCGAGTAGGCAAAGCGGCTCGGGCGCGTGTCGCTTCCGTCACGTTCTATCAGCATACAAGACGGTTTTGGTTCTTGTTCGTGACGGAAACGGCGCGCTTCCGAGCCGCTTTAAAAGAAAGGGGGCGAGGTCTAGGGCACGCCCCCTTTCACGATAGAGAGCTAAACCTAGCCGCGGACCTTCTTGACGACGTCCATGGCCTCGCGGGCAATCTGCTCGACCTTGGAGAAGTCGCCATCGGCGAACAGGGCGGGCTTGACCATCCAGGTGCCACCGCAGGCGATGATGGCGGAGGAGCTCAGGTACTCCTCGACGTTGGCAGTGCTCACGCCGCCGGTGGGCATAAAGCGATGGCCGACAAACGGAGCGGCGAGGGCCTTGATGGTGTTCAGGCCACCATACTGAGCCGCGGGGAAGAACTTGGTGACCTTGAGCCCCAGGTTCTCGGCGGCGGTAACCTCGGAGGGGGTCACGGTGCCGGGAAGGACGGGCAAGTCGATGTCGATGCAGTGCTTCACGACGTCCTCGCTGTAACCCGGGGAGACGATGAACTTGGCACCGGCGGCGCGGGCCTGCTCAACCTGCTCGACAGTCAGGACGGTGCCGGCGCCGACGCACATCTCGGGCTCGGCCTCAGCCATGGCGGCGATGCACTCGGCGGCGCAGGCGGTGCGGAAGGTGACCTCGGCGGACTTCATGCCGGCAGACATAAGGGCGTGGGCGAGCGGTGCGGCGTCCTCGACCTTATCGAGCACGACGACCGGCACGATGCCCAGGGATTCAAGCGTGGTGTAGAACTGATCGAACATAGTGTTCCTTTCGATGTGAGGCGCGCACGGGCGCGTGATTGCCAAAGAAGATTGGCCATGAGCCGGTTCCGGATTGGTTATCGGAGGCACTGCTTGGGTCACAAGCAATTTCGGAACCGGCTACGAGGCCAGTCGTGAAGGAATGCCAGACAAAACCGGAATGGGACTAAGTGGTTCTACCTGGCCGGAGGAATCGGGGAGCGGGCTGCAGGGGTATGGGTATGGAAAGCTGCAGTCCGCGGAATGGGGAACGAATTAACGGGCGACGCGGGTGCCACCGTCGGCGGCGGATGCCACGGCTGCGATCTCGTCTGCGGTCACCAGGTTGGAATCGCCCTTGATGGTGAGCTTGAGGATCGAGGCCGCAATCGCGTAGTTGACGGCGTCTTGCGGGTCAAAGTCGTTGATGAGGGCATGGACGAGGCCGGCGTTGAAAGCGTCGCCGGCGGCAACGCCCTCGAGCACGTGCACGTCGTGAGCGGGGGAGAACCAGTGCTCGCCGCTCTCGGCGTCAAAGAGCATGCCCATCCAAATGGAGCGCTCGACGCAGGAGATGTTGCGGACGACCGAGGCGACCTTCTTGCAACCGTACTCGGCGCAGATCTGACGGGCCATCTCGACGTAGGTGTCGCGTTCCTCGATGCCGTGGGCAAGGGAGCCGGAGACGCAGGTCATACCGAGGCCGGCAGGAGCGTCCTCGTCGTTGGCAATGCAGATGTCAACGAGCGGCAGGAGTTCCTTCATGGTGGCCTGCGACTTCTCGGGCGACCACATCTTGCCGCGATAGTTCACGTCGCACACGGTGGCGATGCCTTTGGCGCGGCAGGCGGTGAGGGCATCCTTGCAGGCGGCGGCCATCTCGTCGGAGACGGCGGGCGTCACGCCGGAGAAGTAGAAGACATCGACACCCTTGAGGATCTCATCCCAGTCAAAGACGTCGCGCTTGGCCATGTTGATGGCAGAGTACTTGCGGTCGTAGACGCAGCCGTTGCCGCGCTGCGAGGCGCCGACCTCAAACACATAGGAGCCAAGACGGTCGCCCTGGCGCACGACGCGCGAGGTATCGACGTCGTAGACCTTCAGCGAACGCAGGGCGCACTCGCCCAGACGGTTGGCCGGGACAACGGAGACGTAAGCTGCCTTGTCACCCTGGTAGGCCAGGGAAAGCGCGGTGTTGGCTTCGGCGCCGCCGTAGCGGACATCAAACTCGGTCGCCTGCTCAATGCGCAGATGATCTTTGGGCGAGAGCCTCATCATGATCTCGCCGAAGGTAAGAACCGTTTTACCCATGGTCGCGCAGCTCCTTCTTGCTCGTGCGTACACCTTTGATATGGCGTTGGCACGGAGGTGCCAAGACGGTAGGGTACATCTTTGCACCTCCGTGCCAACGCTTGCCGAAATCGGTTTACGAAATCGGTTTCGTTTCGAGTTGTAGTATACTCATCTACAACGTTTTGCAAGCGAGATTTTTAAAAAAATGCCTAAAATGGCTCAGACTGCCGACAATTGGGAAACGGGGTGCGCTATGGCGCAGATGAGGATTAAGGACATTGCTGCCGAGGCGGGCGTGAGCCCGGCCACGGTCTCGCGCTATCTCAACAACCGCCCTGGGCAGATGACCGAGGAAACCCGTGCTCGCATCGCGGCAGTTATCGAGCGCACCGGCTATCGTCCACGTGCCGCCGCGCGCAATCTGCGCAGCTCGCGTACCAACCTCATCGGCGTGATCTTGGCCGACATTGCTAACCCGTTCTCCAGCGCCATGCTCGAAGGGCTTTCCGCCAGCGCCGCCGCGCGCGGCTGCTCGCTCATGACGGCCATTAGCGGCAACGACCCCGCCAAGGAGGCAGAGTCGCTCACCAGACTTATCGATGCCGGCGTGGACGGCCTGGTCGTCAATACCTGCGGAGGCAACGACAAGGCGATCGCCGAGGCTGCGGGACGCCTGCCCGTCGTGCTGCTCGACCGCGATGTTGCCGACGGCGGTGTCGATCTGGTGACCTCCAACAACCGTGAGCTGGTCGCCGGCCTGGTAGACGCCTTGGCCTCTGCGGGCAGCGAGCGCCTGTGCCTGCTCACCGAGGCAAGCGACGACAGCCCCGTGCGTCGCGAACGCGCCGAGGCGTTTGCCGACGAGCTTTCGCGCCGCGGTCTTGCGGGCGAGGTCGTCACCCTGGCCGACGGTGGCGTCGAGGGTGTCAGTCGCCTGGACGAGACCATCCGCGGCTATGCGGGTAAAAAGCTCGGCCTCATTGCCGTCAACGGTCTGGTCTTCCTGCGCCTGACCGAGGCGCTGGCACAGTTGGGACCTTCGTTGCCGGCGGGTCTCAAGATCGCAACGTTTGACGACTATCCCTGGAACCACGTGCTCTTTGGCGGTGTGACCACGGCAGCGCAGGACACTCTTACCATTGCCGAGCGCGTAGTCGAGCGTCTGTCCGAACGCATCGACATCGTTACCACTACGGTGGGCGATGCCGCAAAGCTCGCCCCCAAGCGCATCGAGATCCCCGGCCACATCGAACACCGCGCCTCGACCTTACGCTAGCCGCTCGTTCGCAACGGCCTGTTCGCCCACGTTTTTTGAGCGCTTGATACGCTTTAACCCTGCGGAAACATTTTTCTGCGATAGTATCTGCGATATAGACCAGTCGAAACCCGCCCGAAAGAAAGGGGAGCGACATGAACCAGCAGAACATCGATTACGTACTCCGCTCCGTAGAGCAGCGTGATATCCGCTTTGTGCGTCTGTGGTTTGTCGACATTCTCGGCCGCCTCAAGAACTTTGCCATTAGCCCCGAGGACCTCGAGGTCGCTTTTGAGGAGGGTATTGGCTTTGACGGCTCCGCCATCGAGGGCTTTGCCACGCCCGAGGAAGCCGACATGCTGGCGTTCCCCGATGCTTCGACCTTCCAGATCCTGCCGTGGCGCCCGAGCCACAACGGCGTCGCCCGCGTGTTCTGCGATGTGTGCACTCCCGATCGCAAGCCGTTTGCCGGCGACCCGCGCGATGCCCTGCGCCGCATGTTCCGCAAGGCCGAGAAGGCTGGCTATCTGCTCAACGTGGGTGCCGAGCTGGAGTATTACTACTTCCCCGACGAGCACACCCCCGAGCCGCTCGACAACGTGGGCTACTTCGATCTTTCGGTGAGCGATGCCGCCCGCGACCTGCGTCGCAACACGGTCCTCACGCTCGAGAAGATGTCCGTGCCCGTGGAGTACACCTTCCACGCCGCCGGTCGCTCGCAGCATGGCATGAGCCTGCGTCACGCCGAGGCCCTGAGCATGTCCGACGCTATCACCACGGCCAAACTCATCATTAAGCAGCAGGCCTACGAGAGCGGTTGCCACGCTTCCTTTATGCCCAAGCCGTTGGCGGGCGAGGACGGCAGCGCCATGTTTTTGCATCAGTCGCTGTTCGACCACGACGGCAACAACGTCTTTTGGGGCGAGGACGACGAGAAGTACCACCTCTCCGAAATCGCCAAGCACTACATGGCCGGCATCTTGGCGCACGCGCGCGAGATCAGCGCCATCACCAATCCCACGGTCAACTCGTACAAGCGCATCACCACGGGTGGCGACTCCGTGCCGCAGTACGCCACGTGGGGCCTGCGCAACCGCGCGAGTATGGTCCGCATCCCGGTCTACAAGCCCGGCAAGCCGCTGTCCACGCGCATCGAGCTGCGCAGTCCCGACCCCATGGCCAACCCGTACCTGGTCAACGCCGTCACGCTGGCGGCTGGTCTGGACGGCATCGAGCGCAAGCTGGAACTCCCGCCCGAGGCCACGGCCGAGACGCTCAAGCTTACCGACCGTCAGATGGTCGAGGCCGGCTACGCGCCGCTGCCGCGCTCGCTCAAAGAGGCGCTCGACGTGTTTGAGGACTCGCAGTTTATGAAGGATGCCCTCGGCGAGCACATCCACAGCTTCTTCCTCAAAAAGAAGCGCGACGAGTGGCATAAGTTTGAGTCTACGATCACCGAGTGGGAGATCAAGCACTACCTGGCGAACTCCTAATCGCGCTGGCTTGTTCCAGTACGATTGAGCTCATTTCTTTGGAGGCCGATATGTCCGAAAAGAGTGCCCTGTTCATGGCGCGCACGACGCGCTTCCACGAGTTTGCCCGCAGCTTGACGACTACCCTGGGTGTCGAGGTGAGCCTGGCAACCCCCGATTCGCCAACTGCGGCGCACGACTTTGACCTGCTGATCCTCGATTCCGATGGCATCCGCAGCGACCGCATCGATCAGATTGCCAAGTGGCTTGACGATCGCGGCGGCGTCCCCATGCTGGTGATCGTCGACGACGAGGCGCTCGGCACCCTGCGCCTGCCCAATCACGCGCATGCCGACTTTGTATGCCCCACGGCGACGCCCAACGAGCTCAAGGCTCGCGCGCAGCGTCTGATGGGCGAGGAGGAGACCGTCACCGCCGACGATGTGCTCAATATCGATAACCTCGAGATTAACCTGGCTACCTACCAGGTGACGCTCGATAACGAGCCCATCGACCTGACGCTGATGGAGTACTCGCTGCTGAGCTTTTTGGCGACGCACCCCAACCGCGCCTACAGCCGCGAGGTGCTGCTGCACCGCGTGTGGGGCTTTGAGTACTGCGGCGGCACGCGCACCGTCGACGTGCACATTCGACGCATCCGCTCCAAGGTGGGCCCGCAGATCGCGGCGCACATCACCACCGTCCGCGGCGTGGGCTATCTGTTTAAGGACTAGCAAGTAAATAGAGGGCAATGTGAGGGTACCGGAGATTTCTCCAGTACCCTTTTCTCGTTTAGGGCGATAAGAAGACCTTTTACCGATTAAAAGTGTGTCAGTAAAAACAATATCAAACGTATACCACTATCTAGCGAATATCATTTAGTTACCGTATCTCCCTACTAGGTGACGCATAATTTCTTTCGCAAATTGACAACCGCATAGCGGAACACGGCC
>NZ_QSOP01000009.1 GCF_003436275.1 Collinsella sp. TM09-10AT
CGCAGGGTCATCCCCATGCCCTGCGGCCCCGCGCGGGCGCCCCGCGGCGCGGTTCGCCGGGATGCGGTCTTACTGGCCCTGGGCCCTGTACCTGGCCTCGGTGGCCTCCTTGGCCGGCCGCCACCAGGACTCGTTGGCGACGTACCAGTCGATGGTGGCCTTGAGGCCCCCGGCGAAGTCGGTGTGCGCCGGCCTCCAGCCGAGCTCGGTCTGCAGCTTGGTGGAGTCGATGGCGTAGCGGCGGTCGTGGCCGGGGCGGTCGGCGACCCAGTCGAAGTCCTCGGGGTCGCGGCCCATGGCCTCCAGGATCATGCGCAGGACGGTGATGTTGTTCTTCTCGCCATTAGCCCCGATGAGGTAGGTCTCCCCCGTGCGGCCCTTGGTGAGGATGTCCCAGACGGCGCTGGAGTGGTCCTCGGTGTGGATCCAGTCGCGGACGTTCTCGCCCTTCCCGTAGAGCTTGGGGCGGACGCCGTCGATGATGTTCGTGATCTGCCTGGGGATGAACTTCTCCACGTGCTGGTAGGGTCCGTAGTTGTTGGAGCAGTTGGAGATCGTGGCGCGAAGGCCGTAGGTACGGGTCCATGCGCGCACGAGCATGTCGGAGGAAGCCTTGGTCGAGCTGTACGGCGAGCTCGGGTGGTACGGCGTCTCCTCGGTGAACTTCGCGGGGTCGTCGAGCGCCAGGTCGCCGTAGACCTCGTCGGTGGAGACGTGGTGGTAGCGGATGCCGTATTTCCTCACGGCCTCCAGCAGGCGGAAGGTGCCCTCCACGTTCGTGCGCAGGAACGGCTCCGGGTCGGCGATGGAGTTGTCGTTGTGGCTCTCGGCGGCGTAGTGCACGATGGCGTCGTGGCCGGGGACCAGCCTGTCCAGCAGCTCGGCGTCGCAGATGTCGCCCACGACGAGCTCGACCCTATCCTCGGGCAGCCCCGCGATGTTCTCGGGGTTGCCGGCGTAGGTCAGCTTGTCCAGGACGGTGACGTGCACCTCGGGGTGGTTGTTGACCACGTAGTGCACGAAGTTGCTGCCGATGAAGCCGCAGCCGCCCGTGACGATGATATTCTTGGGTTCGAAAATCTCAGACATGAAAATCCAATCTGAAGCATGTACAGCTTCTTTAGTATGCCGCAGGAAGTGACGCCGCGACGCTATTCAACAAAACTATCGGACATTTCGGCATGCGATAAGAGCCATAACCTTCGCAGAATTACCTCCTGTACAAAACGCCTCCGAAATGCAGTCTTTGTCGTAGTGAAAAACCGAATCCCCAGTTATTTCACGTAAGTACTTATAGAAGAAATCCTCCCAGCTTTTAAACTTCTCACTGTTTACAAAGGCTTCTGGGGTTTCCAAAACCGCCTTAACATCTAGCTCTGAAATTACGCCGGAGCTCAGTAGAAGCCACTCGAATGATTCGGGAAGACAAACCGTAACAGTATCGCGGTGAATGTCTTGCAGCTTAAGGACGCGGTCCGCATAGCACCCAAATGCCGCCCCGTCCGCGACAACAAACACGCGATCGTCGAGATGCTGATCCAACCAGCCCAAAATCGCGCTGTTCGTCATGGCCGAAGTACAGGTAAGCTCACTGTCAGCGAAATGCCGTTCAAAGAACTGGAAACCAGACTTACTGTCCTCGCATAGAAGGATAGAAAAGTCCTGTTTTGGCGCCGACCGGGAAATAGCATAACGATGATTCCCGCGATCTTGATAAACAGGGACGAAAGAATGGTATTTTCCGCTCGTCTTAATCTTGTAAATCTCATCCACGCTATACGGAAGATTGGGGAAATCAGCCCTTGAGATCAGCACGAAATAATTCGAGGAATACAGCACATGATGGGCAAACTCATCAGAATGGATCTCTTTTAAGCCCTCATCGACAAATACAATCGAGTCATGAACGGACGAAAGCTGGTTTCGCCAATCATAATCGGTCAGGGCGACACAGGGACAATCGCATTGCAAGGAAACGCCCGACTGCTCGCCCGTTCGCATGTAGTCTGCGACCATGTCAAACAGTGTCGTCTTACCCGTGCCACTATCGCCACGCACAATAGTGATGTTCCGCTTGATGGTAAATGTGTACTTAGTTCCCCTGCGGCGGGAAATCTTAACGAGATGCGAACCGTTCATAAGCAGTACCTACAGATACGGAATCGACTCGTGAATCAATTCGGCCATGTTGTGAACGATTCGGCCGCTATTCACGACTTTAATTTTAAAATCCTCGCGACCAAAGTCCATCACATGATAGAGATTCACAACAAGCTTGCGGTCTTTCGCCATGTCGAGAATCCACTTGGCACAGTTGTCACCACAGGTAGAAGCGTTAAAAATTTGCTTACGATCAAATCTCATAAGCAGCAGCGTTTTCACGCCACCAGAAAGCTGGAGTGGGGAGATGAATCCAAGCACAGGGCTTTCGATGACGTTTTCGGAGACAACATCCGATCGATCAACATCTTTAATTATCGAGACTGCATAGGGATCCGTAATCCAAGAAGACCGGTAAGAGTTTTTGAAATATGTCGCTGTGTTGTAAATCGCTTCTGGCATATCGCCAAAGTAGACGCTTAACACATCCACTCCCAATCATATTGTCTTTATGGTCAACGTAATCATAACGAAAGGGGCCACCAGATAAACGGTGACCCCTAAAAGAAAACAAGCTTGCGCTAGTACTCGCGCGGGCTGTTGACGATCTCGCCGGCGGCGACCTTCTTCAGGTGCTGCCCGTAGACCGACTTGCCGTAGGCCTTCGCTGCCTCCTCCAGCTCGGCGGTCGTGATCCAGCCGTTCTCCCAGGCGATCTCCTCGGGCACGGACACGGGCAGGTCCTGGGAGTGCTCCACGGCGCGGACGAACTCCGCGGCCTCGTGCAGGCTCTCCATGGTGCCGGTGTCCAGCCACGCGTAGCCGCGGCCGAGGGTGACGACGGACAGCGTCCCCTCCTCCAGGTACATCTGGTTGAGCGTGGTGATCTCCAGCTCGCCGCGCGCGGAGGGCTTCACCTGGTGGGCCTTGGCTGCCACGTCGCCCGGGTAGAAGTACAGGCCGGTGACGGCGTAGGAGCTCTTGGGGCACTCGGGCTTCTCCTCGATGGAGACGGCCCTGCCCTCGCCGTCGAACTCAACGACGCCGAAGCGCTCGGGGTCGTCCACGTGGTAGCCGAAGACCGTGGCGCGGCCCGACTCGGCGTTCTGGACGGCGCGCGTCAGGTGGCGCGACAGTCCGTTGCCGTAGAAGATGTTGTCGCCGAGCACGAGGGCGCACGGCTCGCCGCCGATGAACTCCTCGCCGATGGTGAAGGCCTGCGCCAGGCCGTCGGGGCTCGGCTGCTCGGCGTAGGAGAGGTTCACGCCGTAGCGCGAGCCGTCCCCGAGCAGGCGCTCGAAGTTGGGCAGGTCCGTAGGCGTGGAGATGATAAGGATGTCCCGGATGCCCGCCAGCATGAGGGTGGACAGCGGGTAGTAGATCATGGGCTTGTCGTAGACCGGCAGCAGCTGCTTGGAGGTCACGAGCGTGAGCGGGTACAGGCGGGTGCCGGACCCGCCGGCGAGGATGATGCCTTTCATGTAGTCCTCCGTGTCATTTAACTGATTTAGTTACGACTTATATAATAATCTCTATCGGTCATATCAATTAAAAATATATGAGCGATACCCATTGAACAGGCCATCTAATTGCCTCAGCACGGAAAGAGCGTCAGGAACAGTGAAGATTTACATTGCAGCGCATAAGCACTTTGGCATTGATGCGCAAGCGCCATATCAGCCGCTCTACGTTGGGGCAAGCTCCATTCCAACAGACAATCGTCAGGCTGGATGGCTGTACGACGATCAAGGCGATAATATTTCCCAGAAAAACAAACACTACTGCGAGCTTACCGGCCTCTATTGGATATGGAAGAATTCTCCTGAGTCGATAGTTGGGCTCACGCATTATCGAAGGGCATTTGAGTCCCCCAACGACTCGAAGCAGATGCTCAGAGACTATGAAATTGAGAACATTCTTACCAAGCATGACTGCATTGTTGCAGCCAAAGAACCCTGCACAAGCTCAATCGGGTGCAACTTAATCACTGTTGCTGAGCAGTATAGAATGATCCACTCTTCGACAGATCTGCTACAGGCAAGGGAAATCATCAGGACGAAATGCCCTGGCTACTTGGATGCTTTTGATGAAGCAATTTGTGAGGAGTGCTCTTTTTCGCCATGCAATATGTTTATTTGTAAAAAGGAACTGATGGACAGATATTGTAAGTGGCTTTTCAAAATTGAAAAACAACTTGATAAGCGAATTGACTATATAAGTGGTCGCGATAGCTATCAACAAAGGATGCCTGGCTTTATCTCAGAACGACTATTCAATGTCTTCCTTAAAAAGGAAGACATAAGATGCTATGAATGCCGCATCTTTAACCCAATAAATAAAGAGGCCCTCACGATCGATCAAAGCGCGTGGCCTCAAAGGAGACCGCAACTTACGTGCGCTTGCTCTACGAATGCAATATTTAACGGAGCAGACTATTCATCTGTATTTGATTATTCCTTTTATGTAAATCATTACGAGGATCTATTCGATAGATATAAAGACGACCCCCATGGAGCGCTGGAACATTTCATTGCAATCGGCATTAACGAACATCGAGTTGCGCATCCTCATTTTTCTATTAGCTCTCTTCTGAATGGAAATCCCGATTTAAGAAGTAAGTGCAGTGGAAATCTCGAAGCAACGCAAATGTATATAGCGAATCCTAAAGAGTATATGCATCCAATTGGGTATGAAAACATTCATCCGCTAGACGAGCAAAGCAATTCGACTACGGCCACATGGCATGAACGTCGAATTACAGCAGCGCGCATCCGATACCAAGAAAGAATAGAGAGGCTACCCGTACTGGGCTAATTCAATGTAAGAATAAACCCTAGATCAAGGTGAAATAGCACAGACATCTTCAGTGCAACGGAAAGGTAAATTGAAATGAAAATTAACATGGATTGCATTTGCCGCGGAAGCGGGAAGGTGTACGTTCTTCTAAAGAATGTTGAGACAGATGCATCAAATATTCAGGTGACAGCAGCAAAGAGCGACGGAACGACAATACCAAGCTCAATCTATCCATACGAGTCAAATAACAATCAATACGTCATAGTTCTTCCCGACCTCGGAACTGGTGATTGCGATATTCAGATTAATGATTTGAATGCGCAATATGCCTACGATGCCATTAAAATCAGCTTTGGCACGGCAAAATGGGCGTCAAGATTAAACTACAAAATTAAGAATGATTTGTCCCATTCCATTAGGAACTATGACGATAAGCATGACTTGGATGTAGCAAGCATGCGTTTTCACGAGTTTATCGAAGATGGAGATGAGGCCATTCTTCGCTGCTCAGTAAAACTTCCTCAGCGCAACGACAACAAAATAGCCATCAGCTGCTTCGATACTTCGATGAATCGAATTGAGATCGAGCCGATCACCACCGATGACATTACGATTCCCTTGTGGTTTGCCCCCAATAAAAAACGGCGCGAGATTCAATACTCGGTCCGAATCCCAAATAGCACAAATAGGCTAATCTTCACAATCGAAGATGACAATCACCCGAGCTTTAACAGCTTCGCTGTTGTGGACAACGAAGAGCTCGAAAGGCTGCGCATTTTAACCACATCGAAGATGCAACCTATTTCGATTGATCCATCTGCATATCCAAAATGGCTCGAACAACACAAGGCAAGCTCGGCGATGCTCGAAAAACAATCGATGGTTACCTTCAAGAAAATGCCTTTGTTTAGCATCGTCGTTCCCCTATTCAACACACCCGATAATTTGTTCAGGGAAATGGTGGAATCAGTTCTTAAACAGAGTTATGCGAACTGGGAGCTTGTGCTGGTCAATGCAAGCCCAGATAACAGTGCGCTTGTGGATATGATCGAAACCGCTAAGAATAATGACGCTCGCATTAAGGTGATAGAGCTAGCGAGCAATTCCGGCATTTCCAAAAATACTCTTGCCGGAACAAAAGAAGCGAATGGAGATTTCATTTGCTTCTTGGACCACGACGATACTCTTGAGCCCGCGGCGCTTTATGAATATGCGCATGCAATTAATGCTGAAAACAATACTGATCTCATTTACTGCGACGAAGACAAACTGTTTGCCAATGGCAGCTATGGTGACCCATTCTTTAAGCCAGATTTAAGCATCGATTTACTACGAAGCGTTAATTATATTTGCCATTTTCTTGCAATCAGAAAGACACTATTCGATTCTCTGGAGTACGGCGACGAGCAGTACGATGGAGCCCAAGACCATGACCTGACGCTTAAGGCGATAGAAAACGCACGAAATGTGGTACACGTGGCTAAAATTCTGTACCACTGGAGAATGACCGAAAACTCAACTGCAGGTGACCCGAACTCAAAGCTATATGCATGGGATGCTGGCGTCAAAGCCGTACAGGCCCATTTGGACAGACTTGATGTTTCCGCAAAGGTTTACCGTGGAAACGACCCCTTCACTTATAAAGTTACCTATGCAGTTCCAGATAGTCATCCACTTGTATCAATCATTATTCCGACAAAGGACCATCCCTCTGTTCTCGATACGTGCATTAAGTCGATCATTGAACGCTCAACGTACGATAACTACGAAATCGTCATCATTGAAAACAACAGCGAGAACCCAGAAACATTCGAGTACTACTCTGAATTAGAAAAATGCTATCCCGATATGATCCGCATCGAATATTGGGGTGCAGAATTCAATTTTTCAAAACTGATGAACTTTGGCGCTAGCAAAGCAAAGGGCGATTACCTTCTCTTGTTAAACAACGATACAGAAGTTCTAACCCCAAACTGGATTGAAAACATGCTGGGCATTTGTTCACGAAAAGAAGTTGGCATTGTTGGCGCAAGACTTTTCTACAGCGACAATACTTTGCAACATGCGGGCGTCGGTATCGGAGGAATTGGAGCCGGCCACCTTGGAAAAGACTACCCCAGAGGTAATTGGGGCTACTTCAATCTATGTGACCGCACGCAAGATCTAAGCGCAGTAACTGCAGCATGCCTCATGACTAAGAGAGCTGTATTCGACGAAGTCGGTGGCTTTAGAGAAGAGCTGGCTGTTGCTTTTAATGATGTTGACTATTGCCTCAAAGTGAGAAGTCACAACTATCTTGTTGTATATACACCCGACACCGAGCTGTATCATTATGAGTCGCTATCGCGAGGCTATGAAATCAGCGACGAAAAGAAAATGAGGTTCCATAGGGAATACTCATTGCTCAACTACCTATGGCCAGAATATTACGTGAAAGGCGATCCGTATATAAACAGCAACATCATCAGCGGGAATTTGTATTATCAAATTTAAAAGCGCTATGATGCTTATATCATAAACACGTAAAAAAGAAGAAGGGGCTGCCGGTTTAACCAGCAGCCCCTTCTTCCTAATAGGTCAATTCATATAGAACAAACCCGTTTGCTGAACCTAATTGCCTAATTTGTAATTTATCAGATGAAAACTCCGTCAAATCCCTACTAGACATAACGTACTTCACATAAAGCTGCCTCAAATCATCTTCAGTCAAATTCACTGTGAAGAGATCATCCTGAGTGGAATTAAATGACGTAGACGGGGCGAATACATTAGCAATGACATGAGCATACCTGTTGTATGCGCACTCGTTCTCGTTATTTTCATCGATAGAATTCCAACGCGCCAGATCAGGATAAGCATTGGTAGAGTTAATTACAGGCGCTCCATATGCAGCGCAAAGATTGGCAACTGTCCAAGAACCATCGACAACCCATTTATCTGAATAATCACTCTCTTCGACAAACTGATTAACGAGAGCCTCTAAATTCGTATCTGTAATTGGAGCCGCACCGATTTGAACTGGATTGATACAGAGCCCTGGAATTACGCCGAAGCAAATCGCGAAAGCAACAAATAAACCGGTACATTTTTTACCAAGAATATAGGAGCGAAACGAAAGGCACGAAAAAAGACAGAACAATATAAACATCAACAAATACAGCATCCTTGCAACAAGATATTTCGCAGAAAGAAGGATGAAAATCTGGAATGCTGAACTCAGAATAAGACCGATTATTAAGATAATTGACAAATAACCAATGGAGCTATTATTCCCTTGGGATTCTTTAGCCTTTTCGACAGAAATCAAAAATAGGAGAAGTTCCAGGTAACCAATAGGAAACAACAGTCGCAGAACGGGGACGTTATACATTAAGGTCATTCGAGATAGAAATGACGGAAAACCAATAAATGCAAAGGCCAGGAAAAACAATTGAAGTGCCGTAAGCAAAAATAGCTGCCAATCCCGCCTTTTAATAAAACAGAGCAGAGATGCAAGCGTTCCAAGAGGGAAGAAGCAAAGAATGGTTGCAATTTCGCATTCATTTGAAACCAGTGGTGAATCAAAGGCGTAAAAGAGTGAAATTGCATAAGAAAAAAGTTCAGGAAGTCCGCTTCCACCTGTTTCAAAGCGCGCACCAGGATAAACGGTATTCATAACAGATGTCATTGCTTCGGAGGACTGGAAGAAGGAAAGGAATATTAGTCCCGCTGAAATCAACAGGCAGGATACTAAAACAAAAGTATCAATTAGTGACCATGCAAGAACTGAATGTTGATTGTTAGATTTTAAAGTTTGACAATACTCTGTTGTTCTAAATACACCCATCAAGGCAAAAATGAAGAAAAATGGGACCATCCAAGCAGGGTACATGAGCATTATGTAACAACCACATAGCCATGCTATAGCAGCTAGCGCAATAATCCTGATATTTCTTTTTTGAGTAAAGAGCGCCCTATCCAACAACAAGACAAGGGCTTGGCCATAAAGAATCACCTCGCCCGTGCCCCACCATTGAATTAATGGCGAAAAACAAAGCAAGCATGAAAAGAGAAAGCTGAGCGGCTTTGACTTAATAATGAGAAAGGCACAATCAAAAGAGACAAGAACCATTAGACATAGTTTCGCGGACCAGGCAAACGCTAGGCCGAATTCAAAACCAAATAGCAAATAACCCCAAAGCACTGGTCTAAATAACGTGATTACGCTCCAGCAGGCAGCGCCATAAACCATCCGGACATCCGTTAAATCTCCTCTCAGGATTTCCGAAATTGGAGCATAGCCATTATGGGATTGAGATAATTGAAACAGGGTTCCAACTGAGAACTCATCACTTCGAAGGGACCTCGGTATACCCCAAAACGGAGTATCAGCGTTTTCAGGGAGCATAATGCTCCACATGCCAAGCGATGAACCGCTGATTTTAAAAGCAACGGCAAGCAACGCTACAGTCATACCGATTAACCATCGATATTTATACAAAAACTCGCTTTTATACTCAACCAATTTGATTACAGAAATGACAAATATAATAGTCAATCCAGCAACAAATAGAACTGCCCTATCGTCATTAAGCATCGGGTTGGCAATTGTAAAGCCAACCGTGCCATAGAAAGCATCAATGTAATTAACAAACAAAGACAGATATATCAGTGCAAAAGATAACGGCAGGACAAAAATACCGACATGGTAAAGGCGATACAAGCCGCCGCAAACGCGATGGTTTCGAGCTTCCGCTGCTAAATAGTTGTTCATACAGTTAATCTAAACTCCGTCTTTAATTAACTCTGCTGATTCCGCAAAACATCATTCTCATTTTCAAGTATCGCAATACGTTGAGTTAAGTTCTTGCAAGCCGTAACGAGTCTGCTGATCGCAATACTGAGAGATAGAGAAATCATCAATAAAAGTACCACGGCGACGAGAAACGCAAAATTCGAAGGACTAATAAACCCGATACAGCCTGAGATTCGATAAATCAACTCCGGAAAGCAAACGCTTAATAGCGCCACCACGCACAGGCAGAGCCATAGTAACGAGTACTTTAAAAGTAGCTTTCCTTTGCCGACTAAGGAGACGACATAAAAGAAAAGGCCACTAAAAATTACGCCAGCGCCCACACGAATTATCATACTCATTAGTGAGCCGCCTTTCTATAAACAAAACAGGCCATGGAAATTGCAAGCGAAACTTTAATCATGTAATAAATTGAAGAAAAGCCAGAAATTGATGACACTCCGCCCTGTCTCTCGCGCATAAGTACGGGAACCTCAACCACTGAAAGACCAGTTTTTAATGCTGCGGCAATAGATTCAGGCTCAGGGTAATCGTCTGGGTAGTCCCTACAGAACAGGTCTATAGCCTTTTTTCCGCACGCGCGAAATCCAGAAGTAGGATCTTTAATCGTCTTTCCGGTAAATAACCTCAACCAACCAGAAAGCCATCGGATACCCACTCTCCTTAAAAATGTAGACTGAAAGCCTTCCGTGGGCACGGCAAATCTGGAACCGATGGTTAAATCGGCACCATCAATAATCGGCTCGATTAAATTCCCGATATAAGAAGGATCATGCTGACCGTCACCATCAACCTGGACATCAATGTCATAGCCATGTCTGAGCGCATATTTATGACCGGCCTGAACGGCACCACCGATGCCTAAATTCTGCGGAAGGTCGAGGACATTAAATCCATGCTGACGACAGATAGATAGAGTTTTATCGGTTGAACCATCATTTACAACAACATAATCATAACCAGCTTCAACAACCGACGAAACAGTCTGAACAATATTGGCTTGCTCATTATAGGCAGGAATGATTACCAACACCCGCAACATGTCATCCATTAAAACCCCAACGATCCACATCGGACCTATATTGAAAATAGAACTTGCTTAATTTTATCCAAACAAACCAATCTCGAGAAATGCTCACGATAATAATTGAAGCCATTGGATCCCAACGCTTCAATGGCGTCTTTATTCATTGAAGCAATTTTCACCATGTTGCTAGCAAGTGCGCTAGCATCTGAGGGATTGGAGACGAATCCGCACCTAGCAGAACGAACCGCATTGGCGCCTTCGCCGCGCATTACAGCAAGTATTGGTTTCGAAGACGCCATGCAACTTGAAATTTTCGCCGGAATAGTAAGCTCTAACTCAGGATTGTCAGCAAATGGTGCAATCATTGCCGTTGCAATATCTGAATACGTGGGCACAACTTCAGGATCTACGCGCCCTATAAACAAAATGGACTCGCTTAGTCCCTTATTTGCAACGGTCTTCTGCAATTCCGCTCTGGACATGCCATCGCCAAGAATTAGCAGCTTCATCTCAACAGAACTATTTTTGATTGCATACGAGAATGCCTCAACAACTGTGTCAAGACCCTGTGCGGGAGTTATTGATCCGGCAAAAAGGAAAACGCACTGACTTCCAAATTGCGATCTCAGCTCCTGTGAAATACTCTTTTGTTCGTAAACCTCCTCACAGTGCTGAGGTATTACACTTATCGAAACATCCGGATTCAAAGGTTTAATCCTATGAAATAAGTTGTCGGCCAAAGAGTCACTCAAGGCAATCAGCTTATTACAGGCAGCATACTGCTTGTCGCAAAACGATTTGGCAAAAGCTCTCAGAAAGCTATTTTGGACATTTAAAACGGTGTACAAATTTTCAGGCCAAATATCCAAGACATAGGTGACAAGAGGACATTTACTTCGCAATGCAGCAAACCTTGCTGGAATTATCATCAAAATAGGACTTGTATTATAGCAAAATACAACGTCGTAATTGTTTTTGAGCCTTAACGCCTTGAAAGATGCAGTAATCGGCCAGCTAATATAGTTCAGGAAAATGCGGGCCGAAGTATTACCCTTTCGGCGTATTTCACCAGACCGAAAGACAGACGCACCATGGTAATCATCGCAACGATGGCCACAATAACCATATCCTTCAGCCCATTCACCTGAAGGATAATTTGGAATACCGCAAAGGACATCAACGCTTGCACCGTCTTCAATAAAGCCTTCGACGATGTCGTTGACTCGAAAAGTCTCCGGATAAAAATGCTGCGTTACGACAAGTATTTTTTTACCAGCGCATGAGCTAGTCATTAAATGCTCTTCCTCCACACCATCTTGTCCACGACGCCGGTGTAGCTCTGGATGATCTTGACAACCTTGGTGGACACGGTCTCGTCGGCGTAGTCGGGAACGGGCGCCTCGGGCAGCGACCCCTCCGCATCGAGCTCGACGGCAGTGTGGACGGCCTGCAGAAGACCCTTCTCGGAGATGCCGGCGAGCGTGAAGCACGCCTTGTCCAGCGCCTCGGGGCGCTCGGTGGAGGTACGGATGCACACCGCCGGGAACGGGCGGCCGACGCTCGCGAAGAAGCTGGACTCCTCGGGCAGGGTGCCGGAGTCCGACACCACCGCAAAGGCGTTCATCTGCAGGCAGTTGTAGTCGTGGAAGCCCATGGGCTCGTGCATGCGCACGCGCGGGTCCAGCTTGAAGCCGGTGGCCTCCAGGCGCTTGCGGGAGCGCGGGTGGCAGGAGTACAGGATCGGCATGTCGTATTTCTCCGCAAGCGCGTTGATGGCGGTGAACAGGCTCGCGAAGTTCGCCTCGGTGTCGATGTTCTCCTCGCGGTGGGCGGACAGCAGCATGTAGTGCTTGGGCTCCAGGCCGAGCTCGGTGAGGATGTCGGAGGTCTTGATCTTATCCAGATTTGCGCGCAGAACCTCCGCCATGGGCGAGCCCGTGACGTAGGTGCGCTCGGGGGCGCAGCCGGTGTCCTTGAGGTAGCGGCGGGCGTGCTCGGAGTAGGCCAGGTTGACGTCGGAGATCACGTCGACGATGCGGCGGTTGGTCTCCTCGGGCAGGCACTCGTCCTTGCAGCGGTTGCCCGCCTCCATGTGGAAGATGGGGATGTGGAGCCTCTTGGCCGCGATTGCCGACAGGCAGCTGTTGGTGTCGCCCAGGATCAGCAGCGCGTCGGGCTTCACCTCAACCATGAGCTTATAGCTCGCGGCGATGATGTTGCCCACGGTCTCGCCCAAGTCGGCGCCCACGGCGTCCAGGTAGACGTCGGGGTCTTCCAACGACAAGTCGCGGAAGAAGATGCCGTTGAGCGTGTAGTCGTAGTTCTGCCCGGTGTGCGCCAGCAGGCAGTCGAAGTGGCGGCGGCACTTCTTGATGACCTCGGACAGGCGGATGACCTCGGGGCGGGTGCCCACGATGATCAACAGCTTTAGGCGGCCGTCGTTATTAAAAGAAATATTGGAAGTCATAGTTTTCCCTAAAAGCCGAGTCTAGTATTTAGCCAACAATAATGAGGCGGACAACACGTCACCACATTCAACAAGTTTTGAATCGTCCCTATGCAAGGTCTCGGAGCATCCACCGACATCGTAACAAACGACCGGAACCCCACAAGCCTCAGCCTCAAGATTGACCGTAGGATAATTATCTTCGTATGTTGGATTGAATAAAACGGAGGCAGAACTATATAGTGAGGCCAACTCTATCTGAGAGTCGGTTCGCGGAATACCAACCACCCCCGGAGGTAGTTGCCTCATCTGCTTAGCACTCAGTCCAACCAAAACAATAGAATACTCGGACTTGTCAAGCTTATCCGCAAGGGCAAAAAAGTCTGAAAGACCCTTACGCTTGGACCATGGAGAGGCAACCCCTAAAATAATTTTCCTCGAATCAAGGCCGTATTTCTCCTTAACGCTAAAAACCTCACTATTGGATCGTGGCTTAAAAACGTTGAGATCAATCGTATTGTGTACAACCTCAATCGGATACTTTGATAAATAGCTACAAGCGACCAGTCCAGCCAGCCATTTAGAAGGGGTAATGATAGTCATTCGATTGGAAGGCAGCGAAGTGAAAATCGAACGTTTGGCCTCGTAGCTCCATTTACATGATGCAGAATTAATAGTTGGAGGATATCCCATAAGTTGAGGGCACCTCTTGGCGCCACATCCAGTTTTCCATTGATTGCAGCAAGAATAGGTGAAATAAGGGCAATGGCCGGTAAAAGCCCAGCAGTCGTGCAAAGTCCATACAACACGACAATCAGATCTAATCAACCATTTAAACAGTTTATCAATATTCAAATAGTAACCATGGAGGTTGTGCAAGTGAACCACGTCAGGACCGAACTCATCAAGACGATGAATCAACGCGTCGGTTTGCCTCACCGAATGAAAGCCCGCCTTACCGTCAAGGAGAGTAAGACCAACGTCAAGTATAAAATTAGCCGGTGACCCAAAACAGTATTCACTGACACTGCTCGCAGGCCTTCTTCTGCCCCAGCAAGCAAGCGATTCGTGTCCCTGATCAATAAGAGCAAGATGCTCCTTCATCATAATGCGCCCAGTGGATCCATTTGGAACGCTATTAATATGAGCGTATCTGGTCAAAACCTCTAGACTTCCTCGTAGTAAGTGTCGGGGTCCTCGGGGTCGAAGGGCTCGTTGGCCCACATGACCGTCACGAGGTCCTCGGTGCCGGACAGGTTGGTGATGGAGTGCGTGTAGCCGGGGACCATCTCCACGGCGCGCATGTCCGAACCCGAGACGATGTACTCGTCGACGGGGAACGGGTTGCCGCCGGCATCCTCGCCCACCTTCCTCAGCTTGATGGAGGCGGTGCCGGAGACCACCAGGAACCTCTCCCACTTGCTCATGTGCCAGTGGTTGCCCTTGGTGATGCCGGGCTTCGAGACGTTGATCGAGACCTGGCCGCGCTCCGGCGTGCGCAGGAACTCGGTGAACGAGCCTCGTTCATCCATGTTGGGCTTAAGGCCGTAGGCGAAGCGGCCCGGCTCGTAGTAGGAAAGGAACGTGCTCCAGAGTTTCTTGGAGAAGGAGCCCTCGGAAAGGTCCGGCACCGAAAGCGTCTCGCGGCTGTCGCGGAAGCTGCCCAGCAGGTAGACGATCTCGCCCAGGGTCCTCACGTCGGTTTCCGGGACGTAGCAGAACCCGTCGCCCTCGACGCGCTCCAGCCCCTCGTAGCCGCAGCGATGCTCGTTTCCGAGCAGGGCGCCCAGCATCTCGTCCACCAGGTCGTCGATGTAGAGGAGCTCGAGCTCGACATTGGGGTCGTTCACGGTGTAGGGGCGGCCGTTGGCGATGGCGTCGCAGAAGGTCGCGACGGCGGAGTTGTAGCGCGGGCGGCACCACTTGCCGTAGAGGTTGGGGAAGCGGTAGATGAGCACCGGGGCGCCGGTGCGCTCACCATACTCCCGGAACAGGCCCTCCCCAGCGAGCTTCGACTCACCGTAGGCCGATCCCTCGAAGCGGCCCGACAGGCTCGCCTGCGCGGAGCTGGAGAGCATGACGGGGCACGTGTTCCCGTGGCGCTCCAGGGTATCGAGCAGCGTGGAGGCGAAGCCGAAGTTGCCCTCCATGAACTCGGACTGGTCCTCGGGGCGGTTGACGCCGGCCAGGTTGAAGACGAAGTCGGCGCGGGAACAGAAGTCGTCAAGCTCGTCGGCGGTGGAGTCGATGTCGCACTCCATGACCTCGAGGGGCAACAGGGCCTGGTATTTCGCGCGGCGGTCCTTGCCGTCCCTTATGTTCTTCAGCGCGCAGCAGAGGTTCCTCCCCACGAAGCCCCTCGCGCCGGTGACGAGGACGCGCACCCTACTGCACCGCCTCGTGCTCGCGGCCCTCCAGGGCAAGCTGCACGTACTCGGCGGTCTTGATCTTGGCGATGGTGCCCTCCACGTCGAGCCTCTCGGTGTTGTGGGAGGTGTAGGACTCGTCGGCCTGGGTCTCCACCTCGCCGTCCACGACGAACTTGTCGTAGTTCAGGTCGCGCGAGTCGCATGCCACGCGGTAGTAGCCGCCCATGTCCTCGGCGCGCAGGCGCTCCTCGCGGGTCATGAGGGTCTCGAAGAGCTTCTCGCCGTGGCGGGTGCCGATCACCTGGGTGCCCGTGCGCCCGAAGACCTCCTGGACGGCCTCGGCGAGGTCGCCGATGGTCGACGCCGGCGCCTTCTGGATGAACAGGTCGCCGGGGTTGGCGTGCTCGAAGGCGAACTGCACCAGGTCGACCGCCTCGTCCAGGTTCATGAGGAAGCGGGTCATGTTGGGGTCGGTGACCGTGAGCGGCTCGCCCTTGCGGATGCGGTCGATGAACAGCGGGATGACCGAGCCGCGCGAGCACATGACGTTGCCGTAGCGGGTGCAGCAGATGGTGGTGCGGCCGGCGCCGTTGCGGGCGTTGGCGTAGATGATGGACTCCATCATGGCCTTGGACTTGCCCATGGCGTTGATGGGGTATGCCGCCTTGTCGGTGGACAGGCACACGACGCGGTCCACGCCCTCGTCGATGGCGGCGTGGAGCACGTTGTCCGTGCCGATGACGTTGGTGCGCACGGCCTCCATGGGGAAGAACTCGCAGGAGGGCACCTGCTTGAGGGCGGCGGCGTGGAAGATGTAGTCCACGCCGTGCATGGCGTCGCGCACGCTCTGGGCGTTGCGGACGTCGCCGATGAAGAAGCGCACCTTGGAGGCGAGCTCCGGGGACTTCTCCTGCAGGCGGTGGCGCATGTCGTCCTGCTTCTTCTCGTCGCGCGAGAAGATGCGGATCTCGGCCAGGTCGGTGTTCATGAAGTGCTTGAGCACGGTGTTGCCGAACGAGCCGGTGCCGCCCGTGATCATCAGGGTCTTGTCCTTGAATACGCTATCGCACATTTCAAGCTCCAATTAAATAAACTAAAGGTGAATGAATCTTAAAAACCTTAGTCGATGCTTAACCTACTAATACGTTTCTTATCCTAAACGAAAAGACGACTGCTGCACATAAATTAGAATTAAAAAGCTTTTATACCTGCGCTAAAACTGATAACTCCCCCAATTAGCGTTGAAGAAGTCATTACGGGTGGATATATAGTCTCAGCCAAACACTTTTGTATCTAAGTATTTAACAAATCTCTGATGCACTATTTCCGAATAATGCAAGGAAGCATCGCGACACATCCGACAAGATAAGCAAGCGAAATTGCGGCACTCGTTCCGTTAGGTCCAAATAGCCGAATCAATAAGCTAGAAAGGGGGACGGCAACGATTAAAGCAACTAAATTACCAACAAGATTACCAGCCATCTTTCTCTTAACAATCGTCAGGTCGGAAAAGAAGCCGATAAACGCCGTAAGCAGCGAGCTAATAACCGCACCGTATAGCAAAAAAGAGTACTGATGAATTTGGTCACCAAAAATTAGTCCCAACAAGTAGTCGCCGCAGATAAAACAAGCTAACAGAATAACAATGGACAAAACTAGAGCACCAAGAACGACCTTCATCAACATAGCATTAAATGTTTTATTATCCCCCGACTCACTAGCGCTCGCAAAAACGCCGAGCAAAGGGGCATAGGCATTAGCAGCACCCGCCTGAACGATTGCCGCAGGAGAACACACCGAGGAATAAACACCCAACATTGAGGCACCCAGTACGGTAGCAAGTTCTTGACGCGAAACGGATGTAACCGCAGCACAACAAAAAACCCCAACCGTAGCGGGAAGACACTTATAAAACAGTTCAGACATCGCCTTGAACCTGAAAGAAGGAACGATCGTGTCGAAATTAGAAGCCCAACGTGCATCAACAATCATCACGGGGAGAGACACCGCGATCATCAGAACAATACTCAATACAAGAGAATGTGAGATAAACATTCCGGCGCAAAACACCAGAAGAGACAAAATACCTCTCAGTAGCATCGACATGCCACAATAAAACATATTTCCCGCTTTTTGATCAATGCCATGGAACACATCAACCATAACTTCAATTGACTTATATATGCAATAGAGGTACACGGGGAGAAGGGAAGACTGCTGACAGGTAAAGAATGCATAAGGTAATACGAAAACAAATCCCAACACTATTGTGCTTAAACGAAAACCAATGTATTCCCCTGAAGAATACTCACATGAAAGATCGGATACTTGAAAGGATCGAATCTTATATAAACCGATCGGAACAAATAGATTGCTGATTGTCATTGCCAAAGATAAATCACCAGCATAGGTAAAATCCGACGATAGTCGAACTACAGCAACTGTCGTTAACCACTGGCAAGCAAGGTATGCAATAGAGCCAACGGTATTCCATGTAATGTTTTTCTTTAAATTATCAGTCAAATTAACCCAATCGGTTTTAGATTTTATTAAATAGCCTAACCAATTACCTCTTTAGCGATTGCATCAATGCTTTCACCATATCCAACGCCAGGAACAGCCCATTTACCATTTAAATCAATGGTTCTCGGAGCGCAACCACGACTGACATATTTAAAGCGAGCGTCAATACACGGATTGACCAAGGGCTTCGTAGAACCATACGCCTTTAGATGTTGGACCTGCGCCCGCAGTCCCTCACGAACAGATCCGAAGC
The DNA here is from genome assembly GCF_003436275.1 of Collinsella sp. TM09-10AT. Lineage (GTDB taxonomy): Bacteria > Actinomycetota > Coriobacteriia > Coriobacteriales > Coriobacteriaceae > Collinsella. The sequence continues at coordinate 18,310 of NZ_QSOP01000009.1, forward strand.
TATAGCCTGGGTTACCAGCCCCCGTGGCACCAAGGCCTCCAAAATTACACTGATCAGGCTGAACCAAATTGCCAAACTTTAGATACCCAGTTTCTTTCATCACCTGTCCATATAAAACCTCAGGTGAGACGCCTTCCAACTGAGCCTCTTCATATAGAATTCTGCAGAAATCTCTAATGTTCGACGCTCCCCTATCCGTATACACGGCTGAAGGGAATCCTTTAGTACCCACAGTCTTTGTGAACTGATTGGCAGCATCTAGATAGGTTGAATAGGCGGGCGACATAATAAGGCCTTCATATCCAGTCATACTTGCGCCATTACGCCCCTCCTTAATGCCGCAATTTAAATAGTGAATGTAATAGCTCTTCAGGTTCAGCCCGATAGCCTTCCTCAGGTCCGTATAACGATTTCGATAGCCGTAGACGTCGAAGGACTCGCTCCCGCGCCGGCCCTCAGCCATGCCGCAGCTGACGAAATGGCGCAGCACGGCAGCATCGTCAACGAACCTCAAACCGCCCTTGACGGCTGTAAAGGCGTTCAGGACGTCACCGTTGTTGGAGGTATAGAAGTGGAAATCGTAAACGGGGGAATAATCGGTACCGCCCTGCGAAACGACAGCGCCCGCGAGGGAATCACATCCAGTCGCGATCCTCCCCTCAGCGCGACCGCTGCTGAGGTAATGGCCATAAAGAGCGGTGAGGTTGGCACCGAACGCGCGACGCAGGTCGGGGTATCTGTTGTAATAGCTCAGCACGTCGAAGGACTCGCTCCCGCGCCGGCCCTCAGCCATGCCGCAGCTGACGAAATGGCGCAGCACGGCAGCATCGTCAATCATTACAACGCCAGCGGGGCTTCGTTTAGAAAAAGCGTTGCGAATATCTTTGTTATTCGATAGATAAAATGAGGGATCATAGACGGATGAATAATCAACACCATTGATAGTCGTAGCGTATCCCTCGATCTTTGAGCATCCGGTCCCATGCCTTCCTTCTGCTTTTCCTGCCGTAACGTAATGCTCATAGTACTTAACTAAATCAAAGCCAAAGGCAGCTCTTAAATCTGGATACTCATTAAAATAACTCTGTACATCAAAAGTGGCAGAGCCGCGCCTACCTTCGCTCATGCCATAGTTAATAAAATGGTCTAGAGCTAAATCGCTATTTCCAGCCGTAGCTTTGGCAACGTCGGGATAATGCGACAAATAGTAATTAGCATCGAATACGGAAGAATAGTCGAGCCAAGTTGACTTAGGAAATTGCGCAATGATCGCATCGGCATCGGCTTCGCCAAGACGCCTACAGCCCTCATCGCTAAAATAATTCAACACGTCCCCCGCATTAGAAATAAAGCCATGCTCGATTAGGATGCCGGGAATACCTTGTTCGCGGGCACAACGGATGACCGCGAACTCATCTCCGACTTCCATCTGGAATACACCGCGATAGCTGAGCCCCATAGAAGCGAGGTTGTTCATAACTTTATTCGCGAGCTCGACGGAAACTTGCGTGTAATCATATTCATTGGCAGTGGGGGCATATACCTCAGCGCCATGGGCAACAGGCGAACCGGAATTAATATGGAAGCTAACAAAGGCCTGCGCACCTTGACTCACGCATCGTTGGACACGATAAAGGTAATCATTTCCGGAGTAGCCACCGCTTTGCTCGCGCGCAAGAACGACTTTAAAACCATACGCCTCAAGCTTATTCTTGCAAGCAGCAACAATCTTCCAAGTTAGATCCGCTTCACTCTTTCCATTTCCTTGCGCACCGGGATCAGTGCCGCCATGGCCAGCATCGAGGGCAATTACCCGTACGTTTTTTCGAGCCGAGCGCGCAGCATAAGTAGAAATGCCGTCCGGTGAATCGGCACACTCCAACGCCTGTTTGATGGATTGAGCCTCAACAGCATTGCCTTCGCCGTCTGCATAGTAAACGGAAGTGCCCTCGGAATTAGCAGAGCTCTCAACAACCGCAAAAGAATAATCCCTGTCAGAGAGATCAATCTCATGTTCAGCATCGTCGCCCTGCAGAACATAGGTTATTGAAGTAAGAAAGTATGTATTGAGATCTAGCTTCGAGCCAAATGTAAATGCGGCAGAATTTACAGCCTGCGCGGAAGCATTAACAGCTCCCTGAACTCCGTTGGCGCTCACATAGTTTAGCGTTGCGGAGGCGATGGTATCGCTGTCATTAGGAGTTGCAAACGCGACGACTTGGTCAGCCCCACTGATAAGGTTCGGGTAGCCAATATATATATATTGGAAGGAAGAATCAGTCGATTCGGCTTGCGGTTCAACCAAAGAAGCATCTGCACCGAAATCCTCATCAGCCGCCTCGTCAACATCCACCGGCAACGACTGCTCGACAGTCATGTCTCCGTCGGCAGGGCCCTCGTCACGTGAAGCTACGCCACCGTCTGCGGACGCCGCATCTGATGTAATATTCACTGATCGTACGCTATTCACAGCATAAGCAGCGGCTACAGGACTCATCAAGGGCGAAATCGTCAAGAGAGCAGCTAAAGAAAACGCTGCTGAGGCACGCAATGCCTTTTTCATATCGTATCCCCCATCACAAATAATGATACTAATGTTGCATTATCTTACAATCTCTTCCGCATCGGAAGTCCAGTTATAAAAGAGAATTGTTATAAAAGCAGATGGGAGACTGCTCCTATAAAAGATAGCAGGCGTACTCAGCGGGCTTTATTTCGTTCTTCCATTGACGCAGCGTTAAACTTTAGCTTTTAAATCAATAAGCAGCGCCCCAAACAACGCAAGCACCTGTGACACGAAAAATTCCTGAAGCAGGCAATTCGTCGTAATTCGCCTAAGCTCACGGCCGCGAAATACAGCAAAATGCCCCAATGTTTCGCTTGCATCAGAGGCGGCTGGGGCTTCATCGTCAGAATAATCTCGCCAGTTGCTTTTGGCAAAGCAAGACGCGATCTCCACGAATCAAACACCAGCAGTGTAGCAAAGCCCAACGCCTCCACAGCTCTTGAGCACCTTATACCGAACCTTGGCACCACTCCTCTCTAAAGCGAGAAGTACTCACTGTCGGAGGATGGGTTTGGTCCGAGCCAGGAGTCGCCATCGAGGAAGAACTCCGCCCAGCGCTGGATGAACAGGGCCTGTTCGCGCTTCCAGCGGCGCAGCTTTTCTTCGTTGGCCTCTTCCCTGCCGCGCGAGGTGAACTCGTAGTGATACAGCTCGGCATAGGGCGCAAAGATGGTGCGGTAGCTCGCCTCCCATACGCGCAAGCAAAAGTCTGCGCCGTTAAAACCAACCGCGAATTCCTCGTTATAGCCGCCGACCCGCTCAAATACGTTGCGTCGGACCATCTGGCAGGTGCCCGTCACGGCGCTAAAGTTACCCGGACGCACGGCGCGGGCAAGATAGCCCTTTCGCTTTGCAAAAGGCATCTTTGTGGCCGCAAATTAAAAAACGCAATACCATGCCCATATCGATACGTCATATGCGGTCAGCGCATTCTATTGATGTGGAAACCGGTTCGATTCCTTGATTTAAACCGAAGCCTCTACAGTAATTAAAAGCGCCTCCAACAACACCAGCACCAGAGGCATGCCAACCGAGTCATCATCGACGGTCTCAGAAAACTTCGCAACGGTTACCACGTCAGTCTTCGGCTCGATCGGCTTCTTAACAGCAGCCTCGGTGATATTCGTCTTAGTTGCAACAACCGTGGGCGTTACCATACCTATAACAGGCTTTGCGTGCCCACGACGCGCTTTCCTAGATGGTTGTCGACCAATCCGCTACAACCAGAGAACGCTGGTTCGAAATCCCAATCGTTCCATCACCTGTATAGAGGGATCGTCGTCAAATCACGTATGCGGAAGAAAATGTCAAAAGTCTTGGTTCTACGACAAAGCTTGATTTAACAAATCGAAAGGGCCGATAAAACGTATGATGAAACCAATCAAGAGCTTCCTGAGACCTTCCAACATTAAGCAAATCGCGAACACAGCTGTTGGAACCAGAAGCACCTGCAACATTCCCAGTCCAACGCCGACACGCGTAAAGGGAAACTGCGAGCTCCAGAGCCAACTTTGGATAGGCCCATAGTCAGAAATAAGATAAGTAGCAAAACATAGTTTCGCGACAGTGTTAACGAAACGGGAGGAAAAATGCGGCATTTTTAAATCGATCAACAAGACAGAGATGGCTATAACTAATGAAAAAATGGACGCCGGTGAACCAAAAAAGCCGTTATACAAATTCGCAAAGGTCGAGCCCAGCAAACCATCAACATGGAATTGACCATAAAACGAGATTGCAACTCCAACAAAAGAAGCAATGCAGCAAGCAACCAAGTGCCTTATATTCACTGTTGACAAATCTACATACCAGCGAATATAGCAAACAAGAACGCAAATAATAATAAAATCCACTAGTAGCCCGTCGATGGGAATCCAAAAGAGCGGCACATAACGCAGGAATCCAAAGGCGAAGACCAGAAAGATTGATAGATAAAGATGTAGTTTCTGGTCCAACGCATGCAAAGCCGGAATTAAAAAGGGCAGTAAAAATACAAGCCAAGCATAGACGGTTACAAACCACCAACTAGAACCAGTAAGAATTGGTGCAAAAATATCTATCAAATTGGTTGGACTTACTTGAATATCGCCGTGAAGCATGAAGAAAAATCCCAGCGCAATACTATAAAAGAGAACCGTGCCTTCGATTGAAGCTATCTGTTTAACAGCTTGTTTAATGGAGTATCCAGCTTTCCCCGCAACAAACCAGATTGTTATGGCAACAAAGCAGCCGACCGCAGTTCTTCCAATTGGATAGAAAAAGATATTGTAGAAAAACCTAGTAAACGAGCTAGGAAATACGGAAACAGAATCAGCGTTGTGAACAACAAAATGATGAGCCATTACCGTCCACATAAGGACAATGCGAAGTAATTCGATACGGGAATCTCGTATTTTTGCCATAATGCCCCCAAGTAAAATCAAAACCTAATTAAGCCTCGACCTAGAAGCGTTCGAGAATCTCCTCGGCATTCTCTCGCAGATAAATATCTAGGTCCGGCAAGGCAAACTGCACGTAGCCTCTCTGTGGCGCCTGAATAACCTCTCTTTGTAGCAATTTAGCCCTAATAGAGCTGATCTCATTGGTCTTTTTACCCATGCGCTTAGCAATCTCGGCTGATTTAGACTGTTGTTTATCCTCGCACATCGCCAAAAGGTATTTGATATCGTTAGGCCCCAGTCCAGAAATCGCGGGCTCGTGAACAACATCGTGAAAACGAGCCTCTGCCAGCGCAATGCCTTCGGTGACGTCGCGCTCGCTCACAATGGCACTTTTGGCACGATGCAAGTTAGCGCGCTGCCAAATGGAATAACCGACCAGTTGCACCAGATAGGCATAGCCCTTAGTGGCCTTAGCGGCTCTCGACAGAAGATTGTCCTCTATGGTCAAACCAGTCGCGACAAAACTATCGCCCATAGAGAGAGCTACCTCCACCCGGTTGATAGGCGCCAGATCTTCGGGGAGGGCACGTCGCAAGAACGTAAGCGCCTTGCCGTTAATAAGATCCATAACGCCGGCGGGTAAGCCGGCAAAGGCAAGTGCGATATCTACTTTTTCCCCTATCAAAAGCTGAACCGTAGACGCAATGGCACGCATATCGTCAATCGGGGCGTCCTGAACTTCATCGATGGCAATAAAAAGGCCCTTGGATGACTTCGCTGCCGAACTCAGCAACTTTCTAAGGCTCGACTCTTTGGGCGCAACGTCGACTTTCGCGGAAACAAAGCCGGCGTTTACGCCGACCGAAGCATTAGTCGCAAGGGAAGAATCAGCAACCTGATCCCTCAAGTCCAGCAATAGATTAGGGCCAGCAGAGACAATAGCGGTCTTCCATCCAAGCTCTCGAGCACGATCCCTAAGATCGCAGAGCAAAACAGTTTTTCCGGAGCCCCTCGGTCCAGCAATGCGCATGAGCCTCGCAGGTGCACCAATTCCCGCATTCAAACTCTCAGTAAACTCAAGGGCAATATCATCACGACCAATTATGCGCGGAGGCTCAGCGCCGGCAGTGGGACGAAACGGGTTATGGAATGCTGTGGCGCTCACTTGTTTGCCTCTCAAGACAATCGATTATCGGTCAATCTTAGCTTTATAAGTTTATCGTAGACTATATCGGATTATATCGTGTTGCATAAGTCTGTATAAACTTATCGCGGAAGTATCGAGCTTTCGTAATTTGTCTTAGTAGGTAGTCCAACGTTGCTTTCTTCCAAGCTCATAGCGAAAGAAAGTTTAGTACTTCCTAAAAACCATTGCTTTAGACCGAGAAGTACTCGCTCTCGGAGGATAGGTTCGGTCCGAGCCACGGATCGCCCGTCAAGAAGAACTCTGGCCAGCGCTGCATGAACAGGGCTTGCTCGCGTTTCCAACGGCGCAGCTTTTCCTCGTTGGCCTCTTCCCTGCCACGCGAGGTGAACTCGTAGTGATACAGCTCGGCATAGGGCGTATAGATGGTGCGGTAGCCCGCCTCCCATACGCGCAGGCAATAGTCTGCGTCGTTAAAGCCAACGGCGAATTCCTCGTTGTAGCCGCCGACGCGCTCAAATACGTCGCGTCGCACCATCTGGCAGGCACCCGTTACGGCGCTAAAGTTGCCCGGGCGCACAGCGCGGGCAAGATAGCCCTCGCGCTTTGCCGAGAAGTCCTGGTTGGCATGGGCAAGTGCGCCACGCACGCCAACCACAATGCCCGCGTGCTGCACCAGATGATCGGCAAAGTAGAGCTTGGCGCCCACCACGCCCGCATCGGGACGCTGCATATAGCCCATCATCTCTTCGATAAAGTAGGGGCTTATGACCTCGGTGTCGTTGTTCAGCAGCAGAAGGTAATCGCCCTTGGCATGCTCCACGCCAAAATTAATGATCTGAGAGTAATTGAACTCGCCCGGCCAGTACACAACGCGCGCGATGCCCTTGCCTTCAGATGCTGCAGCCACGCGCTCTGGCAGGGTTTCGTAATACGCAAACGTCTCCGGGGCTTCGCTGTTGTTCTCCACCAAGACAATCTCGTAATTGGCATACGTGACTCTCTGGGCGATCGACATTACACAGGCGTCGAGCGTCTCAATGTGATCCTTGGTGGGAATCACAATGCTCACCAGCGGCGCAGGCTCCGGCAGCGCATAGCGCATGCGGTAGACAAACGGCGTCTCGGTCTCCTCGACCGTCCCGTGAACGCCCAACGAATCAAAGTGGCGCTGCAGCGCAAGGCGCCCGGCCTCGATGGCATACGGCTTGCTATCGGCAGAACCATCGGCGGTCGATCCCGGAAGCACGCGCCAGTGATACAGCACGTGCGCAACATGTTCAAACCGTGCGCCCGCCGCAAGGCAGCGGAGCGTCAGGTCGTAGTCCTGGGCACCCGCAACATCTTCCGGAGACATGCCAATGCGATCGATAAGTGCCTTCTCCACCATCAGAAAATGCGTCACGCAGTTATGGCTATAGAGCAGGTCGACGTTGAGCCGCGTCTTAAAGACCGGCTGGCCCCACTCCCCCGTTTTCTGGAACATGTCCTCGTCGCAGAACAGGACCTGGGGACGCTCGCCCTCGGCAACCTTGTTCAGCGCGGCAACATAGTGGAATAACGCGTCCGGTTCCAGGATGTCATCGTGGTCCAAGAACGCGATGTAGTCGCCCGTCGCTTGCTCAATACCAGCGTTGGTGTTGAGCACAATGCCGCCGTTGCCGGGAAGCTCGATGCGACGAACGCGCTCGTCGTGAGCGCCTGCCGCAAGGGCGGCCACCGCGTCCCATTCGGGCGAGGCGTCCATAAGGAGCAATTCCCAGTTGTCATAGCTCTGGGCTAGCACCGAGTCCAGCAGCTCGCGCAGGTAGACCCGATCAGTCTTGTAGCACGGCACCACAATGCTCACAAGCGGCCTATAGGCAAAGGCCGCCGAAGCGACACGCTGGCACACCAAATCGGCCGGCTTTGCGCGATGTTGCTCAAACCAACGCCGATAAGCTGCGTCGTCTGCACGCGCATCCTTCATGCGGTTCCAGCTATCGTCGACCATGCCGTTGTACAGGCGACCATCCATAGCGCAAAACCCGCTCTGGATTAGGCCCGTGGGATCAGCCGCAATCGCGACAAAATCCCGTATATCCTGAGGCATCTCTACGCTCAGATACGTTTTATTGACGCGGCATCCGTTCTGCTGCGGCACGTCAACCTGCGATTCAAAAACATGCACGGTAACATCGATGGCGTTCATATGTGTATCGAAGATCTGGAACTCAGGGGTGCACTGGGGGTCTCCCGCCCAGGTAACCTCATAGCGCCACACCGCGCCGGCGTCTGCCGGCAAATAGCGAATGGCATCGATCTCGTAGCGACCGCAGCATTCGCCACGCTGCGCATCGCGGATAAGCGCGCACAGCGCAGGCTTTGCTTTGTAGTTAACCTTGGATTCCAGCTTGGCCACGCGGCTATCGGGGCGAATGGAGCCAAGCTTTTGGCCATCGGACGCAAATGCGACGTCAATCGTAGAGCCGTCCAAAAAGGGAAGCACCAAGACGGCGAGCTCGCGCTCGTAATCGGAAACGGAAGGGCAAAGCGCCAGCACACGGCCATGATCGACCGGGAGCACCAGCGACGGCACACAAGAACCGCTCGTCGTCGCATGGGCAAACGCTTGAGAACCCTCCCGTTCAATAAGCGCGGCGACATCCTGACCGGCAAAACGAAGCAGCACAAACAGACGGCCCTGACTGCGGCAAAGTGCCAAACGCTTGATACTCATCTACACTTCTCGCTTTCCCAGGGCGTTCGCTGCCATACGTTTGCAGGCACCCAGGCGTCCAAACCTCAAGACGTCGTAATCGAACATGAGCTTTTTGCACTCACGGGCATTGGGGGCCTTGCTGGTAAGCGCCGCACGCACCATAGCGGCAACAGAAGGAGCGCATTGTGCGAGCGCAGCATCGCTGCCCACGGCAGAACCGGCAAGCGCCGCGGCAACGGCGGCAAACACCTTGCCGCAGTCCGAACCCAGCAACCTGAGCGCATCGTACAGCACCAGATCGCATAGGAAGTACGCCAGGTCATCGGCATACTGGACATCGAGACCGTCGCGTTGCCAGTCAGCCAGCACCGCGGAGTAAATCTTCACGTGCTCCAGCAGTCGCGTCTCGTCGTCATAGCGCATGGTGTCCATAAGCGAGCCCTTGCGCGCCACGCGGTAGTCATACAGCTTGTTCGAGATAAGCGCGGTCTTACGCGAACGACCGTACACGGCAAAATCGAAGACCTGGTCCTCGCCATACTTAACGGTTTCGTCAAACACGATCCCGTTGCCCAGCAAAAACTCACGCTTGCAGGCGGTGCGCCATGCAAAGGGGCGAGACGCTTCCTTAAACAGCAGGTCAGAGCTATAGCCTTCAAACGACACATCGCGCGGGCTCAGCACATAGTTAAGCCACGGATACCCCGCCTCCAGCGGATACGGATTCGCGCCAAAGGTCAACACGTCGCAATCCTCGCGTTCAAAGGCATCGACGATCACGCGGCATGCATCGGGCGTAAAGCGGTCGTCGGAATCCAAAAAAGCAACAATAGGCGCCGTGGACGCAGCGATACCCGCATTGCGGGCGCTCGACAGGCCGCCGTTGGGCTTATCGACCAGCGTAAAGCGCGCGTCCTTTTCGCAATAGGCAGCCGCAATATCGCGCGAACCGTCCGGCGAGCCATCGTTGACCAGCACGCCTTCCCAATCGGGCATGTCCTGCGCAAGCAGGGAGTCCAGGCACCAGGCCAGGCACTCCTCCACGTTATAGATAGGAACGACAACGGAAATCTTGGGGGTAGCCATAGTCAAGTGCTCCTACTGTGCGACCGGAACGTCATCGGGGTGCGGGTTGTCGCCGTAGGCGCGCTGATACGTCAGCACGCGCCAGACCAGCGGCAGGCCGCCGATCTTAAAGTAGTGTTTAAACGTATTGAGCTTGCCCGGCTTCTTAAAATCAAAGCACGAATCGATATAGGCGCGGGGCGACTTGACCATCAGTCGCAAGTCGGTCTCGCCACGCGGGTCGAAGAGAGACAGGTCAAAGCGACCGGCATCCCAATCGGCCTTGAGCTCGGGAGATGCCTTCTCCCAAAACTGCTCGCGCAATTCATCGACCAGGCGCTCATCATTCCAACGGTACGTATCGACCTTCATGCGCATTAAAATACCCTGAAGCTGAGCCTTAAGCTCGGGGCGTTCATCCAAAAAGCGCTGCATCTCGGTATATTCGTCGCACACGCAAAACACCTTGTTAGGAGAATTAACGGAGCTCTTCTCGTTATCTTGGCGATAGCACAAAATGGGGTCCGCGATAAACGCAGCACGCTCGGCGCATGCCCAGACCTTAAAGTTAAAACCCGCATCCTGATACGAAGCACCTGGCGTGGGAAGAAACCGAATCTGATTGTCGTTGAGGAACTCGCGCCGGTAGATAGCCGACCAAATGGAAGGTTTGCGGTAGAAGATGCCCGGGCGATCGACGGGGCGATACGCGGCGCCCGTCATATGCTCGTCGATGATCCCAAACAGCTCACGCCGCTCGCTGGGCGTGGACCAATACAGGTAAAAGTCGCCCTTTACCACATCGGCATGCTCGGCATCGGCCTTGGCGACCAGCTTTTGGAGTGAATCCTCAAACATAAAGTCGTCGGACTCAAGGATGCCCACGTACTCGCCGCGCGCCATCTCCAGGCCGCGGTTCATCGAGTCGCCGTAGCCGCTGTTGGCCTTGTCGATCATCTTTACACGGGGGTCGCGCTCCATGTACTCGCGGATGATATCTGGCGAGCTATCGGTGGAGCCGTCGTTGATGCAGATGATCTCGATGTCCTCGAGCGTCTGCGCCACGGCGGAATCGAGGCACTCACGCAGGTAGCGCTCAACATTGCAGATGGGAACAAGAAGCGAAACTTTAGGGGTATCAGAGTTCTGCAAGAGAACCTCCTGTTGAATAGCGTGTAACAGGGTTATTTTAGCAGCCGAGTTGCGGCGGGCGGCAGCGCTTGGAATTAGATAAAACGCTCCAGGCAGGCTTTGAGACCGCGAGTCGAAAGATAGAACAGCGCGGCATCTGCCATCGAAACGCCCGAGGTCGCCGCAACGAGCTTGTGGGCAACACGGCGAACGGCGCCCTTAGCAGGCATATCCGCCCACTCCGTTCCCAAAAACGTCGTGAGGTCCATGTTGACGCGAGCCGCCACGCGATGGAAGTCATCGGCATCCAAGCGCGCCAGGTCGAACACAATGAGGTCCAGGAACCAGGTGATCAGCTCGCCGGGGCACAGGTCCAAAAGACCGTAGGCCGCCCAGCCCTCCAAGACCTCCTCGAGCATTCTCATGTGGGCGTCAAGCTTTTTGGCGCGAGCCTCGGCACTGTTGAACTCGTGCGTCGCCGATTCGCTCTCCATCACGTAGTGGTAGAACTTGTCCGGCATGACGACGGTCTTGCGGGCAAGCGCATAAGCCGCAAATTGGAAGACGACGTCCTCGCCCAAAGCCAAACCGGGGGCGAAGCGAATGCCTTCGCGATTGAGCAGCTCGCGCGAAAAAGCCACGCGGCAGGCATAGGGCTGCGCATTCGAATGGAACAGAAGTTGGGGATCACGGGCGTCGAAGGTACCGGCTTTGGGGCTCATGAGTTGATGGACGCGTTTGGGGGCAGCATCGGCTGGTTCACAGACGCCGCCAAAAACGGCGGCCTCGGCATCTGCAGACTCCATGGCATGCAGTACGCGCTCGACCGTCTGGGCATCGATATAATCGTCGGCGTCCACAAAAAAGACGGTCTCGCCCTCGGCGGCATCGATACCGGCATTTCGAGCACACGAGACACCCGCATTTTCCTGGTCAATCACCAGTACGCGATCGTCGGCCTGCGCGACCTGGCGCAACACGTTCAACGAATCATCAGTCGAACCGTCGTTGACGCAGACAACCTGAATCGAGCGTTCGGACTGAGCCAACAGCGAATCGAGGCATCGCTGAATGGAGCGCGCAGAGTTGTAAACGGGGACGACAATGGTCGCTTTGGGGGTCAAAGTCTCTCCCATGTCGACCTACCCCCTCAGCGATTCGATGAGGAAGGCAGCAACCACGCCTGGGCCTCCAACCGAGGCGTAATACTTAGCACGCCCCAAGGCACCATCCGTCGCAAAACTCGGATGCTCGTCAACCCAGCCCTCAGGATCTTTGAGGATGGCAGCGAGATTTGCGCGCTTCCACGGCTTGAGGTCGTCAAGCGAAAACTCCCCCGCGTCCAAGGCCGCTTGGAACTCCTTGGCCATCTGAACCAGGAACTCCTTATAGAACTTAGGCGCCAAGCGCACGTAGTTCCACATATACGAATCGTACTTAATGAGCTGATTGAACTTGAGCATGCGCGCGACGTCATCACTTGCGTGGTCACGGGCATAATCCTGTCGAATCCAACGCTCGATCTCGGCATACTCGGTATTGACGCAAAAGACCTTAGCCGAAGAATTGACCGAGGAATTCTCGTTGTCCTGGCGATACGACAGCACGGCATCGTGCAGGTAAACAGCCTTATCGGCGCACGCGATCACCTTAAAGGCGAATGACGTGTCCTGAAAGGATGCCCCCGGAGTCGGCAGGAACGTAATGCCGTTGCGCTCAAGAAAATCGCGACGGTACACGGCCGACCAAATCGATGGCTTTTGCTTAAAGAACTGCGTCGTATCGCTCGGATGCACTGGCTTGCCACAATCCTGAGGTCTAAACATCTCGTGCAGCGAACGGCGTTCCTCGGGCTTAGACCAGTAGAAATCAAAGTTCGCCTTCGCAAAGTCGGCATTATTGCTATCGGCGGCCGAGACAAGCTTTTCGAGTGCGTCGGACGCCATAAAGTCATCGGACTCCAAGATGCCAACGTACTTGCCACGCGCCATCTCCAGACCGTGGTTCATCGAGTCGCCGTAGCCGCTGTTGGCCTTGTCGATCATCTTGACGCGCCTATCGCGCTCCATATACTCGCGAATAATCGCCGGCGAGTTGTCGGTCGACCCGTCGTTAATGCAGATGATCTCAATATCCTTGAGCGTCTGTGCCAGGGCGGAATCGAGACACTCGCGCAGGTAGCGCTGAACATTGTAAATGGGAATAAGCAGCGACAGAACAGGGCTGCCAGAGACGTTAGTAGACAAATGTGCTCCTTAGGAAATACCTGTCGTTTCATGGTATCAAAGGGTCAGCGCGCCAGCGGGCGTTTATATAATCTATGGAGCCTCTTGCGGGCAAAGCAGCCCCACATCATGCGGCGGGCCCATGGCAGGTTCCTGCGTTTTATTCAAAGCTTGCCGTCAAGGTGCGCCGAGCCTTTACAATAGGACAGTCCCAAGGACGTATTCGATAGCTTCCGCGCAGCGCATGCGCGCCGCGCGTGAAAGGATATATTGCCCCATGCCTTCAACCCTTCCCGCTCCCATCGATAAGCTCGCCATCGTCGTCGTTACGTACAAGCGCCAGGAACTCCTGGCCAACTTGTTCGACTCCATGACCGAGCTCACGGCAACGCCCTGGCGCATCGTGATTGTCGATAACGAGAATTCGCGCGAGACCGAGGCCATGTGCGCCGCATTTAACGAGCGTCTGGCCAACCTGTGGGGTATCGACACCGAGCAGCCCGACGCGCAGGGCGGCACCGACCGTGTCATCTACGCCCCGCAGCTCGAAAACGGCGGCGGTGCGGGCGGCTTCTCCGCTGGCACTAAATGCGCCTACGATCTGGGGGCCCAGTGGTTCTGGGTGATGGACGACGACGTGCTCGTCATCCCCGAAGGCATCGAGCGTCTTGCCAAGTGGACCGACCGCTACGATGTCATCCAGGGTTCGCGCCTGGACTTTGACGGCGGCGCCTTCTTTTGGCAATACCAACTCATCCTTTCGCTCGGCATTCCCAACCCTGTCGCCAAGTGGGACTTGGGACCCGAGGGCTACCGCACCATGAACCAACTGTGCTTTGAGGGCGGCATGTTCTCGCGCCGCGTGGTCAACAAGATTGGCCTGCCCGACGCACGCTTCTTTATCTACGGCGACGATGCCTGCTACGGCTACGTGGCCAGCCAGCACTTCCCCGCCGCCGTGGTTGCCGACGTGGTGCTCAAGCGCGCCCGCGCCGTCTCCAACTGGGACATCGCCGGTAAGCGCCAACTCAACTCCACGAGCGACACCAACCGCTATTACATCATGCGCAACCGCGGCTATCTGGCCCGCTACATGCAGATCTATGGCGACTATCACCCCATGCTGTTCCGTCTGGGCAACGCCGCGACCTTCTGCAAGGAGTTCATTCGTCTGGCCGCCGTTGACAAGTGCTTTAAGACCGGTATTCCGGCGCTGCGCCGTGGCATGAAGGACGCCCGCAAGATCATCAAGGACCCCAACTGGAAGCCCATGCCGCCCCTGAAGGACGCCGAGTAGCAAAGGGCTTTCGCCATCCCCTATAACCGCTGGCACACCACGGACACGCGCTGCCCGTCAAAGCCAAAGCCCCAGCGCATACGCCCGACGGCAGGGCGTGGCACGCGAATATCATCGATGCCGTTGCGCTCGATTTCGAGCAGCGCCTGAACCGCCAACAGTTCCAGGCCCAGGGCATCGACGCCAGGGTCGCACATCATGTTGATCGTTATCAGCGGGCGCTCGTCCAGCATGCCGAGCGTGTCGGCCACGTCAAACACCCGACCGGTGGGAATCACCTGGATATCCCAGCGATCCGAGACGCCACTTCGCTTGGAGCTGGGATTGCAATAGCCGGGCAGTCCAAAGCAGAGCCCCTGAAGCGCCAGATGATAGGCTGTCGGCATATCTGATTGGCCCACATCGATGCCCAGATCGCCGATAGCACAGCTCAAAGCTTGCTTTACAGTGTCCTCGTCTCCTCGACACAGCCCGTCATGGAACGAGTCGATAACTCCAACGTCCTCAACGGCGCACTCAAACCATTCCAGAATTACAAGACGGAGCGCCTGACGCACTTCGTTGTTAGGCAGACGCAGGGAACGAAGGCACGCGCCGTCCTCCGAATGCCCCGTCATGTCCGTCGTAAGAAATCCAGACAGATACAGCGCTGTCCAGATATCTTCGGGCTTGGCAGCATCGGCCTCCTCGGCATGCACATGCACTGGCGCCTCAATAAACCCATGCGGCTCAAGCAAATCGAACAATGCGGACAGGCGCATGAGATTCCAGTCGCCGACGCATGCGCTCAGACGGTCGGCGTAACCATACAGATCTGCCCGAACGGGCGCGACGCAACCGCGATGTGCGTAGTCCACCACGCGCTCCGGGATCGAGCAATAAAAACCACCAAACAGATAGCCCTCGAGCCACTCACGCGCGTCATCCAGACAGCCGTTGCGACCGATGCGATCCAACAGCACCTGGACTTCGTCGTCCGAAAAACCGAACCATCGATCACACCAGCTCGACAGCGGTGTCGCCGACCGATAGGAAACCCCACGTTGGGACAACGCGAACTCGGCAGGACCGGGGCGCTCGCCCATAAGACACGTCAATCGCAACGAGTCGCCGGCGTCGGCAATGGTGTCGAACAACATTCGGCTGAGCGACTCTAGGGAATCCACGCTACCGTCGTCCTTAGCGCCCAAACGCTTTGGACATACCACGTCGTAGTCGTCTATCAGAAGAACAACATGTTCATCGAAAGCTACCTGGAGCAGTTTAATAAGCACGCCAAGCGCCGCATCGATCTCCCTATCGCTGGCCACCCCACGCGCCACCCTCTCGATAAGACGAACCTCACGTCTTGACAGATCAGGCGCGGCAAGCAGCGGCAGCAATCTGGCGCACTCGCGCACGACAGCTCCGCGAATTGCTGCCGCAGCACCAGCGCCATGCCTCGAAGCGGCAGCTGTAAAGTCGAGCATGATGACCGGATAACTCGCGTACTCATCACGATAGCGACCGCCGCCCGCCTGCCAAATCTGGGTACCAGCGAACAGGCTTCGATCCGGCAGCCGGTGATCAGGTCGTTCCAAATAGCACTTGAGCATCGATAGATTCATGCTCTTGCCAAAACCCTTGGGCCGACAGCAAAGCGCAACAGGTGCTTCACTGTCCAATATATCGGCAATAAACATAGTCTTATCGACGAGTAAACACCGATTGATTGCATCGGAAAAGTCGTATGCATCAACCGGTAGAGCTGCGCTATCCGCATGATTGAGCAACCGTGCACCGAACGCATGAGTAAAACCACAATTCACCTGTTCAGACACCGTAAACTCTCCTTCTAACGCAGCACGATGTCCATTGTAGCGAGCGGGTAGAGCGCAACAATATCGACATGCAAACGTTTCGGGCAGCGGTAGCAACAGACCCCCGAGGGGGCATAACAAATCGTTGCACAACAAAAAAGGGGCCCGATGCCGCCGCACCGGACCCCGTCCCAAACTCTTATAGAAAACGATTTGGAAGATTACTCCTCCAAGCCGTCCTCCCCAGAAGCCTTCTTCTGCTGATCGAGCTTATGCTTACCACTTACGATAGACGTAGCGCCCAGTGTGGCCAAGCTTGCACTGGCAAGGCTCGCCATCACAATCAAGTCGCCCGTCTTGGGCATGTTGCCGCCCGAGGACTTGGTAGTTGTAGTCGTCGTGGTCGTGGTGGTCACCGTTTTGGAGTCATTTTGCTCTTGGACCTGGTTGTCAGCACCGCTCTTGTCGTCGTCTTCGGACTGTTTCTTTTCGCCCTCGGCCTTGCTCTTGTCCTTCTCCTCAGATTCAGACTTCTTATCCTCGTCCTTCTTCTGTTCGGACTTGTCGCTCTTCTCCTCAGAGCTAGAACCCTTATCGGATTCGGTCTTCTCGGAAGCCTTGTCCTTGGAGTCGCCCTTTGCGGCTTCGATCTTTTCCGTGGAAACCTGATCAGAGTTGCCCTTGTTCTGGGTCGAGCCGTTATTGACGCCAGCCATCAGCGAAGAGCCCAGCGTAGAACCAAGCTGCTCGGAGAAAGAAGGCTTCTTGTCCGGCGAAGCAACGGGAACGTCCGGCGCCTTATTCGAGTCATCCTTGGAAGCATCGGAACCAGGGGTTGCGTCAGAGCCGGAGCCGTTGTTAGAGCCGGTGCCAACGGACGAATCGCTCGAGCCGGTGGATGAGTTAGAGGTGCCAGCACCGGTCGAACCAGAAGCGTCGCTGTCCGTATTGCCTGCAGAGCTTGAAGACGAATCGCCCGCAGCAGAGCCGTTCGAAACGGAGCCGTTCGAGGTGGAGCCGTCGTTGGTAGTGCCACCAGCAGAGCCATCACCGTCAGCATCGGTCGAGGGCGCATCCATCCTGTCATCGTTAGCATCGTCACGCGAGTCGTCATTCGAATCAGGCGCCGGCGTAGGCTCGGGCTGCACGGGCGTCGCAGCGGCAGCGGCCTCGTCCTCGGCGATATAAACCAAGCAGTCCTTCAGCTCGTTGCGGTAGCGGTTCTTCCAGCCCTCATGATACTGGGGCTGGCTCGAAAACTTGGTGGCAACGTTATCGACCACGCTATTGAAGAGCGCCGTCACAAACTCGCGGTCGGACATATCGTTGGAGAGATTCGCCCAACGGAAGAAGTCCCTGCAGCCACCGGTGCCGCACATGTTGGTAATGCTCCACACCATGCCCTTAACGCAATCGGCACGGCCCGAAATATCAATACCTAGGCCGCTCTTGAGCCACGCCTCGGTCACCGCATAGTACGAGTTGTACGCATAGGCATCTTGCAGAGCCGAAAACTCAGCAGGGTCGGTGTTATAAGCGCCCTGGAAGGCCTCCTGCGCAATACGGCCCAGCTCAGTGAGCTGGGCGTTCTCGTACATGGCATTGCTCGTGTTAGAAATCTCGCTGCCGCGATCAATCGCATCCTTGAGCATGCTGTATTTCTCGGGATTGTAGTTGTAGACCTGCTTCATAAACGGAATGAGCGACCAACGACGGTCGAACTGGTAATAACCCAGCGCGTTATAGCCGTCGCCATACGAAAAGCCCTGGTTATAGTTGCCATGGCTCTCGTACTTGGTAAAGTACTTCATCTCGGGGGTCACGTTAACAAACGAAACGCCCTGGACCGACCTCAGCACGCCCGAGAAGGACTGCTGGGTGTAGAGACCCTTATCGATATCGGTGGCATCCGAGGCAACGCCCGGCGTGGGCTCCTCGGCAGCGGCGGGTGCCGGCACGGAAACGGCGCCAAACGAAAGCGCCAGCGTCAGGCCCGCGACAATCGCAGAATGCTTGGGCTGCATAAGATCCTCCCTGCATTGGTGTAGTTAAAGTGCAGTTTGCAAAGATAGAAATAAGTATTGCAGCTCGCCCGTTGTTGCACAACAACCCCTCGGTAAACGGCAACAACCCTCCGCGAAATCTTAAGGAATTGCGCTCAACCTACAGCTTAATGTCAAAGTTGATCTCTGGGACGGCGGCAAGGTCGGCCAACGACACGCCGTCGACGTACTTTTCGATCACGTCGTCCAGACCGCGCCAGAATTTGACGGTCGAGCAGAGATCGCTGCGAGCGCAGCTGTTGTCGATGCCATCGCACGCCACCGGAGCCGTGCTGCCCTCGACGGCGCGCAGGATGTCGCCGGCACGCACCTCGGCCGGGTCCTTGGCCATCATGTAGCCGCCGCCCTTGCCGCGCACGCTCTTAAGTAGGCCCGCCTTCATGAGCGGACGAACCAGCTGCTCCAGATACTTTTGCGAGATACGCTCGCGGTCGGCGACCTCGCGCAAAGCGATCTTGCCCTCGGCGTCGCCCAGCGCTGCGATATAGATCATCAGTCGGAGGGCATAGCGGCCCTTAGAAGAAATGAGCATACCTACCCTCCCATCGCATCTGGGACAACATAACCAGGTTTGTTTGTCCCAAATCTTAAGTAAGTGGGACAAACACAACAGGTTATTTTGTCCCAGAATTTGAAAAGTCGAGTGGATTAGTCGGGTTTTCCCTTGACTAACGCCGAACCCATAGTAACTTTATTCCGAGAAGATTCCTAGGGTTTAGTACACCTATGAGTACACCATATACAGAGAGGGACAGCATGAGCGCAAATCCGCTGCTTTCCATCGAAGGTCTGACTGCCTCCGTGGACGAGAAGACCATCCTCCACAACGTCAACCTCAACGTCGCCGCCGGCGAGACCCACGTGCTGATGGGCCCCAACGGCGCGGGTAAGTCCACCCTTGGTCACCTGGTCATGGGCGACCCCGTCTACACCGTCAACGACGGCCGCATCATCTTTGACGGCCAGTACATCACCGGGCTCACCACCGACAAGCGCTCGCGTGCCGGCCTGTTCCTGAGCTTTCAGGCCCCGGTCGAGATCCCGGGCGTGCCGCTGTCGAGCTTTTTGCGCGCCAGCATCGCCGGCCGCCCCGGTCTGGAGATGAAGGGCAAGGAGTTCCGCCGCCGCGTCAAGGAGCTCGCGGCCGAGCTCAACATGGATACCGCCTATCTCAACCGCGAGCTGGGCGTGGGCTTCTCGGGCGGCGAGAAGAAGAAGGTCGAGATGCTCCAGCTTCTGCTGCTGCAGCCCAAGCTCGCCATCCTCGACGAGACCGACTCAGGCCTGGACGTCGACGCGCTTTCCACCGTCAGCCACGGCATGGACGCCTACCGCAAGAGCTGCGACGGCTCCATGCTCATCATCACGCACAACACGCGCATCCTGGAGCACTTGGATGTCGACCGCGTCCACGTTATGGTCAAGGGTCATATCGTGCGCGAGGACGACGCCTCGCTCATCCCCTGGATCGACAAGAACGGCTTTGAGACCTTCGAGCGCGAGGCCGCCGAGCAGCGCGCCCAGGCCGAAGCCGCCGCTGCCGGGCAGCAGGCGTAAAGGGGCGACGCAATGACCAAGAACCGCACCGAGGTCGCGGACATCGACCGCAGCCTCTACGACTTCACCTATGGCGAGGAGGGATTCGAGCGCCTCGACGCCGGCATCACGCCCGACATCGTGCGCGAGATCAGCGCCAAGAAGGACGAGCCGCAGTGGATGCTCGACCTGCGCCTCAAGTCCCTCGAGATCTTCAACCGCTTCCCTGACCCGACGTGGGGCCCCTCCATCGAGGGCCTGGACATGGACAACATCGTCACCTACGTCAAGCCCAACACCGACCAAAAGCACGACTGGGAGTCGGTGCCCGACGACATCAAGAACACCTTTGAGCGCTTGGGCATCCCCGACGCCGAGCGCAGCTACCTGGCGGGCGTCGGCGCGCAGTACGACTCCGAGCTCGTCTACCACAACATGCAGGATACGGCGTCCAAGATGGGCATCGTCTACTCCGGCATCGAGGAGGCCCTGCACGACCCGCAGTGGGAGCCGCTCATCCACGAGAAGTTTATGACGCTCATCCCGCCCACCGACCACAAGTTTGCGGCCCTGCACGGCGCCGTATGGTCGGGCGGCTCGTTTGTCTACGTGCCCAAGGGCACCAAGCTCGACTTCCCGCTGCAGAGCTACTTCCGCCTTAACGCCAAGGGCGCCGGCCAGTTTGAGCACACGCTCATCATCGTCGAGGACGATGCCGACCTGCACTTTATCGAGGGTTGCTCCGCGCCCAAGTACAACGTGGCCAACCTCCACGCCGGCGCCGTCGAGCTCTTTGTGGGCAAGCGTGCGCACCTGCGCTACTCAACTATCGAGAACTGGTCCAAGAACATGTACAACCTCAACACCAAGCGTGCGCGCGTGGACGAGGACGGCGACATCGAGTGGATCAGTGGCTCCTTCGGCAGCCACGTGGGCTACCTCTACCCCATGAGCGTGCTCAACGGCCGCCGCGCTCGCTCGAGCTTTACCGGCATCACCTTTGCCGGCGCCGGGCAGAATCTCGACACCGGCTGCAAGGTCGTGCTCAACGCCCCCGAGACCTCGGCGACCGTCGAGACCAAGGGCATCTCCAAGAGCGGCGGCATCCAGACGTTCCGCAGCTCTATTGTGGCGACACCCAAGGCCGAGGGTTCCAAGGCAACCGTGAGCTGCCAGTCGCTGATGCTCGACGACCAGAGCTGCTCCGATACCATCCCCGCTATGGACATCCGCGCCAAGAACGTCGACATCGGCCACGAGGCCACCATCGGCCGCATCGGCGACGACAAGGTGTTCTACCTGATGAGCCGCGGTATCTCGGAGGAAGAGGCCCGCACCATGATCGTCAACGGCTTTGCCAACCCGGTCTCCAAGGAGCTGCCGCTTGAGTACGCCGTCGAGATGAACAACCTGATCAAGCTCGAGATGGAAGGAGCGATCGGATAATGAAACAGACCACGAACACCGCTGCGACCACGCTCGAGCAGGTTAATGCGATGCCGGCCGCAACTTGGGGCTGGCTCAAGATGAACCAGACCAAGCTCGAGCTTTCGGACGAACTTGCCGCCGCCCCCGCCGAGGCCGTTGAGGTCGAGGGCTTGGACGAGCAGCTTGCCGGCTCGGCCGACGCCTTCGACGCCGCCATGGACGCCATGGCCGAGCGCTTCCCCGAGCGCCGCGCCTCCGCCCCCGGCGACGCTGCCGACCGTGCCCGCATCACGCCCGAGACCGAGCTCGACGTGCCCGCCACCTCTGTTTACCAGGCCGGCGCCATCAAGCTCGAGGAGGAGCTCTCCCCTGCCGAGGCCTTCGAGACCGGCATGGGCGAGGCCGCCTATGCGTATCTGACCGAGCACGCCACCAAGCGCATCGTCATCGATGTTCCCGCCTACCAGCACGCCGCCGTTACCGTGCGCGTGAGTGGCGTCGACGCAGCGGCTGCGATTGCCGCCATCGACGTCGTCGCCCGCCCGCAGGCAACGCTCGACCTCGCCCTAGCCCTGGACTCCCCCGTTGCCGGCGAGGGCGTCGTGGGCTCCGTGCTGCGTGTGTGCGCCCACGAGTACGCCACCGTCAACGTGACCTGCACGCAGACACTCGACGACAGCTGGATCGCACTCGACGACACCGGCCTGTTCCTAGACGAGGGCGCGCGCGTCAACGTGCAGCACACTGTCCTGGGTGCCGGCGCCAGCGCCACCGGCCTTGCCGGCGACCTGCTGGGCGATACCGCCAAGGTCACCATCGATACCGATTACCTGGGCGCCTGCGAGCAGGTGCGCGACTTTAACTACGAGCTGCGCCACCGCGGTCGCAAGACCGAGTGCGAGATCGACGCCAACGGCGTGCTGACCGGCACGTCCAAGAAGGTCTACCGCGGCACCATCGACCTCGTGCACGGCTGCAAGGGTGCAACCGGCACCGAGCGCGAGACGGTGCTTTTGGCCAACAAGGGCGTCGACAACAAGACCGTCCCCGTCATCCTCTGCGACGAGGACGACGTCGCCGGCAACCACGGCGCCACCATCGGTCACGTCCGCGACGAGCAGCTGTTCTACCTCGCCTGCCGCGGCCTTGACCAAAACGCCGCCGAGGACCTGTTCATCCGCGCCAAGCTGGAAGACGCCGCGCTTTCCGCCACCGACGAGCGTACCCGCGCCGCCGTCGTCCGCTTGGGCAACAACCTGATCGACAACTTTGAAGAGGAGCTCGCATGATCGACACCGAGCACGTTAAATGCGACACCTGTACCGCCCCCGAGCCCATGGAGCTCGACGCCAGCGACGAGGCCTCGCGCGGCTGGCCTACCGTAGACATCGAGACCAACCCCTACAAGGCACAGTTCCCGCTGTTCCAGCAGCATCCCGAGATCGCCTTCCTCGATAGTGCCGCCACCGCGCAGCGTCCCGCCTGCGTGCTCGACGCCGAGCGCGATTTCTACCAGCGCATGAACGCCAACCCCCTGCGCGGCCTGTACTCGCTGTCCGTCGAGGCCACCGACGCCATCGCGAAGGTCCGCCAACAGATCGCCGACCTCATCGGCGCCCCCCAGGCCAACGAAGTCGTCTTCACCCGCAACACGAGCGAGTCGCTCAACCTGGTCGCCAAGAGCTTTGCACCCACAGTCCTCGAGCCGGGCGACGAGGTCGTCATCACCATCATGGAGCACCACTCCAACCTGATTCCGTGGCAGCAGGTCTGCCGCGAGACCGGTGCCAAGCTCGTCTACCTCTACCCCACCAAGACCGGCCAGCTCACGACCGAGGAGGTTCTGGCCAAGGTGGGCCCCAAGACCAAGATCCTGGCCGTGGGTCAGGTCTCTAACGTCCTGGGCGTCGAGAATCCGGTCAAGAACCTCGGCAAGCTCGTGCACAAGTACGGCGGCTATCTGGTCGTCGACGGCGCACAGTCGCTGCCGCACATGCCAGTCAATGTGGCCGATCTGGGCGCCGACTTCTTTGCCTTTAGCGCGCACAAGGCCATGGGCCCCATGGGCATCGGCGTGCTGTGGGGCAAGATGGATCTGCTCAACGCCATGCCGCCCATGCTTACCGGCGGTGAGATGATCGACTCGGTTACTGAGCAGGACGCCGTCTGGGCTCCCGTCCCCGAGAAGTTCGAGGCCGGCACGCAGGACGCCGCCGGCATCTTCGCCACAGGCGCCGCCCTCGACTACCTCGTCAACACGGTGGGCTACGAAAACATCCAGGCACGCGAGCAGGCACTCGTCCACTACCTGATGGGCGAGCTCATGCAGCTCGACTTTGTCCAGATCATCGGCTCAATCTATTGGGATAACCACCACGGCGTCGTGAGCTTTAATGTCAAGGGCATCCACCCGCACGATGTCGCGAGCATCATGGACATGGACGGCGTCTGCATCCGCGCCGGTCACCACTGCGCGCAGCCGCTGCTCACCTGGCTGGGCGTCGAGAACCTTGCCTGCTGCCGCGCCAGCGTAGCCTTCTACAACGACAAGGCCGACATCGACAAGTTCATCGCCGGCCTGCATCACGTTTGGAGCACGTTCAATGGGTAATCTGTACACCTCCACCACATTTATGGAGCACAACTCGCACCCCGACTATAAGTACGAGATGGATGCTCCCACGCACGAGCACGACGGCATCAACCCTAGCTGCGGAGACGAGCTCACCTTGCAGCTGCGTGTCGAGAACAACGTGATCGAGGAGGCCTCCTTTACCGGTCACGGCTGCGCCATCAGCCAGGCCAGTGCCGACATCATGGCCGACCTCATCACCGGCGAGACCGTCGAGGAAGCTCGCCACCTGGCAGAGCTCTTCCTCGCCATGATCCGCGGCGAGAAGCTCTCCGAGGAGGACCTGGAAGACCTGGACGAAGCCGCCCAGCTCCAGGACATCTCGCACATGCCCGCCCGCGTCAAATGCGCCGAGCTCGCCTGGCGCACCCTCGACGGCATGCTCACGGGACAAAATAATCAGTAGTATTTGTCCCAAATCTTAAGAATTTTATTGGCCGAATCGCTTGACAAGAGTGGTTCGGCCATTTTCTATTCCGAGCCCTCAGCCTGAGCCTTTACCTGCGCATAAGCGCGCACGATACGAGAGACGGTACTCTTGCTGATTCCCGTATACCGTTCGATCTCGCGCACCGTGTAGCCGCCATCGTGCAGAGCGAAAATGATTCCGTCTCGCCGCGAGGGCGCTACGGTCTTGAGTTCGTTGAGCGGCACACCCAGGCGCTTCGCCATCTTGTCGGCAAACGCACGCCGCTCCCACTCCGTCTCATCCATATCGTGAATCACCGGATCGGAACCATCGGGCATCGACAGAGAATAATCCAGAAACCCCTTGGCAGACTCAAAGAGCTCAAGCACACAAGAAGGATCCGAAAATCCCCTCGTCATATCGTTGTCATACGCTCGAAGATACTCGGCAAAGCTGCTCCAGGGATAACGCTCGATCAGGGCGATACCCGCCTCCTGCGGATTAGCGTGAACATAGCGAATGGCAGCCATCAGATAACGGTCGGTATCGAGCGAGCGCCGGTCAAAACGGTTCTGGAACAGATGGCCCGTGCGCCCCGTGCGTTTATTGAACCGCCGCGCGTACGTCAAAAGCAGCCGGTGCATCGCCGCGCTCATCGCGTCCTCGTAATCTGCAAACACCAAATGCACGTGATTGCCCATAAGGCACCAGGCTACAACCGTCACGCCCGCCTCGCGGCAGCAATCACGCATCAGCTCCAAAAACTCCCACCGGTCTTCATCGCCCTCAAAGATGAGCTGCTTGCCCACACCGCGGGCACAGACATGGTAAAAGCCGGTAACCGTTCTCCAAACGCGCTGCATGGCGCTCCCTTCGCCGGGATCTGATTGCCATCCAATACAGCACGATTGAAGCGTGCCATCAAAACATTCACGCAAAACAATACACTCGCGCGGCCAAAGGCAGTAAACGGGCGGCGAACGGCACCGTTGCAACAGGTCAGACCCCGCAACGCATACAAGAGCTGACCAAAAGCTTGCCCAAGACGAACCCCCTCTACGGAAATTCGCGACCACAGAACATATAGTTAAACCGTTTCAATTAAAACTTCCGGACTTCTCGCTACGAAAACTGAGCCGTTCGCCGAATATTCCGTGCATTTCGCGGTATTATAGGGGCTGCATGTCATGTCCCTTTCGAAGGGTCGCCCGGCAATCGCCAGCCACGACCCCCAGACGGGACGCCAACACGATAGAGAGGAGAGGCATGCAGTACTCACAGGAAGTGGAGAACATGTGCCCCGTTGCCAAGGGTGCATACCACGGCCCCGCACCCATCCCCGAGGAGGGCAAGTGGGTCCAGGCTAAGGAGATTTCCGACATCTCCGGTCTTACGCACGGTGTGGGTTGGTGCGCACCTCAGCAGGGCGCCTGCAAGCTCACGCTGAACGTCAAGGACGGCATCATCGAGGAGGCCCTCGTTGAGACCATCGGCTGCTCGGGCATGACCCACTCTGCTGCCATGGCTTCCGAGATCCTTCCCGGTAAGACCATCCTCGAGGCCCTCAACACCGACCTCGTCTGCGACGCCATCAACGTTGCTATGCGCGAGATCTTCCTGCAGATCGTTTACGGCCGCAGCCAGACCGCGTTCTCCGAGGGCGGCCTGCCCGTGGGCGCCTCCCTCGACGACCTCGGCAAGGGCCTTCGCTCTCAGGTCGGCACCATGTTCGGCACCAAGGCCAAGGGCGCTCGTTACCTCGAGCTCGCTCAGGGCTACGTCACCCGCATGGCTCTCAACGACAAGAACGAGATCATCGCTTTCGAGTTCCTGAACCTCGGCAAGTTCACCGACGCCGTCAAGGCCGGCAAGACCCCCGAGGAGGCCATCGCTGGCGCTATGGGCCACTATGGTCAGTGGGAGAACGCTGCCAAGTACATCGACCCGCGCACCGACGAGGAGACTCACTCCGTCGCCAGCGTGTTCCCGGTTCACGAGTAGAAAGGGAGGGAAATAACTATGACTGTTACGTTCGAAGGTTACGAGCGCCGCGCTGACAAGATCAACAAGTGCCTCGCCGACAACGACATCGCCTCCCTCGAGGAAGCTCTGCAGATCTGCACCGACAAGGGCTTCAACCCGCGTGAGATCGTCAACAACACCCAGTCCATCGCCTTCCAGAACGCCGAGTGGGCCTACACCCTCGGCTGCGCTCTCGCTGTCAAGCGTGGCGCCAAGACTGCTTCTGAGGCTGCCGCCATCATCGGCGAGGGCATCCAGGCCTTCACCGTTCCCGGCTCCGTCGCCGAGGACCGCAAGGTCGGTCTGGGCCACGGCAACCTGGGCGCTATGCTGCTCTCCGACGACACCGAGTGCTTCGCCTTCCTGGCCGGCCACGAGTCCTTCGCTGCCGCTGAGGGTGCTATCGGCCTGGCTCTGAACGCCAACAAGGCTCGCAAGAAGCCGCTGCGCGTTATCCTGAACGGTCTGGGCAAGGACGCCGCCCAGATCATCGCCCGCATCAACGGCTTCACCTACGTGAAGACCCAGTTCGACTACTACACGGGCGAGCTCAAGGTCGTCGAGACCATCCCTTACTCCGATGGTCCCCGCGCTGCCGTTAACTGCTACGGCTCCGACGACGTCCGCGAGGGCGTTGCCATCATGTGGCACGAGAACGTCGACATCTCGATCACCGGTAACTCCACCAACCCCACGCGCTTCCAGCACCCCGTCGCTGGCACCTACAAGAAGGAGCGCCTCGAGGCTGGCAAGAAGTACTTCTCCGTCGCTTCTGGTGGCGGCACTGGCCGTACCCTGCACCCGGACAACATGGGCGCCGGCCCTGCCTCTTACGGCATGACCGACACCATGGGCCGCATGCACTCCGACGCCCAGTTCGCCGGTTCTTCCTCCGTGCCTGCGCACGTCGACATGATGGGTCTCATCGGCATGGGCAACAACCCCATGGTCGGTGCCACCGTCGCCTGCGCTGTCGCCGTCGAGGAGGCCCTCAAGGCCTAATCGCGCCCGTGCGATGCTCATATAGTTGAGCTTTGGAGCCGCTACCTTTCGAGGTAGCGGCTCTTTTTGTTTGCGCTGCTGCAGGGTGGCTAACGCCAATATATCAGTTGGGGCGATATACGAGATGTGATGAAATGGAGCATCAGAACGCCCATGACGCCCACCTGCCATATGTGCCCTTTACCGATTTGCCGAGTCTTTGCGGCCCCATTGCCGATCACCCGTGCGACAATGCGCCGGACGAGAAAGGAATCCGATGGAATCGACTGATGTACTGGTAATTGGATCTGGCATTGCGGGACTTTGCGCCGCCATCGAAGCGGCACGCACGGGTGCAACCGTCACTGTGGCAAGCGCCGGCAAGACTATGAGTGGATCGAGCTTCTTCCCCGGAACCTGGGGCCTGGGGCTTATCGGACCCGTTAACGAAGACGACGAACAAGACCTCATCGACACCATCCAGACCGTTGGTGGCGGCGTCGCCGACCCCGAGCTTGTCCAGACGTTTGTCCGCGGCATTCCCCAGGCAATTACATGGCTCGAACGGGATCTGGGTGTTGAACTTCAACGCCCACAAAATGCCGAGAGCGCCCAGCAAAAGCAGTTTATCCCCTGCTTTGACCACAAGACGCGCATGTGGCGCGGCCTCACCCGCAAGCCCCTTGAGGACGCTCTGACGACCCGAATCGAGTCACTCGGCATTCGCCTGCTCCCCCGCTATGAGCTTATCGACCTTGTTGAGGACACGAACGGTAGAATAACCGGAACCGTGCTCTACGACCTCACCGAAAATCGAATCGTGCCCTTTGCTGCCAAGGCCACGATCATCGCAACCGGTGGCACAGGCGGCCTGTTCGAGCGCAGCCTTACGTCGGCTGATGTGCTCAGCTCCTCGCAGGCCATCGCGCTGGCGCACGGCGCAACACTTACTAATATAGAGTTCATGCAGATGATGCCCGGTTTCATCGAGCCCAAGCGCAACCTGGTCTTCAACGAGAAAACCTGGCGCTACGTACATGTAGACCAGCCGGTAGATATTGCCGACGACAAGCTGGACGACCTGCTTGAGCAACGCTCCGGATACGGTCCCTTCACTTCGCGCCTGGCTTCCAGCGCCATCGATCTCGTCATCGATCAGGCAGGTGTCGAAGGCCTGGCACTCCACTACGACTTTCCCCGCGAGGATGTCCCAGAGTTTGTGCAGACCTTTGCCACCTGGCTGCAAGACGAGCACGGCATCGCCCCGACTGACGAGATGCGCGTTGCGATGTATGCCCACGCCGCTAACGGCGGCATCAAGATCGATAAGACCGCGCAAACGGGCGTTGAGGGCCTCTACGCTTGCGGCGAGGCGACAGGCGGCATGCACGGCGCCGACCGCATTGGTGGCTTGTCAAGCGCCAACGGCATCGTGTTCGGGCGCATCGCAGGCGCATCGGCAGCCCAAGCAGCACAGAAAGAGCCCGAGACAGCCCTGAAGGCGGATATCGCCCTCCCCCAGTACGGCATAGCCGCAACAGATGCCGAACGCCTGACACACAGCCTAAGGCACACGATGAGCACCTATTGCATGATCAACAGGACCGAAACAGGCCTATCCGAGGCACTACACGAGCTTGAAAACATTCAAGATGATGCCACAGCTCTAAATAAGCCGCATGCCAACGACAGCGAAATCGCTGCGCTCGCCCGCATACAGTCGCAGATTCAACTAGCACAGGAAATGGTCAAAGCCATGCGCAACCGAACCGAAAGCCTGGGCTCGCACTATCGAGCGAATTAAACTGGACACCTATCTAAAGCAGAACACAACTAATCGATATCTATGGGCCCCGTGAGCTCGAAGTGGCACGGGGCCCATTCGTGTCCGCACGGCAGCGTATCCTTATTCCGAATACAGAGCGTGCAAAGCCTGCATAGACAATAGACCAGCGAGGAGGAGATATGGACAGTAGAGATATCGAGAAGTGGCGTGTCAAACTTGATAGCTACGCCAATGTGGAAGACGGCGTTGAGTATTGGCTCGCACGCGATTTAATGGAACCCATGGGATACACTCGATGGGAGAACTTCGCCGAAGTTGTTAAGAGGGCAAAAGTCTCGTGCGAAACAAATAAAACTCCAGTTGATTCCCATTTTCGTGACACCACGAAAATGGTAACTGCCGGTGTCGCCGCTCGTGCGGTTAAAGACTACAAGCTTACGCGCTATGCATGCTATTTAATCGCCCAGAACGGAGATTCAAACAAGCCAGAGATTGCACTCGCCCAAGCATACTTTGCCGTGCAGACGCGCCGCCAAGAGCTCATAGAGCAGCGCTTCGCAGAGATTCAGCGCTTACAGGCGCGCCACTCGCTATCCGATTCAGAGAAACAGCTCTCGGGTATTGCATTCAAACGCGGCGTGGACTCCAAAGGATTCGCGATCATCAAGTCGAAGGGCGATGAAGCGTTATTCGGCGGCAGAAGCACGGCGGAAATGAAGCAGCAGCTCGGCATACCCAAGAGCGCGGCATTGGCGGACAGGTTAGCCGATGTCCTCATCAAAGCAAAGGACCTTACGAACTCGATGACGGCCTTCAACGCCGAGGAACACGACCTGTACGGTCTGGACAAGATCAAGCAAGAGCACGTCGAGAACAACACAAGCGTGCGTGGCAGCCTCATCGACCGCGGAATTGTACCCGAGAACCTACCGCCTGCCGAAGATACAAAGAAGCTCGAACGTCGCGTGAAAGCAGACGAGAAAAAGCTCAAGGAGGGTACAGACGGATTCACCGACCCCCAGGGCAGGCTCGACTTGTAAAGCGTCTGTGCCCTTACGGGTTCAGCCTCATGCGAGGTTAATAAAAAAGACGGCCAACCGAAGTTGACCGTCTTAACAATCTTTGGTGGGCCGTCAGGGGGTCGAACCCTGGACCTTGGGATTAAGAGTCTTGAACGTGATGTTATGGAGTGCCTTGTAGCAGCAAAATCGCAGGTAGTTATGTTTCCACACTCTCTCACCGCACTGAAACTGCATTGCAGAACGGATATTGACGGATACCCGGCAATGCATAAAGCCCCTCCCCGTCAGTTCATGCCGGGGAGGGGCTGCATCTATCAATTTCTAAAGTCTTTTTGGCTGCCGACGCGCACGATTGCCCATCCGAGAAGACCGGTCAGCAGTCCTGCAGCAGCGCCGACAATAAAACAGATATCAAACGGATTCATATGCACACCTATCGATAGAGTTGCTTGACGAGCGCTTGGCCGATGGCGACGTTGGTGTCGCGGCCCTGGTATCCGTCCGCACCCGATGATCCGCACGAGATACCTTGAGCGATAAGCCACTGCTGGTGTTTGAAGACCGTTCCCGAACCCATCTGTCGCGCCTGAACACCGCCGACCACGGGATAGACTTTGCATCCGACCTTGTCCTGCAGGGCGCGGACGGCATTCGAGCCAACCCCGCCCTTGACGTACTCGATTACGCCGCGGTCGCATGCCCAAAGGTATCGCTCATTCGCCGGCCATTGACCGGAGATCACGCCATCGGCAGTCGTGCCGAGCTGGCGTTGCAGCTCCTTGGCCATCTTCGGGCCGAAATATCGCGTGTCTCCGAGGCTCGGGACCGTATTGTCCGCGACTTCCGTATTTGACCCATTCAGTGTCTTGCCGTCGCCAAGCCAGTAGAGCGTGCCGTCCCATGGGTAGCTGTAGTACGCCTTGATGTTGGACTCGCGCCCGGTCTGGTCGCCCTTGGTGCCGGTGACGGTCCCCTTTTCAGAAATGGAGAATTGGGCCAAGAGGTCGCCGCGAGCTGATCCATAGGGAGAGACGCACACGGCGGTGTGGCACTTCTCGTTGAGGTAGATGTCTCCACGCTGGGCGGACTTGACGCCCATCTTACGCCAGCCGAAAAGACCCGTCTTGAGCAGCTGCTCCCGCATGTTTCCGGTATACGAGGCTCCGAAGGTATTGACGCCGACCGCGCGGAGGGCGGTCACTACGGCCGAGGAACAGTCGCGATCGCCACCGGCAATAGTGACGGTGGTGCCGTCGGACAGACAAATCGTCTCGGTCGTTCCGTCCCCCATGCGGTTGGCCTGCGAGTATCCGTGACCGCCGCCCCCATCATGGGAGACGAGGTGTTCCATGACCTGCGCGAAGGCCTCGCGCTGTGTGATGGCCATGGCCTACTCAACCGCCTTGGCGTCATATGCGGCATGGGGCTCGCTGTACGACATGGCACGCTTCGAGTCCGACGCGCCCTTGGTGGTCGGATCGACGATCACGCCGAAGCCGGCGAGAACGGTCAGGATGATTCCGACGAGCTGGATGAGCGACCCCTGAGAGATAGGCGCCACGACTCCGAGGATTCCGAGCACCTGATAGGCTGCGCTGATTACGGTGG
The DNA here is from genome assembly GCF_003436275.1 of Collinsella sp. TM09-10AT. Lineage (GTDB taxonomy): Bacteria > Actinomycetota > Coriobacteriia > Coriobacteriales > Coriobacteriaceae > Collinsella. The sequence goes on from NZ_QSOP01000009.1 coordinate 50,106, forward strand.
CGGCCAATGCCGCGAGCGTCTGCTTATTCTTGAAGCGAAGGGCCCAGTTGATTTTCATTTTTCAGCTCCTAATCTGACCCGCCGATACCGTGATGCAGGTCGTAATTCTTCTCGACGCGGTCGAGCCGGTTGAACAAGGTGATGACCTGTTGCTCGACTTTCGTGAGGCGCTCGCCGTGGTCGTCGAGCTTGCGGTTGATCTCCTTGACGCCGTCCTTGATCTCGCTCGTGTCGCCGCAAAGGCTGTCGAGCTTGTCTTCGGTCCGCTGCTCCTTGGCAGACGATGTTTTGGATACGGAGACGCGCCCGATGAAGAACGTGACAATCACAACGGCGGCCGAGAGGACCGACGTTGCCTCCCCGATGCTCAGCGCCGGCACCCTAAACCTCCTCCGCGTACTCTTCTCCGACGATCTCCTCATATTCGTCGCATGTGATCCACTTGCAGTCCACGGCTCGATGCACCATGGCCTTGGTCCAGAGGCCGCGCTCGTAGTAGCGCCTCACCTTGTCATAGTTCTTCGAGTGCGCCACCGTGGTTGCAGCCTTGACGCGTACCGCCATTACTGTTCACCCCCGACCGTCATCATCAGGTAGTCGATGTTTGCCGTGTTGGTCTCGGTTTGGCTGGGCTCGGCGACCTTCTCGCGCATCTGCTCAAGCAGCTTGTCCACGTCCGGGGCCTCACCCTTTCCGTAGGCGGCGACGGCCGCGGTGTAGGCGAGCTTTCGCGCCTTCCGCTCAACGTACTCGTCATCGTCGATAACGCCCGCGTCGTGCGCCGCGTCGGGGTCGCCGATCTGCGACAGCAGATCGCGCAGGGCGTTGACCTTGGCCATGGTGCCGTCTTGAAGCTCGTTGGGGCGCGGCATGTCTTCCTCAGTGTCCATGCGGACTCCTCTCTTGTCGGGGAATGTGTCGCCATCGTATTGGCGCCGTGAGATTGCCGGGCCGCTTCGATGGGCGCAAAGAAAGAAGGCGCGCCGCGGCACGCCTTCGATGCTTCTGTTATTTCGCGGCCGCTTCGCTTAGGCCGCTGCTTTGAGTTGCCGGTTCTCCGCTATTGCGAGGGCTTGCCTCCGCTTGAATCGTCCCTCGGGTTGGCCTGCATTGAGCACCCCCCCCCTCCCGCGCGAGATTTTCGAACAGGCTGCGGTACAGCGCGTCCATGGCCCGCACGCTGCGGTGCGCGTCCAGCCGCTTCATGCCGCCGCGCCAGTTCTGGTAGCTCCGCTCAACCTGCTCGGGGGTCATGATGCCATCGGCGACCATGCGGGCCATCTTCTTGAGCTTGCGGCGCTCCCGCGTTATGGAGTCTCGGCACGGCTTCACGACTATGCGGCCCGTCTCCGTGTAGAAGATGCGCTTCTTCAGCCACGTGAAGCCGCGCGACAGCTTCACCACGCGGGTCTTGCGCGGGTTCAGCTCTATGCCCAGCTCGGCGCACTTGCGCCCTATCAGCAGCAGGCACACCTGCAGGTACTCCTTGCTCTCGTGGATCAGGTAGAAGTCGTCCATATAGCGCCCGTAGGCCTCGGGGCGCAGCATCTCGACCACGTAGTGGTCGATGCGGTTGGGGTGGGCCACCGCGCATATCTGGTTCGGCTCGCTGCCCAGACCCAGGCCCACCTCGCCCTGTGCGTCTATCAGGCGGTGCTCGAGGGCGACCACTCGCGGGTCCAGCAGCGCGTCGGCCACTTGCCGCTTGACGGGTTCGTGGGCTATGCGGGCGAAGTAATCTGAGAAGTCGCCCAAAAGGATGTATCCCTCGCGCCTGTGCCGCCGCCAGTGGTCGGCCAGGTGGCGCTTGAGCAGCTTCAGGGCGTAGTCGGTGCCGCGCCCCTTGATGTTGGCGGAGTTGGCCGTTATGAGTGTCGGGACTATCGCGGGTACGAGGGCGTTCTGAGAAAGCGACTTCTGAATCACTCGCTCTGGGAAGTGCACGGCGCTGATGTGGCGCAGCTTGCCGCGCTCCCACAGGTCGAAGCGGATGAAGCCCCGGCATATGTCGCGGCCCTCCAGTAGGTCGCGGCGTGACTTGACGGCGTTTCGCAGGTAGTCCTTCATGTACCGCTGCGTCGACGACTTCCACATCACGCCGCGCGCAGCCTGCTTCGACGCCCTGCACAGGCTGTTGAGGTCGGCCACGGACTCAAGCGTGCACGCCTTCACGCGCTCGGCCTTGGCCCTCGCGCGCTTCTCCTCGCGGCGCTTTCGGCGCGCCGCCCGCCTTTGTTCGGAATTCACAGAAGGCACCCCGCACGGCTCTCAGTGTGGCTCTGGCAGCCGCTTGAGGTATGGCCATGAAACGCGGCGAAGCCACGGAGCGCCGCGCCATGCAAGCAGCGTCCGGCCACCCTCGCGGGGTGCGTATTTACGGGCGCATGCCCGACGGTCGCGCCTTCCTTCCTCTCCGCGCTCTGCTTTCGGCTCTGGGGCCTACTCGGTCTGGCAATAAGGGAATCCGGGGCGGGGGCGAACCCAGACGTTCGTCGCGGAGTTGTAGTTGGCATTGCCGTTGTTGTTGACGTAGCACACGTTGGACGACGAGCCACCCATGACGGAACGCAGCCACCAATTGTACCGATATACAAGGCGGGACCGCCACCCATTATAGCGAACGAAGGCGCTCTAGCTCGGCCTCGGCCTCCGCTATGCGCTCCTCGGTCGATTTCTTGCCGGTGACGCGCACGTTCTCGCGCGCGCCCTTGAGCAGCTTGATCTCCTCATCGACCATGTTGGCCAGTGCCTCGAAGCGGTTGGCGTTCACGGGCAGGCCTATGTCCATGAGACACTGCATATCCAGCATCAGCTGCTCGCAGTCGGCTATCGCCAGCGTCAGGTACCGCTTGCGCTCCAATGCGTTGAACGAGCTGTTGGGGTAGAAGCTGTCGGCGCGGTTGACGTTGTGCACGATGCTGCGCGCCGTCTCCACCGTTGGCACGGCGTTGAGCAGCCGGTAGGCCTTCGGCACCACGGACGACGAGGCCATCAGCTTGTTGACCTCCACGCGGATGGCGATGGCCTGCGTGAAGAACTTGTATTCGGACACCTCGCGGTTGCGCTGGTAGACGCCGCTCACGTGCACCTCCTGGGGAAACTGGCGAAAAAACCGGCCCGCTTCGCGGGCAGGAGGCGACCGCGCAAGGCGGTCGCCTAAAAGCAGAGTATAGAGCACTCGGCTGGCTAGCCGACGAGGAAGCCGGGGCGGGGGCGAACCCAGACGTTCGTCGCGGAGTAGTAGTCGGCAGAGCCGTAGTTGTTGACGCAGCACACGTAGGACGACGAGCCACCCATGACGGAACGCAGCCACCAATCGTACCGATTTCCGTTGAGACGGTGCGCCGTGTCGCGGAACAGGTCGAACTGGCAGTCGAAGCCCACGCTGTAGCCCTTGGTTCCCCACACCGGGCATCCGTACACCTCCATCTCGGACAGCGAGAACACCTTGCCGATATCCTGCCAGCTCCACGAGTTGGAGTCGTTGAGCGCGCCGCTTGCGCTGTAACGCTCCTCCAGCAGGACGCGCTGGGTAAGCAGGTACTTGGTCAGCCCCTCGGGCAGGCAGGCCTCGAAGGCCGTCTCCCACGCCTTGAGGTTGCTGTTGAGGTAGGGGCATTTCTGGTCGGCGGTGCCCTGGTTCGTGTTGGTGGTGTTCCACATCAGGAAGCTGTCGTTTGCCACGCCTGTCACTGTTTTTGCCACGGCCACTGGGGCGGACGCCACGAACGCGATGTGGTGGCCCTTGCTGTTGTCGCCGCAATAAAGATACGGGTCGATGTGGGCCAGCAGGAAGCGCACGGACTGCTGGGCCGCGACGGCGGATGCGCTCACGAGGGGCACGTCGATGTAGTCCCCGACGCGAAGGCCCGCGAAGTTGCCGACCGCCGCTCGCTTGTGCAGCGCGTCGTACACGCTGCCGCTGCCGATCTCTCCCGCCAGGATGGTGGCGATGTTCTGCCCGCCGTACTTGCCGATTTGGCCCTGGCGGTTGTACTCGGCGTTGTTGAGCGCCGTCTGCGCGTTGCTGCGCGCGGTATCGTCGATGACGTTGAGCGACTGGCCGCCGACGACCAGTGTCTTTGCATTTGCCATTTATCCTCCTTAGGCAAGGGTTACCGTGCTGCCCGAGACCGAGCACGTGCCGCCGAACGACACCGTGTCGCCGGACACCGACGCCTTGGATGCCGGGCAGTAGACGGTCCCGTCCATGTAGATGAACTTCCCCGTCGCGTCGGCGAGCATCGTCGCGAGCTGGCCGTTCTGACGGCGCAGCTCCGCGATATCGGATTCGCCGCCGGCGCCCTGCGCCACCGAGTTCGCGATCTGCAGCGCCTGGTTCGCGGCGGCCTCGGCATGAGACGCCGCGCCGTTGGCCGCGGCGGCCGCATTGCTCGCCAGCGCAGTCGAGGCGCTTGCGGTATCGTTCGCGGCATTCGCCTTCTGAACGGCGGCGTTGGCGTTCTCGGTGGCAGTCGAGCACTTCGCGGCGGCCGTTCTGGCAGCTCCGGCGGCGACGTTGGCGTCATATGCCTGAGTCTTTGCGGTGCCTGCGGCGCTGCTCGCCAGCAACGCGGCGCTCTCGGCCCTCTTTCGCGCCGCCTCGACTTCGTCGTAGTTTGCCGGGCGGAACAGGTAGGTGGTGATGCTACCGTCGCTCTCCGTCACGTCGAGGCCGTCGATATAGTCGTCCTCCCCGACCTTCACCTCGTAGACGGCGGACCCGTCGCTGTTGTTGGCCATGCGGCTTCCCTTCCGCGGGCCTGCGCCCGCACGATAATCAAGCGATGATCCCGATCGCCGTCCAGAGCGGCGGCGACCCGATGAGGATGGCGCGCTGACCGGGCGCCGCGCCCCGACAGGACGTCGTCATGCAGATGCCGGCGACAACCGAGCCCCCGATGCGCACGTCGACGGTCCTGGAGTCCGCCGCGACGACGGTGCCGTAGGCGATCGAGACGCCGGGCGCCGAAGGGCCGGCGACGATATCGGCAAGGTCCGCGGCCAGGGACGGCATGGCGCTCACGAGGCATCACCCCTCATGTACATGCGGAGCTCGATCCTCATGGGGCATCCCATCGAGAGCTCGAGGTCCATCTTCCGGATGCAGGCGCGGGCGAGCTCGATCCCGACAGACGGCAGCCTGATGGCGCACGCCGAGTAGACGTCCGCCGACGGGTTGAAGATCGCCGTGATGATCGGGCGGCGGATGACCGAGCACTCGGTGGCGAGCAGGCTCGCCGCCTTCTCGTTCGCAGCCTCGACCGCGAACTGCGTTGCCACAACGCCCTCCTCGACCTTGACCTGCGCTACGTCGATGTACGATCCGGTCGGCGCGCTAGCGGCAAGGTAGATGTAGCCCGCGCTGTATTCCTCGGACTTGGCCGGGGTGGCCGTGAGCGACAGCCTCGTCCAGCCTGGCCCGATGGCGACCGTCGCGGTCTCTCCCCCGTCGTCCTCGCGCCAGATTGGCTGGACCCTCACCTGCACCCTCTGCGACGCGTAGAGGTAAACGGACTCGGTGTACGGCTGGCCCTTCTTGAGGAATATCTTGTCCTGGGCGATGCCGATCTCGCCGGAGCCCGACCCCTTCGTGATGCGGATCGCCTGGCTGATGCCGCCGATCGGGCACCCGGAAACGCCGACGGTCTCGATGGTCCCCCCGCCGCCGCTGCACCTGAAGGTCGCGCTGTCGTGGGTGCCGTCTCCGGCGAGCGGGTAGGAGCCGCCGGCGATGACGCTCTCCCCTGACGGGAGGTCGCTGTACTGGTACCGCTTCACGATGCGGCGGCCCGTGGAGACGGTCGACCACTCGCTCTGCGGGCTGTCGTCCGAGGCCGTTCCCCTGACGCTCTCGCCCTGGGTAGCGAAGTCGACGTGCACCACGTTCACCGCGTCGAAGTCGTCCTGCTCGTCGGTGAGGTCGGGAAGCACCCGGCAGTCCTCGCCCTCTGAGAAGGTGTGGTCGATCGGCCTCGCCGCCGGTTCCAGGTAACGCCTGAACAGCACGCGCCCGTAGGCATCGGTCGACGCGCTCCTGAATCCTGCAGCGGAGAGCAGCCTATTGACCGCGCCCAGCTTGTTGTCCGGCGTGTCCGCCGTGGCGGCGATCCCGAAGACCCATGCCGTCGACAGCGTGTAGTCGCTCGGCTCCGCGATCACCTCGAGCCCGCACCCCTCCGCGATCGCCTTGGCCGCGGAGACCGCGTTTGCGCCGGCCGGCACGGTGTACGGCTCGTCGAAGTCGTCCTTCGCGAGGTCGTGGAGTCTGCCGTAGAGCGTCGCGATGCCGGTCGCCACCTCGCCGCTCACCGTGCGGGACGGCGTCGAGCACTCGAAGGTCCCCAGGCACACGGTGCGCGACGCGCCCGAGATCGGGTCCTCCGCGTCGAGGTAGATGCGCACGAAGTCGTTGCCCATGTCGAGCCTGCCGACGTAGTCCAGCGATGCGGACTCATAGGTGTCCGTGTCCTGGTTGCGGCTGATGCTCCCGCCGGTGAAGCACTCGATGGCGCCGGCCTCCAGGCCGGTCGACCGCGAAACGCGGGCGTACCGGTAGGAGGTCCTGAACGACGCGAGCCAGATATCATCCGACACCGTTGGGCTCCCTCCATCGCTCCCTCTTCGTCGATACGGACACCCTGTAGTCCTCAGGCGCGCACCTGGTGAGCGTCCCCGTGACGGCGGCGAAGCCGCGGTCGCCCAGATGGGGTCGCACCCAGGCGCTTCCGTAGCGGCCGAACAGGCCGCGGACGCGCAGGTAGTCGTCCTCCTCGATCGTGAACTCCATCGACTCCTTCATCGAGAGGTTGCCGCTCTCGAACCCCATGGGCAGGCCGCCGCCGACGAAGTGGAACTGGTCGCGCTCGCGCTCGGGGCTCGCCGAGTACTGCGGCGGGCCGCCCATGTTCCTGTCGCCCACGACGACCTCGGAGGCGTCCGGCCCGAAGTTGAGGGCGAACCCGTCGCACGGGCACACGGTCCCCACCTCGGTCGTCGAGGTGGTTCCGGAGGCCGCGTAGCCGCGCGCGACGTAGGAGAACCCGACGTTGAGCGGCGGCAGGCGGTCGATGACGCTCTGCCCGGACTTGAGGCCGCTCGCGAGCAGGAGCCTCGAGCCGTCCGCGAGCACGCGCTCGATATCGAACGAGGCGCACGGCGGGAGGCTGTGGACGGTTGCGCGCGTCCCCTTTATGGACATGCCGCCCCTGATGCGGATGTTGCCCTCGGGCGTCATGGCCATGGGGCCGCGCAGCTTGTGGTCCCTGACGGAGAACTCCGAGATGCCGTCGCGCACCGTGACGACGGCTGCGAGCGCGTCGCTGTAGGAGACGTTGACGATGGGCGTGGCGGGCACGAGCCAGTCGGTCGAGAACGAGCGGGTGACGGTCGTGGACAGGCTCGAGCCGCCGCGGACGGTGAGCTCGAGGACGTACGCGGACCTGTTCTCCAGGCCGGAGGCGATCTAGTGCGACCGCGCGCCCGCGGCGACCGATGTGTCGGTGACCGCGGAGCCGCCGCGCAGCAGCCTCAGGCGCTGGTAGGTGATGCCGGTCTCGTCGACAGCGGTCCAGGCGGCGCGCAGCGGGAGCTCGACGACGGCCTCGCCGTCCTCCGCGGGGGTCGTGAAGAACGCCTGCGGCGGGTCGGCGACCCTGAACACCGCGTACTCCGACCACGCTCCCCATGAGGGGTCGGCGCCCTTGGTGCGGACGCGTAGCCGGTAGGTGCCCTTCGCGGACAGGGTCAGGGATGTCGTCGACGCGGGCCCGGTGATGTGGTGCGGGACGGTCTTGCCATCGGGCCCGACCAGCTCAATCTGCGCCGCCGTCTGGGCTGTCCCGTCGGGGTGGTTCCGCGTCCAGCCGATGGTCGCCGTCGACCCAGTCGGGTAGGCGGGGTCGACCCCGGAGACGGCGGGCGCGTACGGCGGGCAGATCGTCGCCACTGCGTTGGATGCCGTCCACGCGGAGAAGACGGTGTCCCCCGCGCCCGCCACGGGCCCCTCGCGGTAGGTGCGGACCTCGTAGACGACCTTCTCTCCCGCCACGGCAGACGGGTCGGTCATGGTCCAGACGCCCGGCTCCTGTCTGTCGGCGGTAAGGGCGCGGGGCTTGTAGGTCCTGCCGCCGTCGGAGGTCGCGCGGACATCGAAGCCGCTAATCCAGAACGGGATATCGGGACCCCTGACGACCAGCGAGACCTCGCCGTCGCCGGAGCGCGATAGCGAGACCGATGCCGGTGGGGAGGGCGTCTTGTAGACGCGCACGGAGCTCGTTCTCTCCGACGTGCCGCCTCGCCAGCGCGCCCTTACGTCGTAGTCGTAGTAATTGTTTGCCGATGTCGACGTGTCGCGCCAGTTGGAGATCGTGACGCTGTTGTAGGGGTTCTCGGTGTCGCCGCCGTTGGTATGGCGGTAGACGTTGATGCCGTCGTAGTACTTCCTAGCATCGTCGTCCGGGTGGTTGACCCACTCGAGCTCGGTTGTCCCGTCGGTCGAGCGCGTGACCCTGAGGTCGGTCGGGGCCGCGGGCTCGTATGCCGGGACCTTGCCGATCCTGGCGCCCTCGCCGCAGGAGGTCGTCGCGCCGACCCCGCCGTAGCCGTTGACTGCCACGGACTCGGTGTACGCCTCGACCCAGACGTCGTAGTCGTTGTCCTTGCGCTCCGCGTCGGTGTACCCACTGACGGTGACGGCGCGCTTCCAGGAGGAGGTCGTGTAGCCGTCGCCCGACGCGCGCCAGACGCCGCCGACCTTGACGTGCAGGCGCACGCCGTAGTAGTACCAGTCTCCGAAGTCGACGGTGGCGGTCCAGTAGATGCGGGCCGTGGTGTCGTTCACGTTCGACACGGACGTGGAGAGGTTGACGGTGTAGTACGTCACGCCTCCCCTGGTCGTCTGCGCTGATGCCATCTGCTACCCCCTTCCGGTCCTGACGGTCCTCTTGAGTTCGGAGACCAGCGCCCTGAGCGCCTCCGCGACGCGCTCGTCGACCTCGAGGGCCGACCCGTCGAGGTAGATGTTGTAGACGTCGCCGCGCTGGCCCCCGAGCTTTGCCATCTGCTCGGCGATGGTCGCCGCGAACGGCTCCGAGTACTTTCGGTTGGTGAGCGGCACGATTGCCTCGGCGCCGTCCTCGCCCACCCAGTCGAGCGGGTAGCCGGTCACCGGCGCGTCGACGATGGCTCCGTGCGCGTGCATGCGGATGCCGCCATCGGCGTGCCGTATGCCGCCTGCGGCCTTCTCGTTGCGCGTCCTGTTGACGGTCACGTAGGTCGTGGTGATCGTCGCCGACCTTGAGTGGAACGGCTCGTTCATCACCGCCTGCATCGCAGACTGGCACTTCGGCAGCGTCCCGTAGCTCGCCTTGGCGGTCATCTCCTTGCTCTTGAGCTTGGTGCCGTTGAGCTTGTCCACCGAGGTCTGCGCCCTGTCGACTTCCTTCTTGTCGACCTTTGTCTTGGCGCTCTTGGACTGGAGAGCCGTGCCGTTCCAAGTCACGAGGTTGCCCTGGGCGTCGCGCAGGTCGCCGACGCTCACGTCGACGACGCCGTTCTTGTCCATCAGCTGCGAGCCGTTCCAGGTGTAAACGTTGCCCTGGGCGTCCATGAGCTGGGCCTGGTTGACGGTAACGTTGCCGTTCTTGTCGACGATGGGCTGCGCGTTGTAGTTCTGGACGGCCCACACCATCTGGTCGATGTTGCCGTTGAAGTTGCCGGCGAGCGCGGCGAGGTTGGCGGAGCCGATGCTGTTGAGCGTCTCGGTCGACACGCCGGCGGCGGCGCAGGCGTCCGAGAACGCGCCGAAGTCGATGTTCTCCTTCGAGAACGCCTTCTTGAACTTGCCGCCCATGTCCTCGAGCGCGGCCTGGATCTGGCTCGCGGCGCGGACCGTCGAGGCGGCGCCCTCGTCCATCGATACGCCCCACCCGTCGAGGTCGTCGACGATGGAGCGGGCGGTACCGTCGTAGTCCTGAGCCAGCTTGGCGAGCTGGTCGTCGCTGAGGCTCGCCAGTTGCTCGGTGTCGACGCCGAGCTGCGTGAGAGAGCCGGAGACGGCGGACAGGGTCTCGCCGTTGGCCGAGAGCTGCGCCTGGAAGAGCGTCAGCTGCGCCTGGGCGAAGTGCTCGAAGGTGCTGCCGGCCTCCTGCGAGGTCAGCGCGGCGTCTCCGAGCTTGCCGTTGAGCACGTCGATGCTCTCCGAGGCGGAGTCGAACTGCTTCTTCGCCTCGTTGTACTCCCTGCCGACCTTTTCGGTGCAGGCGAGCGCCTCGAGCTCGCCCTTGGTGAGCTCCGGGTAGGTCTTGGCGAGTTCCTTCAGGCGGTCCTGGTAGGGCTTCGTCTTGGAGGCGAGCGTGTTTGCCGCCTCGGACTGCGCCTGGTACGCCTCGGTGAGGTTCGCCGTGAGGGCGCTCACCTCGGCGTCTTTCTTCTTGGATGCGACGAGCTCGTCGATGGACTGCTTGAGGTTCTTGACGTTGCCGTCCGCGTCGACGTACTGCCCGTTCGCCACGTCCTGCGCCGAGATGTTGAGCCCGAGCTGGTCGTTGAGCAGCTGCAGCGCCCACGTGAGCCTGCCCTGGGCGTCGGTGGACAGGTCGGTCTTGCCGGCATAGTTGTCGATGATCTGCTGCGCGGTGTTGAGCTGCGCGATCTGCGACTCGGCGGCCCTCGTGTTCTCGTTCATGGCGTCGACGTGCTTGCCGATCGACTCGGCGAGCTCGTCGACGGACATGGCGGAGAAGCTGGACTTCTTGCCTACATTCTCGACCCTGCCGGCGTAGGAATCGAGCGCCACGGTGTTTGAGGCCGCGTCGACCAGGCCGGTCGTGGCCTTGTTGAGCGCGTCCGTGCGGGCCTGCCACTCGACCTGTTTCTCGATGAGTATGCCGATGCCGGCGGCCGCGACGGTGCAGCCGATCGCGACCGGATTGAAGCCGATGCCCACCGCCTCGAGCGACTCGGCGAATGTTCCGGCGCCCCCGCGGGCGAGTTTGAACGCCTCGGTGGCCTTGCCCACGCCGCTCGCGACGCCGGAGAGGACGGGCACCGCCTTCTGCCACGCCGCGATGCCCGCCGCGCCCGAGACGATCTCGGGCGCCAGGCCCTTGAACCCGCCGTAGAGCTGCTTGACCAGGGGCATCGATGCGGAGACTCCGCCGTTGACGACCTTGAAGAAGCCGTTCACGGCGCCCTTCGCGTCGTCGAGCACCCCGGCGATGTTGTTTCTGCCGATCGCCTCGAACGTCCCGGTGACGCCCTTGGTCACGGAGTTCGACATGTTCTGGATGCTCGTCTGGACGCCGCCGGCCGCGGTCTCGGCCTGGTCCTTGAAGGACGCGAAGCTCGCGCCGCCCTGCGTATCGAGCTCGACCATCTTGTCCATGAGCTGGTCGAGCGTGATGGTCGGGTCCTTGCCCCCGCCACCGAGCGCTGCGTACAGGTCGTTGGCGTTTGCCGTGGGGCCGAGCATGGATTTCGCCAGCTGGTCCATCTGGCCAGGCGCGGCCGTCGTAAGCGAGCGCCAGTCCTCCATCTCGGGCTTGCCCTTGGAGAGGATCTGGCGGAACTGCTCCATCGCCGCCGCGCACAGCTGGGTCGAGCTGCCCGAGGCGATGAGCATGTCGTTGAGCGCGAGTCCGACGTCGGTGGCCTTGTCGAGGTCGCCGACCGTGGCGGTGATGCCCTGGACGACCGAGACCATGTCGTCGAGCCTGGTGGGCAGGGTCGACAGGCGGTCGGACATCTTGCCGATAGACGCGTTGGCGGAATCGGCGGAGTACCCGAGGGACCGCATGACCTTCGGGTAGTTGTTAAGCGTGTCGAAGCGGCTGATCGCCGACCCGACATGGGACGAGATGGAGTCCATGGCCTTCGACGTGAGCGTCGAGAAGGCGCCTATCATCGCGCCGGAGCCGGCCAGCCCCTTCCCGAACCCGGAGCCCGTGCTCTTGCCGAGGCTGGAGCCGGACTTGCTCGCCTGCCCCTCGCACTTGCCGAGCGCGGACTCGACCGACTTGGTAAGGTTGTCGAACCTGGGGACGATCAGCAGGTCCGCGCGTCCGATCTCAGCCATCCGTCACCTCCACCCACTCGGTGTTCTCGATGCGGGCACGAACCGACGCCGCGCGCTCTACCGCGGCGCCGGCGGCGGCCACGTCCCGCGGGCGGGGCACCCTCGGGGCTTCCGATGCCTTGCCGCCGCACAGCGCGGTCGCCGCCGCGTAGACGCTGTCCACGACGTCCGCCGTCAGGTGCTGCTCCTGGGTCCAGCTGCGCTCCGGGTGGAGGGCCGCCACGGTGAGCGACCCGTCCGGCAGCGTCCTCACGAGGTCGTACGCCTCGGCGGCGCCGACCTCGTCGTAGCAGCAGCCGTAGAGGACCCTGAAGTCGTGCCTGAGCAGGGGCAGGTGGCGTTCCTCGAGGTCGGCGAGCTCTAGAAGTTTTTTAGTTCGGCCGAGTAGAGCAGCTTGTTGTAGGCGTAGCCCAGCGCGTCGTCGTCCTGCGTGCCGTCGTCCTCGGTCACGGCCTCCATGAGGCTCGCGTACTGCTCGTCGCCGAGGAGGAAGCGGAACGCCCCGTCGAGCTCCTCGGTCGTGCGGTCCTCCTTGTTCATGGCGTCGATGAAGCGGCGGTCGTGCGCGCGCTTGACGGGGATGCTCATGGCGATGCCGAGCACGGTCAGCTCGGCGCGGCGGCCGCGCTTCTGCTCGATGAGCTTCGCCTTGTCGGCCGCCGTCTGCGCGGCGGCGGTCGTGAAGCCGAGGACCTTGGCGTATGCCTCGAGCTCGCCCTCGTCCATCATTGCCAGGTAGTCCTTGTTCATCTTTCCTCCCAGATAAAGGGCCGCCCCGGCAAAACCGGGGCGGCGTTCTCGTTACGGCCCTGTCTACGCGGCGGGCTTAGCGCGGTAGATGTCGAACAGCGGCTTGTCCGCGGTCTTGAGGACCGTGAAGGTGAAGCCGTACTGGACCAGTCCGCCGGGCTTGTGCTCGACGTCGTCGCAGGAGTCGATGGAGACGCGCGGGATGACGGTGCGGCGCAGGTACCCCGTGTCCTCGAGCTCGTCGATGACGAGCGGGACGCGCACGTCGGAGTTGGCGACGGCCTTGATGTGGCTGAACGTTCCGTCCTCGTTCGTCTCGACGTTGTCGGCGCCGTAGCGCAGCTTGGCGACGGAGGAGCGGACGGACTCGATGAAGACCATCTTGTACTGGTGCTTCTCCTCGGAGACCTTGGTGAGCACGATGGACTGGTGCCAGCCCTTGAACTCGTTGACCGTCACGCCCTTGGAGGCCGTGAAGCCGTCGGGCGACAGGTCGCCCAGCGACACGAGGTCGGTGAGCGTGGAGATCTTGGCCACGGCGTCGGTGGGCAGCGCCGCACCCGCCTTGAAGCTCGTGTACACGCAGCCGCCCTCGACGGGTGAGCCGGTGGTTACGAGCGAGGGGTCGATGTCGGCCGCGGGGGTCGCGTCCTCTGACGCGAGGGCGATCTTGGCCTCTTCGTTGTTGGATGCCATTTATCCTTCTTTCGGTTGGTATGTCTTCAGTCGGTACAGCGCGTACCAGCGCGGGGACCGGGCGAGGTAGTCGTAGTCGGTCCGCATCTCGAGCTCCTCGCAGGCGCAGAAGCCCCGCGCGAACGGCAGGCGCGACATCGCGTCGCCCACGAGCTCGGCGAGCTCCTCGGCCCTGGCCTCTGTCGGGGCCCACATGATGACCTCGACCTGCGGCGAGTCCACGAGCGCGTCCTGCCGCGCGCCCCCGCACCGGCGGACCACCACGACGGTCCCCGGCCGTTCGGCGGGCAGGCCGACCTGAACGGGCACGCCGCCCAGGGCGGACTCGAGGATCGCCCTGAGCTCGCCCATCACGTTGAGTCTCGGCACGTTTCCTCCTTAGAGCAGGTGGTCGAGCGTGTGGTTGCGGTTCTGGTCGTAGGCGCCTGCCGGGGTCGCGGCGCGGACGACGCCGAGGGTGTCGCAGGAGCCCGACTTGACGACGCCCGCGTAGGGGGCGCCGTCGAAGGCCCCGGGATGGAGCCTCTCGAGGGACCTGCGGTAGCCCGACGGCACGTGGTGTGATGCGGCCTCGGCGTTGGCCCTCGCCGCGAGGCGGGCGGTCTCGGTCGCCACCCAGGCGCGGACGCCCGCGCCCTTCGTGACGGCGATGACTCCCGCGTCGCTGTGGACGAAGCGCCCGAACTTGATCTTGTCAGCCATGGACCCTCCCCGCCGTCGCCGTCATGTTCCACGCCGTGGGGCAGGGGTTCGTGATGTCGGGGGAACCGGCGACCAGCAGCGCGGTGTCGGGGTCGGCTGGCATGCCGCGCCCCGTCAGGGCGATGCGGCAGCGCGCCAGCGGCGGCCCCGCGTACGTCTTGGGGAACGCGATGGAGTAGCTCGCCTCGATGCCGTCAGGCCGGACGGCATCCCCCACGTCAGAGCCCGCCAGGGGCCGCACGAGGCACCCCGTGACGACGGTGGCCTCCCACTCGACGACAGGCTCGCCCATGGCGTCCCTGCCCGTCTCCGTGCTCGACAGCACCGTCACCTCCTCGCCGATCACGGCCTGCCCCCGTAGCTCGGGCACACGGTGCCGATGCGCTGGCCGCACCCGAGCAGCCTCTTGAGCGCGGCGAGCGTCGAGCGGTCGAAGTAGGCCGTGCCGCTCGGGTTCTGAAACGTGAAGCTCCCCTGGAACCCGTTGGCCGTGAAGCTCGACTGCGAGACGCCGGTGAGGTCCTCCACGCCCATGGGCGCGCAGGCCGGCTGGACCAGCTTCTTGCGGGCCGCGTCGGTCACCAGGTCGCGGGCGAGCTCGCGGGCGTCGCCCGCCAGGGAGCGGTAGCGCGGTATGCCGAGGGTCGCGCGGAGCTTCGCGCTCTGCCGCGACAGCTCGGCCGCGACGCGCTCCTCGTCGGTCGCCGCGTCCCCCGTGTCGATGCGGTACTCGTCGACCGTAGCGAACGCGTAGTCGTCCACGTCGGCCTCCTTACTTGGTCGTGATGGTTCCCTTCACGATGTAGTCCTTCACCTCGGGGAAGAACGTCGCGCAGGCGAGCACGTTGGTCTCGACGGACACGTGGTCGTACGCCGGGGTGTGCGCGACGCCGATCAGGCCGGAGTCGGAGACCGTGTACGTGAGGCCCGAGGTCGCGAGCTCGCCGAAGTCCACGCCGAAGATGCGGATGTTGTCGGCGGGGGTGGCGATCATGGTTCCCTTGGCGACCTGGTTGGTCAGGAAGACGCCCGAGAGGCCCAGGAAGTTCTCGAGGTAGGTGAGGCCGAACAGGTTCTGGTCGGTGATGGTCGCGGTGCCGAGGTAGTCGGCGGCGTCGTCTCGGTTGATGAAGTGGACGACGCGCTCGGCGGCGTCGCCGTTGGTCTCGAGGGTGTTGCCGAGCCTGGCGTCGACGGCCGCGGCGCATGCCTGCAGGCCCTTGCCGGTCGCCGTGCCCGTTCCCTTGAGCAGGAAGGAGAAGAACTGCGAGACGATGCTGCGGCGCACGAGCGAGGCCATGTGCTTGTCGGTCTTGAGCACGGCGTTGACGTAGCCGGACTGCTGGATCGCCTTGTGCGTGGTCATGCGGCGGTACGGGAAGGCCTCGGCCTCGCCCACGGGCTCGTAGGTGGCGGTGAACTTGGACAGCGCGACCTCGTCGCCCTCGACGTAGGACGTGCCGGAGCTGGAGCCCAGCTGGACGGCGGCGTCGCCGGTGGCGGATTCCTTGGAGCCGTCGGTCTTGGAGTCGTTGAGCTCGCCGGTCACCTTGAGCATCTTGAGCGTGGTGCCGGCGGCGATGGTCTCGGCGCCGAAGATGCCGAGGACCTCGAGCAGGCGGTCGAGGTCGCCCTCGAAGTTGCGGATGAACTCCTGGTCCATCGAGGCGTTGATGGCCTTGGAGTCGGAGATGTTTGCGGGTACGGGCATGCTTGCCCCTTTCTTACTTGTAGAGGTCCATGTGCGCGGCGCGGGCCATGATGCGCTTGGCGGGGTCCTTGATGGACTCGATGGACTCCCTGTTCACTTTCTTTCCTCCACCGGATCCGCCCTTGTCGAGCGGGTAGCCCGGCTGGCGCGACTCGGCGAAGTCGCCGACGGCCTTTGCCGATGCCGTCATAGACTCCTCGTCGTCGCCGTGGATGAGCGCGGCCGGCACGCCGGTGGCCTGCGACACGCGGGCGAGCGTGCGTTCGCGCTCGCGCTCGGCCTCGGACGCGGCGAGGCGTCCCTTCAGGTCGTTGAGCTCGTCGTTGAGGGACTCGACGGTGGGCGCCTGCGCGCCCTGGGCGTCCCACAGGTCGGCCTTGCCCTTGTTCTCCTTGGCCCGGGCCTCCCACTTGCGGGACTCCTTCTTGAATCGCTCGGCCTCGGCCTTCCAGTCGATCGCGGGCGGCTCCTGCGGCGCGCCGGGCTCTTGGCCGGCGCCGGGTTCCGCCGGCGCGGCGGGCTGCGGGGGCTCGACGGGATCGGTCACGTTGTTGGCTTGCTGCTGGGTCGGCATCTTGCACTCCTTCCGCCCCGTGCGGGGCTCGCTTCGCGCCCCGTGCGGCGGCGCTGGCGGTCTTTAGGCATGGAAAAGGCCGCCTCCCGTGCGGGCTGCGGCCTCGTGTTCCTGCCGGCGCGTTGCGTGTCTTCGCCGGCGACGCTTGATGGCGCGTCGCGCCCGCCCTCCCACGGGGCGTCCTCACTTGGCCGAGAGCCTCTTGCTCACGCTCGCCGCGGTCTGCGCGAGCGACTTGGCGTAGGGGCTCCCGGGCTTGAAGCCCATGGCCAGCCCCGCCCTGTTCGCGGTGGCCATGCGTGCCTTGAGGTCATCCGGGGACGACGCCCCCTCCATGTACCTCTGGATGTCGCCGATGCTTCCGAACCTCTTCCCGTCCACGAACGCGGCGACTACCTTGCCGCCCCTGTGGTGGCCGCGGGACCCCGAGCGCCTGGACCCCCATTCGGGGTGCTTCCCGCGGTACTCGTCGTAGAGCGCCGACGGGTCGTATCCGTCGAGCGCGGGGCTGCCGGAGAAGTCGGCGACCGGTATGCACCTGCAACTCGGGTGGCGCTCGGCTCCGGCTGTCGCCGAGCTCTTGAAGACGAAGCCGCGAGAGCCGATCATCCGGCACCAGTCGCACGCGCCCGCGTGCGGCACCAGCGCCCAGCGCGGGTGCGCGGGGTCGGCCATGGCGTTGCCCTGGATCGTGGCGTCCGCATAGCCCATGGCGCGCTGCACGGCGGTCGCCGCGAGCGCCGTGGCGGCCGCGGAAGTCCGCAGCGCCTCGTCGACGTCGCTCGCGAGAAGCCCGCCGTGGCCGGGGTCGAACTGCCGCGGTTCGTATCCCTGCGCCGGGCCGGCGCCCGAGCGCATGGCGGCGTAGAACTCGACGGCCGCTGCGGCGGCAAAAGAGCCGAACTTGGCCACGAGCGCCGCGTAGGTGCGCGCCAGCGCCCGGTAGAGCTCATCGCCGTAGAGTCCGGCGAACTCGTCTATCGCCTGCGCGACCGCCGCCTGCAGCAGGTCGGCGTTGATGCCGAGCGCGCGGGCGTAGCGGTCGAAGTCCTCGCGCGGTATCACTCCGCCTCACCGCCGGCGGGCGGCAGGGCCGCGGCCTTCGCGGCCTGCGCGGCCATCGTCTCCGCCATGGCGTTTAGCGCCGCGATGGCCCCGCTCTGCTGCTTCTCGCGTTCCAGGCGGTCGATGGTCGGCTGGGACAGGCCCACGCCCTCGTAGTAGACGCGGGTGCCCAGCATGCTCTCGTCCGCGGCGGCGAGTTTCGTCCACGCGTCGGCGCGCGCCGCGATGGTCGGCATCGAGGGGTCCTTGAAGTACGCCTGGACGGCGCGCTGCTCGTCGGTGAGCCCGGATATCGGGACGCCGTCCTTGACCGCCATCATCATCTGCGCGACCGTCTCGAGCGCCTCGGCGTTGTGCTCGTTGATCTGCTCCACCTCGAGGATGAGCGGGTCGTTCGCTGCGCCCAGGGCGTCCGAGGACGTGTAGGTGTTCGACAGCACTCCCAGCTGCGCCAGCGGGACGTTGGTCGCGCCGGAGAACCGCTGCGCGTCGTTCTCGAAGACGCGTGTGAAGTTGTCGGCGGTCGGCGCGGCGAACTGCCCTACGGTCGGGACGTCGCCGTCCTCGTCCTTGGTGATGGCGAGGAACGACCCGACGTACGCGTTGAACTTGGCGATGGGCGACGGCGGGGTGGCGGGGCCGCCCTCGTCCTCGTCCTCGTCATCGCCCTCCCCGCCGTCCCCGTCCTTCACGGAGAAGAGGTCGTCCTTGGCGCCGAGGATGTATCGCTGGGGGAATGTGAAGAACTCCGCGCCGACCTCCATGCGCAGCACGTCGCGCATGGCCTTGTCGACGATGCCCAGGATCTCGGGCGTGAGCATGGAGTGGCCGAGCGGGCGGTCCGGGTCGGGGTCGTAGGTGAACACCTCCATGAGCGGGCGACCCATGGGGTTCGGCTCCGTCTCGCAATCCCACTCGTAGGGGCCGCCGCCCGAGCCGATGCGCACCAGCGTGAGCACCGCGTCCGGGAAGTGGCACACGTAGCGGGAGGCGTTGCCCGACCTGTCGACGTCGGCGAGGACGACGCCGCAGCGGATGCGGCGGGCGTCCTTGTCCCACAGGCAGCAGAACTGGTTCGCGCTGAACACGCGGACCATCGCCTCGGGCTGTCCGGGGCCGCCCCTCATGACGGTCATGGCCGACACGCCGTAGGTGAGGGCGCTCGCGCACGCCTGCCGGTAGAGCGACCTCAGGCGGTTCTCGCGCACGAGGCGCTTG
The DNA here is from genome assembly GCF_003436275.1 of Collinsella sp. TM09-10AT. Taxonomy (GTDB): domain Bacteria; phylum Actinomycetota; class Coriobacteriia; order Coriobacteriales; family Coriobacteriaceae; genus Collinsella. Next base: position 68,898 of record NZ_QSOP01000009.1, read on the forward strand.
AGGTCCTGGTCCTCCGCGCCGTCGAAGACGGAGCGCACGGAGTGCGCCTTGACGGCCTTGGCGCACCACCCGGTGACGCAGTTGACCATCTCGAGCATGGGCGGGATGGAGATGCCGAGGCTCTTCATCTCGTTCTTCATGTCGTAGTAGCGCTTGAGGACGGTGTTTCGCGCCGACACGTCGCCCCAGGTTTCGAACATGTCCTCCACGGCGGCTCGGTACGGCTCGGGGACGGCGTCGAGGTTCGGCGTCTCGACGGAGGCCCCCTGCCCAATTCTCTGGATCACAGTGCCCTCTGCTTCCTGCGCGGGTTGCGCTTGGTGTTCCTCGCGCCCCACAGCGCGAGCGAGCAAGATTCGAGCGGCTCGGGCGGCACGGTCGCGTCCTCGGGGGAGCCGAAGCCCCACCCGCCGCGGGACCCGATCTTCCTGCGCACGCACTTCCTCGCCGAATCCTCGAGCGTCGGGTCGTAGGTGTGCGCGAGCGTGCCGTCGTTGAGCGCGTCCACGAAGCCGACGGCGGCGGCGACCACGTCGCGCGTCTGCGGCCTCACGACGTAGCCGCGCGGCAGCTTCATCTCGGCGAGGCGGTCGATGAGCGCGTCGGCGCCCGACATGCCGTCGATGACGACGACCGACGCGGTCGTGCGGCGGTCGTAGAGCCACTCGGCGAGCTCGCGGGCGCCGCCCGCCGTCGTTCCGACCCTGATGAGCTCGACGGCGGCCTTGCCCTTGAGCGCGCGCTGGCCGAGCTTGCAGCCCGACAGCGCGTAGGTCGACCCGTCCCTCGAGAACTTCACCCCGAAGGCCTTCTTGCCGCGGTACCGGTCGCCGATGGCGTCGATGAGGGCGGCGCCCCACGATTCCCGCGGGATGGCCCTCGTGAGCATGGCGGCCGGGCTGAACCAGCCCAGGCGCTCGTGGGCGAAGCCGGTGATCGAGCCGCCGGCGAACTCCGTGCGGGTGAAGTCGAGCGACAGGATGATGCCCATGCTCGGGTTCGATTCGTAGATGAGGTCCACCACGTCGTCGAACGTGGCGTCCTGGCGCGGGCACTCGTCCGTGGCCCACGAGCACCACTCGGTGCTCGGGATGTCGCCGGCTAGGATGGCCGCGCGCGTGCGCGCGAACACGGTGCCGGGGCAGTCCTCGTTGGGCGGCGTGCCCGTGTAGATGATCTGGCGCTCTCCGGTCGCGGACGCGGCGAGCGTGTACATGATGGCGTCGTACTGGGAGTCGGTGAGCTCCTGCGCCTCGTCGAACACGACGAGCTGGATGTCATCGAAGCCTCGCGCGCTTCCGTTGGTGCGCGCCGAGAACTCGATGGAGCCGCCGTTGGTGAGGTAGATGGCCTCCTCGCCGTTCGTGCGGCGGATCCTCTCGACGAGGCACGAGAGCTCTGGGTGCTCCTTGTCCGTGAAGTAGCGGACGAGTCGGTTGAACGCCTTCTTGGCGGTCTTCACGCGGTGCGCGGTGTGGAGGATGTGCCAGCCGCAGACCGCCAGGCGGAACACCTCGTATATCTCGATGACGGCGTTCTTGCCGTTCTGGCGGGGCACGTCCAGGCCGCACGTGACGTAGGCGGGGCGGCCCTCGGCGTCGCACGCGCACCAGTCGGACAGCACGAGGGACTGCCACTCGATGGGCTCCATGCCCAGGTCCCCGCCCAGCTCGGCGGCGTCCTCTCCCTCGGAGTAGGCGGCCTCGCCCACGGCGACCCTATACCGCGGCTCTTGCCTTCCGCGCCTCGTGGCGCTCGGCGATCGAGAAGAGCTTGGTCTGGACGTTCCGGACATCTGGCGCCCCCTCGTGGCCGTCGGTTATGCCGAGCTGCTTGTTGAGCTGCCTGATCTCCGCCGAAGCGGTCTTCAGGGTCGCTATCTGCGGGAATGACTTCAGGTCCCCCATGTCGTTCTGGTAGGCGGTCTGCTCGCCGAAGCTGTCCAGCTCGTCCTGGGCGAGCTCGACGATCTTGTACCACTGGCAAAGCAGCGCGAGCGTCGGCGCGTCGGCCTGGGTGAACGAGCGGCCGGCGGTGAGCTCGTCCCACTTGGCGCTCTTCACGGGGTCGCCGGCGACCGCGGCGGGCTTCTCGAGGGGCATCCGCCACCTCCAATCGGCATAAAAAAGCCGCCCCGAAGGACGGCTTGCGCGGCGGTAGGATTTGCACCTACGTCTCCTCAATCAAGGGCACTCCTCGTACTGTGCTACTTTCCGCGCTTCCTATTTTCCCATATGCTGACAGCCTTATCAACCATGGCCTGCTCGTCCGGCGTCAGCCTTGCCGCGCCCTTCGCCGAGTCGTTCTCATTGTGGTTGTAGCCGTGGTGCGCATGCGGGCGCTCCCCATTATGCGAGTGGTCCACGTCGATCTGCTTCGACCTCTTGTTCTCATTGTCGAAATAGACGATCGATTTCAAGTCGTCCCCCTCGACATGGGCGTAGACGCGCCCGCGCGTCATCGTCTCCATGAGGGTTTCGCTGCCGCGCCCGTTCTTAGATACGAATTTGATGTTCCCGACGGTCAGCACCGAATGGTACTGGCTGCCGTACGGGTTCTTCGGGTTTCCGCGCTTATCTACGCTCCACCCGCTGCTGGCGCCCCTGCCTCCCACGGAACCCGCCTCCCTTGTACTCGACGACCTCGCAGGCACCGAAGTCGAAACCTATGTCGCCGCCGTAGAGCAGCACGCGAGCGGGCTCCAGTCGGCTCATGGCCTCCGCCATGCCCTCGCGCCAGACGGCCAGGGCGCCCTCGTCCCCCTTCACGCCGACGGTCGACACGGCGACGGTCGAGCGGCGCGGGACGCCGTCGAACGTGAAGAGAAAGCTCCGGCGCTGCGCCCACGAGAGGGTCGGGACTACACGGAGGCCCTGCTCCTGCCACCAGTGCCCGAGCGCCTGGGAGCGGTAGCGGTTCCACCGCTGCATGGCGTCGGGCATGTCGAGGTAGAGCGAGAAGTCGGGCGTGAGCACGCAGTCGAAGCCGCGCAGGCACTCGAGGTAGGCCGCGGGGCGGGCCCACACGCGCTCGAACTGGTAGTCGTCGATGAAGAAGTGGCAGCAGCGGCCCGCCTTGTCGGCCTCGGGCGTGCTCTTGGCGTAGTTGAACCCGATCATGTCCGCCGGCCTGGCCATGCACCGCTTCATGCGGGGCATGCCGTCGCGGCCGCAGTCGGACCGGGCGACGAGGCGCAGGTTGTACGCGTCGTCCGTCCTCAGGCGCTCGTGGCCGTAGTCGAGCCGTTTGCTCTTGAAGTCGAGCCCGAACCTCGACATGTCGAAGTCCTTGAGGCTGCGGACCTCCTCGCGCAGCATCGACTTGTTCCAGGTCGCCACCTCGCCGGTCTTGTTGTCGGCGATGCGGAAGGCCTTGATCTGCTCGTCCGTCAGGTCGTCGCAGTACTCGATCTTGGAGTCGGGAATCTCGTCCCACCCCAGGCTCCTGCACGCCTCGACGCGCGTGTGCCCCCATACAATAACCGGGCGCTCGCGGCTCTCCAGGCCGATGGTCCCGCGCAGCCCGAACTCCTTGATGGAGTCGGCGACCACGGGGACGGCGGAGGCGTTGTGCCGGGCATTTCGCTCATATGGGACGATGTCGTGTATCTTCACGTACACACCCGCCTAGTTTTTCTCGGTTTAGCTGCGGTTTTGGCTTGACTTCTGTAAAAAAGCGTATTCGGGGGTATTGCGGCCCTGGCGCGGGATGGTGGCCTGTCACCATCCGGTAAAAGACCCCCGTGGGGTCGTGTGCCGAGGCGCGTCCCCTACCACGAGGTCGTTGCCCGAGGCTGTCTGTCGGGCACGGACGGGGGATTAATAACCGATGCGCCATCGTCCTTGAGTGCCTTGCACAGCGCGACGAACGTCTCGGGCGAGTTCCAGGCGGCGCGGCGCGAGGCGAGCGCGAACCGGACGGCCGAGACCTCGGCGACGCTGCGGGCGCGGCGCCAGTTGTTGCAGCAACGATGTGCGGCGGCGACGTTGTCACGGTCGAAGGGCGATCCGCCGCGGCTGACCGGGACGAGCTCGTCGCACTCGAAAGCCCGGGGGTCGCCCGCAGGCACCCCGTAGTCTATGGGTAGCCCACATATCCAGCAGGGCCTACCCTGTGAGCGCAGCCACCGCACGACATGGCGGCGTCGGGCGCCGTTGGCCTTGCGCGGGTTGCCCATCCCCTACCACTCCACCGGGGAGCGCCCTCGGTTGGACATGCACGCCTCGATGCCCCCGTAGCGCAGCGCCTCCAGGCGCACGCCCCCGGCACCCCCAGGTCGGCGGCGCGGCGCCGCCGTGACCCCCAGGGCGCGGCGGAACGCCCACGCCATGACCGTGTCGTGGCGGCGGGCGGATCGCGCGATGTACTCTCGGCTGACCACGGGCATCATCCCCTATTGAATTAAACGCAATAGAAAGGCCGGAGTCCCTGAACTGCTGAAGGGAACTCCGGCCACTCATCTGTGCTTCCACGCACATCCGACCCGCACACCGCGCGGGCGGCGCTGCGAATCGACACCCTAGTTATATCCCAGAAGAAACCTGCAACGGTCTGCAATTGTGTGCAATCGTCTGCAACTATCTGCAATTGTCTGCAGAAGTGTGCAATCGTCTGCAATTGCATGCAGTCCCATAAAGACAAAAGGCCCCGACCGCACATGGCGATCGGGGCCGACATGCTGACGCGAACCAGCCATCCAATTATATTGCCGCACGGCCCACGCCAGCCCTTGCGGTGGCGATGCCCACCATATCGACCCAGTCCAGGGCCGATGACATATCTGAATGCACCGACCTCACCGACACCCCCAGTGTCCCCGCGATCTCCTGCAGGGTGCGGTCCTCGCAGTAGCGCAGCTCCAGCACGTCGCCCCAGCGCTTGCCTGGGTTGGCCGAGCGCACGCCCGCGCAGAGCTCGCGCCCACGCTCCACCTCGTGCCGGAGCTCGGACAGCTCCGCGCCGCTGCGGCGCTCGTAGTCTATGCGGTCGTCCGTCGAGCGCATGAAGTCCGTGCCGTGCGCGCCCTTGCCCACGGCGTCGTAGCGCTGGGCGCGCACCTGCTCGCGCGCCTGCATCGACTGGATGACCGCCAGCCTGCGGTCGATGCCGCGCTGGGCGGCCCGTACAGTCTCCAGATATTCCCGTGCATCCATGTGACCTCCCGCGTGGTACCATGCTCTACGCCACATAGAGGATGCCGGGAGGCGTCTTTGCCAAAGGCCGCCGGCGCTCCAACGCCAGCGGCCTTAATTATATATCTACCTGCGGAAACTCAATATCTCATCGCGACCTCGCGCCGCATGGCCATGATCTCGTCGTGCGCCGACCCCGACCCGGCCAGATAGCGGTCCACCCTGTCGCGCTTCGGCTTGGTGCCTTTGCGACGGGCCTCCTTCACGCGGCGCAGGTCGTGCTCGCGCCGACACGCCTCCGAGCAGTACTTGGCGTGGGGCGCCTTCGGGATGAAGACCCTCCCGCAGATCGCGCACGTCCTCTCCTGCACGTCCCACATCACGTTCATCTCGTCGACCTCCTGCACCTGCGGGCGCGGCGTGCCTCGATGCTCTTGCGTACGCGGCGGTTCTCGATAATCATCCGCCACAGCTTCTCAAACAACCTCATCGCTTAGCCTTCCTCGACCTCTTGAGCGCGCGGGCGCGGTCGCGCTGCAGCGCCCTCGCCCTCCGCTCCGTCTCCCCGATCTGCGCCGCCGTCACCCGCGGCGCGTCGGCACGACCGTGCACGAGCGCCCGGCGCGCGGGACCCGACACAAGATCGGGCACCGTGCGCCAGGCGGTCGCGCGGTACAGCTCCACCGCCGAGCGGATCACCTGCCGTCCTCCCCCGTTTCGACGAATACAGCGCCAGTCGTGCGCCATCTCGAGTACGAGTCCATCAGCATCGCCCAGAGCAGGCAGAGCGTTGAGTCTTCTCTCAAGCTTCCTGCGCCTCGCATACCAAGGTCGTATCTCAGCCGAAGGGAGCCTCCGTTGTCGGGGCAGTAGACTTGCACGCCCAACGGCAGGAGCATCTTGTCGTACAGCTCGTCAGCAAGGTCGCGAGGGCACACGAGCCAGTTATCGTCGCCTCGGAACGTGAGGCCGTGGCCGCTCTTAAAGTCAGCCATGCACGACTTGACCTCAACGAACACGAACCGCCCGTGCTCGAGCTTCATGTTCCGACCTCCGACGCCCGGGGAAAACGCCATGAAGTCGACCCTGTGGGCAGGGTCCACCCATACCTCCCGCGCGACGAGCGCGAACTGCGTGCGGAGCTTCTTCTGCACCTTCTCGGACAGCTCTTCGGTCACATCGCTGCGGTTCATTCGCCATCACCAACAAGCCTGTCGCAAAGGCGGCCCATACTCTCGCCGCAGATGTCGAGCGTGGCATTGCCGCACCAGATCTTTTTGCCGGCTACGTTGACGGCTACGATCTCGTCCATGTTGACGATGTACCTGTAGCCGTTTTCGTCGCGCAGCTCAATGAATCCTCGGCTCATCAAAGCTCCTCCCCGTTCCAGCCGTCGGGCATGTCCTCGATACGGCGGTGTGTCCGATACGTGCGCACGGAGCTGATCTCAACCTCGAACGTGCGGTCGCAGTTGGGACATTCAATCTCGTCCTCGCCCTCTTCGTACTCCCACGGATCGCTAATGGAACCCCCGCAGTAGGGGCAGACCATGCGCTCATCGGTCTCCTGCTCGTTCTCCCATTCGTGCAAGATGTGGAGCTCCCTTCGGCACTCATCGCACCACGAGCGCCCCTGGACACCCACAATGGCTGCCAGCGAGGGCGAGTACTCGCGGTAGTTCGGCGTCGGTTTCCCGCACCGCTCGCAGGTGTACATCTTCAGCTCCTCGTTCACCTAAAGCTCCTCTCCGCAGAACGGGCAGTACTTGATGTCCTCGATGTAGGCGGTCGCCGTCACATCGGCGCTGACGCAGTCGCCGGCCGAGCCGTTGACCGAGATGTCGAGCGCCACGTCGGTATCCAGCTCGACGGCGATGATGGGCTGGCCGTCATAGCGCCGCGCGAGGGCCATGGAGCCCACGGACCAGTTCCGGATGTCCCGGTCGGGCGCGGAGTGCAGCGACGCGATGCGCGACCCGCCGCAGAAATAGCAACTCATTTGTTCTCACCCCTATCCTTCTCGACAGTACCGGCACATAGATGCTCGATGCGGTCCCTGATATCGTTGACCATCCAACTCGCACCATACCCCGCACAGTGAGAACGCCTGCACACATCGTCCTCAGGTATACGTTCACAGCACAGGCCCACGGCGAGGTTGTAGCCGCACTCCAGATGTCCACCGCGCGCGTCCCGTTGCAAAGCCTCACCGAGATCCTCCAGCAGCCTCTCGAAGCTGTCGGGCCTGCGGAGATAGCAGCAGTCGGCATACGCGTCCCTACCGGAACCAAGGTGCACGACCCACCGCTGAGACCAGGTCGAGAACTCGTACGACTCAACTTTAAGGAACCTCCCCTCCGCGTCGAACAGCTTCACGGTATCCAGCGGAATACGACCGCCCTCCGCGTCGACTGGGTGCAGCCGCCCCAGCGTCGGCAGCTGCACCACCTCCCCGTCCGCAGTCATTAAGCTATCGACCGCAAGGCGCTCACTCATTTCTCGCTCCCTTCCTCATTGACCTCCGCCTGCAGGACGTCCCGCAGGGTGCCGATGCGCTCGATGGCGTCGTCGGGCGTGTGGCCGTCCCACTCGGGCGCTCGGTCGAGCGCCCTGCACGGGAACATGTCCCAGTAAGGCTCGACGTCGTAGTGGTAGGTGGCGGGGCCGGCGGGCGTGTCGATGCCCACGATGAACATGCCGTCGTACATCGTCCCGTCATGGTGGTGGAGCGACTTCCACGAGCGCCCGCGGAACATGGCCACGATCACCGAGAACAGCACCGCACGGTGATGGTAGAGCTCGTCGAACGTGTGGTACCCGTCCGACGTGGAGCCCGTGACGGGCTCGGGGCTGATGAGCTCGGCGAGCTCGAGGACCTCGCTCTCATCGACGTTCACTATGCCGCCGACATCACGAGACGGATGAAGCCCAAGTGCATGCAGGACATCCTCCCCATCTGCGACGCACGCGACAGTCGGCCACGCGAAGGGGTTTTCCACAGCCTCGATTTCGAGATGCCGCAGGGCTCCCTTGGCCTCCTTGAACCACTCGTTCCTATCTCTCATTTCCCGCTCCATTCCTTCACGATCTCCTTCTCCTCCGCGACCATGATCAGCGCCTTGTTGAGGCATCTCCTCGCCTGGCGCAGCTCATCGCAGATGTCGCACCCCTGTCGCAGCCTGTCGCACTCCCCGAGCGACCTCTTCGCGTCCTCGAGCCTGCCGACGGCGAGGTCGATCCAGTCGGCGGGTCCGCACACGTAGCTCATCGCGACTCACCCCTCACGCCGAAGACCTCCGCGAGGATGTCGCCGGGCGCGGCCACGAACGGATCCGCGCTGATCGGGTCGTACATGACCTCCAGGTAGTCGGGATAGCCGACGGTTATGCCCACGGTCCGGACCTTCACCTCGGTCTCCTCGCCGTCGCCGGCGGAATCGTCGGACTCGTCCACGGGCAGGCACTGGTAGCCCCAGATCACGCTCACCTCGTGCTCGTCCAGGATGGTCTTGGTGCGCTCGATTCGCATCCGGTAGCCGTCCACCGGCCTCGTGTCGTAGGTGTCGTCGGCCCAGGGAATCCGGTGCCTGTCGAGGGCGTCTCGGTAGGCCCTCATCACCGCTGAGATCTCGGTCAAAACCTCTCTCCTCTCCTTCTCAAAAGAATTAGGTGTTCTTTGCGCCGGGAGCCTCCCCGACGGCGCCGTCTCCACCGTCTAGCGGCGGGAACCAAATCGCCTGCTGCCCCAGCTGCCCCGCCGCCGTTGGCACACCATTGGCACACCCGCGCTTCGGCTTCCCGCCCTTCGGGTCCTCGCCCTTCGGGTCCTCGCCCTTCGCGAGCTTGGCGATCTCCTCGTACAGGTCCTTCTCGCGCTGCCGGCGCGCAATCGCCGCGTCGCGCTTCTGGATCTTGGCCAGCAGCACGGCCTCCCTCCGCGACATGACGTTGGTCATGTAGACCTTCGTCAGGCTGAGCGGGCGGCCGTGTGAGGGGTCGGCCTTCTCGTTCCTGAGCATCTCCATGAGGGTGATCATGACGCCTCCGCTATCTGGCGATCGAGCTCGGCTATGAGCTCGTCATCGGTCTTCACGGGCTGCCACACGGCGGCGCGCTCGACCTCCTGGGAGGTCTGCCCGCCGCGGGCCTTGCGGTCCGCGTCGAAGCCGACCTGCTTGCGGCTCCAGTTGCGGGCGAGCGCCCACACGTCGGTCACGGGCAGGCCGCTCGGCAGCGTCCACCCCTGCGCGGCGTAGTGGTCGAAGAACTGGCGGGCGTCGCCCCGGAGGCAGTTGGCGGCGAAGTACGCCTCCACGTCCTCGGCCGACGGGGGCTCGAAGTCATCGGGTGCTTGGCGGGCCGCGCTATAGCCCGCTAGGGCTATCTCCTTCTCCTTCTCTTTCTGTTGGCTACCCCCCTCGCCCGCTGGGTCGGCTACCCCCTTGGACACCCCCTTGGCTACCCCCTTGGGTGGTTGCGATGCCGCCTGCCTTGGCGGCCCTCGCCTGCCCCCCGAGGCTGCCGTTGACCATGGCGTCGATGCGGCCCCTCGCGAAGGTGAACGCCGCCATGGTGGTGGGCTTAAGCTTTGGCTCGATGCCCTCGTAGCCGTAGCGCAGCATCGCCCACGCGAGCGCCATGCCCTCCCTGTCGCCCAGGGCGCGGCAGCCCTCGTAGAAGTCCCTGTTGAAGTTGAAGTTATTCATCCGTATCACCCCCGCAGATCGAATCGGTAAAGGCCGCGGCGGCGGCCTGGTCGCGGCCCGGCATGACCGAGCCGTAGATGTCGAGCGTCGTCTTGACGCTCGCGTGCCCCAGACGCTCCTGGATGGTCCTCATGTCGAACCCGTTCATGAGCAGCCATGAGGCGTGCGTGTGCCTCAGGGAGTGGAACACCGTCTCCTCCGGCAGCCCCAGGTCCCTCACGAGCGACTTGAAGCGGCTCGTCACGGTGGACGGGCGCGCGATGCCGCCTGCCGGCCCGAAGGTCACCACCAGCGCCGCCGGGCCCTTGCGCGAGAGCCACGTGTCCTGCCACTCCAGGTGGCGCTGCAGCTGCGCCTCCACCGCCGGGGCGAGCGCCACGTTGCGCACGCGCCTGCCCTTGGTGTAGGCCTGCCGGTGCAGCTCGGGGTGCTCGACCGCCTGTCCCACGACGTGCAGGTCGTGCAGGGCGCGGCGCCAGTCTCGGCGCTGCAGCCCGCAGACCTCCCCGCAGCGCAGTCCCGTGTTGAGGGCGAGGTAGACCGCCATGGCCTCGGTGCGCCGCGAGATGTTGGCGCTCGAGGCGGATCGCGAGGACATGGCGGAGACCAGCGCGCGGGACAGCTCGTCGGTATCGCACTCGGACAGCGCGAAGGGCTCGACGGGGTCGGGCGAGGGCGCGGGGACGTCGAGCATGATGTCCCGCCCCAGCGCCGGCTGCCACGAGCGGTAGGCGCCCTTCAGCAGCGCGTGCATCTTGAGCAACGTCTTGGGCGACAGCCCCTTGCCCGTCCTTGGGGCGAGCAGCATACGGTAGGCGGCCGACACGTCCCAAGGCTCAAGCTGGTCGTAGGGCAGGCGCCCGATAGTCGGCTCCACCATCGTCCTGACCACGCTGCGGTACGTGGCCACGGAGTTGTCGGACAGGCCGTTGACGGGGTCGGAGATGTACGTCTCGAGCATCGAGGACAGGCGCTTGGAGCTGTCCCGGGCCGACGACGGGTCGAACGTGGCCGCCCACCTGTCGCACTCGACCTGGGCCTGCTCGCGCGTCAGCTCCGCGTCCCACGACCTGTACGGCCTGATCCGCCTTCCGGTCACGCGGTCGGTGCCCATGTAGGGGCGGGCGAACCATCTGCCGTCCGCCCCGCGCTGCACGACCGCCCGGCGGTCGCTAGATGTCTGCATCGACGCCCAGCTCCGCAGCCATGTCGCGGATCTCCCTGCGCGCGTCCAGGTCGGTGGTCTGGATGCTGTCGGCGTGCCCATGGGGGTTCGCGCCGAGCGCGGCTATGAGCACGAGCTTGCGCGCGTTCCTGTCCGGGACGCCCGCCTGGCTGAAGGCCGCGCAGAGCGTGTCGGTGCACTCGCAGGCGAGCGCGAACAGGTCGCTGATGTCGGTCGGGCCCAGGAAGCAAGAGTCGCCGGAGCCGTCCCCTTTGGCGGTCGCGACCGTCGCGCAGCGGCACTCGAAAGCGCGGACCTCGCCGCACGCCTCGACCGTCACCCTGACCTTCTTCTCGCTACTCATCCTTCTCCTCCTCCTTGGCGCTCGCCTGCACCCTCTCCATGAGCCACACGTCCTCCTCGCCGGGCTCGAAGCCCGCGGAGCAGAAGATGTCATAGTGGTCGAGCCACGCCTCCGCGTCGTCGCCGCCCCAGCGGTTGTTGAGCTGGGCCATGTCCTTGGCTGCCGCCATGAGCCAGCAGCCGGCCTCGTACTCGCTGGGCCTGCAGGCCTTGAGGTTGCGGGCGAACTCGTCTCGCACGAGCCCGAAACGCCCCTCGTTCTCGGGGTGGCTGTCGCCGCCCATCGCCATGAGCAGCGCGGGCGGGTCCTCGCGGCCCACGCGCACCTCCATCATGAGGTCCTTGGACATGGCGAAGGCGCCGGACGACACGAAGCCGATCAGGCTCCTGTACAGTTCCTCGAGCGCCGCCTTCTCGCGCTCGGCCTCCTGCTCGGCCCGGATCTCCTCCTCGGTCTTCTCGGGCGCGGCGCCCGAGCCGTCATCCGGCTCGTAGAGATCCCAGTAGCTGCCCTTCCACACGGCGACGGTGCCGGCGGCGAACTCCTTCCCCTCGAGTTTCTGGGCGGCGAGGCCGACGTTGACCCAGTCCGTGTAGTTGAAACCCTCGGGCTGCTCCTTCACGACCGGGATGCCCGCATCGCCGAAGGCGTCGTAGTCCTCGGCCTTGGCCTCCTCGCGCTCGACGCGGCGGCGGATGCTGTCGGCCTTGCCCGCCCAGCCGTCACCGGCGGCGAGAACCGCCTCGACATCCTTCTCGTCGTCGAAGGCGCTCGCGGCCTCGAGCTGATCGAGCGTCACCTGGCGACCCTCGATACTCCCGCGCAGCCTGCGCGCAGCCCGGATCTGCCCGGCGGTGGCTCGGCTCGCGCGCTCGATGCGCTGCTCGTCGATGCCCAGCACGAGCATCTGCTGCACGCCTCGTGCGCGCTCGGCCTCGGTCAGCTGGCGCTTGTCATCGGTGGCAAGCATGGCCACAAGCTCGTTGGCCTCGTCCATGCTCTCCGCCACCAGCGCGGACACCTCGCGGTCCTCCCCGTAGATGGACGACAGCGCGCGGTAGCGGCGCTCGCCGTCCACGATGCGGTAGACGTTGCCGTCCGCCACCACCACGGGCGGGTTCAGCGGCTCACCGCCGGTCGCCTCGATACTGCGGGCCAGGGCGCCGATGTCGCCGAAGTCCTCGCGCGGGTTCTGCTCGCTCGGGCGGATGTCGCCCAGGCGAACCTGCCTCTTCTCGAATTGCATGTCATTCCTCCTAGTAGTACATCCCGCTCGGGGCGGTCCCCTCGATGGCGCCGGCGACGGCGATCAGGCCGATGAGCGCCACGGCGCACGCGACGCTGCGCACACGCTCGGGAAGCGACTCCCACCACTCGCCGAGCCTGCAGCCGGCATCCCAGATAAGGTCGCCCATCACGCCACCCGCCTCGGTCGGCGCGCCGGCACGCAGTCGGGCGACGGCAGCGCCGGCACCGCCCCGCGCGCCATGATGGCGGCATCGATGTCCTCGCTGCGCACCACCTCGCGCGAGCTGTTGGGGTTGAGCGACGGGTAGCGCGGTATCACGCCCTGCATGACCATCGCGCGGAACGTGACGTTGTCGCAGCAGGCGTAACGCGCGCCCTTGGCTATAGACATCCACATGGCCTTCTCCTTTCATTCGTTGAGCCAATCCCTTGCCGGAGGGCCGCGCCGATAGATGCGGCCGGAGGGCGCTCCCCCGCCAAAGGGAGCGGTGCCGCCGCCCCGCCAAGTCGGCGGCGGACACCTTATGGGTCGGATGTAGGGAGTCCGACCCCGTCGCGCCACGGGCCCCGTGGAATGGGGGCGGTGCGGAACCCGTGGCGCGACGGGGGCTGACTCCGCCGTCAGCGGCGCATGAGGCCGAGCCCGACCCCGAACAGGAACGCGAAGGAAAGTGCGAGAATGAAACCCATGGAAACCTCCTTGGAAGGGAATTGAAGATGAACAGAGCGCTCAGGGCGGCAAAGGAGAACATCGACCTGCTGGTCACCATCGCGGGCGCGGTCGGGTTCGGCTCGGTCGCCGCGATGGCCGAGGACGCCCGCCAGATGATCGCCGAGCACCCGGCCTCGTGCCTCCTCCTGACCGGCGCCGCCGCGATGCTCGGGTACGCGACCGCGCGCATCGTCTCCGCGAGGAGCGCCTGGGCAACGCGCCGGAGGATGGACGAACGGCTCTCCGCCGTATTCCTCGGCATGTCGAGGAGGCGGAAGGAGCTGGTGTCCCGCGCGCTCGACGAGGGCTCCGTCAGCCTCTCCCCGCTCGATGCCGACGCCCTCGCGCTGTGCGAGCTCGGCATCTTCGGCACGCCGCCGGTCGGCTCGATGCTCACCGCGACCGACTTCTCCATCAGGCCCGCGGTGATCAGGGCGATCGCCGGGCACCGCTCCGAATGGCTCGCCTAGCGCGCCCATAGCGACCCGACCACCCACGCCGCGATGAACGGCAGCGCGGCGGCAAAGCAGCAGCGCGCCAGGCCGTAGGCGCCCTGGCCGACGCATAGCCACCCGGCGGCGTCCATGACGGCGGCCGAGGCCAGCAGCGCCCGCCTCTTCCCCGTCATTCCTCTTCCTCCAGATCCTCCATGGGCACGCCCCACCATTCCTCGTCGAGAGAGAGCACGCGCACGAGCATGCCGCCGCTCCACCGGTAGCCCTTCCCCTTCACCCTGACGGTTGCCTCGCTGAAGACCGAGTAGGCCCAGCCGTGGAGCTCCCCCAGCTCGGCCGTCGAGGTCTCGACGAGGTCGATATCGAGGTCCTCGGGAAAGAGAAACTCCGCCCGGATCCTGCGCCTGAGGCTCTCCTCCGTCTCGTAGAGGACGCCGTCCCTCTCCCTGAACGTGAACACCTGATCGATCATGACCTTCTCCTTTCAGCAGTTCGTTAGCGGGCCGCGGCTACGCAGCCTCGTCCGTGTTCCAGCCCATCAGGTCGTTGGGCGTGCAGCCGAGGGCCAACCCCAACGCCGCGAGGCTCTCGAGCGATGGTGTCGAAGCCTTTGTCAGGTAGTTGCGGATGCTGTAGACCGACACGCCCGAAGCCGTAGATAGTTCCTCGGCAGTCTTGATGTCGGCATGCGCCATGGCGACGCGCAGGTTATGCGGGAATGTCGCTTTGACATCGACCATAAACTTCTCCCTTCTTCGTAAGTACTAGGTTCTTAGTACACCACTGACTTTACTACTGGGTTCCTAGTAGTGCAAGCATAAATTACCAATTTCTTAGTACTTAGTTCGCAAATCGCTTATACTTCTCTCTAAAGGAGGTATGGATATGTCAGTACCCGAAGCATTAAAGAAACTACGTAAGACTGTGGGCTTGACTCAAAAGCAGCTCGCGGAGAAGGCGAACGTAAGTCTTGGAACTTATCGAACCTGGGAGCAAGGAACCGCCGGAATGCCGCTTGAAATGGCATTGACAATTGCTCAGGCGCTCGACTGCACTCCGAACGACCTCTGCGGATGGCCGCCAGGCCTAAACGAGGGCTTTGCCGAGAGTCTGAAGCCCGAGGAGGGCGAGCTGCTCTACTGCTACCGGCAGAGTACCGAGAAGAGGCGCTCGAAGATCCTGGAGACGGCACGCGACCAGGCCGAGCTCTCCCAAGCTCAGGCTGAGGCATCTGGCGAAGAAGGGCTGGAAGCGGATCAAGTAAGGTCCGCGTAGGCAACGGGCACCAAAACGCAAGCTACTCCCCCATTTTCGTAACCCCACGAAAATGGGCTGATCGGCTTGACCGTGCCGAGGACAAACGGTAATTTGGACAGCGGTATTGACGCGGGGACCCCACGGGGCCCGCGTCCAATAGAAAGGCGGCTGTCCCAACGGGCGGGCGCCTTTTTCATTTAGGAGTGCAAGTCATGGATAACGCAATCGACGAGCTCATAGCGGAATGCGAGGAGATCCTCGCGGACCCCGATTCCTACAATCTCGTGAGCGAGGCAAAGAGAATCGAGTCTGCGCTAGAAACGGTCGTGCCCAAGGTCCGCGTGGGCCTGAAGATGTTTCGCGCGTCGGTCGCCGGTCATTCGTCATACGGGAGAAGGGATGCCGCCGAGGACATAAGGCGGCTCCAGTCGAAGGCTAGGCTGTATGCCGACGAAAGGCGCATGAGTTATGAGATTGAGAAGATGAAGTCCTCGGCAGCGGGGACAAACGTGAAAGTCGAGCAGCACGCAGACAGCAACGCGACATCAAGCTCAAGCTCCTCGTCCTCATCTTCCCTGAGGGCATCCGTCGACAGCTTGATGGAGACGGTCGCCGCGGACCGGATGCTCACCACGGAAGACAAGGACATGCTCGCCGCCTGCCTCGTTCAGATGGAATTGGCAGCAAAACGCGGCGACCAGGCATCGCTGGCCGACCGCATGATCAAGGGATTGGAGATTGCGAAGAAGGGAGGGGAACTAGTGGCCGGTATCCTCGCCGTCGGCGGGAAGATCGCAGGGCTCCTCTAGACGCCCATGTATCCGATGAGGACCCATTGACCGGTCTGCGGGCACCTCACGGCGCGCACGTCATATTCGGATGCCAGGGAGTATGCGCACGGCCTGAGCGTCGCAAACGGGACAGGGCCCGCAGCGTCGTCCTTCACTCCAAGGGCGACGACCCTCACGGTGTCTCCGCGCTCCTGCGAAACGAGCTCGTACCCAAGGCTCAGCGGAATGCCCGTGAGCCCGTCGTAGATCATCGTGTCGCAGGAATCGTCCTCGTACGTATATGCGCCGACGCTGCAGCGAGCCATGGGTACCTCCAGGAGCGTAAGTGGTGTTCATAACGATTATGACCCGCGGCGCGGCAGGGTTTTAGGATTTTCCGAAAAACCTCCAACGGCTCGGGCTCCGAAAAACCAGCCGCTGATTTGATTTAATCCTTAATTGCGCTAATCTTTTATATACTTTATTACTTAGCTGTGCTAATATTTAATTGTCGAAAGGAGTTAGGCGGTGACTAAGAAGAGGGACCTCGAGCGGGAGCTGACCGAAGCGGGCTACGTAAAGCTCAGCGGCACCGGCGCCAAGCACGACAAGTTCCGCCGCGGGGACGTGACGGTGACAGTGCCCAGGCACCGGGAGATAAAGGAGACGACCGCGAGGGGAATCAGGAAGGAAGCGGGGCTGCTCTAGCCCCGCCCTCCCCTTCACCGCAGGAAAGGAGACCACCATGATCGTCATGCAGGAGTTCGAGGTCTACCCCGACCCCGAGGGCGGCTACGCCGTGGAGCCGTGCGGGCTCGCCGGGGCCACCGAGGGCGATACCTACGAGATGGCCGTGGAGATGGCCGTCGACTGGCTGCGCGTCCATGCCCTGGCGGCGCTGGAGCGCGGGGCGGAGTTCGAGGGCGGCGGGCTTGGCCATGCGCCGTCCCACGGCGGCACGATCGTCACCGTCGCGACCAGCGTCGAGCTGTCCGACATCCCGGCCGTAACCGCAGCCGAGGCCGCCGAGATGCTCGGCGTGAGCACCGCGCGCGTGGCGCAGCTCTGCCGCGACGGGAGTCTGAGCAGCTGGAGGGTCGGCAACACCCGCATGGTGTCGCGCGACTCCATCGAGTACCGCATCGCGGCCAAGCCCGGGGCGGGCCGTCCGTGCAAGGCCGCGGCGGAGGCGTAGCCCCAGCAGAGCGGGCTCGGCATCTAAACAAAAAAGCCCCGTGCGGCAATCTTGGCGGATCCGCACGGGGCATGCCCTCCGGCAAATAAGGGAAAGGCAGGACCATTATATGGCAACCAACGACAATTCCAGGTCAAAACTCGGCTCGAAGCGCGAGGTGGCTCCGGGCAAGTGGGTGATCCGCGTGCAGGCGGGCTTCCGCGCGGACGGACACGTGCGGCGCGTGTCGCGCACCGTCCACGGCACCGAGACCGAGGCCGACGTCGCCATCGCCCAGCTCGCCCGCGAGCTCGGCGTGTCCCAGGCGGCGCACGCGGGCGTGACGCTCGACATGTACTACTGGGGCGTGTTCCGCGACTCGCCCAGCAACCGCGGCAAGCCGCGCTCAAAGGCGAGCCTACGCGAGTACGACGGCCAGATGGACAACTACATCTCCCCCGTCCTGGGGTCGGTCGACATCTCCGAGATCACCCACGATATGATGCGAAGCTGCATCGAGCGCTCGGGCGCGCCGGCCAAGACCAAGACGACACTCCGCGCCGTCATGCGCCGCGCCTTCGATGACGGATGGGTGACGGTGGAGCCCTTCCGCCGCCGCGTCATAGCGCCCAAGGCCAAGCAGGCGCCCGTGGAGCCGTGGAGCATCCCCGAGGCCGCCGAGGCGCTGCGCAGGCTCGCCGCCAGCGACGACCGCGCGGACCTGGTCATGAACGCCTACCTCATCCTGGGCCTGAGCGGACTGCGCAAGGAGGAGGCGCTGGCCGTGCGCCCGTGCGACCTCAAGGTCACCACGACCTACGACTTCGCCACTGGGCAGCCGACCGTGTCGGAGTACATCGAGGTCTGCCGCGCGTACACGGACGAGGACGGCGTGAAGGAGACCAAGAACGCCCATTCCGTGCGCACCGTGCCGGTTTTATTGGCGGGCCGCGAGCGCCTGCACCAGATCATGGACGCGCTGCGCCCGTCCATAACCGTCGAGGGCGGCACTTCGGTTACGGAGCAGGTGCGCGACTGGAGCGGCCAGCGCATCGTGAACATGCGCGGCGACAACCTCGTGCGCGCCTGGCGGCGCATGTGCGCACGCCATGACCTGCGGTATATCCCTCCCAAGGCCCTGCGCCACACGTCCGAGACCATCATGGCGGCGACCGAGGTCGACCCCCTTAGCATCATGGACCTGCATGGACACACGGACCTGGGGACAGATTACCGCCATTACATCAAACCGGGCCTCGCGGAGCGCGAGAAGGCCGCCAGGCAGGTCGGGCGCGCCCTGCAGATCGTCGAGGGCGGCGGCGCGGACGGCGGTTTTAATGGCACCGGTCGCAGCGCCGAGACGCTCTAAAATTGCATTTTCTAGGTCCACTACCTGCAAAATGCATAAAACGCCCCCTGCCGCGCATAAACGGCAGGGGGCGTAAAACGCGAACGGTAACGGACGGTTATGATTTGGCTTCTCGGTAAACAAAAAAGGCCAACGCCGAAGCGCTGACCTGTGCGTTCTTTGGGTGGGCCGTCAGGGGGTCGAACCCTGGACCTTGGGATTAAGAGTCCCCTGCTCTACCAACTGAGCTAACGACCCAAAGCTAAAGTCCGTGGTGGCGGACTTTAGAGGAGATATCGTGTGGTGGGCCGTCAGGGGGTCGAACCCTGGACCTTGGGATTAAGAGTCCCCTGCTCTACCAACTGAGCTAACGACCCGATATCGACACGAAGCAAGAACTGGGGTGGGTAAAGGGACTCGAACCCTCGACCTACGGGACCACAACCCGTCGCTCTAGCCAACTGAGCTACACCCACCGTGTCCTGTGCGCTTCGCGCTCGACTATTATTGCAAGGAACGCCACGCGATGCAAGCCCCAATTTTCAAGAATTTTGAAAAGAGTTTTTCGAGCCCGTTTCGAGCAAATCCCACCGGTTCCATAGGAGTAAACTTGCTCCACCCAATGCTCGAAAGGATAGGCATGAAAGAACTCTCCAACCGCACGGCGGCGTTTACCGATTCGGTCATCCGCCGCATGACGCGCATCTCCAACAAGTATGGTGCCGTCAACCTGTCGCAGGGCTTCCCCGATTTCGATCCCCCGGCGCAGCTGCTCGATAGCCTCAGCACCATTGCCACCGACCCCAAGCCGCTTTACCACCAGTACTCCATCACCTGGGGCTCCCAGGCCATGCGCGAGGCGCTTGCCACCAAGCAGGAGCACTTTATGGGCATGCCGATCAACCCCAACGAGAACATCGTGGTCACCTGCGGCTCCACCGAGGCCATGATGGCCGCCATGATGACGGTCACAAACCCCGGCGACAAGGTCGTCATTTTCTCGCCGTTCTACGAGAACTACGGCGCCGACACGATCCTCTCGGGCGCTGAGCCCATCTATGTGCCGCTCAACCCGCCCACCTTTGACTTCGACCGTGAGGTCCTCGAGGCAGCCTTCCGAGACAACGATCCCAAGGCAATCGTCCTATGCAACCCGTCCAACCCCTGTGGCAAGGTCTTTACCCGCGAGGAGCTCACCTTTATCGCAGACCTGTGCAAAAAGTACGACGCCTACTGCATCACCGACGAGGTATACGAGCACATCGTCTACGCGCCCCACGAGCACGTCTATATGGCCACGCTGCCCGGCATGTTCGAGCGAACCGTCAGCTGCAGCTCGCTGTCCAAGACCTACTCCATCACCGGCTGGCGTCTGGGCTACACTATCGCCCCTGCCGAAATCACCGAGCGCATCAAGAAGGTTCACGACTTCCTCACCGTAGGCGCCGCCGCTCCCCTGCAAGAGGCCGTCGTCACCGCCCTCAACTTCGACGACAGCTATTACCAGGAGGTCCTCGACCTCTACACCGCCAAGCGCGACCTATTCTGTCAGGGGCTCGATAGCATCGGTCTTGAGCACAACGTGCCGCAGGGCGCCTACTACGTGATGATGGATATCTCGGAGTTTGGCTATGACAGCGACCTCGACTTCTGCGAGGACCTGGCCTCCAAGGTGGGCGTGGGCGCTGTTCCCGGATCGAGCTTCTTCCGCGAGCCCGTCAACCATCTGATTCGTTTCCACTTTGCCAAGCGAGACGAGACGCTCAACGCTGCGCTTGAGAACCTCAAGTCGCTACGTGATAAAATCAACCCGCGCGGGTAAGGACGGTCAGTAACTAAAGGCACTAAAGAAACCTCGTGAACCCGTTGGGCCATGAGGTTTCTTTTTATAGCGACCTCATTTATTTTTTAGAGCGCTATACTTTAGTCACGGAGCAACTCGTCCAGAGAGGAATACTATGGCAGAGCAGCAGCTTATCGGAGCGCTCGAGGCCGGCGGCACCAAGATGGTCTGCGCCACGGGCTATGCAGACGGCACGGTCCTGGAACGCGAGCAGATTGCGACCACGACCCCGCAGGAGACCGTTGAGGCCGTCAACGCATGGTTTGCCGACAAGGACATCGCCGCGCTGGGCATCGGCGCCTTTGGCCCCACCGCAGTCAACCCTGCCTCGTCCCAATACGGCAAGATCCTGGAGACGCCCAAAACGGCATGGCGCTACTTTGACCTGCTGGGCACCATCCAAAACGAGCTCAATATTCCCTACGGCTACGACACCGACGTCAACGTCGCCTGCCTGGGCGAGGTCACCCTTGGTTGCGCCCAGGGCCTCACTGACGTGGTGTATCTGACCATCGGTACCGGCGTGGGCGCCGGCGTGCTCTCGGGCGGTAAGCTCGTGCACGGCATGATGCATCCCGAGGCCGGCCACATCCTGGTCACTCGCGACCCGCGCGACACCATTGGCGAGCACAGCGGCTGCCCCTTCCACGACAACTGCCTCGAGGGCCTCATCGCCGGTCCCGGCGTCAAAAAGCGCTGGGGTGGCAAGAGCGCCGGAGAGATGGCCGATGACCCGGAGGCCATGGGCCTGCTCGCCGGCTATCTGGCGCAGGCGCTCATGACCTACATCCTGTGCTACGCACCGCAAAAGATCGTCATCGGTGGCGGCGTGGCCGACCACACCCCCATCGTGCCGCTCGCGCGCAAGAAGTGCGCCGAGATGCTCAACGGCTACATCGTCACGCCCGAGATGGCCGACATCGATAACTACATCGTCAACAACAGCCTCGAGGGCAAGCAGGGCATTATGGGCTGCCTGGCCCTGGGCGCACAGGCGCTTCAGTAGCAGACGCACCCACAGGGCGTGGCGCGCCCGGCAAATCCGACCTACGGAACGACGCCACCACGTCTCATATAAGCCCTCAAATAAAAAGGCTCTGTTAGACCAAATTTGACACGATCGGCTGTTCGTCGAACCGGGA